>DAIDJF010000004.1 GCA_027451525.1 Ktedonobacterales bacterium
TGGAAAAACTGAAGCATTTCTTATTCCTATCTATGACTACTGTTTAAGAAATAAGGAGAAACGTGGTATCAAAGCAATTATTCTCTACCCAATGAATGCGCTGGCAAATGATCAGTTGCGTCGCATCGAAGAGAATAATTCCTTAAACAAATTTGGTATCACAGTCGGTAGTTTCATTGGCTCAACTCCATCAGCACGCCGCGAAGCAATGCGAAACGCACCCCCTGACATATTGGTCACAAATTATGTGATGCTAGACCGCCTGCTTACCACGGAAGATCGCACCATGTTTCAACAATCAGCAGATACGTTGCGTTACCTTGTTGTTGATGAGATTCACTACTACAGAGGATCAAAAGGTGCTAATTTAAGCCTCTTGCTTCGTCGTCTCCGTACACACTGTACTGACCAGCAGCAACTGATACAAATTGGAGCAAGCGCGACCTTACAACAAGGCGGAGAGTACTACAGAAATCAGGATAGAACACAGATTGAGGATTTTGCCAGAGCAATCTTTGGTTTACCTACAAGCAACGAATTCTCATTTATCACACCGATCTACGGAGAAGAAACAACACAAATCGATCAGTCTTCCCTTTCATTGGCAGAAACAGACCAAATTGAGGGAGAGCCACTAGTATCACATGAAGAGCGGGATAGGATTTTTGTTTTAGCAGAGCAACTTACAAAAACCTCTATTCCACAACCGCGCGTCGGCAGATCTGAACCGCACCCTATTTATAACGCAATGCAAAAAAACCTCTTTGTGCAGATGCTACGCCAAGAGTTGCAAGAAACCCACAGTAAACAGCCGAAACGCACAATTGACGATTTTACAAAACTGTTTAGCACACTTTACCATGAACGCTATCAGAGATCGCCAAAAGATGCAGAGTCAATTGTATATGCTTACCTCAGTATCATTAATTACCTGAACTACCTTCACTCAGATTACCGTCACTCAAATGAAAACAAAAGTGTTCCCGAAGCTATCCTCGACTATCGAATGCACCTCTTGCTCAGCAATCTAGGTGGACGGCTTTCTCGCTGTCTTCACTGTGGTCACTATTATGATGGAAGACAAACACGTTGTCGCATTTGTAATGGTTTACTATTTGGTGTGAGTAAGCAAGACTTCACTCTTTGCGTGGCAAAAAGCGATGGTACAGCTATCTGGCCCATCGAAAAATATACGCTGAGCGAGGAAAAGAATATTTTTCCCGTACTGGTACAACGCATCGATGATCTCAAAGTGCCAGAGGAGAGCCGTGAGGTTTTCTTTTCGTTGGAGGAAAAGTGGAGTAGTGTCGATGAACGGGCATATTATGCTCTTTATCCCACGCATAATCATACACATGTTGTACGTATCGCTGGTATCGCGACAAAAACACAACAGGAAGAGTTATTACTGGAACATCCACGTCTGTACTGGATTAACGTACATAGAATAGTCGATGCTCTGATCAGTAATCCATCCACCCAGATGGCATCCAAGTTGCTGGGATTTATCGATAACCGTGAGCGCGCATCTGGCATTCGTTTTCGGCTCCGTGATGAAATCGCAGACCGTGTTCTTACTGAACAAGCAGGAGAACAATGGAGGATAAGTGAAGAACTACCATTAATTGATGCGTATAATGATTTGATAAGAATTAAACCAGCGGATGAGAGTATCTTATCAGAAATCATACAAGAACTTCCTTTCTGGTTTGCCCGTATGCTGACAAAGCTATCTGCGTATGAGGACTGGCACCTCTGCCTCAATGAGGAGATACGAAACGCACTGGATACCGACGCCAATATACTTATACAACAAGTTTTTATCACGCAAGGTGCCATAGATAGATCATGGCTCCCAGCACCCGCTTCCTACCTAAAGCATTTTTACTTAGAGAAATATCGGATTGAAACAGAATATGGTATCGGAACAGAAAGTGTAAAGGAGCAGGGCTACGATATTATCTCGTTGGGAAAAGAAGGCGAAAAATACAAAGATGTTATTCAGCAACTTGGAAGCGCACGCATTGAAGCATTGCTATCATATTTACACACAAAAGATGTTCTTGTATGTAAGAAAACAGCACAGGGCAAAACGTATTACCAATTAAATGCTAAATATATTACAGTGATATATCATAAAAAACGTGTTAATAAGTATGGGGAAAAACCGCCACGTGTGGAGTGTCACACCGCTGATCACAATAATGTAGAACGAGCTGAGAGTGAGGAAAATTTCCGTAATGGCAAAATTGAAGTCCTGATATGTACGCCGACACTTGAAATGGGCGTTGATATTGGTGACCTCACCTCAGTTATGATGATTGGCTTCCCGCCCAGTCCAGCCAACTACGCGCAACGTGCAGGCCGAGCAGGACGAAAAGGGAAAGTACACGCAGCTGCAATTGTCACGTTAGCCTCGTCTGGTGATAGCCATGACGAATATTATCTGGCGAACCCGCTCAAAATGATTGAAGGAACAATTACTCCGCCGCAATTTACACTCACCAACCTTAAGATTGTCGCCCAACACATCTATGCTCACCTTCTCTCAGGGCAAAGAAATCTGCGCTTGCTCTTTCATTATGACCAATTCATTGCACACTTACAACGTTTTCTCACCTATGACGAACTACATTTGAAAAAGGAGATGGGAGAGATCTATGACGGGCTAGAAGCTTACCTGCGTAAAGACGTTCAGCAATGGCTAGATAAAATATCTACACATGAGGAGGGATATAGTCAAGGACTGTTCCCGGATTATGGGTTTAGAAGGGACGGTATCCAGCTCGTCGATGCCTCTACAAACACAAAGAAGAAGACACAAGATAATACATTAACCTCACGAGAACCGGAGGAAGCCGCACGTAAATTGGCTCCTGGCCGCATTGTCTATTGTGGAGGAAAACCGGTGAAGGTCGCTGAGCGACAACCTTCTGATTCATACACCATTGAGTACGATCCAGAACACCATCCCTACCGTTCCCCCAGATACATGCAAGCCGATCTCCTCGAAGAAAAATATCTGTATGCTCATCGCGATCCAGACGAACGCTACAAGCTCAAACGCATGTTGCAGCACAATAGCTCACTCGCTGATTTACCAGCTGTAGGACCTAACTATTGCCGTATCTATCTGGTGCGTCAGGGGAAAGTGCATATCATTAATGAAGGCATACGGAACAAAGAAGGCAAGAACTTGCAGCCATTTCAAGACAATCAGGGTCAATATCGTTTTGGTACGTCTATTGTCCGCGATGGGTTGCTCATATACCTCTCCAATCGCATTTTACGACAAGACACGAGAGCTAACTTTCTCGCGATATTGCTCTGGGCGCTTCCTCACTATTTCAATCTGGATGAGAGCGAACTACGCATCATGTCCGATGTGGAACTCTATACACAAGCCGACGCAAAAGGTGATGATGGCTGTTATTTCATCTATGGACAGGATGAAAGTGGAGCAGTGCCATTTCCTCGCATCTTCGAGCGTCTCTACGATATGCTGCAAGACTATCTTGAACAGCAGAAAGATCACATTTGCACATCCAATTCCGCACACGACAAACAGGTAACGAGATCAGAGAGTACGGCAGGCTACAGTTGTTATCATTGTTTGCTAAGCCTAAACTCGCGTTATCTTGCAGGCATTCTCTCAATCAAAGAGGCATTGATATTTCTACGTAGTTACCTACAACAGAGTTTATTACAGCCCTCCCTCCCTTCTGCAAAGAAATCTATGCTCACACGTCCAGATCTACTGCTTAATGTTGAGTGGAAGGGCTTGTGCCAGATTAGCGTCACAAATCGACTTGTACCAGCCAATGATAGACAATTCCCATTTCACCCAAAAGAGACAGATCAAAATACCACCATTTACGAGAGTATCCGAACTGTCTTACTTGAGCAACTGGCAAGCAGCAATGTACGTACAGTGAAAATCTTTTGCAAACCAGCATACATCGCCGATCACTTAAAGAGCGAGGCGAGTGTCCATAAAGGCGGTCAGGCATATCTCCAGTTAAAATTAGCCTTACGGCAATACGAAGCATGGGAAGCAGAAAGGATGTAATAATGTTAGATGAGAGAATCATTCCGCGCCGTGGTCTTCAGCTTACTACAGGAGGTGGAGTCGAGGCAGAGAATAAAATGCTGGATTTTCTTCATGGTTTGCCAGATGACTACTTTCTCTTACGAGAAGTACGTACTTTGCCAAGCCTGGAAAGGCGTCAAGCTGGAGGGAACGAAGACCGTATTGATCTAGTTGTCGTCGGTCCAAAGACAGGTATCATTATTTTTGAGGTAAAAGATTGGAATATTCGGCGTAACGTATACGAATGGGTCAATCAATATATTATCCGTAAAATTGATGAACAGGGGCATGAAACTGAACTTCGTAATCCCCAAGCGCAAGTAGATGAATATTTTCGCGCTGTACGTCAACTGCTCCTTACTCAATCGTTATCAACGGTAAACATATACCACTTTCTTGTTTTTCCTAAAATTACGCGTGCAGAATTTGAAAACCGTCTTGTCCCTAGAAATGGGTCAACCAAGAACCCACAAGAGAAGTTCAATATTGATCTTGAGCATACGCTTTTTAGAGATGACTTAGATCAACATCGCCATGAGCCATTACAACTGCTTATGAAGCACTGTCGACCTGCACCTCTAGCAGCGTATACAGAGGAGATGGTGCTCAAAGTAGTTGGTACACTTATCCCAGCCAAGATGCGGGTAGGAACTACCGACAAGGATGCTCAGAAAACTAAAACTCTCTTGATATTAAATCCAAAACAACAGGAGTGGGCATTCAGCAATGATACAATGGCAAGCAATTATATGCTAGATGTGGCAGGCAGCGGCAAAACAAACATTTTGCTCTCGCGGGCCATACACCTTGTAAATTGTAACAGCGATGCCACTGATTTCCGCGTTCTCATTCTGACTTATAGCGTTGCGTTGGCAAAAGATTTACATAGAATGCTAAAAAGCAAATGTCAAGAAGATGATGCAGTTATCCACAGCAATAAAATCGCCATACTCGATATCAGCACACTTATGGAAGAGTTAGTAAATAGAGGCTTGGGTTTGGCAGAGGCAGAAAGGTGGCGATTGAAAGTTAAGCAGGAAATGCAATCAGATGAAGACTACCTTGAGTATAGACTACCGGAGAAATGTCAGGATATTCTGTACGAACAACCTGACCGTTTTCGCTGGTACGACTACTTACTGGTTGATGAAGTGCAGGATTTCAGCAGTATCTTTCTCGATGTGGGTATAAGTCTCCTCAAGCAACGTGAGCATATCTTTATGGTTGGCGATGTGGGCCAGAAGCTCTTTCCTCGTGAACCTAACCTCAGTGAGCTAGGTATCGTAGAACAGCGCGTCCGCATTCCACCTACCCATCATATGTACCGTAGCCCACAGCATATTGCCCGTCTAGCCTGGTCTTTCTTGCTGAACGATAGTTTACTGAACTACGAACTGCGTGAACAAGGCTATAAGAGCGTGATTGCGCCAAAAAATACCTCTACAATCAAACCAGTGTTCAAAGAATGCTCCACGAAAGAAGAGATGCTAGAAGAGGTGTGCGATGACATTTGCGATGATATCGTCAAACGCATGCAACCTGGGAACATACTCTGCATTGGTCTCCCTGAAACACTCATGATACTGAAAAATAAGCTACAAGAGCACAATGTTCCTAGCTGCCAGGCGTCAGAAATCTCAGATGGCGAGAAGAGGCTCGTATTGGCAGAATTTATCATGGCAAAAGGCTTGGAGCGCGATTACGTCTACATTCTCGATAGCGATCACTTGCCCGATGGCAGTATCGACAAAAACCACCTCTTCATAAGTGACGAAGAATTAGCGCAGGAGGCTCGCAAGAGCCGCATTAAGATTTTTGTCGCCCTAACGCGCGCACTTCGCGAAGTATATATTTACTACACTTTACGTAGTCGGTTTATACAAGAGTTATTGATGTTACAGAGGAACAAATGAGCAATCGAGAACTTTTACAGACAAAGGCAGAGCAGATAAGCGCACATTGCGTTGAAGTGGGGTTGCCTCAGCCCATAATTCGCGTTGTCAGTGACTATGCTGTTGATCTGAACTGGTCTCATGAAGGGAAAAAGCACACATTATCGATCAGCTGGTCTCCCAAACGTCAACAATGGACACCAGTGCCAAAGACCGACTGGTTGCAACGCGAGGTCATGCCCGTAATCGCAACGCTATTGAATTCATCAGTAGCACACCCTGTTCAGTCCACAATCTCCCAAGTCACAGTCAAAGGATTAGCAGAAGCCAAAAACCTTTTGCAACTCTACTTTACCGATGCTTGCGACGGACTCAAACAGCTTGAGCCATTTGCTCAGGACAACATTGACTGTACTATTATCTGTCATCGAGCCAAAGAAGCTATAGATCAGATACTCGATGATCCAGCTTACATACATTTAGAGCGCGCCGCTCTTATTGCCAAAAGAAATGAACCTGACAGAAGTGACTTTTTGGGAGCAAAGGAGTACCTCACACAATGCTTGACGCTATGCAATATGCTCAACTAAGACAGGAAGCTCAAAAAATCGATTCTGAGATCAAACAACTTTCTAACGCTCAAAATGGGCAGATAGTTCAATTACACCGCAAGGCCGCTGCCTTATATTTACAACTCTATCAAAACAAGATAGAAGCATACAGTGCCACCAGATATATTCATCATAAGCGAAAAAGCGGAATAGACGAAGCAAGAGAAGCAAGCAGGTTTGCAAAGAAAGAATCCGACCAAAATAAAGATTTTCTTAACGATATTTATTTTGTTAGAGAATATGTTTGGTCTATCTACGATGGCTATTTGAAAATTACAGAAAGTGGTGATGACCTGCTCGCAGAAGACGACGACGAAGACACACCTATACAAGCGTCACCGGAAGATTTCGAGCGCAAATTAGGTGCTGCACATCGTATTTTCGAGCTTACTACAGAGCCCTTGCCTTGCATACGAGCCGCATTTGCAATTAGCAAGGAAGCCAAACAGCGCAAAAAATGGGAGAAAAAATGGGAGATAGTACGAGAATTCGGACAAAAACTCCAGCCTGATACAATTTCGACTGATCGTAAGGAGATAAATGGTCGGTTAAGTATTTCAGATTACCAAAAGTGGCTGTATATGGTCACACGAGCAGCTTTAGAACTTCACCAGTACGAAGAATGCATGACGTATGCTCGTATGGGTATAGAAAAGTATCCAGATGAGAGCCTGCATTTTTGGCGATGGGAAGCACTGGCAAAGATACAATCAGGAGATGTATCAGGAGGAATTGAGCAGCTTAAGTATGTAGACACTCGTTTTCCTAAGCAGTGGTACGTTCAAGGGGATATTGCGCAGGCATATATGCGGTTGGAGCAATATCAAGATGCATGGCTCTGGTTTTGTCGAGCCGCAAGTGCGCCTGGTGATATAAAAGGACGGATCAAGCAACTAAAAGACATGTGCGATATTTTGCAGTTTCGTGAAGAATGGCAGGCTGCCTACCAGCACCTCTTACTTGTTTGGGCGGTCGAAGCCGCTTTTGGCACAAAAGGAACATACCTTGAACGTACCAAGCAGAGAATTATTGCACTCAAAAAGGCTCATGCTGATATCTTTCCACAATCAACAGATGACATATCTACTCAACCCATCTCGCTGGGAGCAGCCCTCAAACCATGTCGCACCCTCTGGCAGAAAACATTAGCAGAGGCTACTCCAAGCAAGCAAGGTAAAGTAGTACGAATTAATGAGCAACAACAGTTTGGCTTTATTGAAGATGAGCGGGGAGAACGCTACCACTTCAAATTTCGTGCCTTTGTGCATGGACAGCCGCAACTGTATATGCAGGTCAGATTTACAGCAGAAGAAGCTTTTGATAAGAAAAAAGGGCAAATGGGCTCCATCGCCACGAATATTCGTCCATTGAAACTTTCATAGATTTGAAGATAAAGTTACCAAGTTTCTTTAACTCAACTATATAGATCATAATATAGCTGACGCGAAGCTTTGTAGCATTAATGTAAAAATTGTATAGAGGTGTTACATGCAAAAGATAGAACCTAATTACTGGGCTTTTTGTGCCAACCCTAAACTTTACAAAATTGAACAAGCTGTACATGAGTTAAGTGAAGATAGTTGGCAGGTTCCCCGTGGAAACGTGCGTAGAGGTGACCGCGCAATTATCTGGAAAACGAAAGGGAATGACAAGCATAGAGGAATTGTGGCTTTAGCCGAAGTTCTTACAGATGTTGTCCCCGACAAACCTCTCCATCCAGAGTATTGGTTAGATTTCGACTCGACAGATAAAGTGATAAACCGCGTAAAGATACGTTATATTGTTCCTCCAACGTTGCCTCTCTGGGAAAATTCGGCAGACCTTAACGTGCTTAGTGAATTAAGCGTAGCACGTGCTACGGGTGGAACAATATTTCATGTAACTGCTGACCAGTGGAATGCTATTATGTCTGCTATTGGTGGCTGGCCTAGCACCCCACCCGAAATAGCAGATTTCTAAGATCTTATCTAACTGCATGTAAAAGAAGTTTGTGAAAACCCAATTCCCCTTATTTCGTACATTTGTTCTTATTTTGTGGTAGAATAACAGGAGTTCTTTGGCAGATACATTTATCAGTATTTCAAATAGCGAAGGGATTTTTACGATGACGCATGCAACAGGAAGCTTTGAAGTAAAGAGTTGGGACGAAAAGCCCTATAGTGAGGTTGCGGGACAACCCAAACTCACACGGGCCGAGGTAGTGTATGTATACCATGGCGATCTTGAGGCTGAGGGCAAAATCGTCTACCTGCTCTGCTATTCGAGCAATACCATCGCGTATTTTGTCGGCTATGAGCAGGTAACGGGCCAACTTGGCGGTCGTTCAGGCAGCTTCGTGCTCCAGCATGTTGGCACATACGAGGCAGGAGCCGTCAAAGATGTAGTGACCGTGGTCCCTGGTAGCGCGACAGGCGACTTGAGCGGGCTACAAGGTTCAGGAACCTGTGGCGGCGATGGTCAAGCTGTTTTTACCCTGGACTATCAACTAGCCTAAAAATGACAGGCGACAATAAAGAGCGTTCCTCCGCTGCATACATTTTGAGTACAGCGGAGGAACGCTCTTTATTGAGAGAGCTAAAATATATGCCAAGAAAACTGAAGATACATAATGGAGATGGATGTTTCTCATCTCAAAACGGCTGGAGATCTTCGGGCATATGTGAGGACTCTTTTTCTGTTCTCCAACAAAAGATGTCTTACCGCATTGAGAGTGCCAACGCCGCTTACAGATACTGCTGCACTATCGCACGCTCGCGTGTCAATCCCCGCCACTCATCTGCCTCTGGACCATCATAGATAAGTGTATAGGGGCCAACGAAATGTGCGTCACGGGTCAGCGCAAGACAACGCACATAGTCCTCCTGATCAAACTGATCGGGTACGAAAAAATGTGCTTTGGCATGACACGATTCAGCATAGCCCGCAATTGATGCCAGTCGCGCATATTTATCAGGCCCTTTCCAGTTTCCAAAGTCCAGGCACAAACCAACACGCTGCTCCAACTGATCGAACAAGGAGTGAACAGCCTGGGGCTGGGAGAGTAATGCAAACCAGTTTTCCGTCATCAGGCGTAGGCCCAGGCTTTCCGCTCGTTCAGCAAGAGAGCGCAATGCTTGCGCACTCCGTGAGAGCGCATCCTCAGAGACTGATTTGCCTGCAATAACGCGCGCTCGCCTGGCTCCCAGATCCGCTGCAATCTCCAACCAGTGTTGTATCCAGGCCTGATCCTGCTCCGCATGTTGGGGGTGCGTCAGGTCTCCCTCATCGATGAGCAGCGAGAAGAGTTCTATCTGCGCAGCTTGCAATGCCGAGCGCACTTCAGCAAGATACCCGCGATCAAGCGATGGAAGGTGGAAATGACAGATTTCTAGTGTGGTAATCCCAAATGTTGCTAAGCGCGCAGGTAACTCTAATAATGTCATCTGCGCTTTCTGTTGTGCCTCATGCGGCACATGAAAACCTTGTTCAACCCCATAGATCTTCGGACTTCCCAATGTTCGATGCAGGCTCCAACTTGACACGGAGATGCGACGCTGCCCCCCAGCTATCTGCGATATTCCCATCTGTTTTCCTTTCCCACTAATTGTATACATGACCGAACTTGTTCATTGTATCCCATACGGTCTGTCAAAAGTGTTAATTATGCCTCCTGATGCAGACATCAAAACTTATTGGGATATCTCTATTTCGTATATGGAAAAAGATCGCTTATGCAGTTGTAATTCGACTGATATAGCCCGTTTTTTCGCCAACTTCCGTACTCAACACATACACATCGTCCGCTGTTCCTGGCACGATGGTTCCAATCGTGGGTTTGCGAGCAGCAAGTTGCGCTCGCGCCACCTCGGTACCAGTTGTTCCCTGCACAACGACCAGATGGTCACACCCATCGCGATAATCCGTCAGGTACAGAAGATCGCGGTCAGCAACATAGGCGGGCGAGGCACTCACGTTATAAGCACGCTCCCAGAGTAGTTCCAGGCGATAATCAGGCAGCAGCTGATGCGCGGCGACACGCCCATAAAACTGATCGCACACAACAACAATTTTTCTAAGAAATGGATCACCCAGTACCATAAAAAAGTTTACCCCAGGCCGCTTATCCTTAAAACATGGAGTACCAGTCAGGCGTTCCACCTTTGGCGGCAGGTCGAGCGGATGCACATACAGATGCATCGGCGTAGTCGCGCCAACGACCGTATTATCCGAAAAGACGACAGCGTTGCCCATAAAAACTGGCGAACTGGCATCGGTCGAACCATCATCACGAGAACGATAACTGGCATGCCAGGAAGAATCAAGCGTGATCTTTTGTGGCGTCACATGGAAACGAATCGACTCCGTGGCATTGACGTGATACAGATACTCCTGCCCATATTCATCTGTCGCAAGCGTCAGGCGTGCTGACCCAACAGCGGCTTGTTGACAGAGCAGTGAGGGATGATTAGCGTGCCTGAAAAACTGCGGGGTCTCAGTGACTGAGTGGGACCAGTTGTATCTGCTTTGCAAGCTCGTAGGCGGTCGGGAGATCACTGTCGCTCTCAACAAAGACACGCCCCATAACGAGCACAGCATTATTCGGCGAAGCAATCTGCGTCATTGCCTGCGACACGGTTCCGTTCCAGCCCGGACCACTCAGGAGGTAATCGCCAGCTTCGGTTCCCGTAGTGCGTGTGCCAACATAGGCAAAATTAGTGCCATTCGACGGATCAGTGAACTGCACGCTGTAGTAACGGTCCACCATGCTTGGCACATGCAAAACCTGCGGCCCATTGGAGAGGTCGAGCCAGCCGCCGACGTAGAGCACGTCGTTGGTTCCTGTGCCTAATAAACTGGCATTTGACGCCGAGGACGAAGAGAGCCTGGGCATCGCGTATAGTGTATTGACGGGAATAGGGCCGCCAGGTACATGCCGAGTGACAGCTCTTTTGTAGGCACTGTACGTCATAGACGGCCAAAGATACAGGAAAACGCCTGTGCCGAGTACCCAGAAAAAGACGATCACGACGACGAACGGAATGAGTCCGCTCCCTTGAGCGAAAATCCTATAGACGGTCCATGCGAGGATTGCCAGGATAACGAACGTAATAGGATATTTGTATTTCAGAATAAATCTGTTCATCTCATTGCACTCGCCTGACTGGTGGCACGTGGTACTCGCCATCAAGAATAGCACGACCGGGCAGATACGCGCGGAGCATCAGCTTGAAGTGGCCTGCTGGTGTAGGTAGCCAGTTGGACTCGTGCCCTGCGGGAGCCGTGCGCTGCATATAAATGTCGATGGAGCCATCCGCGTTCGGCACGAGGCCAGAGCGACTGCCGACGCTGTAGCGATCGATGGAGTTCTTCACCATGTATCCTGCAACATCGTTCATAGTCAGCGACCAAAAGGCATCGTTGGGCGGGAGTTGTCCTACAGGAAAATGCAGGACATAATCACGTAGGCCGTTCAACGCCTGCCCCGTGCTATCGCTGGTTGTTGTCCAGTAGGCAGCCTCTTCCAGCGAATTGATGGCGGGAAGAGTCCGGGCACAGGCTGCCCGTAGGATCATGCCATTGCCGGGCTGACCACATTTGGCGGTGATACTCCAACCGTTGACGGTTGTTGTCACGACTTTCATCGCCGCATTCATCATAATATTTGCCGTGAGAAACGCCAGTACGCAACCGATGATGATTCCTTGCACGGCATGAGAGACTGAGATCATTCTAAAGATAGTTGCCATGCCTCAACTATATCACTACAAGTGGTGAATAGCAAGGTGAATATCGCGCATCTCTGCACCGATGTCTTGCTCAGTTTAGGTCACACAATAATCGTAATAGATCCGAATGTTCAAGCTGGCTCCATTGAAACACCATCCGAACTACCGTTTTCTTTCTCGACTCAGAGAATAGAAACTTGTGTCAATTGCAAGAAGCTTTACGCTCTCCATCAGTCATCTCAAATGCGAGAGGCAGAGAAAAGAAAGGCAACACCGATGAACACACGTCATCAACACCAAAGGTCGCCAGAGGTTGGAGGAACAGAGGAATGAGAAAAGTTATTGTACTCGAATTTATCACCCTTGATGGTGTCATACAAGCCGGAGGCGGGCCAGAGGAAGATACCAGCGGGGGCTTCGCGTATGGCGGATGGGTAGCTCCCTATGCTGACGATGTTGTTGAAACGGCCTTGAACAGGCAGATGAGCATGCCGTTTGATCTGTTGTTAGGGCGCAAAACCTTTGACATTTGGGCACCGTACTGGCCGCAACACGCGGACGCATGGCCCGGCGTCATGTCAGCAACCAAGTACGTCGCCTCGAATACTATAACTTCGCACGAATGGCAACCCTCCGTATTTTTAGGCGGCGATATTGCGGAAAAAATCACCAAACTCAAGCAGCAGCAAGGACCGGATTTGCACGTGTACGGAAGCGCAAATCTCGTTCAGACACTCATGAAGCATGATCTGGTCGATGCGTTCTGGCTCAAGATCTATCCGCTAACATTGGGCAGTGGAAAACGCTTGTTTGTCGAGGGCACCATTCCGGCAGCGTTCAAGGTGACGAGTGGTCAGGTCTCCCCAAGTGGCATCATTCTTGTCAATTACGAGCGTGCAGGCGCGGTTACAACCGGCACGGTGCCAGGCAACGAGCATCCTTGAGGTCGCGAGGAGTATTCCCAAACCCGCACGCGCTTCTACCTCCCATCAGGATGAGGCTTACCCAATATGCCGCCAATTGGGGATACCCCGTTGCGCTAAACACGCGAAATGCCCGCATAGATCAATCGATCCATTCGGGCATTTCGCGCAAAACGATCATCGGTTCATACATCGATTGCACTATTAAAAGAGACTCACCCGCTTGTCTGTACTGTCGAAGCCCCAGCGTACAGCCGCCAGATCAAGGACGATAAACAAGGCTATAAGAATAAGCGCAACAAACATTGTTCACAGCTCCCTTCTGTCTGTTCAATTCACTCGCTTGTCAGAACTATGTCAAATTACTCAAAACGCTATATAATTTCGGTTTCTTGTTATAAGTGTAGCCCAACTTTGGGATACAATACAGTGAAAAGTAAAAGTTGTTTTGTCTTCGGACCTGATAATTTGAGGTAAAAGTGCTCTATGGCTTTAGAAAACGAGAAGCTCCTTGACGAAACCGGCTGGCAACTGTTGCATGAACTTCAACAGAATGCACGCCTCTCTTTTAGCGAGTTGGGCCTGCGCGTCGGCCTTTCCTCGCCTGCTGTCGCCGAGCGTGTGCGCAAGATGGAAGATGCAGGCATCATTACCGGCTATCATGCCGAGGTAAATCCGGCCAAGCTCGGTTTTCCTGTCATGGCGATTATTCGTATGACCTCGCTCGCACGTTCTGGCAAATACGCTGGGGCATCGTCTAAACAGATCAATATACTGGTGAATCAGTTCCCAGAAGTTATTGAAAGCTACCGTGCTACAGGCAGTGATATCACGCTGATGAAAATCATTGCTACCTCAGTCGAGCACCTGGACGATGTGATCGAACGATTGGCTGAATTCGGCCAGACCACCACCTCCATCGTGCTCTCGCCTCCCACGATTAAAAAGATCACGCCAAAGCCAGAGGAGATGCCAATAAGCCACACAGAGCACGAATGAGCATATGGTCATTTAACACGAGGTTTTTTAAGGAATATTTGCGCTCTTCGACGGTGAGAAGCAATGCATGGGTTAGTTTCTCAGGAAGCATCGGGCATTATAGTGCAGGAAGTGTGAACCAAAATGTTGATCCTTCACCGACTGTACTTCGGACACCAATCTGCCCCTGATGTAACTGGACAATTTGATGGCAAATGAACAAGCCTAACCCTAAACCATCGCTAGAAGAATACGCTGTCGAGGCACGCTCTACACGATAGAAGCGTTCCCAGATCTGCTTTTGTTCAGAGTGTGCAATACCCTCTCCTTGATCAATGACTGACACGTAAGCGACTTGGTCAAATTGTTCAACTTGCACCGTCACAGGCTGTGCTTTTGCTGAATATTTGAGTGCGTTTGTCAGCAAGTTTGTCAGCACCTGCTGAATGCGATCTTTGTCGACATACACCAGGAGAGGTCTTGGACTGGCTATCTGTAATATAATTTGCCGTTCTGGCGTGAGTGCGCGTTGATCTTCCAGTGTCTGCTGGACGATATGTAACAAGTCGGTTGATGCTCGCTGCAGTTTCAGGTGATCTGTCTGCAAGCGCGCGGCGTCGAGCAAGTCATTAATCATACGCTCTTGTATTTTGGAATTATGCTCTGCCCGTTCAAGGATTTGAGTATACTTGTTCAGATCACCGAGTGATCTTTGTTGTCCTTGTGCCTCTTTTGAGGAGTAGTGTGTCAAGCCACGTCTCGTAAACTGAACGCTGGTTTTTATAACGGTGAGCGGTGTACGGAGTTCGTGCGCAGCCATACTAAGAAATTCGTCCATTCGACGGTTCGTTTCCAGCAAGGCCAGTTCACGTACCTGGCTAACCGCTCGTTCTTGGAGGGCCAGTTCCTGTTTATGGAAGAGTTCCGCGGCTAATGAAACAACCTGCGAATGAGACTGTCGGCGTGCAGATTCTACTTTGTATGCTCCAATGCTCATTAAGGCTCCGAGAATAAAGAAGAGGAGTGTGCTAAGTATGGATGAAGATTCCGTGTTGAGCGTGTAAAATGGCGGTAACAGCAGTATATTCAGACTTATCGCACCTAGCATGGTTGCGAACAAGCCCGCTCCCAAGCCCCAATTGGCACTAATAAAGGTGACTGCGGCCAGTTCAAGCAGACCAGGTGTACGGAAATCAGGCAGAAATTGATAGAGGAGCAAACCGATAGTTGTCGTCAAGCTTAGTACGATAAATGTTACACTATAACTTACCCACAAATGATGTGCCCAAGCGGGTAACCATGGTGGTGAGAAACTAGACTTTTGAAACCACTGCTTCGAGCATTGGTAGATCTGCTGAAATGTTCTAAGTAGAGAGAGCTTTTCAGTAGCTAACTGAGATGGTTGGAATGGTGGCATATCTCTCACACCTTTCTGTACAAACATCTAAGAAGCAGTATTTATGGATAAAAACGCGAAGATTCAGATTTACTACAGAGAATATATACCATAACCTGTAGAGATGTGTCAAGCAGATGTATAAAATACAACAGTTGAGATATGGGATACAACCACAGGATGCTCGGTCGCATGGGAGCCAATAGACAACGCCTTGCGTCAGCCAGCCACGATAATCTAGCAAGACGAGGTTTCCCTTGAAATTGCTCTGAGGCGATGAGCAATCTTTCTTTTTCTCTTTCTCTATACACAACAAGAGTCTTCTTCACTAACAGATGCAAGGCAGGTTTTTATGTGAGTTGCTGCCATACCCACTGGCTTCCCACGACAGCAACATATCCCACAACAGCAAGCAGGCTGATACAAACACTGATTGGATAACCTGTATAAAATCCGACAGTGAGACCGACCCAGGTCAGCACCGTAGCCAACACAGAGGCGAAAGCGAGGGCAATAAACGGACGACTGGTCAGTTGATGGGCCATGGCTGCTGGCAACAACAACAACGCAAACACCAGAAGCGCACCAATCGCCATCGTGGCAAAACTGACGGTCACGGCCAATAGGATCAGAAAACCTAACCCAAGGAGACGCACTGGCACTCCCTGAGCCGCCGCCACATCGGGGTCTAGCGAGGCGAAGAGCAAGGGACGAGCAATGAACAACAACACAAGAATGACGCCGCCGCTGATCAGTGCCATGATTTGTGCCTGTGCCGTCGAAATGCCCAAGATATTTCCAAACAACACCGTTACGCCTGAGAAACCCGTCCCTGTCCCACTAGAGTGCCTGGTAAAGAGGTTGAGAAAGAGCACACCTAATCCCAACACCCAGGCCAGTACTGTTCCAATAGCCACATCGCGGCCTCGTAAGCGATCTCCAAATCCACCCATAGTAACAGCCACCCCAACGGTAGTCACTAGAAGGGTTGCCAGTGGATTCAGGCCAAGCGCGGCTCCCCCCAACGCTCCAGTAAATGCCACATCGGAGAGCGACTCCCCCGCAAATGCCTGATGGCGCAAAACGACAAAGTACCCAATCAGGCCAGTTACCAAACTCACGATGGTCCCAGCTAAGAATGCCTGCCGCATAAAATCATACTGGAGCATCGCTTGAACATCCTGCCACAGATTCAGCGTAAAGGGCGGCAATATACCCGCAATGACCAGACTCATATATTCTTCTCCATCCTCTGAACGCGCCCGGCTCCATGATAGTGGCGACCAAGAAAGCTAAACAGGAACCGCCCACCACGCACTAACACGTAGGTACCAAAGGCAAAAGTCGTGATAAAAAAACCTACCGGATAAGGTGTAAAGAAACCCACTGCCAGGCCCAGCCAGGTAAAGCCGAGTGCGAGCAGAACAGCAATGGCTACTGCCACGCCAGGACGACTAGTCACATACTGAGCAATAGCCGCTGGTGTGACTAGAAGCGCAAAGATGAGCAACACGCCCACTACCTGCACCGCGACTGCCACTTCCAGTGCTAACAGCACGAGATAGCCAAAGGCCAACAGACGGACTGGTACGCCACTGGCGGCTGCAACATCAGGATCTAGCGAGGCGAAGGATAGCGGTCGGCCAATCACCAGGAGCACAGCGAGAAGTATACCAGTAGACCAGAGAATAATGCTCACATCCGTCTTGCTGATGCCCAACACATTGCCAAAGAGAATGTTGTAGACATTCGCCGCATATTCTGCCGTTGCCAGATGGATAAAGAGAAAGCCGAGTGCCAACGAGGCGGTAAACACAGCTCCCACAGCTATATCACTCTGGCGACTCTGCCGCTCGGCCAGATTGAGTGCTTGTATACCAACGGCCGCGCACAGGCCCGCAATGAAAAGACCAATGACCGCTGGGATGCCAAAGAGGACGGCCCCCGTTGCACCCGCGAAGCCGACATTGGCCAGACTATGACCAGCGAAACTCTGACTGCGTAACACCATAAAGTAGCCCATGATACCTGCCGTGATCGCCACCAATGTTCCCGCCAGATACGCATTTTGCATAAATGGAAAATGCAGCAAGATCTGGATATCGGCTACTAAGTCCCAAGAGGGCGAGAAGATATCAGCGAGCACGATGGGCATGGTAGCTCACCTCCTCTTCCGGTTGTCCCACTACTACAATGCGCCCATCGCTGGCCCGTAGCACCTCAATAGGTGTTGCATACAGATGTGAAAGCGTCTCGGTGGTAATGACCTCTTCGGGCGTACCAATTGCAACCTGTCCATGAGCCACATAGACGACACGGTCAACAGCTGAAAGGATGGGATTGATATCATGAGCCACCAGCAACACTGCGGCTCCCGTTTCCCGACTGATACGTCGGATGACACTGGCGATACCTTGCTGGTTGCGCAAATCTAGACTATCTAGTGGCTCATCCAGAGCCAGGATACGTGGTCGCCGTACCAACGCCTGCGCGATGAGCAAACGCTGCTGTTCGCCGCCCGATAGCTCTCCAATAGGTCGATCTGCATACGAGGTCGCCCCCACGAGTTCGATCACCTCAGCAACCAGCCGCTTGTTCTCACGCGCTTTGTGTGATTGGAGCAACGGGATGGTCAGCCCCCAGTGACTTCCGTCAAGTCCAAGCTGCACAAGACTACGCCCACGGACATGCACATCAGCCTCGAAATGGCGCCGTTGGGGCACATAGCCAATAGCCGCATTGCCTCGCCGGGCCGGCTTCCCCAGGACCGCAATCGTCCCCGCAGAGAGTGGAAGCAACCCTAACATGGCTTTGAGTAAGGTAGACTTGCCTGCACCATTAGGACCAAGAATAGCCAGGAACTCTCCCGGTTGGACGGTGAGATTTACGCCCTGCCAGATGGTGCGCCCTCCCAGTGTCACCGCCGCATCGCTGACCCTGATGACTGGCTCAAGGCGCGTCGATGGTGGGAAAGAAGACAGGGTGGATGATGAATCAGTCATCACAGCTTCAACTCCTTTTGACCAGGGAAACTAGCCAAAACCGGTTCCCCGATGCTTACTTGCCGATGGCTTGCGCCAGAGCGGATTGGATGCCTTGCAATTGCACTACTTGCCATTCTTGAAACGACACATTTGCTGGAGATAACGTTTCTGTAATCGTCGCGACCGGAATATTGTTCGCTTTTGCCAGCGCGATCAGTCCCTGAATATTGTTAGGCGTATTCTGCGCGTTGTAGACCAGGATCTTGATCTGCTTCTGGCGAACCTGTTGTTCCACCGTGGCTTGATCTGCCGCCGAGATATCAGTACCCTCCGAAACAGCTTTGAGATAGGAATATGGCGTGATCAGGTTCAAGCCTAGCGCAGGGGCGAAGTAGGAAAAGATGCTCTCCGTTGCTCCCACAGGCGTGCCGCTGTATCTCGCCTTAATCGTGGCAATCAGATCATGATATTGTTTGAGGCCTGTCGTCAGAAATGCCTGCGCCGACTGGTCAAATGAGCTGGCATCGGTGGGATCGAGTGCTTTCAAATCATCACGGATTTTGTTCGCCACTGCGGTTACGTAGTCGGGATTGTACCACATATGGGGATTATCTCCCTCATGCTTACCATTGAGGTCGCCTACATTGAGTTCTTTGCGTCCACTCACCGGATTGGCCTGCAAGAGTTTGTCAGCCCAGGGATCGTAGCCCGCTCCATTTACGATCACATACTGAGCCTGCACCACCGTGCGCGCATCAGCGGCAGTGGGTTCATAACTATGCGGATCAGCATTGGGATCAACAATAATGCTAGTGACATGCACATGGCTACCCCCCACCTGAGCTGCGATACTGCCCCAAAAGTTTTCCGCCGCAACCACCTGAATGAGACCACTATTCCCATTGTTTGAGAGTGATGACAAATTTGTACCACAGGCGGTCAGCAGCACACTGACAAGCAGCAGCAAACCGAACATCATCCGAGGCCACAAACTGAACCGAGAGAACATGCTATGTTCCTCCTTGAAAAAGAGACGCTTCCTTTGCGCAGGAGCGAGAATAGATCGATAACATACCCGAAAGAGGACTGCTTTACCGCGCTCTATCGATATTACGTCTCAATAATACCAACAATGAGACATTGTGTCAATAGCAATGAGGCACAGTCTCACTTATTGGAGTTTCCAACGAAAAAGCCATCGGAGAATGCCTGATCAACAGCGATGTTTTACCATCATCGCTGTGATAGCTGAAGGTGCGCGGAATAGCAAAAGCATGACGCTATTGAGTAGCAGTAACAGTGGCTCTTGTGCAGAGAGGTCTCAGGAGGACGAGACGAGAACACAAGCCAGAGGAGGTTCAGAGCCAGTACACAGGCTCTCAGGTGTTATGTATTGCCCTTATCAGGAGACATTCATGGGTTTCCGTGTGTGCGCATATGTTTTGGCCGCACCAATGATTGCTACTCTGCTTTTTGCTCAGATGATGCCTGAAGACGGCATTGCGCGCATTGACCAAAAAGAGTCAACGTGTGGCCCTCCAAGGTAAATCCCGTTTGCACACTCAGTGTCTGCAGTTGCTCTTCTGGAAGACAGAGGTCGATATCAAGCACACGTCGACAGCGGGTACATGTCAGGTGATGGTGATGCCCTCCTCCACAGACGCGATAATGATGTGTACCATCGGCAAACTCAACACGATTGAGCAATCCGATCTGCACAAGCATCTCAACTGAACGATAAACCGTCGCTCTGCCCATCTGTGGTTCGACCTGCCGCAACGTTTGCCAGAGATCATCAATCGTAAAATCAGTGCCAGACTCCGCCAGAGCAATCAAATGATCGGCTATGAGTTGACGTGGTCGCGTCTGACGTTGGCTTGTTTCCACAAAGGCGGCGCGAATGCGTTCTGCGATCACCACTAGATGCTTCCTTTCCCTGCTCTTGCCGCGACCACGGTACTCATACAGAGTAAACCATGCGTTCTGGCTGAGTGCAGCAAATCATTTTAGCTACTTTCCTCTGATGAGACAGTGTATCATATTTTAGAGCGAAATGCGAGACGCGGAGGCAATTAGAGTTCTGCCCGCTGCGTTCATTTGCTTGCCAGCAAGATGTGCGCTCGACCTCCATATATCTTATTCGTCCTCTCAATTACAGTGAACGGCCCAGAAAGCCCCCGTGAATTAGCGGCTCCCTCTTTGGGCAAGTGGGAGCCGCTGGTTGCAGGCTGTTTTCTGCTATGAGTGATGGGGGGGGAGCTCGTTGTCGAAATTGTAGTAGAGCGTTTGGTAGGCTTCCCTGAAGGCAATCACGTCATCGACCATATCTTCTGGGGCAACATGTTCGATCAAGATGCGCGCGATAAAGTCCGCAATCGTTTTCATTTCGGCTTCATGCATACCAAGACGGGTGATTTCAATCGTGCCGATACGTAGTCCATTTGGACGATCCCAATCATCAGGCTGATCGCCTGGAATAAGGTTTTTGTTGGTGATAATATTGGCGCGTGCCAGACGATGAGCAACCTCTAACCCGCCGCCAAACGCGCGGACGTTGGCGATCACTTGGTGCGTGGTCGTATAACCCTTGTGTGCTGCCAGTACAGGGATACCACGACGGGCAAGAGCGGCTCCTAATGCCTGTGCATTGCGAACAATTTGTGCCATATAGACCCGTCCATACGCGATCATTTCAGCAGCCGAAACAGCTAGCGCGGCTACACGGTTGACCTGATGCGTTGCGGCCAATACAGGAAAAATACTATGCGTGAGCGGTTCTGTCAGACGAGGATCATTCCAGATCATGATGCCACTTTGCGGACCACTGAAGGTTTTTCCGGCAGATCCGGTCAGCACCGCCGCGCCTTCACGTAAAGGGTCCTGAAATTGACCACCAGCGACCAGCCCCAACTGGTGTGCGCCATCAAAGAAGACTGAGCCGCCCCACTCGGCAACAATGTCATGCATTGCCTGCAACGGGAATGGAAAGAGCGTCATCGAAGCTCCTAATGCCACAAGTTTCGGACGCACCAGTGGTGCGACTTTGCGGAAAAGGTCGAGATCAACTTCAAGCTCAACAGGATCAAAGGGAATATCGACGATCTTGAGACCACGTACTCCCGCTGGTCCATCGTAACGATTGCTGGAATGTCCTCCCACAGGTTGAGGAATGCTCATAATCATATCACCAGGCTCGGTCAGTGCGCTATACACGGCCATGTTGCCAATCATGCTTGCGACCAGGCGGTGATCGGCATAGTTGGCCGCAAAGACCTTTTTCAGCAATTCGACGCAGAGAGCCTCGATTTCGTCGATATGTTTGGTCCCTGCAAACCAGCGATTAACCGCACCAATATGCCCCTCAGCCGCACGTGTTCCTACTTCAGATGAGAGCAGTGCTCTGACAGTTGGACTGGTCGGTGCTTCGGGAGCAAGTAGATTGAGACAGCGTTTCCCACGCCATTCTTCATTACGCGCAACTGCTGCAAGAACGGCATCTTGCATCTCGCGTGGAGATTGGCAGGCAGCAAGTAAAGCTCGTGTCTGCGCAAGTATTTGTGGATCGTGAACCTCCGCCTGGATCGTTGTCTGCTCTGGATGGATCATAGCGTGTCTCCTTTACGAAGCGTTTTCAGATTGGGGAAACGACTTGACAATTAATTGCCCCAAACTCAGCCAATTTTGTTCAGCCAGCGTTGCTGCGAGTTCTGGCAATCTCTGCTCACATGCAGCAATGATGGCCTGATGCTGGAGCGCAGAACTATGACCGGCGAGCGAGCTAAACTGCGCATATTCGAGGCGGCGTACTTTGGGCATCAAACGTTCCAGACTGTGCTGGATTTCATAATTGTGAGCAACACGGACAAATAGAGCATGAAACCTGTCGTCAGCTTGCAGGGCATCAACAACATTGCTGGTCTCAAGAGCCTGAACTAACGTGTCATTCGCTTGACCTAAGGCATCAATATCACCTGCAGTCAATCGATCTACCGCAAGACGAGTAGCCAGCGCATGCAAGACAGCAACAACAGGAAAGGCATCTTGTGCTGCCTGCATATTGAGTGGCACAACCCGCGTGAGTGCTCCTGAGAGCATTTCCACCAGTCCTTCGTCTTCGAGGCGTTGCAATGCTTCGCGTACAGGTGTGCGGCTCACCCCAAATTGTGCAGCGAGGTCGGTGTCGCGAATACGCTGTCCCGGCTGCAATTCTCCCGCAACGATGGCTTGCTGCAGAAGAGTGTAGACATGCTCGCGCAATGAGAGGCGATCAATTTTCTCAAACGTATGTAACTTCATGGATACAGTATGCAATATATTGCATATCGCTGTCAAGATGAGGGCGCAGAGGTATATGAGGAAGTATGCCCAAGCTGAAACATTTTTTAGATGCGCATTGGCGATCTATGAGTTGCCGTTAGCGGTCCGCTAGTTCTTCTTACGCTTCTTATTCTGCTGCTTCTGTGGAACAGGTCCTCGACCATCGATAGCATCTTGAAGATTTTTTGCCATTTTTCTAATATCTTTATAATTAGGATACTTGCTAGCAGCGTGGTTGAGCAAGCCTACCGCTTTGCCCAGATAATTGTACCAATAGAAGAAGGCGTTATCTGGCAATGTATTGTCATCTTCGACCGTCTCAATCAAGGTTCCAGCATAGCCAACAAGATCAGAAACAGTGGAGTTCATGTAACTTTGATTGGCATTTACGCCTGTTTTATCGGCATTTAAGAGTTCCCAGGTATAGGCTTCGATTTCCTGCATGGGAAGTTCCAATTCGCGTTTGTTGTAGGCTGTCCCGCTATCTGGAGCGTCACCCATAAAATCGTCGTGAATATAATCATCCGTCGACTCAGTTCTGCTCTCGTCAGGAGCAGACATACGTTGTCCCGCATGGATGAGTTCATGGCGCAACGTGCTATACAGGACGGCAGGTCCATCCGCAAAGGCATTACTGTAGACAGTAATACGCACGGGATCATTATCACCAGTACCAGTCATCTCTGTGACAGCATTGCTCGTCGCATGCCGCTGATCATCGTACACTATAGTTGTATGTTGCCGATCATCTACTACCCCCTTGGTATCGAGATAATCGAGCAGTTCATTCAGGACCGTCTGACGGCTGGCAGAATCAGTAGCTGCGGTGATTTTATCGACATAGGTCTTGGGCAGATCGGGGATAGTAGAAGACACGACGCTGGCATCAGGTGCACTGACTGCCCCTTTCGCTGCCGCAACGCGCTGGATAGGTATAACATCCGCATGGTCAAGCACGCTCTTAGGCGCACGGATAGGAAAATTCGCCAGCGAGTAGCCGAGCGGAGCCGCAAGCATCGGTTGCTCCTGTTTCTCAAGAGCAGCCGATGTTGTATGATGGGTAAGTGAGAGATTTGCCGTTGTTTGCGTAAAAACGGGCGCAGACATTCCCGCTGCTAAAGTCCGGTGCTGTTTGCGTTGAGGCACATTGTCGTATCGCATATCTTCCTTCCCGTGTGCAGGGCTACCAGAGCAATTTATTTTAAAACAATTCAATTGCTATTATACAGTATACACAGAACACCACAGCAGATTTAGGCCGGGACAACGGATTGTAGCCGTGCAAGTGCCTCAATACTCGTCCGTTTATTTTGCCTCCATAGGCAGATTCACTAGTCGCATACTTTCTGACCAGACCTGCTCCTGCAACGCCAGATCATAAGAGTCTTCTGAGGTTCGTTTCATAACCAGCTTATCGAAATATTTTCCATTGATTAGCTCGGCTTCTCGTGACATGGACAGGAAGAGCGAGGTAAGCGCACCCTTTTCCGGGCTGGCACCCAGGCGGGACAGGATAGCCTTCGCCATCATCTGCGCACGTGGCCCGACATTGGTCATGCCCATGTTGGTGAACACGAAGCCAGGATTGAGGCAATTCAGCGTCACACCACTACCTTCCAACTGACGAGCCAGCTTATACGAGCACAGGAGCATGGCAAGTTTGGATTGCGCGTAGGCTCGCCAGACATTATAACCCTGCCGCAATTGCAGGTCCTGTAGGTTCATATGGGCGGTGTAATGCGCGCCAGAACACACATTGACAATGCGCGCCGGTATGCTGGCTTTCAAGCGATCTAGCAGGAGATGTGTCAACAGAAAAGGAGCCAGATGATTGACCGCGAAGGTCATTTCCAGACCATCGACCGTGAGATGACGTTTCGTCAGAAAGACGCCTGCATTGTTGATAAGCACATGCAGGTGCTCATAACGTGCTAAAAAAGTGGTGGCTAGTTGCTGAACCGATGCCTGGGATGAAAGATCAGCCAGCAACACGTCAACGGCAGGATTGCCACTCGCCTTCTGGATTTCCGCGCACGCCGCCTCTCCTTTAGCCTGATTGCGCGCAACGATCACCACTGTTGCCCCTTGTCGGGCCAGACCCAGAGCCGTGGCGTTGCCAATCCCTGAAGTCGCGCCAGTCACCAGACAGATTTTACCTTGCATTGATTGATACGTCTGATTCATCAGCATAGTGCGTGCCAGCCATCATTGTTTCGCAACGAATGAGACGCACGCCTCTCCTTTTTCTCATCTTTTCTCACAAAAATCGCGTATTGCTATTAACAGTATACCTTGTGCATTTTGTGCTAGCAAGCTATGACACATAAGCGATTGCCTACGCCCTCTATATCTGGGCCACCATATCTTGCTCCATCAACTGCTGGAGCTTTGCCAGCGTATCCGTTCCGGGCAGTGGAGTATAAATCATGATTTTGAGTTCGGGCGTCGTCGGCACTTGCAGGGTTGTATGCTCGAACAGCAGACAGCCCAGCAACGGATGCTGCATGGTTTTCTGGGCATCGGCTCTCCCGCGCACATCGTGACGGGGCCACCATGCACGGAACTCTGGACTCACGCGCTGCAAATCAGCTATCAGGTGCTTGAACCATTCTTCATCGACAAAATGCGCACTATCCGCACGAAATTCCGCGAGCATTTTCTGCGCGACCTGCTCCCATTGAGGAATATAGAGCCGCTGACTCACTGGATTAGCAAACATACGCCAGACAGCATTATATGCATAGGGCGGCACAGGCTCCAACAGCAGCAAGACCTGCTCAGCAGTGCGGTTCCAGGCGAGAAAATTCCAACGGCGACCGATGGCATAGGCCGGAAGCGGATTGAGCGCGTCAAGTACACGGCGTAACGCGGGACTTACCTGTTCATCCGCTATGTGTGTATCGACGCGATACTGCTGATCGGCAAGCAAGAAAAGATGTTGCCGTTCGTCGGGCGTGAGATGTAAGGCATCGGCAATACTATCCAGCACCTCTCTTGACGGGTGAATAGCGCGTCCTTGCTCCAAGAGGGTATACCAGGAAACGCCCACATTCGCGAGTTGCGCCACCTCTTCGCGCCGCAATCCGGGGGTGCGCCGTCTCCCAGCACTGATCAACCCAACCTGTTCGGGCGAGAGGCGCATACGTCGCGTACGCAGAAAATCCGCGAGGTCCTGTCGGCGTTGTTCGTCGCTCATCGTCCTCTTTGCTCCTTATCCTACTAGTTTCAATCATACGATAAAGGGACTCTGGTCATACGATAGCTTTCATGTCATACTTCTCAGTGTATCACAACCATGTGATTGTTATCGTTTCAACAAGAGAAAGCAGAAATTTTCTATGCAATCGCATTCAGCGAATGAATATCGTAATCTGCCCGCAGCAGCCGCAGGAACGTTTACCATGGCCGAGGGTCTGACGGTCACGCGCATGGGGTACGGCGCAATGCAGTTAGCTGGCCCGCACGTGTTCGGTCCACCCGCCGACCGCGAGGCTGCCGTCGCCGTACTGCGCGCCGCAGTGGAACTGGGTATCACGCACATCGACACCAGCGACTTCTACGGTCCATACGTCACCAACCAGATCATCAAAAAAGCCTTGCACCCTTACCCAGACACATTGCACATCGTGACCAAGGTTGGGGCGTTACGCGATGCCGAGGGCAACTGGCCCCCTGCACTCGCCCCTGAACAGCTACGTCAGGCCATATTAGACAATCTAGAACACCTCGGATTGGATACACTCGATGTCGTCAACCTGCGTGTCGGAGGCTTCAGCAGTCCTACTCCTGGCTCAATCGCCGCACCGTTTACGGTGCTCACGCAGTTACAGCGCGAAGGACTGATCAAGCACCTCGGACTCAGCAACGTGAATGCCGAGCAGATCACCGAGGCACAGGCCATCGCGCCGATTGTGTGCGTGCAGAACTTCTACAACCTCGCCAATCGCGCTGACGATGCCCTGATCGACGCCCTTGCAGCACAAGGTATCGCTTACGTGCCCTATTTCCCGCTCGGTGGCTTCTCCCCTCTGCAGTCCGACACGCTGAAAGCAGTTGCCACCCGTCTCGGCGTCACACAGATGGTCGTCGCGCTGGCGTGGCTACTCCAACGCTCACCGAACATCCTGCTTATCCCAGGCACATCATCCGTCGCCCATCTGCGCACCAACGTCACCGCTGCCACACTCACCCTTTCCGAGGAGGACCTGAACGAACTGAACAATGTTGGCGCATAAGCACAACATGCGCGCATCTTGCAACCGGATTATTAAATACAACGAATGCATTTGAGCCTTTGCATGGTGGCACGTAATAATCGCGTGTAACAAATGATGCCGCAATTGGTGCATGGGCATGACAGACGCGATGATCGTGTACAACAAATCAATGTAGGGACCGATTCATCGCGTCCGTCGTGCCTTTCCGGCATCTCAAGCAGGAAGATGAGGGTCAGGCAGAGAAATGGGGTCGTAAGGCGATCAGATCAGGGTCTGTTAGAGCAAATTCGCGCGTCGCTGGATACTGCGTGAAGGCTTGCTGTAAGGGGGACTTCGCTTGCTCCAATCGGTTGTGCGTGGCATAAAAGCAAGCCAGGTTGTAGAGGACGGTGCCTTTCAAGGGGTCGGGAACCTCAGCTTCAACGACTCTGCTCGCCCAGGTCTCATACGTCTCTATCGCACGTTCAAGATCATGACGATCAAGCGCATACTGCGCCAGATGCTGCTGGGTATGCTCATAGCAATTGCCCATGAAGGCGGTGTAGAGCGGCGCACCAGCGTGCGTCCAAGTGAAACGATTGAACGTTGTCAAATCTTCCTCGCAGAGTTGTTCAGTGAGTGAGATAAGTTCGGCATAGCCCTGATCGGACTCAGCAAGAAGCTCAGGCCAGGGACGAAAGCGATGCTCCTGAAAATGGAACAAACAGAGATAATGCCCCCGTGAGAGAGACACCATGAGAGGCTCTCGACCGAAAGTAAGAGCAATGCTTTCAAGAGAGAGAATATTCTACCAAGTCAATGATGAGCGGTAGAAATCAGCAGCAAACGCTTCTCATGCACGAGGTGCAGTATCTTGTAGAAGAGAAAAGTATGTTCTTCATACGTCGCACCTCCTTTCTGTGGTAAAACAATGCCATGTCGTAGACTCAGTATAGCAGAATATGCAAGCTAGTTACAAGAGGTCTGCCAGCAGTCAGCAACAACCGCTCTTGGAGAAATTTGGGCGTATCATGTTGGGATATAGGTATGCTAAGATCAATAGCGTGACGCTCTGACTTCCAATTGAGCATTTCCGCTTTCTTGGACGTGAATGAGAATATATCCTTAGAAGAAGAGTCAGGCAAAGCAATTTGCCTCATACAGATGAAAGTCAACTACTTCATGAGAAAAATCATTGTTACTGAGTACCTCACGTTGGATGGTGTGTTTGAAGAGCCTGGTCATTGGTCTTTCGATTTCTGGAGCGACGAAGCCGCCAGATACAAATACGATGAACTATTTTCCTCCGATACGCAACTGCTGGGCCGCATCACGTATGAAGGCTTTGCGAAAGCGTGGCCGACGATGGAAGGCACGGGAGATTTTGGGGAACGAATGAATAGCATGCCCAAATACGTTGTCTCAACAACGTTAAAAACGGCAGAATGGCAGAATACTGCCATCATCAGCGAGAACGTTGTGGCGGAGATACAAAAGCTCAAAGAGCAGGCAGGCCAGAATATCCTGGTTGCTGGCAGTGGGACACTGGTACAGACACTGCTGCAACATGACCTTGCCGATGAGTACAGGATAATGCTCTATCCGCTTATCCTGGGCAACGGCAAGCGTTTATTTCCAGACAATACTCCTACACGCAAACTGCAATTAGTAGGGACGATCCCATTTCGTTCAGGCGTTGTTGTGCTAACCTACCAACTACTACGATAGGTGCTGTACGTCAACAAGCCTACTCGACAAAAAACAATACATAGGGCCTATTTCCGTTATGAACATAAATTCACGTTCATACGGGATGTTTAGCAGAGAGCGGTTGCCAACGAAACATGCCAGAGGTGTACCAGCGTATCAGCACCACCTGAGGCAAGCCACGCTCCTTGGGGAGACCAGGAAAGACTAAATGTGCCATCCAGACTACCTGTATTTGGACTGGGTAGCACAGGATAGCTTTTGAGCATCTGCCCAGTTAAAGCATTCCACACCTGAATAGTTTCATTTGGCTTTATATCGCTCGTGTTACCTGAGCCAGACGCGAGACAGCTTCCGTTTGGAGACCACGCAACAGTCCACAACGGCCCCTCCTGCCCTTGATACGTTAGCAGGTGACGCCCACTTGTGGCATCCCATACCTGAGTCGTACCATCCTGGCTAGCTGAAGCAATTAATTTTCCGTCAGGTGACCAGGAAACAGCTCTTACACCAGCACTATGACCGTGATAGACAACTACGCGATGGCCTGTGATCGCACTCCACACCTGAACTGTACTATCATTGCCACCGGAGGCGATGCGTGTCCCATCCGGCGACCACGCGACACTAAAGACCGAGCCAAGATGCCCAGTGTATGTCAAAAGTCGTTGTCCTGTCGCGACATTCCAAATTTGGATGGTATTGTCGTTTCCGCCAGAAGCGATGCGCGTCCCATCCAGTGACCAGGAGAGGGAACGCACCCCAGCCGTATGCCCGGTATAAGTCAGCAACAGATGCCCGGTCGCGGCATTCCAGATTTGTACCGTGCTATCATCACTGCCAGAGGCGATGCGCGTCCCATCCGGCGACCACGCCAGGGTATAGACCGTACCAGTGTGACCGCTATAGAGCACAAGCCGATGACCAGTGCGCGCATCCCATACCTGCACTGTACTGTCATTCCCACCTGAAGCAATCCACTTGCCATCTGGCGACCACACACTCGCAAACACTGTACTCGTGTGCCCACGATACTGCGCGATTGGTACAGATTGCGTGCTTGTGGACGTAACAACGGAATGAGTTGGCGCAGGAACACAAGCAACAAGCAGGCCGCAGAGAAAGAGCCAACACAGACTACGCCGCACAACAAGCGAGATACGTTTCATACCACTTTTCATAATTTTTCCTCTGGTACATGTACATGGCGGAAAAGCCCCCAGAGCGCGAGATCATAGGCAGCCTTGAGCAGACCAGCCAGGATAAAGGGCACACCCACGATAAGCAAAGGGCCTTGCAGCAACAAGCCAGAGAGAACAGGACTCCCAGACGAACCAATACTACGGGCAAGTGAGGTCACGCTAGCAGCGGCGGTTCGCTCGGATGGCTCAACTAATGCCATCGTATACGCCTGTCGTGTCGGCACATCCAACTGCGAGAGCATCTGGCGCATCAGCAGGCAGGCGGCGGCAAGAGGGAATGTAGGAGCAAAGGCCACCAGCAGCAAAAGAATATTAGAGGGCAGATGCGTAAACACCATCGTATTGAGCAAACCAAAACGGCGTGCCAGCGGTACAGCAGCCAGAAATGAAAGGGCCGAGAGCAGGTTTGCGCCAAAGAAGAGGGCGGCAAGCAAGGAAAGAGCGACATTGAACCGTAAGTGAAAGAAGAGCACCATCAGACTTTGCACGACCAACCCACCCGCGAGAGCATCCACGCTAAAAAGAGCGGTCAAACGCCAGACCATCGCGCGCGAACGATGGAGCGGAGGAACTAGCCTCTGCCTCAGGCTCTCAAAAGCTACAGTAGGACGTTCAGGAGCTTCAACAGATGATGACAGGCGTAAGGAGAGACCAGCCACAACAAGGCTTATTAAGGCATACATGCCGAAGAGCAAGTGAAGGCCCAGCGTTTGAGAAAGGCCAACAGCAATCAACACCGCAGGTATCCCCGCGACTAACGCACCAAGGGCTACACTGAGCGATGCAATCAGGTTGTAGCGGGCAAATAACAGGGTTCTGCGCGCGGAAGTAGTAATTTGCGCCAGTATAGCCTGATCAATGGGCAAGAAAGGGGCAGTCTCTGAGCCAGATGTGCCGAGTGTACCGAAGAAGGCTGCCAGCAGGAGCACAGGATAGCTTACCACCAGCCCGAAGATTACCCCTGTCATGGCCATGAACAGGGCAAGAACCATCAGTGTCCGCCGCCGTCCCCAGCTATCGGCAAAGAGGCTAATCACATACGTGCTAAGCATGTCACCAACAAGAGAAACGGTAATAAGGACGCCGATAGAGACAAGCGAAAAGCCCTCTCCTATCAATGTTACGCCCAGGATCACGGCCAGCAAGCCATAAGCAAGCGAGCGCAAACCGCGCATCACGATAATGAGTCGGGCATCGTGCAGGCTAGCAGAAAACGTGGCGTCTTGCTTGAGAAAGCCACTTTTGCGTTCTCTATCAGAGGTGCTTTGGCTCACGCAACAAAATCTCCATCAGTACAATATCACGATCATTATATCTTAGCCAGGGGAGAAAAGACAAAAAACCGCGAGAATTGAATATGCGCCCCAGTGACGATAAAGAAAGCAGACTTTTTCTCATCGCAAATCTTGTAACAGCGGATGCTTCTGTAACTGTTTGATCGCGCGATGTTTCCACTGATGCACCACTTGCACGGACACATGTAGCTTTTGGGCCAGTTCGGGTGCATCCATACCAACGAGATAGAGCGCGCACAACACGATCCGATGCTGGGGATTGTGCAGCGAATTAATGGCATCTCGCACCGTCGCGCTCCGTTCAGCTTGCAGTACATACCGCAATGGATCATCTACAATCATTGTATCATACATATGTATGCCCGTGTGTTCATCATGTTGATCGGCTTGCTCGTCCAGAGAGAGATGCTGCTCCCGCTGTATTTTCTTCAAGATGGCTCCCGCCTGACGGCACACAATGACAGTTATCCAGCGTAGAAATGCTGCTGGCTCATCAGGTCCATGTTTTTTACCACGGGCAAGAAGGGCAAAGAGGGTTTCGAGGATCTGCTGCACAACATCTTCATGCGACATTTCAAGTTGGGAGAAAGCTTGAGCGTAGCCAGCGCGCGCCAGTACATATTCTATGTAGATACGCAGTGCGTTAAAAGCCTGTTCACGCATAGCGGGATCAGATGAGAGGCAAGCCTGATAAAGTTCATTTCCGCAGACACGCCGCGCGATACGCCAGAGATGTGTTAATGCCTGTTGCCTGTCGGTCTGTGCTTGAGTAGCGAGGGCCATGTGCATCTGCGCAGTCAATATCTCAGCTTTAATAATGCCCTGAGCATAATAACGAACAGCTTTGCTCGCCACAGCGACAACAGGCAACTCAGTAGCAGGCTTCTTTTCGCTTGTATGTACCATAACAATTCTCCATCGCAGTGATTTTTAGTAGCTTCATCACTTTATAAGACGATGGAAAAGTTCATGTATTGATAAAATTCGCTAGAAATCAATGCCGTCAAGAGGCAGGCAATAAAATATCTTGCTAAGCTTACAGATGCAGGGATATGAGGGCACAATTTTCAGGGTAGAAACGTCGCCACTCATCCAGGCTGACATTATACAGGTGGCAGCATGTCACTTGAATAATGCCTGCGTGCGTTACCCACACGACAGTTCCGTGCTGATAGCGTGCCTGCCAGCGTTCCAACGCACTGATCACCCGTGTACGCACCTGATATAGCGTCTCCGCGCCTTCGATTTGACAACGTGTCGGTGTTTTTTTCCAGCAAGCGAGCAGCTCGGGGGAACTGGCTTTTAGCTCCTCTTGCGTGCGTCCCTCCCACACACCACGCGCCATCTCACACAACTCAGTATCCTCATATATGGGTACATCATGATAACACGCAATCGCTGCCGCTGTTGCACGTGTGCGTTGCAGAGGAGAGGTGACAATCGCATCCAGAGGCTCGTGCATTAATTGCCGCCCAATTTGCTGTGCCTGCTCCTCGCCACGTGCGTTTAACGGCATATCGCGCTGGCCCAAGTAGCGTTTTTCCTGGTTTGCTTGTGTCTCACCGTGCCTGATAAGCAACAACTTCATGCGTCGCCCTCTTGGAGAGACGCTCCATCTTGCACAGGTTGCGGTTGCATCAAACGATAGCCCACACCATGCACAGTCTGAATCAGGCGCGGGTGCGCAGAATCTTCCTCAATCTTCTGACGCAAACGGCTAATCGTCGGCTTGAGAAGCTCAACCGCATCACTATAGGCTGGTCCCCAGATTGCGCTCAAAAGTTGATGATGCGACAAGACCATATTGACATGGCGCAGCAAATATTCCAAGACGCGAAACTCCGTTGGGGTCAATGCAACCGGCTTATCATCTCGCGTCACGCGGTGCATCGGCACATCCATGACCAGCGGCCCCGCCTGATAGATGCCACTTTTCTGCGCACTCTTGTTGACCGCTGGCATCTTCGCGCGCCGCAAAGTAGCGCGAATACGAGCCTGCAACTCCACAAAGCTAAAAGGTTTCGTCAGATAGTCATCCGCGCCCAAGTCGAGTCCACGCGCCTTATCAAATTCATCATCGCGCCCGGTCAACATAATCACAGGCACATCTGAAATCTCGCGAATCAGGCGGCATGTCTCCCAGCCGTCGAGTTTTGGCATACTCACGTCGAGCAACACAAGCGCGGGATGCTCCGTTTCCAACATTTGCAAGCCCATAATGCCATGGGAAGCGCAGACAATACGATATCCCTCTTTTTTTAAATTTAATTCAGCCAGGCGCAATAATGCAGGATCATCATCGATAAGTAGAATAGTCTCGTTCATCTTTTATTATCTCCTGAGGGGTCACAATTTCCATTTGAGGATTTGTTGTGTGCAATAATGCATTTGCTTCTACCACATGTAAGCATATATTAAAACTAGCTCCGCCTTCTGGCCTATTCTCAGCCCAGATACGCCCATTATGAGCACGCAGGAGCTCTCGTGCAATATAAAGACCTAAACCATAACCACGATTCCAGTTGGCGGATGTCTGCGTACCACGCGAGAAGCGTTCAAAAATGTGTTCCAGGTGTTCAGCGAGAATACCTGGGCCATGATCGTCAACACGAATCAGCACCTCTTCTGGTTGAGAAGATGGCAATAATGCGATAGTAACGGGCGAATGGGGAGGAGTATATTTTCGCGCATTATCCAGTAAATTTCTAAAAATGACCTCTAACATACTGCGATCTGCCCAGACAAAGGTTTCATCAAGAGCTGTCTCCAGTGTCAGCTCGCGCTCCTCTGCAACCCACTCCTGATGCATAATATCTACAAATTCACATAGTGTCTGGACGATAGGCAAGGGCTGCAAATTGACGGGCAAACGGCCAGCTTCAAAGCGCGTCAGTTGCAACACCTCTTCGACGACCATGCGCAGACGGCGCGTCTGTTGATTCAAGATGCCGAGTACCTCCCGATAGGACTCATCATCTCCCTGTGGGTCCAGCATATTCAACATCTCGACAGAACTCGTGACAGTAGTTAATGGGGCACGTAGTTCGTGCGAAACCATTGCCACAAAGTCAGTTTTCATCTGTTCAATCATCTTATGTTGCGTAATATCGTGAACATCAATCACCAGACGCCCAGGCTCCCGCCGTTCGTCAAGCGTTAAAGGCGAGCAGGTAAAGGTGAGCCAACGAGGTTGGCTATCAGGATAACGCACACATAGTTCCAGCGACTCTTCCTGGTACTCATAGTTCATCGTGCAAAATTGGCAGTGTTTTCGGTGCGTCTCATCATCTTCATCTAACGAAGGGGTAAGCGTAAATAATTCGCACCATCGCTTGCCAACTATTTCCGTGGCATGGAGATGACTCATACGCGCCACAGATGGATTATACTGCAACACACGGCGGTACTCATCCACTAGTAACACGCCATCCGTACTGGTCTCGATAATCGCCTGGACCTGCCGTCGCTCCAGACCAAGCATGGCGATGGTAGAGCGCAAGCTCAGACGCATGGTATTAAACGCATCCGCTAGCTTGCCCATCTCATCATTACGCGCTACCCGCGTCTCATAGTCGAGGTTGCCGCTCGCAATAGTGTCAGTTGCCGCCAATAACTGTGAGAGCGGGCGCGTCAATGAGCGCGTTATAAGCAAGGCTAATACGATAGAAACCAGGATAGCTACCGCGGTAATGGCGAGAATCAGCATACTTGCCTCGCTGCTGTCATGTTGCACCGTTTGCGCATCAAGTGTCGTTTCTTGCTGCTCCAACGTGCGCAAGTTAGCCGATGCATTCAACATCGTTGTCAACAGCGGTTCTTGCTGCTGCGTGTAGATCTGACGAGCCTGTGTCCAGCTGCTCTGCGCGACCAGTTGTTGTATCTGCACGGAAATATGCGTGGCATGCAGAATACCATCGATAAGTGCATGCACAGTTTTGCTATCTTTAAGCGTGGCTGTTTTTCTTGTCGGCTCAAAACCAAGTAAAGATAGCCGTTGTTTGGCGAGATCGTTGCGAATCAAGTCCAGATTGCTAAGCAACTGCGAGAGCGATGGGGTTCCACCTCCACTTTTGCCCACATGGAGTGCGACAGTAGTAACCAAAGCGTTTGGTGGCACAGAAGATGCGGCTTTAGTAGCAAGCAGCGGCGCGAATGAGTTAGGAACCAGCCCATCACTATTATCAGAGTTAGAAGGACTGACCGGCGTAGAGGGTGCGGTCGGCTGTAAAGGGGGACGTCCATCGGTTACAGGCACTTGATAATAGACAATATTCCATTCGGCATCACGTTCTTGAAAGAGTAAAGAACGAATATGGCTCAAGACTATCACTTCTGGCAGATCATGAGTATTCAATTCATTGGCTTTATTTGAGAGCGTATTCAACTGTTGCAGCGCAACAAACCCAATCAGGCCAACCAGCAAAATCATCGTCTGGAATGCCAGAAAAAGCCGAACGCCTATTGGCAATGTAAACCGCTTCTTTTTGTGCGGCTGTTCCTGCCGCTCGCGCTGCTCCATAGCCTTCCCTCGGTGAATGTTTTACAAAAATGAGCCGCGCTCTATTCACCAACCGGAGTAATCCTGCCCCACAGTATGCTGCCAGCGGGGAATAGAGCTATAACGGACCATTTTCCATCTTCTCTTACAGTATAAAAAAATTTCATTGTGGAACTTATACAAAAAGGTTGCAATTTGGTTACAATGCTTGCCGACGTTCATATCTACCGGGTGGCATGCACGTCGGCGAAACCAAAACGGGAGCGGATTAACCGCAGAGTTCGCGCATCCACTCCACTTCCATGCGCAATCCCCGCTCAAGTGAGGTGACGGGCCGAAAACGTAGATCAGTACGCGCCGCGCTGGTATCGGCAGCAGTATGTATGGCATCACCTGGCTGGCGTTGAATATAAGTAATATGTGCTGGCTCCTCTACAAGTTGTTCGAGAATGCTCAGTACTTCACGCACGGTCACACGTGTACCACCGCCAACATTATACACCGCGCCCGCTCGCCCGTGCTGCATAGCCGCGATATTGGCGGCAATGATGTCACCTACGTAGGTAAAGTCGCGCGATTGCAGACCATCGCCATAAATCGTGATTGCTTCCCCTGTCAGCATAGAACGAATAAACTTGTGGAAAGCCATATCAGGCCGCTGACGTGGTCCATAAACGGTAAAGTAGCGAAGCGAGATGGTTGAAAGGCCATGCTCATGTGCGTAGAGCGTGCAGAGATGTTCTGCAGCCAACTTCGTCACGCCATAGGGAGAGATTGGCTGCGTCGGACTGTCTTCATGCACAGGCTGTTGGCACGCATTGCCATACACAGATGAAGAAGAGGCGTAGATCACTCGTTTGACCCCGCTGGTCAATGCAGCCTCAAGCAGGCGTTGCGTGGCAAGCACATTGTGGTCAACATATGAACTAAAGCTCGCCCCCCAACTACTACGTACACCGGCTTGCGCAGCCTGATGGAAGATATAATCGACACCCTGCAGGAGCGGTGCAAGCTCTGCCACGTGCAAGTCCATTTCATGAAACTCGAAATTCGCATGCTGCCGCAACTTGCTCAAATTGGACTCCTTGATCGCACGTGGGTAAAAATCGACAAAGGTGTCAACGCCAACCACGCGATAACCGCGTGCGATCAAGGCTTCCGCTAGATGCGAGCCAATAAAGCCCGCGACGCCTGTCACAATACAGGTTTCCTGCCCCACAAATTGTTGCATCGGAATTATCCCTTCTTTTCTTTATGCCAGCACGGATATCCTCTCCGCCGGGCGCATAGAGATACACAATTACATCAGGTTATGCTCAGATATGCATAATCACGAATAGCGGCGTAAGACCTTCATACTGGTTGTCTGTGTCTGGTCTTGCAGATGAAATTGCAGCGCGTATAAACGATAGTAGTAGCCATGTTGTGCCAGCAGGTCAGCAGGCCGCCCCATCTCGACAATACGTCCTTTATCAATGACAATAATGCAATCCGCACGCTGGATAGTCGAAAGGCGATGGGCACTGATGAGTGTAGTGCGCCCTGCCATCAAACGCTCTAAAGCCTGCACAACCTTTTCTTCAGATTGCGCGTCCAGGCCGACCGTTGGCTCATCCAACAACAGCAGCGATGCCTGACGCACCATAGCACGCGCAATGGCGATGCGTTGCCGTTCGCCACCGGAGAGTCCAACACCACGCTCTTCCAGAACGGTGTCATAGCCCTGGGGCAGATGGCTGATGAAATCGTGCGCGTTCGCCGCGATTGCAGCCGCCACAATCTCTTCATCCGTTGCCTGCGGACGTCCATATGCGATGTTCTCGCGCACACTTGCACGGAAAAGCATCGGGTCTTGGGGCACAAGAGCGATCTGTTGACGCAGACTTGCCAGCGTAAACTGACGAATATCTTGCCCATCGAGCAAGATAGCACCTCGCTGTGGATCATAGAAACGCTGCAATAGATGCAAAATGCTGCTCTTACCTGCTCCAGTGTGCCCAACCAGGGCCACCATTGTGCCTTGTCGCACCTGGAACGTGATATCTTCCAAAGCCGAACGCTCTTTGTCGTAGCTAAAGTGAACATGCTCAAAGGCGATTGCGTGACGCAATGGCAACGCTTCACATGCATTGCGCGCATCAGCAACGTCGGAGCGCGTTTGCAACAGGTCCAGCACGCGCTCCGCACTGGCAGAGGCCCGCGTCAGCGTGTTACTGAATTTGCTCAATTGGCGCAATGGCTTGTACATCGTGCTGAGATACGAACTAAATACGAGCAGGTCGCCAATCGAAATCCAACTGCGCATCACGAGCAACCCGCCGATGCCCAACACCAGTAGCGTGCCAATATCGGTCATCAAACCTACGACTGAAGGCAGACCAGATTGCAAGTCGGCAGAACGTTCGCCCAAGCGCAAGGTGTGAGCAGCCATCTCTTGATAGCGTTGGCGCGAATGGGCTTCCATCCCGAAGGCTTGCACCACACGAATGCCCAGAAGATTCTCTTGCGCAACCGCGTTGGCCTGCCCCTCTTGCCGCCGCGCTTGTCGTGCCACTTGCTTAATCGAGATGAGATAAATGCGCAAGACAAAAAAGATGCATAGTGAGATTACAACACCCAACACGCTAAAAATGGGATTGATGAACAGCAGAATTATCAGCATGCTTGCCACAATCATCACACTCAGCACAAGCATCGGCAAAGCCATCACCAACAGGTCTTGGATGGTCTGTACATCTGATGTCAGGCGCGTCAACAGATCACCCAGGCGTTGCCGATCATAGAAAGATGGGCTAAGCTGTTGCAAATGCGTGAACAGGGCACAGCGCAGGTCAAAAATCACGCGCTGCCCCGCGACAGTCAGAAGACGCATCCCATAGTACGTCGCAAGTGCGCTCACAATTGCCAACACGAGCAGCACGACGCAGAGTACAGCAAAGAGCAACATGATATTCTGAGCCACAGCCGTCGGGATGATCTGCGACCAGGGAGCCGTAAGTGGTTTGTGCAACAAGACCGAGTCAAAAATCAGCTTGACGGGCCAGGGTGCAGCAAGACTAGAAATAGTATCGATCAGCATAATACACAGAGCCAGGACGATGTGGCGACGATAGGGCTGTGCATAACACCAGAAGCTACGGATCAGTCCAGGTTTTTTAGGGATCACAGGTGTGTTTGTGTACTGTTTCATATAACTACCTCAAATTCAAATGGGCGAGATGTGAAATTTGCGTAAGAATGTTGTGCGCAACCACCTTCCAAGAGGCCCGACGTTGGACCTGTTTTGCGGCTCGTTGTCCTAGCACGAGGCGCAGATCTGGCTCCTCAATGAGTTGCAAAAGAGCATTCTCCAACCCATGCGCCACGTCAGGCGCATAGCATAAGCCACATGAACCATTCGCGTTATGCAGTAAAGAGGGGATTTGTCCAAGCGCGGGAGCAACCGTTACGCGCCCCATCGCCATATATTCCATGATCTTGAGCGGCGAGAAATAGAAGTTCTCGCTGGCAAGATACGGCGCAACTGCGATGTCGAATGCCGCAAGATGGGCCGGAATATCTTCATGGGCGACAACACCCGTCAGGGTCACTACATCATTGATCGCAAGTTCCTCGCTTAGCGCGACAATCTGCTCATACTGTGGTCCATCACCAACAATCAGCAGATGGAGATCAGGCGGTGAAGTTATCTGAGTACCTTGATCATTGCCGGGCAAGCGGGATAAACGCGCACGTAGTGCAGCAAAAGCTTGGAGCAATGCCTCTACACCATGCCAGGGTTTCAAGCTGCCAGAGAAGCCAATGACTACTTTGTTTGTCAACTCGTAGCGCGCGCGTACTGCATGTCCATCGACGCCCGGATGAAAACGCTGTACATTGACGCCGTTCGGTTGCACATAGATGCGCTCCTCGCTCGCTCCATAGCTAATGAGATAGCGGCGTACAGCCTCCGAAACAACCACAAGCACATCTGCTTCATGGAAGACGCGCCGCTCTACGCTTTCAGCATCACGCTCTAGCATCAAATCCCAATATTGCCGCCGTTCTTCGAGCAGTGGCGCGTTTACCTCTACTATGCAGGGACAGCCCAGGGCACGCGCTAGCGTTGTACCGGCTACGCTAAAAAGCGAGTGGCGAGCAATAACAACATCAGGGACAAATTCTTGTAATGCCGGTGTAAGCGCATGTATAAATTCTTGATCGACAAGAACATGCAGTATTTCAGAGACGACATGCACATAATTGCGCGTCTTATTCAGGCTCACCAGACTCTCGGCGATACGCATCGCTGTCTCCCTGGCAAGCTCAGAGGGCGGGAACACGAACAGAGGCGCACTGATAGGATTAACTACCGATTCTTGTGCTGTCGCTGAGAGTGCGCAGGTCGCGTAGACACGCACATCATGGCCTAACGTGACCAGTGCATGCGTAAATTCGCGCATATGGACCGACGCGCCTTTATTGCCAAGGACAGGAATACCAAGGTCCGCGCACACATACGCTATTTTCATCCTTTTTCTCTTTCACAATGCGGAGATAGCAGCCGATGGCATACACGTTTCCGTGGATGTCAGGCGCGAACGCAAATCATACAGATCCCGCAGCATATATTGCAGTGCCATTTGCTGACCTGTAAAGGTAATACCCGCCTCCACAAATTGCGCGCTGCTGGGGCGCGGTTCACGCAAGCCATGCATGACATGTTCAAGCAGATAGCCGGGCGTTAATTCGTGAGGATGGAGCATATGCGCAAGACCATGCTGCGCCAAACGTGTCGCACGCTCAAATTGTTCCCAACGCGGATTAATGCGCGGAATCAGGAGCATACGTTGGCGCAAGGCCAGCAATTCGACCACCGTGTTATATCCTGCCATCGCAATAACCAGATCCGCATTTTGGAATAGCGCGACACTCTCGCTGACAAATGTTTCGATACGCACACGCTCTGCGGGCAACGCGCTAAGCTGAGAGCGCAGGTGCTGCTGCTCCTCCGCGCTCATCAGCGGTCCAGTGATCAGCAGGCTTTTGAAAGGAATGTGTTCCATCTGTTGCAAACCTGTAAGATAGGTGGAGAGGAGCGGGAAACCATCGCCACCACCGCCTGCCGTCACAACAACAAGTTGCTCTTGCCCTTGCCACGCCTTATACGCTCTATACTCCTGTCCGCATGGGGCGATATGATTTTCAACTCGATTGAGATAGCCACAGTAGCGGATGCGCTGCGCTACGGATGTAGGAAGGACATATTCTTCAGCCAGATCATAAAACTGTTGCGCTCCATACACGAGCAACAGATCATAGGCATGTTCTAACGTGTGATAGATACCTTCGCGCATCCAGTTCACACGTACGCGAGCGGCGTCGTCAACGATATCGCGTAACCCTAGTACACGCAGACAATGCGGAACCATTGTGCGCAGCGCAACCAGCGCGGGCATCGCTTCGCCCTTCATGCCTTGGGGAGCATGGTCGACCAGAAAAACATCTGGCTTATAGGCAAGGGCAGTTTCGCGCAAAATGGCGGCCCGCAGATCGCGCACAGCCGAAAATTCCATAGCCAGACTGCGTGCAGCGTAATCACCGCTGTTCAGTTTAGTCACAGCTGGCAATTTGACATAATCAACACGCGGTGGGAAGGCAAAATTATGGGCCAACGGCGAACCCGTCACTAGCAACACCTCTGCCTGAGGAAGTACGCTGGTAAAATGCGTAGCCAGTGACAGTGTGCGCCGGAGATGACCCAGACCATACGTGTCGTGACAATACAACAAGAAGCGGATTGGTGTCTGTTGCATATATACGATTCCTGTGTTGTAGAACATAGTGGTACTCATTACAAAAGTGTCCTGGCACATGTGGGCATTGCAGGGAAACATCTCGCCACCCACACCGCTCTTTTAGAGAGAAACATGCTCGTGTTCATCACGCTCCACGCTTGCCAGTGATGATATGCCTATCTCGCCCATCATCAAGAGATGTTTAAGCGTCTGCACATTCTGTTCCGTCGAGAAGCGTTCCAGCACAGTCTGGCGCGCGGCGGTGGCAAGACGAGTACAGAGAGAGGCATCATGAAGTAATAATATAATCGCCTCAGCAAGGGCGGGCGCGTTGTGGGGCGCGACTAACAGCCCATTCTCGCCATCATGCAAGAGTTCGGGGATACCAGAAATAGGGGTTGAGATCACAGGTACGCCCATGTACATCGCCTCGACCAGCACATTCGGAATGCCATCACGGTCACCATTATCGCTCACGACACAGGGCAAGACTTTCACACTCGCTTGCTGATACTCTTCGATAACTCGCTCGTGCGTCTGCGCTCCAGACAGTGTTACACGATCACTCAACTCCAACTCCTGGATGCGCTGTTCAAGCTTCGCACGCATCGGCCCATCACCGATGATATGGCAATTAAAGGCCACATCCCGTGTTTTGAGCAGGTGACAGGCTTCGAGTAAATAAGGCAGTCCCTTTTTATCTACCAGACGGGCAACAGTTAAAATGAGAGGTGCATCGTTTGCCAGCGTGCGCTCTGCAATCATGGGAGCAGGAAAAGCACGCAGGTTCAAGCCGTGATAGATGCGATGAATAGGTGTGGACAGAGGTTTTGTGGCAACACGTGTAAGATATTCTTGATTATACGCGGTGCAGGTAACGACGAAACGGGCATGAGCAATTTTATATGCCAGATGCGAAGGTTTTGAGAGATAAATATCTTTCGCATGAGCCGTAAAGCTATAAGGAATGCCTGTGAGACGATGCACAATCAGCGCGATTGTGGCGGGAACATTCGCGTAATGCGCGTGAATATGGCTGATGCCTTCACGCTCAATCTGTTCAGCAATGGCAAAAGCGGAAAGCAGATGTTTAAACAATGCAATATGGTGAAAGTGCCAGATTGCCGTCATGAGAACAACCAGCGTCGTCCGGGGTGCGCTCATAAAGCGACGTATCACTGCACCAAATAAACGTAGCTTCGGCAAAAAGTTCTGCGGCATATACGTGATTTGTGCCTGCACAGTTTGCGCGGCCTGATGCATCTTGCCCGTTGTAGGTAGCAGCGAGAAGATGCGCAAGGACATCCCCTGACGTTCTAACTCAACGACCTCATGAAGAATAAACGTCTCTGAGAGTCGGGGAAAACACTTAGTAATATAAGCGACAGTGGGCGCACTGTGCAGCTTTTCCCGTTCCATAATTGACTCCTTCTTATCTGCACATATCAGCAAAATTTGTTTTTCGCGTTATTTACAGTATAGGAGCCTTGTATTGTAAAAGTGATGCCAAAAGGTTGTAGTTTCCTTGCTATTTGCAAAACAGCTTCGTATGTAAGAATACGAATATGTTTTGCGCCCCATGATCTATTGATGTAACAATCACTGAGTACTTGAAAAGTGTGCATATCATAACCAATTTGTTTGATTGATTACCATATCACTACCATATCGCAACCACAACGCGCTTTCTAAGCTGTTAAATACAAGTGGATATATCTAGTGTGGGATTTGTGTATTACTATGTAATGTAAGGGGATGTACTATGTTTCAAATGCTTCGTAGCAGAAAGATTATGTTCTTTCTAGCCCCAGGGGCAGTGCTGCTCCTGGTCCTTGCCGCCATGTTAACGTTCTGGAAGCCCTTTGGGGCCCATGCCGCTGGTTCACTCAAACTCTATGTTGGGCACACAGCAGGCAACAATACCAGTTGTGCCTCACCAGGATTCACCTCTGTACAGGCGGCAGTTAATGCTGCCAACACAGGGAATGTCGTCTATCTCTGCGGTACAACGCCCTATAGTGAGCAGGTCATTATCACCAAGGCCATCACGCTCACTGGTGACACAGGGGCAACAATCGCCGCTCCCAGCCCATTTCCATCTACCCCACTTACAAGCCTGCCACCGCAGTTCACTACTGATAATCTATTTGTGCCACAGGCCATTGTCTTCGTGTGGGGCGCGGGTGCCAATGCCACGATCAAAAATCTGACCATCACGGGTGTTATGCCTGGCAACGGCGGATGCGCCGAAGACGAATATGGCGTGCTAGTCATCGATGGTGCGAAGGCCGCAATCAACAATGACAAAATCCTGAATATTCAGGATAGCAACTCCAGTCTCTATGGCTGTCAGTTCGGTGTGGCCGTCCAGATTGGTCGCCAATACTGGCCGACCGCAAATTTTGCCTCCTATGTTACCGAGGACTTTGTCGGACATGCTATTATTAAGAACACGACCGTTGCAGGCTATCAGAAGAACGGCATTACCGTCGATGGCCCAGGCACAACAGCTTCGCTCACCTGGAATATCGTCAACGGCGCAGGCCGTAACAATGGCAACCTTTTCTCTCCCATCATCGGCCAGAATGGTATTGAGATTGGGCGTGGAGCTGCGGCAAAAATCGAATATAACACGGTCACCGGCAATTCTTATACCGGCCCTGCACCTGCATCCGCTGGTGGCATCCTCGTGTTTGGTGGAGCCTGTGGCGATACGCCCGTCACCCCTCTCACCACCAACACGCAGATCGACAACAATACCTTGACAAATAATGATGTTGGTCTCTATATCTCTAACCTGATTGTGGATACCAACAATAACTGTGCATTGCCAACCACACCCACCAACATCCAGATGTATCGCAACAAAATCACCAATAGTGCTGTCAGCAACATCGGTGGTACAAACCTGTTTAACATCGGTGGTGGCTATCAGGCGGGCATCTCCGATGAGGGCAATGCTGATCGCATTACCTCAAACAATATCTGTGGCGTGGGCTACACACCTGTGCTCAACCCACCACCGTATCTCTCGCAGATTGATGTTGTAGCAACCAATCCCCTCATCAAGGGCAATACCTTCTGTAGCACAAGTCAGGTCGTCAACGTGGCTCCCACACAGGTCGCGCAAGGTACGCATCTTCACCGTGGGGCCAGTCCCTACAAATAAGCACACACAGTTAAGCACTGTTTTTCACGCATCCCGTATGACACGACATGTTTGCCCGTGTCATACGGGATATTTCTATGGCAAAGTCACGCTCTTTTTCCTGCAACATTTTATCCGATGGTACTAATCCTCCCGATATGTTGAAGGTTTTCAATTTATCTTATACACTCATCTGCTGTGTACGGTACACAGGTATAAGAAAACAAAGGCGGTTGGCAGAAGATATACGAGGAACACAGAGCCGTGTCTCGTTCATTCTTATAAGCCATGCCGTCGCGCATCATCGTTTTGCATTTGCACATGCACAATAGCGGAAAACCTTTGTTATCGTAGCGCATCGCTAGCGTTAAGGCGCGCTCCCTCTGTCTACCGTTGGGGGGTAGACACGAGACGGTTTCGCGCCTTCACACCTGCACGCTATAACCCAATTACACTTGAAAATGCAGCAGAGAGGCTATTTACGCGGGCAAGCATCATGATACATAAGGCCCGCCCCTCTTGCAAAAGACATACCGAGAAAGGATACACCTATGTTGAAGAAGATGCTTCGCTGGCTTCTGCCCCTTATCGTCCTGACGCTGATCGCGGCCTACTTTGTGATTGCCCCCGCGCTCTCCAGCCACGCCGCCTCCGCGCCTAGCCCATCACACTCAACAAGCACACCTGCCTCCGGCCCTAAACCCGAATTTTACTGGCCTGCTTGGTAGCAGAATAATTAGCCTATACTCATGAGTAATGACATATCCTAAAAGTTACTACTCATGAGTATTTTTTAAATAACTGACCCACGCACTAACTTCTTTAGCATCGCGATGTTCCATTGAGCCTAAAGTAATCATACTAGTTGTAGCTAGTTCTAATGCCATTTGCCTATTACCATTCTGCTCGGCTACTTGAGAGAGTCCATATTGAGCTAAAGCAATTAAGTCTTGGACACCTTTAGGGATTACAGATATCATTTCCAGAAATGTCTCTTTAGCATTTTCATATTTCTCTTGGGCTATATAAAGATTACCATATTCATACAAAGCACTGGCAATCATCTGAGATCGGCCAATGAGTTTGGCTATATGTAAACTTTCTAAAAGATATTTTTCAGCTTGCACATAAGCTCGCTGCTTACACATAATTTTTCCCAAGTTAATAAGCAGAGCACTTATCCATTCGCGATGTCCTAGCTGGCGCGCTAACATTAAACCTTCTTGAAAATATATTTTCGCATCAGTATAGTTCTCCAGTTCACCTGCAACTTCTCCTAAGTTACTAAGTAACACACTCATCCATTCACGGTGTCCTATTTGCCTTGCAATTACAAGAGCATCACTAAAATAAACTTCTGCCTGAGTATGCTTTCCTTGCCCTCCTACTGTTGCCCCTAAGTTAAGCAAAAGAACACAAATCTGTTCACGATCCTCCACTTCACGAGCTAGTACCAACCCTTCTTGCAAGTAACTCTCCGCTTGTATATAATCCCCTTTTCCTAACGCAACAATACCAAGCATTTTAAGAATGTTACAATTGCGTTCCTTGTCACCAATTTCTCTTGCCAGAACCAGCCCTTCTTGCAGGTAGGTTTCTGTCTGGGCATATTCGCCACGCCGTAGAGCCAAACCACCCAAATTGTTCAGTAGCGCGCTGATGCGTTCTTTATCACCCAGTTGACGCGCCAGGGCCAGACCTTCTTGCAGGTGCGTCTCAGCTTGCGCGTAATTACCCTGTTTTTGCGCAATCTCGCCCAGGTACAGCAAGACGCCTGTGATGCCATGCGTGTCCTTGCTCGCCTGCGCGGCCACAAGCGCGTGCTGCAAGTGTCGCAGCGCGATAGGATAGAGGCCACGCAAGAGCAGGAAAGGCGCAAAGGCGATGACCGCACGCACCAGTTCCTCATGACGCTCCTGTTCATGCGCGATATCGAGCGTAGCAAGGATGATCGTACTCTCCTGCTCCAATAGCTCATAATCCTTGCGGTGCTCTTCAACATAGTGCGTCATATAGGCGATCAGGCGCGTATAAGCAGTCTGGTCTTCCAGGTGCAGATGGGCATAGTCGGCAATTGTCTGGTGCAGCGTATAGCGGTCAGAGCCAACAGACTCTAAAATGCCCGCGTCTGCCAGCACGTCAAGCGTAGTAACATCACAATGCGCGACAGCAAGAGCAGCCTCCTCGGAAAAGCTGGTCGGCTTGGCAGGAAAGACAGAGAGGGCATAAAGGGCCTGCCGTACTGCGCGGCTTAATTGCTGGTCGGTGACAGCAAAGACGGATTGCAGCGAGAGCGAGGTTTCGGCATTCAAGCTCGGATGGCTCTCGATTGGCCCATGCGGTTCGCTGATCTGGAGCCGCTCTTCCGCGTGACTCAGGCGTTCCAGCGCGGTCGTGATACGCCGCTGACGGCCCGTGTAGGCCTCTTTGCGCAGATAGTTGCCCATCAATGTGAGCGCGAGCGGCAGACCGCCAACGGCCTGCACCAGATTGTGCGCCTTACGCTCCTCGCGCTCGACCACGCCAGGCGCAAGCTGGCGCAAGAGTTGCAGACCCTCCTCATCGCTCAGTTCGCGGATCACTGTCGCCCCATCGGCTGCAACATGGGTTGCAAGGGCGGGAAAGCGCGTGGTGACAAGATGCGCGCATTGTGGACCACCAACCTTACAAGCCAGCGCGTCCTCAAGGCTCCATGCATCATCGATCACCAACAACATGTGCCGTGAGCCAATGGCAGAACGCAATGTCCTGGCCCAGGCCTCCACGCTACTCAAAGCCGCAGACTCGGCAGGCGAGACGTTGAGCAGCGATCCCCAACGGCTGAGCATATTTTGCAGATTTGGCTCAGGCCCCAGACCAGCCCACAGAATGCCATCACGGAAGTGTGAGCGCAATTCCTCATCGTGGGCAAGCGCAATCGAAAGGGCAGTTTTGCCCACACCCGGCAATCCATTCAGAGCAGTCAAGGCCACACTCCCGCCCGCGATAAGCCGCTGTTTCAGGTCCGCAACCGTCTGTTCACGTCCCACAAGCGGTTTGGCCGGGGGCAGCGGAATAAATGGGTCATAGAGCGGGTGAACAGGTTCAGGAGTAGCAGACTGGTTGCGTCCCACAGGTGACGCGGAAGCTGGGGATGGAACAGGCGAGAGCAAAGCGGCAGGGTTGGGTGAAGGCGCAATACTGGTAGCTAGCGGCTCAATATTCAGCAATAAATCGAGTTGTTCTTCACTTTTGCCAAAAAGATCACACAATTTTTTACGGAAGTAGGGATCAGGACGAGTGATGCCACGCTCCCAACGGCTGACATTGACAGGGGTTGTGCCGATCTTCTCTGCAAGCTCTAGCTGTGACCATCCTCGCTGTGTTCTAGCCTCGGTAAGTCGAACGCGCAAGCGTGTTGGACCTTTTTGTTCCTGCATAGAACCTCTCTCTTTTATACGCGAAACGAAATGATAAATCTGATTAGCAAAATGATAATGCAAACACTTACAACTTCATACTATTTTCGCACATAATTTATGTAGGGACATGCAAACTGGTTCACAAACGGAAACGAGTGAACCATACAGGTAACACGGCGAAGGAGTGTCATCATGCAAAGAATCGATATTGAAAAAGAAACAACGTTTGTTTATTATCATAAACGTGACGAAGAAAGAACTTTGCATTTTAACTGGGAAAAAGTCTTGCCAGAAGGTGACACGCTCGTTTTAAACACCGAATTTGGCACGCTCTCTTATCTCTCTATCGAGAACAATCGGCCCTGCCTCATCGCTCAACAAGTATTTACTGAGAGTGAAATGAGCGCGCTTGTTCCGCTGATGAAAATGTATCCATACTATTGCCCTTACGAGGTCTTGTATACGAGTTTCTACGATAGCGACATTACCGAAGAGAACGTCAATCGGAGTCGTCGTCGCCTCCAACGCGCAATGACAAACGGAACAATCGAAGTCGAATTGCGCTCAGTACGCGGTATCCTCTCACGCATACGTCCCAAATTGCGCGCTATCGGACTTGATGTTGTAGCAATTATGGAAACAGGCTATATTCTCTTCATCAGAACCAAGCCCAAGCCAAAAGCTCTTGACCAGGGCGTGGCATAATAAATCTCCCTTCCACTTAGAAACGCATTCGTGACAGAGCCGCATCGAGTAGCGCGGGAAATGTCTGCGCAATACCAGCCAGAGGCATGTAGTATCCAGGCACGATTATCTCGCGGCGTGGATGGAGCATCAGGTCAACGATAGCACGCGCGACTACTTCTGGTCCTGGCATAGGGAAACGGGAACCTGTGCTCATCGCTGTGCGAATATATCCAGGCGAGACAACCGAGACGGTAATCCCTTTCTTCGCAACCTCGCGCCGAAGCGAGAGCGCAAAGCCACGTAGCCCAAACTTGGTCGCAGAATACATTGGACTAATCGCGACAATACCAGCCAGCGAAGCCACTGAGATAATTGCCCCATGGCGCCGCTCGATCATTCCCGGCAACACGGCATGCGTTGCCAGCAAAGCCCCCCGCAGATTGACATTCATCATCTGCTCAATCTCTTCCTCATTCAAACTGGCAAAAGAACGCAATGAGCCAACACCCGCATTATTCACCAGTACATCTATCCGCCCAAATTGCTCCTGCGTTTGCGCAATCAAGCGTTTAATCTGTTTATCATCAGTAAGGTCGGTCGGAACCGCCACTGCCCGTTGCCCCGCATTGGTAATTGCTTCTACCTGAGCCTGCAACGCATCAACGCGACGGGCAGCCAGCACAACCTGCGCCCCATAACGCGCAAACTCACGCGCCGTTGCTGCCCCAATACCCGAACTGGCTCCCGTTACAAGCACAACCTCGTCACGTAAACGCCGCTCTAACTTGAGTACATACTGCTGCTCTTTAGTCACTTTTACTACGCTCATACATACACCCCTCTTACATTTTACCTAAATTGCTGCGTTCTCATTGTATCATATTTGCTTGACTGCATGATTTTGCAGGCTACATTATAATGAAAGAAGGATACACAATTTGATACGGGGAATGGGAAGGGGCATTTTATGTTCTATAAAACAGCAAAACAACTGGTAAGCATCTTTTTTAACACACTGAATACGCTCATGGGCGGGCATTTACCCCCCTTTGGGTGTGCGTGCGTCATAGTGGAGCAAGAGGGACAGTATCTCGTACTCGAACGGCCCGATGGCAAGATCGTCCTACCGGGCGGTTTTATGCAGTGGCAGGAACAGCCAGAACAGACAGCACAACGTGAAGGCTATGAGGAGACTGGTCTGGAGATGAACATTGGCGCAATCGTCAATGTTTATCCAGGCACCACCAGACGCTTCGATGATATGAGTACGATTACGATTACCTATCAGGCAACAGTCGTGGGTGGAACACTCCGCCCAACTGACGAGGGGCGTCCTTGTTGGCTTGATGAACAAACAGTACGTACACGTATGGGCCAAGGCTATGCGAAAGTAATTGACGACTATCGCGCCCTTTGCCAGCAACGCGAACGCATAGGTGTCACCGCTTGATAGCCAGCAAGCACGCCATCACAGAACTAGATTGGATGACGTGTGATGCAATTGCTGACTAACTTCGCGAACCGCGATGAGCTGATAGATTACCTGCGTGAACACTTTTCGGGGGCGGCGGCGCGTGACTCACAGATCAGCCCAACAAAGGGGGGGCGCGCGGCGGCAGAGCAGGTATTGGGCCGCGTGCGTGTAGATCGCTATGCCGCCACCCGTAACACGCTTACGGGAGCCGTGACGCGCCTCTCACCATACCTGCGTCATGGCGTGCTCACGCTGGCCGAGGTGCGCCGTCATGTCTTGCAACAGGCAACACCGCAGAAGGCTTACAAACTGCTGCAAGAATTGGCGTGGCGCGACTATTACCAGCGCGTTTACCACCGCTTAGGCAACGATATCTGGCGCGATATCGAACCCGCACGCACGGGAATACGGAACTACGCGCAAGATTTACCCGCCGATATCACAGAGGGGACAACGGGAGCCGTGTGCATCGACTCTTTCGCGCATGATCTACACGCAACGGGCTACCTGCATAACCATGCCCGTATGTGGATAGCAGCCTATGTCGTGCATCATCGACGCATACGCTGGCAGGCCGGTGCGCGCTGGTTCCTTCAACATCTGCTCGATGGCGACCCCGCGAGCAATAATCTCTCCTGGCAGTGGGTCGCCTCGACCTTCGCCTCTAAACCTTACTTCTTCAATCGCGAAAACCTCGCCCGCTACACTGAGAACGTCTATTGCGAGCGTTGTCCGCTGGCACGTGGCAGATGTCCCTTTGAGGGCAGTTATGAGGACGTTGCGGAGCGCATCTTTCCCGGCAATGCAGCCCAGGTTACGCAAGAGGGACCGGGACAAAGTGACCTCATGCGCCGTCTCTCCATGCGCAACGATGATAATGACAAGGATCTACAGCCAGACAGCGTGCAAGCTGACGCTTTTCTGGTCTGGATCAACGAGGAGAACCTTAGCCCACACAATCCTGCCCTGACAGCCCATCCACAAAGTACACCCATCTTCATTTTTGACGAACAGGCTATCGAAGCGGCGGGCTGGACACTCAAACGCATTGCCTTCATCTACGAATCACTGCTTGAAATTCCCGCTTTGCGCATCTATCGTGGTTCACCTGCGGCAATCATCCCAGGCCTCATCGCAGCACAACGAGATTATGGCTATAAGAATGTTACACTCGCCACGACACCTGCTGTTGAGCCACGCCTTCGCCAGCAGCAACAAATGCTGGCAAAATTTGCCCCGCTTGTGCTCTATCCAGTTGAACCGTTCGCGCCTATCGAGCGTGTGCGTGACCTGCGTCGCTTCTCACGCTATTGGAATGATGTAGAACAAATGGTAGTATGGGAGCACAAGAAAGCATAAGAAAAGCAATACTGCAATTTTCCGCCCTATACCCTCTTGACAAACCCTACTCTATCAACGTTCATTTACAGGGAGAGCATGACACCCTTTGTGGGTGTCATACCTGCTTCTCAATTGAAGATGAACGAACTGCCAACATGGTTTCTCAGACCAGGAATAGCGGTTTCTCAGATTTTTCACAGCATAGTGAGACATTATCGTTAGATATTTTTACTATATATAGACATCAATGTGATTTCGATAACGTATTTTTATGTAAAACATGTGATTGTAAAAAAATTCACGCACACTCCATAGCAAGCATTTTAGCGCGATAAATGTGATAACCATACGAAAGGAGCGGTAGCATATATGAAATCTACATCCAAAGATCCACGCGGCAGTGCAGGTATTACGTTACCAAACAAGAAGAAGTCGCGACGGCGTGTTGTCAACATAGTAATGGCGGTATTGCTGTTGCTCCTCTTGCTTATCACTATAACAATTGGCGGCATCAGTGTCTACTTCTCTAATGCAATCCTCGAAGTGATTCACTACACACCCACCTATACGCTGGCAGTCACCGCCGCTGATTCACAAACAGTCACGCTGCAACGTACCGTTGATACACTCTCGCCAGGTGTCTTTGAAATCGAATGGCCCACAGGGCAAGCCATAGTTGGTCCCATCCTCTCCTCAACTGCCAGTACCGTCACGCGCCAACTTCTCAAAACGACAGGCCCGCTTACCCCTGGCACGAAGACCTATTGGACCAGAAATGTCTACGCAGGAGCACTCAAAGACAGCCTAGGCCTGACAATCAGCACTGTGCAGGTTCCTGATCCATTAGGAGCAATGCCCGCCTGGTATGTTGCAGGCTCATCGACTACATGGGCCATCCTGGTACACGGGCGTGGAATGTCACAAGAGGAGACATTGCGCGCTTTCCAACCATTAGCGAAACTTGGTCTGCCCCTACTCGCCATCTCGTATCGCAACGATCTTGGAGCACCAGCCAGTCCCGATGGCTATGAGCATTTTGGCGATACCGAATGGCAAGATTTAGAGGCAAGTGTCAAGTACGCACTGGCACATGGAGCGCAACACTTCGTCTTATATGGCTGGTCAAAAGGTGGGGCGATTGTTGAAGCCTTCCAACATCGTTCACCCTACGCGCGCTATGTACAGGCCCTCGTCCTCGATGCGCCGCTGCTAGATCTACGTTCAACGCTGGCATTTCAGGCGGAGAGATTGTCCGTCCCCAGTTTTGTCGCCTCCATTGCCGAGTGGATTGCGACACTGCGCAGTGGCATCAACTTTGATGCGCTCGATCAGCTACATTTACCGCAGGCGAACATTCCCGTCTTGCTCTTTCACGGCACGAGTGATACGACTACGCCAATTGCCGTCAGTGATACATTTGCGCGTCTGCACGCAAATTTCGTCACATACGTTCGCGTACCCAACACGGAACACACGGAAGCCTGGAATACCAATCCACAGAACTACGATGCGGAGGTGACGAGCTTCCTGACACGTAGTCTACATCTTATGCCGCAAAATTGAGAATATAGGCAATGAGAAGCAAGACCCCTATCTCATAGAAGAAGACAGAGGAAGCGATGAGCTATCTCTCGTTCCCTCTGCCTTTTATATATCAGGTATTAACAAGCCCTTTACGTGAGGAGATGTAAGCCTTACATAAAGAATTTTGTCATCAGTTGCTTGTGGGGAAAGCCGCAAGCCTGATTGAGGCAACCCAGATGCCAGAGTTTCTCGATAGTGGCAAGTAGTGTATAGTGGTTATAGGGTGTGGTGCTATCGACAATATGATCGGCATCCTTCGATGTGATAACCATGAACGGCGCGCTTGCACCACCCAGCGTCACACCATTGACACCCGTAGGGCTATGGCAGCAGCCAGCATAACCAGCATAGTCATCCTCGTCCCAGGTGATGACGATAGCCGAACGGTCATTCCAAACGCGCGAACTCATGATGGTCGAGACAGCCGACTGAATGAAATTGTCACCCAGTTTGATGATGCTGTGATCGAGACCAGACGCAGGGTAGGCACACTGTGGATTGTTAATAAGTTTTGCCTGGGATGGTGCGATACCATGCATATCACTGCACGTATCGGGACTAATCCAGACAAAATTCGGCACCGTATTCGCACTAAGATCAGTATAGAGCTGAGTCAAGGGCACGATATTCTGCATGCGGGCAGCATTATTGCGAATATCCGAGAAGTACATGAACGGATTGTGCTTCTGCACGTACAAGCTAATCGGCACAGTTTTGCCATTTTGTTGAATATTCGGATAGTTTGCACCTGTATAGCCAACAGAAGGCATCGACTGCATATACGCTTTCCAGGTCAGGCCATGCGCCTCAAGCTGATCGACGATAGTCTGACCAGAGAACATATGTGGGGTATTCGTGGCACTGGCAATTTCCTGAGCGGTGAGCAGTTCCTGAGTAGTATAGCCAGAAGTAGGACCGAATTCCTGGGGCGCGCAGGTGACAGTAGCACCGGCAGGGCAGTCATCCCAGATACCCTGGAACGAGCCAGAAATAGCAGCCAGATAGTTAGGTGAACTGGGATGCGTCACGCCATAGTAATTCAAGGCAATATTGTACTTGCTGGCGAGCATATTGATATAAGGTGCATCAGCAGTATTGCCAAAAATTTCGTTTGTGGCATGATTTTCCATCATGATGTAGAAAATATGCTCTGGTGTCTTGCTCTCCTCATGATAGGATGCGGCCTGAACAGGCGCGGATGTGCTGATGAGAAGAGTAGAAAGGAGCAGTGCGAACGCCGTTAAAAAGCCTAATAAACGTCGCATACAGACCTCCGTGAATGGGTAAGTAGATAATATTTCAGGACAACACAATAGGAAGCACATAAAAACTTCCCATAGGGAAGATAGCATAATAAAGTTAGCAATATATTAAGGAAAGGTTAAAATATGCAGCACTCTTGTAGGGCTTGCAGAAGGATGGATCGTATCACTTCTCAAGCTCTTATAAATTACTGCGCTTTCTGGTTATATTGGCGTGAAATGGCTTACGAGTGGACTTCATAAACGCGCTTCTCAGCAGATTTGGCAAATTTTACATAGGGAAGCACATAGGACTAACAATTGCGTGTGAGATATGGTAGAATGTACACTAACTCAGCGATAGTCTATTGTTAGGAAAGAGGGAGTTGGCATGCATCGTCGCGCCCCCAATTTTCACCCAGGGTTAATGACCGATATGTATCATCCTGACGCCGCCTATATTTCATGGCGCACCGGACGCAATGGCCTGACCACATTCGATCTCTATACTCGTACTGCTCCGTTCGGCGGAGCCTACCTGCTCGTCGCCGGATTGGAAGCGGCCCTTGAGTTCGCGCAAGCCTTTCGCTATACTGAACAGGAACTACGCTTCCTTGCTCATATTCGCGATTATGACGCGGCCTTTCTCGACGAACTGGCAAATTTGCGCTTCACAGGCGAAATACTCGCCCTGCCCGAAGGCACGATTGCCTTTCCAAACGAACCACTTATGCGCGTCACCGCTCCATTTCGCGAGGCCATGCTGCTAGAAGCGGGCTTGCTCCAGGCTATCGGCCTCTCCACGCTGATCGCGACCAAAGCCTCGCGCATTGTCCATGCCGCAGAGCAGGGTCATGTGCGCCGCGTGGCCGAGTTTGCCTTTCGCCGCGCCCAGGAGCCATTGACCGTCGCGCGCGCCTCGTATATCGGCGGATGTGCCAGCACGTCGCTGCTCAACGCCGCTTACGAGTTTCGGTTGCCCGCGACTGGAACCGTGCCCCATTCGCTAATCGAACTCTATCCAAGCGAGGAAGAGGCATTTGAGGCCATCGCGCAATCCTACAACCGCTACACTCTGCTGCTCGATACGTATGATTCACGTCAGGCTATTCATACCGCCATTGCAACCGCTCTGCGCGCCCAGGAAACGCTTGGACACACGCTTGCTGCCGTGCGCCTGGATAGTGGCGATCTGGTGGCAGACAGTATTTACATTCGCGAGCAACTTGACATAGCAGGGCTGACCGATGTGCGTATCCTGCTCAGCGGCGATCTGGACGAGTGGAAAATCCAGGAGTTGCTAGAGGCAGGTGCGGCCGTTGATGCCTTTGGCGTAGGCACGACGCTCGGCAGCGGAGCGGGTTCGGTCGAACGGGGCGTCTCTGGTGGCGCGCTCGGCACGGTCTACAAAGAGGTCTGGTATGTCGACGAATCGGGCAACGAGTCGCCCAAGCTCAAGATTGCTGGTCCCAAGACCACGTGGCCGGGCAAGAAAGAGATTTACCGTCATCCACAGTGGCAAGAGGATATTGTACAACTGGCGCACGAGCCGCGCCCAGATAACTATCAGCGGCTACTGCGGCCCGTGATGCGCAACGGCGAGATCATCTCCGGTAGTCTGCCGCCACTGTCAGAAATTCGCGAACTTGCGCAACATAACCTGCGCTTGCTGCCCACGCAATATCGCGCCCTGAACGTGGAACAGCCCTATCCCGTGCGTTTCAGCGATGGTCTGCAATCACTGCGCAAACAGGCTGCTCATCTGGTAGGCAAAACTATCTAACGCACTTGCATCTCTGCAAGTAAGAATGTAACAAAAAAATTGCGTGATGAGATTGATACAGGTGCCTATACCGCACAGTAGCAAACGGTGTGTTATACTGTGATAGTGCTGGCAGGAGCCTTTCCTGCCGTATCAATAAAAGGAGAATTCACCATGACCGTCGCAGAAACCTTCGAGACAATGAAGACGCTATTTAATCCGACTGCCGCCGCAGGCATGAATAAAACTATTCAGTGGAACATCAGCGGCGACGAGGCGGGCAAGTGGGCCTTCAAAATCGCTGACCAGACCTGTGAACTCATCGAGGGCGGCGTCGAAAAAGCCGATCTCACCATGTCTATGTCCGATAAGGACTGGGTTGCCATTGCCGAAGGCACGCTCGATCCCATGAACGCTTTCATGATGGGCAAAGTCAAGACGCAAGGTGATGTCATGCTTGCCATGCGCATCCAGCAGATTTTCCCCACAAAACGCTAATTCCGCTCGCGCTACTCATACACATCATGCGTGTAACAAGCAATGTTACACGCATGATGCTTTGCTTTTCGACAACTTGACAATCAGACGAGCAGACCAGAACGGTGGATTTTCACGCGGAGATGTGCTATACTTTCCGCAAGACGGTCTTTCTTTGTCAATCAGACCGCTGCACACAGGCATGACACGCATAGTAGACGGCACACAGTCCGTAGAAAGGCGTTGACAATGGCAATCAGACGTGAAGAGCTACATCCACATCTGCAACACCTTGATGGCATGTTAACGACGCACGAAGCCGCGAAACAACTCGATCTCAGCTACTGGCACTTTATGCACCTCGTAGAAGCAGGACGCATCCCCGGCATACGCATCGTTGATCGCTGGCTCTTCGCCCCTGCCGATCTCGCCCACTACCGACGACAGAAATATGGTCAGCTAGAAGACATGGCGCATATAGCCCTCAGTAATCCGACTATTTCACTCACCGAACGTCAAGCCAGCATCTGCCGCTACCTCCTCGAAAATGAACGTCCCTCCTCAATCGCTCGCAAATTGCAACAATCCCGTCAAGCCGTGCACGCACAGATTGCCCTCATCAAAGAGAAAATTGCCCGTCTCACTTAATATTCCACTCGACCTCGCCATACAAACCGTCATCGATGAGGTGCGTTAGATGGGCGCGCACGATCTCATGCTGCCAACTTGACGCGCGCTCTGGCAGGGCGTGTAGTTCGACGCGCAGATAATTGTCGGTCAGACCTTCCCAGCGTCCGTTGCGCGGATGCTCGACCAGCACGTCTACGCTCTGGCCCAGGAACTGCTCTCTAAATTGGCGGCCATGCTGCTCATTGAGCGCGAGGAGCCGCTCGCTGCGTTCCTTCTTAAGGCTATCCTGAATCTGCCCACGCATACGCGCCGCAGCGGTTCCCTGGCGCGGCGAGAAGCGAAAGACGTGCGCTTTGGCAAACTCTAATTCACGGGCCAGTTGATAGGTCTGCTCAAAATCTTCGTCGCTCTCGCCCGGAAAGCCGACGATGATGTCCGTGCTGATCGCGATAGCGGGAACGAGTCGTTTAGCCTCATGGATAATCTGGGCATACCGCGCGCTGTTATAGCGACGCGCCATTCGGCGCAAGATTGCATCCGAGCCGCTTTGTAGGGGCAGATGCAAATGGCGACACATGCGCGGATTTTGCCAATGTTCCAGCCATTCGAGGCGAAAATCTTCGGGTTCTAGCGAGGAAACACGGATGCGTGGCATCTCCGTCTCGCTGAGTAAGGTCGCAATCAGATCACCCAGATCGCGCTGCGCATCCTCGTCTGGATGGTAGTCGCCCAGGTGAATGCCCGTTAACACAATCTCTTTGAAACCAGCCCGTGTCTTGCGGCGCACCTGCTCGACAATTGCCTCAATGCTGCGACTGCGCGATTTGCCACGCACCGATGGCACAATACAATAGGTGCAACGATTATCGCAGCCATCCTGCACCTTCATCTGCACACGCGTACGCGAGGTAAGCCGTGTAGGATTATCGGCCTCTGGCTCCTCATCATGCAAAGCCAGCAGGGTATCGCTACCAATATGTTGCGTATCAAACGGCACAACAGGCAAAAGCGGACGTGACAAATTGGACGGCGAACGCGATCCATCTACATCGGTCCCTACAGGTGTGTCGTTTGAGGGAAGAGGTGTGTGGGAACGGATGGCATCGACGAGAGCATCTTTGGCGGGATTGCCGACCACGAGATCGACGCCAGGCAGAGCGGCAACTGCGATTGGGTTGATCTCGGCATAGCAACCCGTGACGACGAGCAAGGCGTCGGGATGACGGCGATGGGCCTGCGCGATCAACTGGCGCGAACTGCGGTCGCCCAGGTTGGTAACAGTGCAGGTATTGACGATGTAAATATCAGCGTCTTCAGTAAAATCGCGCTGCACAAAGCCTGCCGCACTCATCTGCTCGCCAATCGCCTCACTATCGGCCTGATTGACCTTGCAGCCGAGCGTTGCTAGCGCGAAGGTAGCCTGTTTAGATGTCTGTCTCTCTGCCATAAGCATATTATTTATGCTCGCGTTTCCAGGGGAATTGTAGGGCGAATTTATTGTCAATACGCACGGGAATGGGCGGCGTGTTGATGGTCTCAAGTAGCGTTTTCTGCATGAGCGGTAGAATGAACCAGATGCTGCCCAGACCAAAGAGCGTGCCAGTGAGCACACGCAGTTCCCAGGTGCTTTCACGTAGGCCGAACATTTGCGTAAAACCGTCCCAGGCCATCGGTAAACAGAGCAGAACCCATAGCCACCAGGGCACGCCCGGCAGACGCTTCTTGCTCAAAACAAAGATCAGACTGCCCAGGAACATCGACGAGTAGATGGAGAGGTTACGTGCGCACAGGCCAAATTGATGCCCTAGCACATAAAACGAGTGGGCAGGAATTTGCGCGCAAACATAGTGCAATGCATAGAACAAAGGTTTAGAGATACTATCCAGGCCAAAGTAGGAGAGAAAAGGAATTGACAGAGCGATAGTGACCAGCGAGCCTAATGCTATTGTAATGATATTAGCCCATTGGTCGATCAGAAAACTCTCGATAGCACGCGCTACATTAGAGCGGTGAGCTGTTTGACTTGAATCAGCGGTGTAGGGTATCTGTTGCATTGCCATTGCGATATTCCTTATAAATGATGTATCAGACGTGAAAAGCGTCTGCCAACTCGTTATAGATAATGCGCCCCTCGGCGACGACAGTTCCATTCATAAGAACAACCGGTATACGATAGCGATAAAGAGTAAATAGTTCATCACTGCTACGAATATCAATTTCGGTCAGATCATAAGAGGTGAGAGCGGCAATATCGTCGAGCATCTCACGAGCTTCGTCGCACAGATGACAACCAGCCTTTGTATAGAATGTTACCTGTGGGACAGTGGCATTGGCTTCGCTCATCAACATTTCCTCTTTTTCTTTTATCATACCATAGTTATCACGCGGCGTGAAGAGTCGCAGAAACGTTGGTTACCAGGCAAACTTTTCAGTAAGAAATGAGCGGCTATAGTGCAATAGCACGGGACTACCATGCGGACATACGGCCGGTGCTGTGACACGGGCCAGCGCACTAAGTAATGTCTGCTGCTCACTAGAACTTAAATCGCGTCCACGCCGCAGCGCAGAACGACACGCCAGACAGATGAGCAAGTGATCTTCCCAATCACTACTATCTTCAGAAGCGGTCTCTGCCAGTTCGTGCAAGTGGGCAATTAGTTGTTCCTGCCCCTCGCCTTGTTCATTCAGTGGTACGGAGCGAATTAAAAAACTGCGTCCGCCAAAGCGTTCACACTCGATGCCCAGACCGCGCAAGATGGGCAGGCGTTGCTCAAGTAGATCGGCCTGATAGCGTTTCATCTCGACAATCACTGGTTCTAGCAACAAGTGGGCACTCACGCTCGCATCTTCTTGCCGTCCCCCCATGTGCGTGCGCCGCAGATGTTCATAGATAACCCGTTCATGGGCGCGATGCTGATCGACCAGATAGAGACTGCCATCGGGTGCTTCCGCCAAAATAACCGCCAGTTGCAACTGCGCCAACGGGCGTAAGTGCGCGATCACCTCTGCAGTACCGGGTTGCGCCACTTCAGCTTTATAGCCTTCCGCCGATTCAGAGACATGCAAACCATGCCTGCGTGGTCCCGGTAACTTGCGCTGATTTGCCAACACCGGACCGGGGAATTGCACTGCTTGCGGAGAGACAGGACTACGCTCCAAGACCTCGCGTACAGCCTGCGTCAGGGCCGCCTTCACCTCAGCCTCATGCTCCAAACGAACCTCTATTTTAGCGGGATGCACGTTGACATCAACTTCATCGGGCGGCACGTTGAGCAGTAACGCCAAAAGCGGGTGTTTGCCCTTTGGCAACAGCGTCCGATAGCCCGCCTCTAATGCATCCTGCAAGGCACGCGACTGTATCCAGCGTCCATTGATGAAGAGCATCACATACTGGCGGCTATTCTGCGCGAGCACACGATTACCCACATAGCCATGAATACGATAACGCGCCTCGTCCGCAAGTTCAACCACATCGAGCAGATCGTGCAGGGGAAGATGATAAAGTTCTGAGAACGTGTTTGCCAGATCACCCGTTCCACTGGTCAGCAGAGCGGTATGCTCATCTATAATCAGGTGAAAACGGATAGAGGGATAGCACACTGCATAGCGTTGCAGTAGCTGCACTACATGCCCATTTTCAGTTCGTGCGCCGCGCATGAACTTGAGACGCGCTGGCACATTATAAAACAGATCGCACACTGTCACTGTCGTGCCATGGGGACGTGCCTTACGCCCACGCTGCACAATCTCACTACCACGCCACATGTACCAGACACCTGCCTGTTCCTCATCAGCGGTTTCAGTTTCAATCGCTCGACTCAGCAGCGTCAGTTCAGAGACAGCGGCAATGCTGGCAAGAGCTTCGCCACGAAAACCGAGTGTGTGTAAATGCTCCAGATCATCAACGTCCGTGATCTTGCTGGTGCTATGGCGTTGCACTGCCGCTTCCAGTTCGTAATCAGGAATGCCCACGCCGTCATCGCTCACACGAATCAGGCGCAAACCACTGCCACGTAATTCCACGCGTATCTCACGTGCTCCCGCATCTAGAGCATTCTCAATCAGCTCTTTGACAACAGAAACGGGACGCTCAATCACTTCACCAGCCGCGATACGCTCCGCAACTTCTGGCATAAGTGTTTGAATTGGACGGCGTGCCATCGTTTGTACAACTTCACTCATCACGACTACCTTCTTATGGTGCGCTTCTTTTTCTGCATCAAAAACAGGAGGTTGAGGGCATCCAATGGCGTAATCGAACTGACATCAATCGTCTCGATATCCAGGCTCGCATTAGCGGACTGTTCGAGCATAGTCGCAATGGCTCGTGCCTCATCGCTTTGCCATTCATAGAGCGTGGATGTATTGAGTAACTCAAGCGCAGCATGCTGGAATGCAGGCATACGGAGCGCGCCATCTGCATGATAGTCCGCACTCCCTTCGGCAACGAGCATATGATGGCTACTTTTATGCTCTTCCAACTGGCGCAGGACCTGCTCAGCTCGACTGACGATGCTCGGGGGCATACCTGCTAGTTTCGCGACATGCACGCCATAACTTCTCCCGGCACTGCCTGACATCACACGATGCAGAAAGATGATGCCACCTTGTTCATCATCGCTAATCGCCATCATATAAACGCTCAAATGCGCCAACTCGTCGGCCATTAAAGCCAGTTCATGATAATGCGTAGCAAAAAGTGTGCGCGCTTTCGTCTCGTTATGCAGATGCTCCACAACGGCCCGCGCAATCGCCAGCCCATCGTAGGTGCTGGTTCCTCTACCGATCTCATCAAGGATAATCAGACTATGGCTCGTCGCATGGTGCAGAATAGTTGCCGTCTCCTCCATCTCGACCATAAACGTGCTTTTGCCGGATGCGATATCATCCTCAGCTCCCACGCGCGTGAAAATGCGATCAACCAGCCCGATATGTGCTTTACGCGCTGGTACAAAACTGCCAATCTGCCCTAGCAGCGTAATCAGCGCGACCTGCCGTAAATAGGTTGACTTACCCGCCATATTTGGTCCCGTCAACAGCACAATGCGCGTGCCATGCTCCGTGTCTAACTGTGTATCGTTGGGAATAAAAATATCGCCATTCAGGGCATGCTCTACGACAGGATGCCGTCCTCCAACAATCTCCAGGCTATGTCCTTGCTCTAACACTGGTCGTACATAGCCCTGACGCGCCGCAACCTCAGCCAGACTCAGCAATGCATCAATCTTCGCGACAGCCGTTGCGGTGGTACTGAGTTCTGGATAATACACGCTGATCTGGCGCAACACGTCAGCATAGATACTACGCTCCATTTCTTCAATACGTTCCTCAGCACTAAGAATACGTGCCTCATGCTCTTTCATCTCAGGCGTGATATAACGTTCCGCGTTGACCAACGTTTGTTTGCGCATGTAATCGGCAGGAACCAATTTAAGATTAGCATGACTAATTTCGATATAGTAGCCAAAAACCTTATTAAAGCTGACGCGCAAAGATTTGATGCCCGTGCGCTCACGCTCGCGTACCTCTAACGAAAGCATCCACAGGCGCGAGTCACGAATTGCCGCAAACAGTTCATCTAGCTCGGCATGAAAATTGGGGCGAATAAGCCGTCCATCCTCGACCTCATCTTCTTCACCAGGACGCACAAGGGCACGTCCAATCAGATCAGTTACTTCTGGGCAGGTATTCAACTCTTCAGCCCATTCGCGCAAGAGCAGCGCGTCACAGCCAAGCAGCAGATCACGCAACTGCGGAATGATCGTCAGATAATTGCGCAAAGCCAAAACTTCGTTGCGCACCGCCGTTCCCTGGCGCACACGCCCCGCAATACGCTCGATATCCCCAAAACCTTGCAAATGCAGCGTAAAGCGATTGCGCAGCGCGGGACTCTCGTATAACTCTTCGACACTACTTAAACGCGCATCCAGCATATTGAGATCAAGCAGGGGCTGCGTAATCATCCGGCGCAGGTGGCGTGCTCCCATCGGCGTAATGGTGCGATCCAGCACGTTGAGCAGACTGCCATGTACCGAGCCGCTACGTGATCCTTGCAGTAGATCAAGGTTGCGCTGCGTATGAGCATCTAAGACCATATAGCTTGTCGTGCGATACGAACGCAACCCTGTCAGAAGCGAGAGTAGCGTGTTATTCATCTTATCTAGATAAGCGACAATCGCCCCTGCCGCCGCGATAGCCTGCGGAGCCTGCGCGCAACCATACGCTTCAAGCGACTGCACACCAAACAAGCGACAGAGCCGAGCCTGCGCGGCCTCTACTTGATAAAAATAGGCAGGACAGGATGTAATCGTGATTGTTTTCGTAGGAAACTGATAGGCATCTTGCTGATCGCCTTCTACTAATAGACACTCAACGGGGGCAAGACGCTGTAGCTCGGCATCGAGAGCAACGGGTAATTCTTCTGGCGGAAACCACGTCACGCTAAACTCGCCCGTGCTGACATCGACCGCCGCCAAACCCGTCTGCGTGCGACCCTTCGCAATCGCCACAAGATAGTTATTCTGGCGCGCGGGCAACAGGTTCGGCTCAGAGAGCGTTCCAGCCGTCAAGATGCGTGTCACAGCACGCTCAACCGGGTCCTTGCCTTTCCCAACAACGCCTACTTGGTCACATACTGCCACTTTATACCCGCGTTGCACCAATTTCCCGACATAATTCTCTAATGCATGGATAGGGATGCCAGCCAGCGGCACGCGCTCATCTTTGCCATACGAGCGCTGCGTTAAGACAATCTGCAATTCACGTGATGTGACCAGTGCATCGTTATCGAAAGTCTCGTAAAAATCACCGATCTGATACAGCAAAATCGCATCGGGATACTGGCTTTTCATCTGTAGATATTGGCGACGTGCAGGTGTTGTCATCAGCAACTTCCCTCTATTCAGAGACATCTGACCCGTTCTTATGAGTTGAACACGTGTACTTTAGCGTATTCTGCGCTGGTTGTCAAAGGAGTGTGACAAAAGGGCAGCAATTGGCCTTTAGAGGCACACATGTTCAGTAACAATAAAGTTGCAGAACACATCAATAAGAAGCCACCGATGAGAAACTGTCAAGACCGACAAATTGACGAAACGATTGAGAACTGGCCGCACCAACAAAATGACACTTTTTTGAGAAAGGCCGATGGAACTACGCCGATGTTTCCAACGTCAATAGAGGCTTGTATCCTGATTGGTGCGAGCCTTTCCCCCTATCCTGGCTAGTAGGTCTGATGCTCTTTCATCTGATAGTCACATCCGTTGATCGCCATGACTTCCACATCGTGCAGCGGATGAGCATGGTCGTCAAAGAGATAGTCAATGGTAAAAGGAGTTGGCAATGGCGTGGTAATCTTGTACATCGAAGCAAAAGTCACACTCATATCACCACGTCCATACCAGATTACCTGGGGATGATATTCCAGGTACAAGAGCAATCGCTCTTCCATCAAGCTACAAAAAGGCTGACGCGTTGGTTTCTGGCCCCCCATTTTCCAACTGGGAATCCAGCCGGAAATGCTCTCACCAGCAATTTTGAACAGATCAATCCCGCGAATGCCGATCTCTGCCATGAGAAGTTCCTTGTGTCTCTGAATTTCCATCTCTACAGAACAGTATACTCGCAATACTAGTTCGTTGAGAAGTCAATCCGTGTGTCTGTTCACCATTCGAGCCGAATACTCATCATTGAGTCTAATTTGTCCGAACATTCGCGCTATTTACCAATAATACAAGCAAGCAACCCCTACCGAAAGTGTGCATAACCCATTTTTGAGGCGAAACAGAGGAATCGATTGTTCAGAGCCTGGAGAAGCCGCTCCCCATCTAGGGTATCAGCATGGAATATTGTAAATACATCGCTCGCGATCTCGCCTGCCGTGCAAGAAGTCAGGGCTTGTGCATTCTTTGCTGGATGGCAGGCTTTCTCCATGTCGTGTGTTAGGACAAAGCAAGTTGTTCGAGCTTTCTGGCTGTCTCCTCACAAGCTGGGAGATAGACCACCATTTTGAGTCCCGGTGTGTCCTCGATCTGAAAGGTGTTGTGTTCGAGCACGAGCAAGCCGACCAGAGGATGTCTGAATGCTTTTTGCCCCTCATGACGTTCTTGCACTTCATGCTGTAACCACCAACGTGCAAAGAGTGGACTGCGCTGCTGAAGCTCTGTAATCAATTGGTTCAATGGTGCATCCTGGCGATACTGGCTACTACTGGCACGCAACTGTGCCACTATACGCTGTGCAACGCCTTCCCAATCCACGCAGCGGCGACGATACTCCTCATTGGTAAAGATGAGGCGCACGATATTGCGCTCTTCGACCGGTATCGTTGCGAAGTCCGAAAACACCTGGCAGGCCGCCTGATTCCAGGCCAGCACATCCCATCTTCGACCAGTGATGTAGGCAGGATTGGTTCCCATGTGCTCAAGGAGGCGAGCAAGAAAAGGGCTGACGTGCTCGCGCTGCGGTACCGGATGTGCAGGCGATGCCTGACCCGCCAGAAGAAAGAGATGGGCTTTTTCAGGATGCGTCAGCTGGAAGATGTGTGCCAGGCTATCAAGCACCTGGGTGGAGACATGGATATCCCGTCCCTGTTCCAGCCAGGTATACCAGTGTTTCACTCATTCGAGCAAGTGCTGGGGACCACTATCTATTCCCGTCTGTTTCCAGATTGGAGACAGACCCAGAGAACCAAAGAAGCCGCAGCGTATTGTCAAGATTTACAGAAGTGCCCCTGGTCTGGTGGTCTACCACTTGCGAATACATGCAATTATCGGAAGTTCAGGAGGAGACAACCCGATGGATGACACGCATACCCTGCTGCCGCTGCCCGATCCCAGGACCGGGATCAGCGATGCGATCAGCTCGTCGTATGATGACACTCTGGCCCAGGCTGGCTAGGTCGCCGATGCCTACACCCGCCAGAAGCGCTTTCAACACTATCAGCAGACCCGCCCATGTTGGTTCATTGTCCAGACTCTTAAGAGGAAATTTCTCCGTCCACGTTGTTCGTATTGATGAGTGCAAAGAGAATTTCGTCAACGAACTGGTTGTTGGCATATTGACGATCACGGAGGCGTCCCTCTTTCTGAAAGCCGAGCTTTTCGAGCAGGCGTACGGAAGCGAGATTGGGATACGCAACCTGAGCTTCAATGCGGTGCAAGTGGATGTGTTCGAAGCCGAACTGAATAATCGCGGTCAGGGCCTCTGTCATGATCCCTTTCTTCCAGTAGTGTTTTGAGAGAATATAGCTCAGAGCTGCATGTCGATTATCGGCATCCCATGAATATCCACAATTGCCGATGACCCTGTTCTCACCCTTCACTATGATGCCCCAGCGGAGTGCTTCATGTTGAGCAAAACGCCTTCGATGACGTTCAATACTCTTTTCTGCTTGTTCAAGCTGTGTCATCGGCACTGGATCGTAATAGCGCATCGTCTCTTCATCCGACAGAAAGAGGAAGGAATCCTGTGCATCCGTTGCTGCGAGTTGCCGTAAGATCAAACGTTCTGTTTCTAAGGTCGGAAAGGTGTGCAGGTGGATATGTAAGCCCATGATGATTCTACTCTCCTTAAGTGCATTCGATAGAAACATACGAATAGTATATACGATTTTTTCTCCTCTCAAAAGCATGAGGCGGTAATGCGCAAGATACGCAGTGCGTAGCGCGCTGGTCTCCCGAATTTACAAAAACGCTGTGAAACAATCCGCCTCTGGAGCGGTTTCTCTAGATCCTCAATGGTTGATTCCTATATTTCGCGCCAATTCCCTCTGTTTCGCATCAAAAATCGTCGAACCTTCGCGCTAGTTACCAACATAGGCGTGAGAAGCCAAAAGAGGAAAAAGCCTCTCAACAGAATACCTGCCAAATAGCAATAGCCTACTATCAATATTTACGCCCTTGCTCACGCTCCGCCTGCCGACGGCGGGTGAAACTGCCCGTTCACATTGGGGTAGATGAACTGCTCGCCCCCGACCGACACAACCATGTCGGGCTGATGATCGTGGCGCGTATCAACGAACTGCAACGTTACTGGTACGAGATCAGCGTGTGGACCCGTAAGACGCGGCCCCATAGTAACGCCAGTTCCAGCCCCTTGACATTTAGGATCGTCAGGCGTTGCTGCTCGATTTCCAGTCGTCTCTGCTCCTGTTCCAGCAAGGCCATTTGTTGTTCATGAGCAACCTGTTGCTCAACATGTTGGATCTCTTGAGCTTTAGCTTGATTTTCTAGCTGCTTCTGTTTGAGTCGTTTGGGTGTCTGTGTAATGCGATCAATCGTCGCGACAAGTGCCTCTGCAACGCTTGGAGCACTTATGTCCACTTTCCAATCCATATTCATTGGTGAATTGTAGGTAATCCACGTCACAACGATGTTGGCCTCCTCAGCAAATCGGCCATTGTGTGTTTGTGTGTATTCAAGCAGATCAGCAAACTGTCCTTTCGCAATGAGCCAGTACTTCGTCGAAAGTTCAGTGAGAGCTGAGTAGAAGAGCAAGAGCGAATCAGCCTGACCTGACAGACTTATCATTGAGCAAAGAAAGCCAGGTGTGTGCGTTCGACTGTGGGTACCAGCACCGAGCGATCCAGGTATTTATTGCCACGCTCGCAGGCCGTTTCAGGCAGGAAGAGGCAGGCATGACAGGCCGCTTCATGCAGCGATTGATCGTGCAGGCTGCTATGCTCGGCGCATAAGGGATCAGAGGTGCAGTACAGCATACGCTCCAGCGCGTTGTCCAGGTGGCGTCCCAGTTGATCGGGAACGCCGAGGCCGACCAGACCGCCCAGCGTGCCCTCGCTATCGGGCGCGGCGGTATAGAGCAAGAAACCTGCCATCGGACCGTGTTCATGCTCGGGTGGTAGCGCGTAAATGCGCTCACGGATGCTGGCCGCCGTATAGCCACACTCCAATGTCAACTGGCGTATGAGCGCGTGGGCGAACGAGTGGAGTAACACATAGCGCAGACCCGGATAGCCCAATGCTGGCTCTGCGATGTGGCGGACCTTGCGCCACTGCGTATGTGCCTCGTGAAAGGTGCGACTATGCTGCTGACGGGTCTTGTGCTCCAACCAATCTGCAATCACCTCTTCGCGAAATTCGAGAAAAATGCCTTCACCCCTCACTTCGGCGGCAGGAACCCAGATGGGACGTTTGCGCGCCAGCGGGACACGTCGTTCCAGTGGCAACTCAACGGCATCCTCGAAATCGCCCGGCGATTCGATGCGTGTGAAACCCACCAATGCCCGCACTTCGCGCAAACGTTCCACCAGCACGACTTGCTTGAGCGCATGCCTGTATTTAGCCGGTGGCTCAACCGCTTTGACCTTGAAATCGTGTGCGACCGGAGCAAGCGTAGGATGACTGAGCACGCGCCACTCTGGCGCTTTCAAGTACTGCGGTTGCGCATCTGTCGCGTCTTGCAGCGCGTGTTTTTTCTCTTCCACTTTTGACCAAATCGTCTCGTCGCTATAGCCAATAAAGCGCTCTAGTTGACCAATTTGACGAAGCAGTTCGATATTTTGTATGCTGCTCGCCTTGCCCAGCAAATGCCAGTGCTCCTCGACCAGTTGTCCCAGCGTGTCAACCGCATTTGGAACGGAGAGCGTCGCAAGTACCAGTGGGAACCAGCTATTGGAGGAGCCCAGAAGAATCGTGCGCGATTGCTCCTGACACGACTCCGTTTCATAGAGACGCAAATGTGGATGTCGCCCATTGCAAGCTGGCAGGTTCTTGGCTCCCTCGCTACCGAATGCATCGGACATACGTTTCTGTCGGTGACAGGTTTCACAAAAAACCTGAATATCGGCGGCTTCTCCGGTCACGCCGAGCTCGCGCAATTTCAGTCGCGCCTGGCAGGGCACATCGCCATGGAGAAAGTAGAGCCAGGGAAAATCATCGAGATGGCCGTGCTTACACGCGACGAGGAAACGCGCCGGAACCACTGGCGGGGGATGACCTGCCGAGGGACAGTTGACGTGCACGTAACGCGCCTTATCAGACCGATACATATCTGTTTTCAGTTGGAATAGGCTTGAATCAAGGGAGGCCAGTGTGCGGCAGCGAGGACACAACATCCAACGTGGAAAAGCTGCAACAGGCACACCGATGGTCGCGTTTTCATCAAATGGGGACGACAGACTGCCCGTTGTCTCCGGCGCTTCGGGCGGCGCAAGCAGACGAGCAACCTGTGGACCGAGCATCGCGCGCACTGCTTGCAGTAGACGCTCTTCGCCAATCATGATTGGATACGGGTTCTCCCAGTCATCCAGTCCCATGACCATGGTCGAGATGTAAGGAAGGTCTACAATTGCACCAACCCCATACGTGAATAAGATCTGGCTTGGACGCAACTCGCCTACTCGATACTTTTTCCGCGTGGTACTCATAGCTGTTGCCTTTCTAATGGGCTGGTTCCCTCCTCGCTGAGGTCACGGGATGCGCTCGTATTTTCGCCCAGGCTGCGTTCTTCCAAAATCAGATTGATCGATGGCTCGACATCACGCAGAGAGTTCAGGCAGGTAAACGGTTTCCACTCCCCTTGTCCTGGTTGCTGCAAGAGGCCAATCGTCTGACCATCTTTGCGTGTGCGATAGCCAAGTTGCGTCCCAACATTCGCGCGCGTCTGGGTCTGCCAGTACGCGCGTAGCTCTTCTAACGCAGTGCGCACCATGGTGCTCACTTCTTCACTCCCAGTGATGGTCAAAGCACGTTTCGTGATGTCATTGAGTGCCTCTTGCAGGTAAGGATGCTCAGCAGAGACCGTGCTTGCCTGTGTATTCTCGTTAAATTCTGGGCCGAGCAGGCGTACATAGCTGACCAGCAAGGCCGCCAGACCGCGATCTAACGCACGCGGCGCAAAGGGTGTAACTGAGAGCGCCTCCACGTGTTGATAAAAGGTCGCGTGATACTGTTCAAATTGTTCGTAGTGGGAGAGATCACGCGGGCGCGTCCAGTTGAAGACGACACAGACCAGCCCAGGAGTATTCCGCCCGACACGGCTGGTTGCCTGAATATATTCCGCCGTTGTCTTGGGTTGCCCCGCGACAACCATCAGGCCAAGGCGTTTGACATCGACACCAACCGAGATCATATTGGTCGCGAGCAAAACATCAAGCGGGCGCGGCGCGCTGGCATCGCGCGTCGGATCAAAGACGCGTTCCAATTTATCCAGCACTTCAGGAATGTCGGTCGAACTTTTACGTGAGGTGAGTTCTTCCAGCAGCGGAGGCGGACGTTTCGCCAGGCCGCGCTGCTTCATCTGACCCAGGCGCGAGCGGACATCATCCTCGACCAGACGACGCATGCCCCCCAATTCGTTCATCGAATTGAAATAGCCGACCAGCGTCATCCAGGGATCTACCGCGCTACCATAGCGCAGGTAGAGCGATTGCGCAGCCGCGAGATGGGCTACATAGACGCGAATGAGCGCGGCCTTCAAACGCCGCCCGCTAGCGCAAATTCCAATATAGCGACGACCCGGTGTCTCATGCGATGGCGGACGCTGGCGCGCAAAAAAGGTATCCTGTACATCCAGCCCCTGCGGAGGAAACACGCTGACCTGGCGCATAAATAACGCCTGCACCTGTTGTTCCGCACGGCGAATGGTTGCCGTTGCCGCGACCACCTTTGGACGCACCTCGTGACCATTGACGCGCCACGTCGCCAGGTGATCTACTGCCGACTCGTAGAGCGCGACCAGCGTTCCAAGTGGCCCGGAGATGAGATGTAGTTCGTCTTGAATAATCAGGTCAGGCGGTCTAAGCGGCGGATGGGGTGTTGAGCGTGCCGCAGGAAAGCTGCCAACGGCACGATGTTGATCCTTGTCGTCTAGATCAGGGCAACGATAGCCATGGCGGCTACACCACTTGTTGACCTGTCCGAAAAGCATTTGCGTGGCTCCATTCCAGGGCATCTGGGCAAATTTATCGACCGTTGCGATCAGTAAAGACGGCAAGCAGCGATAAATCTCTTCATCTACTACGAGCACTGGCAGGCCTTCCGGCGCGTTGCGACGGTTAAATGGACAACGGCCCAACGGATCACCGCAATAGATAAAGGTGCGCCCGCGTCCCTTGCTGAACGGCTCGACTTTGATGTCACGCCCGCTCTCAATGCTTGCGCCACACCAGGGACAATTCGTGAACTGGCGCGGTGAGCCAACGCCACCAAGCGCGCTACTCCGTTGGTAGTGCCCATGATCCTGGTGACTGACATCTTCGCTCTGTTCGGTTGTGTTGGGCGTTGTGCGTTGTCCCACCCAGAGACCGAGCCGAAAGGGTGTAGTACCCCAGATATGTCGTGTATCCGCGCGCCGAATCATCTCACAGGCACAGATCAGTGCTGTTGCGCGCTGAAACTGTTGCAGCGTCAACAGGCGTAAGGTATAGCGCATCATCACAGCAACGCCATCCTCGCCTGAACGGCCTTCGATCACGCCCTGCAAACGACGGATCGCCAGCGTATACGCGGTGAGGCCCAGATACGCCTCCGTTTTGCCGCCTCCTGTGGGAAACCAGAGCAGATCAGCTGTCGCGGAGGCCTCTGCGCTGCGGTCGGGATGCAGAACATCGGTCAGTGCTGGCAGGTTGAGAAGAATAAAGGCAAGTTGAAATGGGCGCCAGCTACGATTGCGTGGCACATCATGCTCCTCCAGAGGAAGATTCAAACCACGTCGCCGCTCTTCAGCAGAGATACTGTGGATGCGCTGCTGCCACATTGCCTGATTCATGAAGGCGAACGCCTGAGCCGCCTGCCTATCGCAGCTGAGCAGGTCAATACCAGCACGAATTCGCTCCAGCGTGCGCCGACACGCTGCCAGGGCCTGCTGAGCCACCGCGCGATACCGCAGGAGATCCTCACCAGGAAGCTCAATACGCGCTGCCTGTTCATCAATCCAGGTCGCATAGGCTGTGATCAGTGGTAGCAGGGCGGTTGATAATCTTTCGGCGGGACAGGTCGCCAGTTCTTTCATATCCAGCACCAGTTGGGCCAGCCCTGGTATCTCGAACGGCGTAGGAGCCTCGGTGCGCGGGACATCGTATCGGGGGACAACGCTGGTGACAAGTCGATAGGCTCTGGTTGGTTCACCTTCCATCGTATCCGCGTGGACGCCGACATTATGTCCGATGGCAAAGCTGACCTGCTGGCGATAGAGCATCGCCATGGCCTGCTCTTCGTCTGAAAGCCAATGCTGCTGGGCCGTGGGACGCTGGAGAAACGTCGCCGTGCCGTCCTCGCTCTCCACGATCAATTCTGGTTGAAAGACCCACGCCTCATCACGCCGTTTCTCCGGTTCTTGCTGCTCATTGACCAGAAAGAGGGTGACCGTCCAGGTATCGTCAGTTCGGCGTACCACCCCACGAACAACGACATCCGGTTGCTCACTTCCAGCCGGACTCCATGCCGCGATAGGACCGACACGTAACGCAAGCTCGTGCCAGTTGCCGCCCATCGGCTGGCGTTTCCAGACGGTTTTCGGCGCGCCGTGTGCTGTTTGGAGCATCTCGCTGTGCTGTCGTCTATAGACACCCCAACTGGCGCTGATACGCAGGCGAGGAGTGCCCCCATCCACACAAAAGCTCAGGCCGATAGCGGAAGGGCAGAGGCTTGTAACTTGTAGTGCTGCATCATCATTCGGGCCATCCTCCATGCTTCCATCCTCTGCGGTGCCCAATTCATCAAGCTCTTCCGGCACAATCTGCTGATTGCGTGGAGCCAAAAGACCGACGAGATACCGATCATGGACGTTCGGCTCGTCGATCTCTTCTTCTGGTCCACCTGACGGGCCAAGCAAGTCCAGCAGGACCTGCCGCTCCAATTCATCGCGCAGTTCCGCTGCCGAGGGCGGCTGCAAGATCAGGCGTTGTTCCTCATGGGCCTGCTGTTGCGCACGCGCTGGCACTTCCGTCGCTTCTTCCGCCGCGCTGGAAGTCACAATGAGCGGTTCCTCTGCTTGTGGAGATGGCTCTTGTGTCCAACGCGCTGGAGCGGCGATGGCAGGCTCGATAGGTGTGGCGGCATACCGCGCAGGAGCAGTGGGCGATGGCGCGGTGAGGACCTGGAGCAGGGATGACGCGAGTGCTTCAGAAACAGTGGAAATGCCCAGCAGATCGCCCTGTTCGACCAGATCCAAACCCGCCAGCAAGACAGCCAGCGCGGATGCTGGCGCGTGCTCGACCGCGCTCCAATCCAGTTGCACCTCGCCTGCGCGTAATCTGCGATTAGTGTCCTGTAAGTCCAGTTCCCCTGGCAGTGCTGATGGCAGATGGAGAATCATCACGAAACACATCCCTTTTTTAAAATCAAGCGTATTGTATCATAGGTCAGACTGTGCTAAACAGCTTCTATCTCAAATACGCTACCGGAAATTGTCCACTGGCTACCTTGCTGCCGTTTGACACGTAGTTCAGCGGCCAAACACAGGTCATCTCCAGGATTCCACTGAACATTTGAACGATACGGCCACACTAATCGCCGCGTGCCCAAAAGAGCGCGATCTCGACGGCATAAAATGTCTGCAAGCATCTGGGGGCGTTGACCGATATCCTGGCTTATTCTTTGGCTCACCAGTACGAGGTCTTGCCCATTATGCGCGTGAAAACTGGCAATCAACCCGTCGAGTAAAGGTTTCATAAAACCAGCTATATTGATGGTTTCGGTAGCAGGTACCATCACATCCACTCGTACACCGTACTGCTTCGGTGTCTCTCCTGGCATATGGAGGATCTCTATCGGCTGAGAACGGAAAGCATACCAGAGAAGGGCACATTTCGTACCGGACGACAGACGAGGAATTTGTAATGTGCTCCATTGCGCGAGTGTTCGACCAACATTCCAATGGAGAAAGCCTGTCTGAGAACCAGCAATCGCATAGCGATGGTAATGGGATTGTCCCTTCAGGGAAGAGGGAGGACCAGGGGAGACGAACGATCGTTCAAAACGGAGGCCGTGTTGAGCAAGGTGCGTAAAGGCACTGGCTCCTACGTTATAAAACAAAATATTCTCGACATCACAAAACTCACTAAGAGGCGTTCCGTAGAGCGCGTGGAGCACATGTCCCTGTGGGATGCGTATATGTTGAAGCTCACGACGAATATCTGCGCGCAGATCCTTCTGCCATTCTTTTGGCTCAAACTGAAGACGTTGTGTAGACCAGACTTCTACTGCGTCCTGCCCTGTGGAGACACGCACAGTATAGGGAGTGCTCTTGTCGGGCCACTGCGTTGTGTTGCTATTTAGCATGGATAGTCCTCCTCGAAAACCATCTTTCAATAAAAAGTGGGTCGGTTCTTTTCGTCTATTCGAAAAATGGCATGCCTTCCTCTAATTTCCAAGATTCCAGTAGGTCGGGTCAAAGCCTCCGAGCAGTGGGCTTGTCGTATCGGCGGGAATGGTGACCAGCAATACGCGCATAGCGCGCGTCATACCGACGAACATACTGCGACGATCAATGGCAAGAAATTCTTCGCGTTCGTCTTCTGTATAGTTCTTTGGCACGCTAGCAAACCACCCGCTACCAGTAAAACCAGCGAGCGCGACAATAGGAAATTCCAGTCCTTTCGCGGATTTGAGCGTCAACACCTTCACGCCAGCGCGCGTGAGGTCGAGTTCGTTGCCTGCCATAAAGGTTGCCTCAATGCCATACTGTTTTAGTTCCGCCGCTAAAGCCTTGCCAGCCTTGGAAGTGGGACAGAGCACCGCGCAGGCTCCAATACTCAGGCGTACTTCACGGGCGGCAGCAGGCAGAAAACGCGCCAGGAATTGTACCTCTTCTCCGCCGTTATTGATGACGCGCACACCCGGTTGAGGGCCGCTATTGACATAGGTGCGCTCGATATGTTCGCTATCGAGCACGCCATTGGCGAGATAGGATTGTGCCGCCTCGCCAATCTCACGGGTAGAACGATAATTCACCCGCAAGATACTGGTACGGCCTTGAAACTGGAGCTGTGCTGAAACGTCACTCCAATTGAAACCACTACCGTAGATGGACTGGTTCGCGTCAGCAGTCACGAAGATGCGATGTGGCTGATCGCACAGGCTCGTCAGCAGACGCAACGCACTGGGGTCGAGATCTTGCGCCTCGTCGATGACGATCGCATCATAGCGCAGATGCACCTCGCCACGCATGACCAGTTCCGCCGCCTTGACACGTGCCTGCTGCCACGTCTCCAACTGGCGCTCCGCTAGCATCGCGCGGAGTTTTTCATACACGCTCCACACGGCCTGCCGCTGAAGCGCGTTCAAGCGCACTTTGCGTCCAACACGTGCCGCCGCCTGATACTCCTCTAGCGTCGTGAGTTGGCGTGCGACGATGACCTGATTGATCTCTTGCTCAAGATAGTCGGCGCTCAGACGCGCGAGTGCCTGCCGCTGAGCCTGTTGCTGCAATGTGTTCCCGCTCAATTCCACCTGTTTAATCGCCTGTTTCAAGAGATTGAGCAAGTGATAGTTGTCGATATACGAGACCTTGATACCTGCCTGCGCGAGGAGTTGCGCCGTAATTTTATCAGCAGTCTGCACTTCGACAAAGGCGATATCTTCCCCCAGGAGTTGCTGCAACAGTTGTTGTGAAGATTTGACGAGCGCATTGGTATAGGTCGTGAAAAGGATACAAAATTCATCACGCCCCTTCTGGCGCATCTGCTCCACCAGTGCCCGCACGCGGTAGAGCGCGACGGTACTCTTGCCCGTGCCAGGGCCACCTTTGAGCAGCGTTGGCCCCGTGCCTTTCATGCCCCAACTGACGTATTTCTCCTGTTCCGGTGACAATTTGAGCAGAAAGCCAAGGAGTTCGCCTTCTTTATAGCGCAATAAATCCTGGACATCGCGCAGCAGATAATCCGGCTGTTGTAAGACCTGCACGAGTGGACGTTCAAACATGTACTGGTCGAGCAGTAGGAGATACTCATCAGGAACACCAGGGCAGTCCAGTAGGTCCGGTTCCGTCGTGATAGGGAGCAAGCGCGCGTGATAGGTCTGAGGAATATGGAGCTGTTCCAGCAGGGCAACGGTAATCGGTTCTGGCAAAGGCCGCTTCTCTGGCTCTTTGGGCGCAAAGATACGCTCCCAATCGGGCTGCGTGCGCGCGCTCACCTGCGTGGCATCAAAATGTGGGGCAAGACCGCCAAGAAATTCCACATCGAGATCTTCATCGTAGGTGTCATCACTACGGCGGCGCAGGGCCAGGATACTGATATAGGGCTGCTCGAACGTGTAGAAGATGCGATAGTCGCCGCTACGAATGCGATGCAACCGACCATTCATATATTTCAGCTGCTTCTTCACTTTCGCATCGGGTGTCGGGTCCTGCGTCAGTTGCTCAATCTTGTCTATTATCTGATGCATCTCTTTGTCTGGGAGCATGCGCAGAGACTTATAAAAGTCTGGTTTTTGGGTCACAAACCATTCTGTTGCCATCGTCTGTTCCTCTTCTTGCGCTAGAAAAACGGCTTTTTAGACGCTTCCAACCGTCTCTTCCTCATCTTCCGTACATTTTTATCATTTAATCAAATAATGTCATATGCTGTGTTACCTGACTAGTGGATGATTTTGCTTTTGCCTGCCGCTTTCCTCCTTTGCTTGTCTTCTTCCCTGTCTCGTGCAACCCTTGCTCTACCTCCTCCGCGTGGCGCTGGTGGTTGAGCAGCAGCAGGCGGTCGAGGACCTCGCGCCGCGCCCGTTCGCTGATCGTGTAGCGCAGGCCCTGCTTCGTCTCGTGGAAGCCATGCTCCAGCGCGAGATCATGCCAGCCATAGGCGCGCGCCACCGCCTCGTCCATCTCTCTATGCAACTCGCGCAAACGCACAATATCCTCTGCCATCTCCTGCTCATCATGGAAGTGATTGTAGGTCTTGGTCAGCCCCTCCTGCCGCGCCTGCATGATCGCCTGCCGATGCTGATAGTAGCGTTCACCAATATCCTCTAGCCCGTCCATATTGGCGGGAAATGGGAAGGTTTCAAAGCTAGTTGTAGGTGTATAAGACATATCTAGACGTAATGTTGCTCCATATTGAATAGCCCATTCCCAGTGAAACGTGCCTTGCAGTATTGTAAATGGTCTAATATTAGAAAAAGCAAATACTACTAGCCTTTGATCATATACCATTTTGGGAGGTATAAATATCCATCCCCAAGTTTTACTAACCTGAGCACGTACCAATACCCGCTCCATCCCTGCAATTGTTGAGTAGAGTCCTGGACATTTTTCTGCAAATTGCCACCATTTTTCTTTATAAAGTTTGCGATTGCTCAAAGCTCTTTGTGGTTTGACCTTTTCTCGCACAATGCGCATACAATCAGGATACTGCTCGGCTCGCTCTAAGGGCCAGTCGTGGAAGTTAATTACCCAGCGACTCGGAGATTGATCAGGGCGTGAGTTGAGATCTTCGCCATTCAGGTAGGGGAATAGCACATCAATATTGCGCGGGTCTTTTTCAATAAGTTGTTGGGCTTCTTCGGGTGTCAGTACGAAGCCTAAACCCAATACGACTGACCCTTGAAAGGATTTATTAGCATTTGCGACAAGTCTATATGGATTACCAGTTGTCTTATTGAGTGTAGTGAGAAATGGCGTAATCCCCACAACTTCGCTAGCATCTAGTGTATAGCTACTCTGCCATATGCCATTTCGTAACCACACATGTGCAACCTCCAGGCTGGCCTCTCCAGGCCACTTGCGGCTTGGTATAGCACGTGGAATTGTCCAGCCGTTCGCGACAATCTGATCTAGCCCGACCTCACGTGTGTCACCTTGCGCAATCGTATTGGTTGCCAGCATTGCCGCCATGCCGTCCTGTTGGATTAAGCTTGTTGCGCGCAGGAAGAAATAGGCGCACAGGTCAGCATTGCCTCTCTTGCCGTTGGCGAGATATTCCAAGAGATAATCACGGTAATCCGTGCCAATCGCGCCTGTGATCTTCTTGCCGCCCTGGAATGGTGGATTGCTGACGATGGCGGAGAAGCCAGGATTGGGCAGAGTGTCGCTGAAGACTTCGGGAAATTCGAGCGGCCAGTGGAAGGGGCGGCGACCGTTGAGCAGGGTATCTACCGCTTTACGCAAGGCTTGCAGGCTGGCATGGGCGGGCGCGTGTCCCGCCGCGCTGAAATGCTGAGTACGGGCATCTTCATAGCTGCTCACAAGGAGTTCGTAGTCGTGATGCAGTGTCTGCTGGATGGCATCGCGTCTCTTCGGTTCTAAAAGGGCGGTAGCGACCAGCAGGTCCGCGCCCAGGCGCACCAGGGCCATCGCCTCTTGCGCTTCCGTCAGCAGACGCGCCTTGTGTTCGGTATCCTGCACGTCGCGCTCCGGCAGCGTCCTGATGCGTTCGCGCAACGCAAATGCGCGCTCAACGGCCTTGCGCAGGTCCAGTTCAATAAAGCTCATCTGGTGCGTCTGCGCCTGTTCCTCCATTGACCACTGTTTGATCTGCCTAAGGCTGGCTCCAAGCAGGGAGTCGCCGGAACGCAGGGCGTGGTCGAGGAAGGTGAAGGGCTTGTTTTTCGCCAGCGTGATCAGCCAGAGCGAGAGTTTCGCCATCTCGACCGCCATCGGATTCTTGTCCACGCCATACAGACAGCGTTCGCTCACAAGGCGCATGGCGAAGGTCAGCCGCTCCTCCATGTCTTTGGGCAGGAGCGCCTCGTGCCATTCCCCTGTCGCGCTCATCCCTTCCGGCGCGCTGTGAGGCGGTTCCTGCTGCTGACCCGCGATCTCCCATGCCTCAAGCAGTTTTTCCGCAAGATAGCGACAACTCTGCACGAGGAACGCGCCTGAGCCCATCGCGAAATCACACACCTTCAGATTAAGCAGGTCAGCAGCGGGGCGCAATTGCCACTGTTCTTCCGGCAACCCTTCCGCCGGACCGAGATAGACCAGCGGGTCAAGCGCGTGACGCACAATGGGTTCGGTCAGGCTACGCGGCGTATAGTGCGTGCCCGTCGAACGGCGATCACTGCCTTGCGTGACATAGAGCGAGCCAGCAGTGATCACGACTGGCTTCTCAAAGCTGTCAGTACGCAAAAGACCCGCGAAAGGCAACACGCGTTCAAGCAGGTCTGTGTCACCATCGCAGGCGGTGTACAGGTCGGAGCGGCCGAAACGTTTGGGGATGGGCGAATTTGTCAGTGCCCGCCTGAGCACATCGGTATCGCGTCCGCTCTGTTCGCGTAGGAAATTCAGGAATTCTTGCTCATCGCTGACAGCCCGAACTTCCAGGTCCGTCAACGCGAGTTCGACCTCGCTACCCTTCGCGCCCATAATACTCAAGACAGGCGAGGGGGCACGGCGCACCGTGTGATCGAGCAATCCCTCGTAAACATGCCCGATCTGTTCGACATCAAGGGCACGGAAGGAAAGTCGCCGCCGTTCGCTTGGGCCGCCACCGGGCAGTCGCACCTGGAGAAATTGTAGGGCTTCGAGCAGATGGAGCACGGTGCGATTATTGATCGCGAGCGGTCGCGCGGGCGTGTCTCGCCAGGAAGTGGTAGCGGCGCGCCCCTCTAAAAATGGGTAGCGGTCGGGATCGAAGAGATGTCCCCCATAGGCAGGCAGGCGCAAGTCCTGGTGTTCAACACCGCCGTACACGACACGGAAAATCGCCAAAAGGCGTGCCCAGGCATCGTGCCGCCGTTCCAAGACCTCCTCGCCCGTCTGATCGGCCTGTTCGCGCAGGCTGGCCTGAAGCGTCGAAACAGCATAATAGCGATCATACAGCAGTTCACCCAGGCGTAGCAGGCTGCGTTCCTCGGCGGAGAGCAAAAATACGAGGCGCATCATCACGGTCAGGGCCGCCTCGTAGATGACTGTTTCGGGAACGGCGGTGAGCAGTGTCCGCCCCTGTTCTTTATCGATAAAATCGAGCGCACGCACGAGCAGTTCTACCGCCTCGCGTACCTGATAGCCCAGGCGATCCGTCACTTCTTGCTGGTTCTTCGCGCTTTCCGCCAGCATCGCCTCTAGCGTCTCGTTGTCAGGCACGCCGAAAAAGCGGCGTACACCGAGCAGACTACGAAAGGCGCGCAGGGTCAGGGGCTCTTCCAACCAGAGAGCGGCATCCCAGGTCACAAAGCCCGTTGTTTCGTTGAGGGGCGCATCGACCAGCATCCAGCGTTCGCCGTTGGTCAACAGGCCGAGGCGTACACCTGTACGGCGCAGAAGTTCCATCATGCGCGTGGCAGGTGAGATGGCCCAGCGATGCCCTGCCAGGGGTTTTTCGAGGTCTTGCCCGGCTGGAACAAGCGTAATGAGCAAGCGAGGTGCCGTGCTTTCTGGCGCAACCAGCGCGAGGTCAGGTTGCAATGTCTCCCCCTGTTCGGCGACAACAGCGCGCAGCCCAGGTGGCAGCATCTGACCCGCAAGCAGCAGGTTGCGTGGCATCATCAGCACCGTCGTGAGTACGAACTCCACCCATGCGTGGTGAATGGCGGGATCTGGGCGCGTGCCAGCCTGATTGTCCGCCCATTCATCGAAGGCCATACGGAGTGTGCGGCGTACCTCCACCTCGTCATCTTCCTTCTCTAACCCCTGCGGAAAGATATCGAGGAGCACGGGCATGGTGACAAAGGGGCCGGAGACCTCGATCAGCGAGAGCCATTCGGCATGTTGGCGAATGCTGGACATGAGCTTTTTCCCCGTTCTTCTCCAATATAATCAAGAAAGCGATATATCCAACGTGTCATGCTGCACAGTATCCTACAGGTGAGCAAGACGTTCTGGCACCAGATAGGTCACGGCAACCGGGAAGAGGCGCGGTTGCGGGTCAGCATAACGCTGTCGAATAGCGGCTTGCTCGCGCGCGATCTCGCCGTCAATACGTCCAGCGCGACTCTCCAACGCGGAGAGATTGCGCTCGAACTGTTCACGTTCCGCCGTGCTAAAGCCCGCCAGCTGTAACTGTACGATCTCTGGCTGACGCAACGCGGCGAGGATCGTCGTGCGCAACTCTTCCAGAATGGCGGTCATATCGCGGATCTCCTTCTCTGCGCGTTCAGCCAGAAATTTTTGCAGGCCATCCGCGCGTTCACGCATGCGGGCCTCCAACGCTTTCAGCAGGGCATCACTATGGCTGGGCCAGAGGGCTTGCAGGCGTTGCTGCATCGCTGGTGAAACCGCGTCAGAGCTGGCCGCCGTGAGCGCCTGTTGCACTTGCCCAACATTCATCCGCACAAAGCGCCCCTCACGCAGAAAACCACCCGCGACAATCAGTTCTTCGTGGAGCCGTTGATTGTCGCCGCCCAGCAACAACAGGCGTCCATGGGCGATGACGGCAGGTGTTTCCAGGACCCGATTGGGCACGGTGCGCGCTGTGACACGCGAGAGTTTTCGCTGCTGATCGGGCGTCCAGATTTCGGCACGCAGCAGACGCAGCGACATCGCGACGAGGCGATGATTGAGATGCGCCAGCACGACATCATCACGCCCACTTGCCACCTCGTGATCGAAGACAATTGGACGTTCCTGATGTGTATAAGGATGTTCCAGCCCCTCTTTACAGGCAAGCCAGCTCCCGCGCAACGTCGGCAGGTAAAAGGCTGGAATTTCGGCCCGTTCGCCGTTCGGATCGCGCAGCATTACCCGCTGCAATGGTGCTTGCCCGGCAAGTTCCAGCGCTGTTTCGACGACGGCCTGTACATGCTCTGGCATCAGGCGCAACTCCTGGCGACTCTCCTGCAACTGCGCGTGCAGCCGTTCTACCTGTTCCTTCAAGCGGCGTTCGGCGCGTAGCAGGCTCCGCAGGGGTGCGGCTTTCTCTTCAGCGGCGGCGGTTTCGAGGCGACGGCGACGGCCCAACATGGCATGTTCGACCTGTTCGGCAATCACAGGCCCCACTTTTCCCAGATCTTCGCGGATCGCTTCGACTTTACGCGCCGCGCGCATGAGAAATTCCAGATCATCATCTAATTCACCCACGTTGAGGTCGCTCTCTTCGCGGGCGCGCGCGTCGCGAAATTTGTTACTGACAAAGTGATAAATATTGACCTCGCTTGCCCGCTGCCCGTGTCGGTCAATGCGTCCGTTGCGCTGCTCCAAGCGATTAGGATTCCAGGGAATCTCGTAGTGAATGAGACGATGACAATAGTTTTGCAGGTCAATACCCTCAGAGGCGGCATCCGTCGCCAGCAAGATGCGTACAGGCGACTCACGGGGATCGGCTTGGAAGGCCGCTTTGATCTGCTCACGTTCATCAGTGGGCATCCCGCCAAAGAGTGTGAGCAGGCGTTCAGGTTCTGCCAATTGCTCACGCTCTAGCAGGTCATGCAGCCATTTTTGCGTGGCGCGATACTCAGTAAAGATAATCACGCGCTCCGTGGACCATACCCCGTTGGGCTTGATCGTCGCGTGCAACCATGCCAGCAGATGCGCTGCCTTGCAATCGGCGCGTGTGCGTGCCTCGGCGGCCCAATTGCGCAGACGAGTCAGCAAGCGTTGCTCGTCGGCAGACGGTGCGCGGAAAAGCGGGGTCGCAGCTTCCAGCGCGCTTGTCTGGGCTTCCTCCAGTTCGTCATCGTTGTCGGTCTCTTCCTCCACTTGCTCAACCTGCCGACGCAGTATGCCCATACTGGCACGAAAAGTTGGTCGCTCGTGACGCCGCGCCAATCCGAGCGACTCCTCGTGCTGACGTAGCGTGATCGCAAAGGCTTCTGGTGAAGAAAAGAGCCGTTTCTTGAGTAATTTCAGCACAAACTCGGTTGCGTACTGTTCTACCTCGTCGCCCTGTTGTGCCAGGCGCGAGTGTGTATACTCTTGCAAGAGGCGATGGGCGGCGCGCTCGCCCTCACTGTAGTCCACTTCCAAGGGTGTCAGTGCGCGTTTGGGGAAACGTGGCGAGCCATCCCAGCGCGGCGGGAGTTCTGATTTCAGGCGACGCACCATCACGGCATGCAACTGTGCCTGGTTGATCTTCACCCCCCTGGCAAAACGCTGATTATCCAGCAATTCCAGCAAAGCCGTAAAACTTTCGGAATAGCCGTTATGCGGCGTGGCGGAGAGGAAGAGTTTATGTTCAAAATGTGGCGCAAGTCGCCGCACCGCGAGCGTCCGCTGTGAGTCTGTGGCATATTGTCCACGCCCGGAAGGAGCGATATTATGCGCCTCATCCACAATAAGCAGGTCAAAAGTACGTGGGTAGGCCGGTTCGCCGTCAGGTGGTAGCACCTCGCTCAAGAGGCGCAGTGGCCGTTCACGTTTCACGAAATCAATCGAGGTGATCAGACGGGGAAAGTGTGTCCAGGGGTTGACGCGCAGACCACGGGTACGGCGTAACTCTTTGAAGAGTGTGCTATCCACGATACGAAATTCCAGGCCAAACTTATCACGCATCTGATCGCGCCACTGCACCTGAAGGGAGGCAGGACAGAGAATGAGAATCTTGCGGGCCCGGTGGCGAATGATCAATTCCTGGCAGACCAATCCCGCCTCGATTGTTTTGCCCAGACCGACATCGTCAGCAATCAGCAGATTGGCACGCGGCATCTGGATCGCGCGCACAACGGGGTCAAGCTGATAATCCTCAAGTTCGACGCCGCTCCGAAATGGAGCTTGCAATGCGCGTACATCGGCGCTGGAAACAGCTCCCCAGCGGACTGCGTCGAGGAAGGTATCCAGACGCGAGGGAGTATCGAAACCAGTGGGAACCGGCAATGCGTGTTTCTCGATCACGCTGACCCCTGGCTCAACCTCCCAGATGACCTGCAACTCTTCGCCCAGATCATCATCCTCTACTGAATTGAGCGAGACAAGGTGCTGATAGCCCGGTCGCAGCAGCGAGTGCGCAGACGACTCAGCAGCGATAGTGCCGGGTAGAATATCGACGACCACGTAGCGTCGTTGCCGTACAGTGACGAGTTGACCTGGCTCCGGGACAGGGACAATGAGATTTTCCACGCAAACATCGCTCCCCCTAGACACAAGACGATTCTTCTGACAGGCGTGACCCTGTTCTGCTGATGTTTCACAATGCGAACATCAATCCACGCAATCTCTAGAATGTCATCTATTATATCCAACTCATGCATAAAATGCTAGTCCCACTGTAGTGAGACAAAAAGCAAAATGGAAGAAAACGATATATATAGAATAAGAGGAATGTATATTTGTGCAATTTGAGGAACAATAAAGCGTGGTGAGCAAATACGTGTCAATTTCTAGCGTAAGACGTCTTCAAAAAGCTGGTGATAGGAAGTAGCTACTTCTCATACCGGTGTTTGTGCCCAATGTTTCCATTTTGCGGTTCCTCTTCAATAATGAAAACATTACATTAAGGCCCGTTTTCAAAGGTCCGATGATAGTCAATCGCCTTCTCTCCTGAGTGTAGGAAAAGTTATCGACTAGATGGAGGGCGTACCAAGAGGTACGTCCTTGATCGAGAGTTATCCTGTGTAAAAAAGGAAATTACGCTACCGATTTGAGCAAAGCCACGTTCCCAAGCTTCGCTTAGTATATCTCAGTATTGGGAACTCTTTCAAACCGGAGCAAGATCAGAAGATCACTACTCACTTGACCTATCTCATTTTATCAGGTATACTTTGAAAAACGTTTTTCAAAAACGTTTTTCAAAGTATACAGGGGCGTATGCGATGAGCCGAAAAGCTATTACAATGCGCGATGTTGCCAGACATGCTCAAGTTTCGATCAGTACCGTATCGCAAATTCTCAATGGAAATGCGCATTATGTTGGTGCTGAAAAGCGGGAACGTGTACTTGCGGCTATCTCTGAACTGAACTACCATCCAAATGTCATTGCGCGCAGTATGGTAAAAGGGCGCACGATGACGATTGGTCTGGTGATTACCGAGATCGAAAATGCCCTTTTTGCTCCTGTGACGAGTGCTGTTGAAAAAACTCTCCAGGCTGAGGGATATCACATCTTGCTGGCACGTGCTCCCGATGTGGCAGGAGAGATAGAAGCCATCGAGACACTGCGCGCCCGGCAGGTTGATGGCATTATCTTTATGTTTCTCTCCATCAATACGCCCTCCGACCATCTCACCCGTTTGAAAGATGAGTGCGTGCCTTTCGTCGTCATCAATCGCCCCTTGCAAGATCAGGAAATTAACCAGATTCTCTTTGATGATCGTGGTGCGGGCTACCTGGCAAGCAGCCATCTTCTCAAACTAGGTCATACACGTATTGCCACCATCAGTGGGCCTCTCGATCACGAATTTGTGTGGTGGAGCGCGCAAGAACGTTACCTTGGCTGGCGGCAGGCATTGGAAGAGCGACATATACCTATTCTTCCAGAATGGATGGTTCCTGGTCACTATAATCACGCGGATGGTTATTATGCAGTCCAACAAATCCTTGCAAAAACCTGGGGAACGCCCGCGCAACCAACAGCTATTTTTATTGCGAATGACGCTATGGCGATTGGCGCGTTGAAAGCGCTTCATGAGGCGCATATCCGTGTTCCACAAGATATTGCCCTCACCACTATTGGTAACCCTTCCTATATGGCCTACACTACTCCCGCTCTGACCACGCTCGCACACCCTGTTCCAGAAGCAGGACGCCTGGCCGCACAGTTCCTTCTTGATTGGTTCAGTCACGGCAAGCCTGCTCAGCCTCAGCATGTGCTTCTTGATTTCAGTTTGCAGATACGTGAATCCTGCGGTGCCAACACAGAAACGGAGGTGAACCACTAAGTACGTCGTCTGGCATCCCAGAACCCACACGCGAAGGATCGCGTGTTCATTTAGCCGTTGATACTGTATTATACACATGACCTTTGCATCATGTGTAGGCTCCTATTGCTTGACGAAACAAACGCGTCTTTGAAAGCTATGTTTCAGCTTTCCATTCCTTTACCATGGAGGTATACAATGGAGCGTACATTTACACGTCGGGATGTGCTGCAGGCAGGCATAGGATTGCTTGCTGGTACATCAGTTTTATCGTTAGTGGGTTGTGGCAGTAGCACAACAAGTAGTAGTCAGAGTGGTCAGACTGTTCACGTGTTTATTGGCTATAATAGTACTTACCCTACCCAGCAAAAGCAATGGATGCAGTCTATGGCAGATCAATTCAAGAAGCAGACTGGGTCTACGATTGCCTGGGATACCTATGCAACAAGTAGTGAAGAGCAGACGAAGCTCCAGACATCAATTGTCAGTGGCACTGGCCCGGACATATTTCTCTTTGGCACAACCTTCGTGCCTACAGCGCAGGCGACAGGCGGCTTTGCCACGCTCAGTACAAGTGACTGGAATGCGGTAGGCGGGCAGAACCGTTACTTCTCACAGCAACTCACGATGGCTGGCTCGTCACCAAGCCAGCAGATAGCGATCCCTTTCGTCATGCGTCCCTTTGTCATGGTCTACAATACCGATTTATTCCAAAAGGCTGGTCTCTCAGCCGCGCCTACCACGTGGACAGATTTTGTCCAATACGCGCAGAAAATGACCGATGCGGCCTCGGGTATTTATGGTACCACGCTGGACCCAGCTGATTCCTTTGACCCCTGGAAAATCTGGTGGATGTTCTCCAAGCAGTTAGGGAGCGATTTTCTGTCTAGTGACCTTAAGACCGCGCAGCTTAATACCCCAGAGGCCGTACAGGCAGTACAGTTCTGGTTTGATTGGGCCGCAAGGTATAAAATTGTCGATCCCGGTTCCATGGCGTGGAAAGCTGGTGATGCTGCGCGTGCGTTCGCAAATGGCAAAGCAGGCATGCTCATCATGACCTCTACCTCGATCATCCCCACATTGAATAAGTCCGCTGTCGCCGGGAAGTATGCATTTGCGCCGATGCCCGGCATTCCCTATGGTATGACTCAGCGGCCTGCTAATGGCGTTCCTGCGGAGTCGATTGTCTCCGGTGATATGTTTGCGATTGCCAGCTATACAAAGGTCAAAGATCTGGCTCTCCAATTCATCAAACAGCTCACCGATTATCAGAACCAGATCGATTATCAGACGACTTTTGGTGATCTGCCGACGAATACGCAAGCCGCCAATGATTTAGCGAGCAAGAATCCACAGATCGCTGCCTTTGTACAGGCCGAACAAGGTGCCGACCCTACGCCTTTTTCAGGGGTATGGGGCGCTCTAGAGGTTGCTCTTGCGGGCGTCAGTTCAAAGCTGGCAAACGAGGTTGCCACCAATACCTACCATCCGTCTGATGTGAAGCCTCTGCTTGATCAGGCAAACCAGCAGATTCAAAGTCAGATACACTAGGGAGAGAGCGTTGCAACCGTTTTGGAAGGGGCAGGGCGACCGCGCGAGATGCCCCCATAATGACACGATACATGTATTACCTATATTATCGTAGGGGCGTGATTGATCACGCCCTGCCTGTACATCGATCCGCCTGGGGAGCCATGTGAGAGGCCATACGAACGGGGACGAGGGCGTGATCAATCACGCCCCTACGCAACCTGCGTGGTATGCGGATTATTTTGTTGAATACGATAATCACGCCCCTACACACCAATTCCTACGGTATTTTGTTAAAACCCATAATTGCGTCCCTATGGGACAGAGCAAAAGGGGCAATGAGCTTTGACAGAGCAGAACCAGATAATGTCGTCCTGGCACTTATTCATTAGGGGAGGGTAATACAATGGCGATACAACCTATCCCGGATTCTGTACCGAATGTCACAACGGTCCCACAAACAGTACAGAGAAGAAGTTTTATCTCCCATCAAAGACCACTCTGGTTAATGTGGCCTAGTATCTTCTTGCTGGTAGTGATTATTGGTATCCCCTTTCTTGTCGCTCTATACATTAGCTTTCTGCGTCTTGACCAGTATACCCTGCGTGCCTGGCTACAAGCGCCGCTAGTAGGGTTACACAACTACATCATGGCCCTGACTGCCGGAAATGTGGTCGGCGCTTCCGCGCTGGCTTCTCTGGGGATCAGCGTCAGCTTCTCGCTCGTGACGACGATATTGATTATGCCGATTGGTATTCTTGCGGCATTGACGGTCAATACGCGCTATCGTGGGCGTTCCGTCATTCGCGCGCTCTACCTGATCCCATATGTCATTCCAACTTTTGTGACCGCGCTGGTCTGGCGTATGATGTTTTTGAACGGAACAGGCCTGGTTGATCGTTTCCTGGCAGCCTTGCATCTGGCAGATGTTAACACATACTGGTTATTAGGGCCAAATAGCTTCTGGGCAATGGTGATTACCGACACCTGGGCTTCGTGGGCATTCATCTATATCATGGTCCTGGCGGGCATGCAGTCCATTTCTCACGATCTATATGAAGCCGCAGATATGGACGGGGCAAACGCATGGCAAAAACTGACGCAGATTGTGCTGCCTCAACTACGTCATATCCTGGGGCTGGCTTTGTTACTTTCGACGCTCAATCACTTTAACAACTTTACGCTGCCATTTGTGATGTTCGGCACGCCGCCACCTGTCCAGGCTGATGTTTTACCACTCAATATCTATGTCTCCTCTTTTCAATTGTTCAACTTTGGACTGGGAGGTGCTATGTCGATCATCACACTTATCATTATGCTTATCCCTGGTCTTCTGTATATTCGCGCTTTACGTTTGGGTGAGGTGAACGTATGATACAGCAGGCCACACGTGCCTCAAGGAAAAAGCAGCGCGATGCGCAGGAGATTCTGCCGCCTCCGTTACGCATTATCGTCACGATCATATTGGTGATCTTTATCCTGATCCCCATCGCGTACATGATCTTGCTCTCGGTCACGCCTGATGCTCAGGTTGGTGGCGAACAGTTAATTCCGTCATCCTGGGCTTTTGATAACTACGTCAACATGTGGTCTACTGTCAATCTCTTACAAGGTTTACAAAACAGCTTGATTATTTCGGGGGTAGCTAGCATCATCGCTGTTATTCTTGCTGTTGCGGCAGCCTATGTGATTACCCGTTTCACCTTTTTAGGCCGTTCTGTGTACCTTTACTCACTGATTGGCTTTCAAACTATTCCAGGGGTGATGCTGCTATTGCCGCTATTTGTGCTGTTTGTGTCGTTGCAGACGTTCTTACAGATGCAATTGATAGGCACATATACCGCTGTGATCATCACGTACCTGACATTTGCGTTGCCGTTCGCGATCTGGCTCATGGTCTCTTATCTGGGCAGTATCCCAATTGACCTTGAGGAAGCGGCCCTCATCGATGGGGCCACGCGCCTGCAAGCATTGTGGCAGATCATTGTTCCATTGGCACTTCCTGGCATCGTCGTTGCCGTTGTCTTTTCCTTCCTGACGGGATGGAACGATGTGCTTTTTGCCAGCGTGTTGACCTCACCGGCAACCAGAACGCTTGCAGTACAATTGCAAGTCTTTAGTTCAGCTCAGGAGGGCGGTGCAATCCCTCTCTATGGTCAACTCATGGGAGCGGCGGTGATCAGTGCGTTACCAGTCGTTATCCTCTATATGGTTTTCCAGCGTTACCTGATTGGAGGATTGACAGCGGGCGGTGTCAAAGGTTAGATCACAATGATTGTATGAAAGGGGCTATAAACGTGACAGAGAAGATGCGTTTCGGCATTATTGGAGCGGGGGTCATCGCTCCGACACATGCGAAGGCGATTAGGAGCTTGCCAGATGCGGAACTAGTGGCCGTAGCGGATATTATACCAGAACGCGTGGAGAAGATAGTGGATACCTATGGCATCCGTGGGTATACGGATATTCAGGCCATGCTTGATAAGGAGCAACTGGATATCGTCACTATCTGCACGCCAAGTGGTATGCATAGCGAACATGCCTGTATGGCGATGCGCTCCGGGCGGCACGTGGTCGTTGAAAAGCCAATGGAAATTCGCCGCGCCGCGATGGATGAGATGCTACACGTGCAGGAAGAGCGGCGGGTGAAACTGGCGGTCATTAGTCAGCATCGTTTTGACGCTGCCAGTCAACAGGTGCATGCATTGGTAGCGGAACAGGCATTTGGCAAACTTGTCATGGGCAATGCGCTCATTCCCTGGTGGCGTTCACAGGGCTACTATGATAGTGGAGCCTGGCGTGGCACCTGGCAGTTTGATGGCGGCGGTGTTCTTATGAACCAGTCCATCCATTCGATTGATGTGCTGCAATGGCTGATGGGCAAGGTGAAGAGCATCTATGCCTATACCGATACACGTGTACATCGTATGGAGACCGAAGATGTAGCGGTGGCTGTGCTGCGTTTTGCCAATGGTGCGCTTGGCACGATTGCCGCCACCACGGGCGCGTACCCTGGTACGGGCACACGCATTGAGATTTATGGCGATAAAGGTTCGGCGAGCATCGAAGCTGATGAGCTTGGCTATCTTCATCTGGCCCGCGACGATAAAGAGGCGGTGGGCGATTATGGCGGGAGCGGGAAAGCCGCTAAAGCGCAGAAAGCTGAGGCATCGGCAGCGAACAATCCTGCGGCACTTTCAACGAATAGTCACACTTTACAGTTTGCTGATATGATACGCGCCATTCGCGAAGATGGTACGCCCCTGGTTGATGGTGTTTCCGCGCGCCATCCCGTCGAAATCATCCTTGCGATCTATGAATCGGCTCGTACTGGAAAGGAAGTCACACTCTCATGATTCGTCTCTCCGCCTTCGCTGACGAAATTTCACCCGATCTGCATGAACAGATCGCCATCTTGCAACGCGAACATATTCGCTATATCGACCTGCGCGGTGTCTGGGGTATCAACGTGCTTGATCTCAGTGATGAGCAAGTGCAGCAGATAAAACAGACATTGGACGCACAGGATATGCATGTCGCGGCAATTGCCTCTCCTATTGGCAAGGTGCCGATTGATACACCTTTCGAGGCGTATCTGGAGCGTTTCGAGCGCGCTCTTGCCCTTGCCCATGCCTTCCAAACGCCATTTATTCGCCTGTTTTCATTCTATCCGCCAGCAACTCAGCCATCGCAGTCGCCCACGCTCTGGCGTGACGAAGTGATCAGGCGGTTGACAGAGATGACGCGCCGTGCCACGCAAGCGAACATTATTCTCTTGCACGAGAATGAAAAAGATATCTACGGCGATACGATTGCGCGTTGCGTTGACTTGCATGAGCAGATCAACCAGCCAAATCTGCGGGCCGCGTTTGATACCGCCAATTTTATTCAATGCCAGCAAACGCCCTATCCCGATGGTTATGCTGCGCTACGTCCCTGGCTCACGTATGTGCATGTCAAGGATGCGCAAGCCGATGGCACGGTTGTTCCGGCAGGTGAAGGCCATTCGCGCTGGCCTGAACTATTGAGGCACCTGCGGCAGGATGGTTATGATGGTTTTTTCTCGCTGGAGCCGCATCTTGCCAGTGCGCAACGCTTCCAGGGCTTTAGTGGCCCTGAACTCTTTCAACGCGCCTCGCAAGCATTGCAGCAACTGCTGCGCCAGATGGCATGGGACTACGCTTAGCCTTGTTTATCGTTCTTGGACTTCCCGGACTTTCCTGGAAGGTCGCAACTTGAAGACCGCCTGATTTTTTGTTCAACCACAAGGAGTTTGTATGTTTCTTGATCTCAGTAATTCAAGGCAGGCCCATATCGACGAGCGTTTGCGCACGGACACGGTTATCTGGCTCAATAGCGTGCGCCCTGATGGCAAACCCCACGCAGTCGTGGTCTGGTTCCTCTGGGATGGCGAGCAATTTCTGATCTTCAGCAAGCCAAAAAATCAGAAAATACGCAACCTGTCCCACAATGCCAATGTCCTGCTTGCCGTCGATAACAGCAAAGATGGTAGCGACCCGATTACCATCGAGGGAACGGCGGAATTGCTGGACACACCAACCAGCCAATTGATGAACGAGGCCTACCTCCAGAAGTATCTGCCTCGCATGCAGCGCATGGGCTGGACAGCAGACGTCATGGCGGGAATGTATTCTCAAGCCATTCGCATCACGCCAACAAAATTGCTCTAGAAAATATATGCCCAGCATCATTGACACCACTGAGCTTATCGTCTATTCTAGCGTACACATAGCGTGACCTTTTGCAATTTCCTAAATAGACGAAAGCGAGGCAACACAACGATGGGTGATCCACGCAATCCAATGGACATTAAACCCGGCTATCGCGGACGCGCCTTTACCTCCGATCTGAGCGGACAGGAGTTCTGGCTGGTCGTTGATAAAGGCTATCAACCAATGGGACTGGTTCTGGGCAACTGCATCTATTCGATGGGCATGGTCCGCAACTGGTTGGCTGGCATCAAGGGCAATTTCCAGGGTGAACTCAAAGAGTATTCACAGTTGATGTATCAGGCTCGCGAGTTAGCCCTTGCACGCATGCAGTTTGAGGCTGACCAACTTGGCGCGGACGGCGTGATTGGCGTCGATATCAAGGTCGAATTCCTGCACAATAACGAATGGATGGAAGTGGTGCGCCATCGGCACAGCGATACGCTATGTCGGTAGTGGACCAAATATGCCTCCAACCGGACACGGGCGCGTCGTCGTTCCAACCAACTAATCAGCAACTTCATGCTATAATACCTTGCAGAGACTCTATTGACACGGTGGGGAGCTAACGTGAATCGCTCCCCGTCGTGTTTGCCACCACACTACAACAAGGAAGTTACACGAGCATGCCTTTTGACCTTGAGCGCGCACGCCACGAAACGCCCGGTTGCGTGAATGTTTTGCACTTCAATAACGCTGGCGCATCGCTTATGCCTCAGCCCGTACTGGATGCCACCATCGCACACCTGCAATTAGAAGCACAGATTGGCGGCTATGAAGCGGCAGCACGAGCACACGAAGTCCTGGAACATACCTACGATGCCGCCGCCACGTTGCTGCATTGCTCACGCGACGAAATCGCTGTTGTCGAGAATGCCACCCGTGCCTGGGATATGGCCTTCTACTCTATTCCTTTTAAGCCGGGCGACCGCATCCTTACAGCCCAGTCTGAATATGCCAGCAACTATATCGCCTTCCTGCAAATCGCGCAGAAAACAGGAGCAGTTGTTGAAGTACTCCCGAACGATGCCAATGGACAGGTTTCGCTTGATGCGCTAAAAAATGCCATTGATGGGCGCGTTAAGCTGATCGCCATCACACATGCTCCCACTAACGGTGGCCTGGTACAGCCCGTTTCGGCTATAGGAAAAATCGCGCGCGCAGCAGGCATCCTCTATCTCGTCGATGCCTGTCAGTCAGTCGGACAGATGCCGATTGATGTGCAGCAGATCGGCTGTGATATGCTTTCCACGACTGGACGCAAATATTTACGTGGACCACGCGGCACTGGCCTGCTCTATGTACGCAGTTCTCTCCTCGCGCAACTTGAACCTCCTTTCCTTGACCTGCATGCCGCCGAGTGGGTCGCCCGTGATCGCTATGAGATTCGCCCGGATGCGCGCCGCTTCGAGAACTGGGAAGGCAATGTCGCGGGCAAAATCGGTCTCGGTGTCGCTATCGACTACGCGATGCAGTGGGGCATGGAGGATATTTGGCGACGCATCAAAACGCTGGCCTATCAATTGCGCACACAACTGAGTCCCATACCGGGCGTGATTGTACGAGATCACGGCGTCACACAAGGCGGCATCGTCACTTTTACGCTCGAAGATATCGCGCCCGAAGAGATTCAACGCAAACTTGGCGTATATAACATAAATGTCACTGTTACGACCCGCAGTTCGACCTTGCTTGACATGGACACACGCAAATTGACCAGTATGGTACGCGCCTCCGTCCACTACTACAACAGCGAGGAAGAGATCGAACGTTTCTGCGCGAAAATCGCGGAAATAGCGGGCTAGCCTGTTATTCGTCAGTTAGCTCTAAAACGCGAGGAGAACCAATGAAAAACCGCGTCTTATTTGCTCTCTTGTGCATACTCTGTCTCACCTTATTTGCCGCCTGTGGCACAACAAGTAGCGCATCAGTAGCACCCACACCGACACAACCACCCGTGCCCGCTGGCTATACGCCTGTACAAATCACCTTGCAGAATATCAGAATCCACTCCTCCATTACAGTCTTCAAGGTGGGTGTGCCCTATTTTTTCATTATCACCAATAAAGATAAGGTGGAACACGAATTTATGATGTCACCGACAGGCATGGGCGGACATATCACAGCCTACACCATGACAAACGTCACCTTTGCCCTGGTTGAACACATCACCTCCGGCTCAATCAAAACCTTGCGCTATACCTTTAACACGCCAGAACCGCCCGGAAGCATCGAGTTTGCCTGCCACTATTCCGACCACTACGCAATGGGTATGATACTTCCCGTTGTCGTGGAAAAATAGGCAAGCTAGCAATCGGCACATATCTTTCCTCTCTTTTCCTCCACGCACATGATATACTTATGTGAGAAGCATAGTGCCATTGCAGGAGGAACAAACAATGCGTTTACAGGGAAAAACTATCGGTTATTTTGTAGCCCAGGAGGTTGAAGACCTCGAATTCTGGGTTCCTGTAATGCGCCTGCGCGAAGAGGGCGCAAAAGTCATTGTCATCGGTCTTACGACACAGTCAGTGCGCGGCAAACATGGTTTAGAGATGACTCCCGATGTGAGCATCCAAGAAGCCCCTTCTGCTGACGCACTGGATGGCATCGTTATCCCCGGCGGATGGGCACCCGACAAATTGCGCCGCAACCAGGGCGTACTGCACCTTGTACGCACCATCCACACACAAGGCAAGATCGTTGCTACTATCTGCCACGGTGGTTGGGTTCCCATCTCCGCTGGCATCGTGCGCGGGCGTAAGGCTACAGGCTCAACAGGAATCAAAGACGATATTGTCAACGCTGGTGGCATCTGGGTCGATGAGCCAGCGTTCCGCGAAGGAAATATGGTGTGGGGCCGTGTCGTTGAGGATATCCCCGCCTTCTGCCGCGAACTGGTTGCCGCTTTCGCCGAATAAATTCACAAAAGCTGTTCTTAATCACACATTACTCTCACCAGTTGGGAGGGTCGAGGGGGAACCATGAGTACATTTCTTGATGCTTTAGCCCAGCGCGTCCTTATCTTTGACGGTGCAATGGGTACAAATATACAAAGCTACCAACTGCAAGCCGAAGATTACGGTGGTCAAGCCACAGAGGGCTGCAACGAATACTTACTGATTAGCAAGCCTTCTATCATTGAAGAGATTCAAACAGGTTTTCTTGAGGTCGGCTGCGATGTACTGGAAACCAATTCATTTACGGCTAGTCGGCTCAAACTCGATGAGTATGGCATCGGTCATCTTACGCACGAAATCAACTTGAAAGCCGCGCAACTCGCCCGTCGCCTCGCAGACCACTATAGCACGCCAGAGCAACCGCGTTTCGTCGCTGGCTCCATCGGCCCCACAGGCATGCTTCCCTCATCAAACGATCCCATGCTCAGCAATATCACCTATCAGCAGCTTGCCACAATTTTTCAAGAGCAGGCCGCAGCCTTGCTCGAAGGTGGCGTTGATGTCCTGCTGATCGAGACTAGCCAGGATATTTTAGAGGTACGAGCCGCAATTACTGGCTTACGACGTGCCATGCAGCAAATAGGGCGCACTGTGCCAATTCAAGCCCAGGTTTCGCTCGATACCAGTGGGCGCATGTTGCTAGGCACCGATATCGCAGCAGTCATGACCACACTTGTGGCTTTACGTGTAGATATTATCGGCCTGAACTGCTCTACCGGACCTGAGTATATGCGTGAGCCAGTACGCTTCCTGGCCGAGAATTGTCCACTCCCAATCTCGACTATCCCTAACGCGGGCATTCCGCTTAACGTCAATGGCCTCGCGGTCTATCCGATGGAACCAGAGCCAATGGCCGCAGCTTTGCGCGACTTCATCACCGAGTTTGGCGTTAATATCATCGGCGGTTGCTGTGGTAGCAGTCACGAGCATATGCGTGCAATCGTCAATGCTTGCCGCAATGCTCCGCGCCGTCCACGTCCACTCGCGGATAACAATTTCACCAATAAAGATTTCACGCGCATCACGCCGCCGTTTGTCTCCAGTGGCATTCGCGCCACATCCATGCTGCAAGACCCGGCACCATTGCTTGTGGGCGAGCGCGTCAATGCGCAAGGCAGTCGCAAAGCCAAACAAGCACTGCTCAAAGATGATTACGATACGCTGCTGGCAATCGCACGCGAACAAGTTGAGGGTGGAGCGCACGTGCTTGATGTGCAGGTCGCGCTAACAGAGCGTATTGACGAGGCGGAGCAGATGGCTCAGACCGTCAAAAAACTCTCAATGGGTATCGAGGCTCCGCTAGTGATCGACAGCACAGAGGCCAATGTCATTCAGGCCGCCCTGGAAATCTACCCCGGACGCGCCATCATCAATTCAATCAACATGGAAACGGGCCGCCAGCGCATTGAGAACGTCGTGCCGCTGGCAATCGAACATGGTGCGGCAGTAGTGGCGTTGACCATCGACGAAATCGGCATGGCAAAAACCACTGAACGCAAAGTCTCAATAGCGCATACCATTCACGATATCTGTATCCACGAATACGCTTTGCCCCCCAACGCGCTGATCTTTGACCCGCTGACTTTCCCGATCACCACAGGGCAGGAAGAGCTACAAACCGCCGCTATCGAGACTCTGGACGCTTTAACGCGCATCAAGGCTGAACTGCCTGGCGTCATGACTATCCTTGGCGTCAGCAACGTCTCGTTTGGTCTAAAACAACATGCCCGTGCAGTCCTCAACAGCGTCTTCCTCTATCACGCCGTGCGCGCAGGTCTGGACATGGCAATCGTCAACCCCACGCATATCAAGCCATACGCGGAGATCGACGGCGAGCAACGCCAACTCGCGGATGACCTGATATTCAATCGCCCTGATGCACTGCCACGCTTTATCGCATATTTCGAGCAGCACGGAGCGCAACAAGATGATAGCAAAGAAAAAGTTGACCCAACAGAAGGCATGAATGTTGCCGAGCGCATCCACTGGCAGATTTTGCATCGTCGCAAAGAGGGCATCGAGCCACTCATTGAGCAGATTATCGCCCAACGCACAGAAGAGCTACAGATCAAGCGCAGCGATGCCGCCGTTCAGGTCCTCAACACCGTCCTGTTGCCAGCCATGAAGGATGTTGGAGACCGTTTTGGCGCGGGCGAACTCATTCTACCGTTTGTGTTGCAATCAGCCGAGGTGATGAAACGCGCCGTCGCCCATTTGGAACAGTACCTTGAGAAAAAAGAAGGCTATACGAAAGGTAAGGTAGTGCTGGCAACGGTCTTTGGCGATGTACACGATATCGGCAAAAATCTGGTCAACACCATTCTCAGCAATAATGGCTATACTGTCTATGATCTGGGCAAACAGGTTCCGCTCAACACCATTCTTGACAAGGCTATCGAAGTCCAGGCCGACGCGATTGGTCTCTCAGCCTTGCTGGTCAGCACCTCGAAGCAGATGCCGCTGTGTGTCAAAGAGTTACACAAACGCGGCTTGAACTTCCCAGTCATCATTGGCGGGGCGGCAATCAACCGCTCTTATGGACGGCGCATCCTCTTCGTCGATGAACAAACGCCTGATGCAACACCAATTGCCTATGAGCCGGGTGTCTTCTATGCAAAAGATGCTTTTGAGGGTTTGGAGATCATTGATAAGCTCACAAATGCTCCAGAGGAGCGGGCCATCTTCTTACAGCGTATCCAGCAAGAGGCCTTGCGCGAACGTCTCAAAAAAGCAAGCACACTGGAAAGCGAAACCACCAGCGTTGTCGATACCACTCCATCCAGCAGTATTGGCTTAGTCGCTACATTGCCCACGCCACCTTTCTGGGGACCGCGCGTGCTTGAACGAATTGGCCTGGAAGACGTGGCACAATGCATGGACCTCAACACGCTCTACCGCTTGCATTGGGGCGGGAAAGCGCATGGTGCTGAATTTACACGTCTGGTCGAAGAAGAATTTCAGCCGCGCCTGGAACGCATGTTACGCGAGGCGCGCCTGCAACGCTACCTGCAACCAAAGGTCGTCTATGGCTATTTTCCCTGCCAATCTAGCGGCAACGAATTGATTGTCTACGACTACAAGGAATTTCAGCAGAGCAAAGGTCGCAACGAAGTAGCGCGTTTCCGTTTCCCGCGCCAACAGGAGCGCGAACGCCTCTGCCTCGCGGACTACTTCGCCGCTGTTGAAAGTGGCAATGTCGATGTCGTCGCGCTGCAAGTTGTAACGATGGGAGAGCCAGCCAGCGAGGCTATTACACTCCTGCAAGACGCGGGCAACTATTCTGAAGCGTACTTTGTACATGGTTTAGCAGTAGAGATGGCGGAGGGACTGGCGGAATATACCAACCGTATTATCCGTTCAGAACTATCTCTGACGAACGAGAGAGGTCGCCGCTATAGTTGGGGCTATCCCGCCATTCCAGATTTAGAAGATCATCGTCAAGTTTTTCAACTACTCCCTGTCAGCAGTACGATAGGCGTGAATCTAACTGAAGCCTATCAACTTGTGCCGGAGCAATCGACCGCCGCTATTGTAGTCCATCATCCACAAGCAGTTTACTTCGCAGTACGAACACCTGTTGCTGAAGCAACCCGCGTGTAAGCAGGTGTCGGTCAGAGTCGCACCACGTGTGCGGCTCTGACGTCATTGGGAGAGACTATTATTATCGGTTCCGGCTCTTCTTGCGGTGGAGGATCATCTTCATACATAGATAACACCAGCATACCCTTCTCCTTATCTATAGAAATCCCACACTTTCTACTGTCTATCGTTTGATATTAAAATCAACACATGTGATTTCTAAAAAGAAAGACGCTATATTCCTCAAATATTTTTCAATATTTTCAGGCGACTTTATCTTATCTTCTTTTTGCGCAAATTTTTATGGCACGTAAGGTACAAAAGTCCCGCATTTTGCATAAAAGTGGACAGGGGAGGTGACTTGACGCTCTTTTGGTGCGGTGCTATCCTGAATGTGGGTGCAACGCGGCATTTCCAACCAATAAAGATCTCCAGCATCGCGGTTGAGAGGAAATAAGAATGGGCATCATTGAAACGCATATAGATCGCAACAGTCTTGAATTTCAGGAAAACGCACTTTATTTTCAACAGCTTCTAAATGAGCTACACCAGCATACAGAACAAGTTCAACAAGGCGGAGGCGCAGATGCGGTCACTCGCCATCGGAAACGCAATAAACTCCCGGCTCGTGAGCGCATTCAACTGCTCTGCGACCCCGACACGCCATTTCTGGAACTGAGTCCGCTGGCGGCATGGGATATGTATGAAAATGAGGCTCCGTCGGCAGGGATTGTCACGGGGATTGGCGTGGTCGAGGGGCAGGAATGTGTGATTGTCGCTAATGACGCTACGGTCAAGGGCGGCACATATTATCCAATGACCGTCAAGAAGCATTTGCGTGCGCAAGAAATTGCTGAGCAGAATCATCTGCCTTGTATCTATCTGGTTGACTCTGGCGGGGCGTTCCTCCCATTGCAAGCCGATGTTTTTCCCGACCGTGACCACTTCGGGCGCATCTTCTACAATCAGGCACGCATGTCTAGCCAACGCATCCCGCAAATCGCCGTTGTGATGGGTTCATGTACCGCTGGCGGAGCCTATGTACCTGCGATGAGTGATGAGACTGTCATCGTGCAGGGCAACGGCACGATCTTTCTAGGCGGCCCTCCGCTCGTCAAAGCGGCAACCGGTGAAGAGGTGAGCGCGGAAGAACTGGGCGGTGCTGACGTTCACTGCCGCATCTCAGGCGTCACCGACCACTACGCGGTCAACGATCCTCATGCTCTCGCAATCTGTCGCAGCATCGTTTCCAATCTCAATCGCCGCAAATATATCCCCTGGGATATTCACACGCCCGAACCACCACACTATGATCCCAGCGAACTCTACGGCATTGTGCCAAAGGATAGTCGCAAGAGCTATAACGTGCGCGAGATCATTGCACGTCTCGTGGATGGTAGCCGCTTTCACGAATTTAAGGAATTATATGGCACGACGCTGGTTTGCGGCTTTGCACGTCTGATGGGCTATCCTGTCGGCATTATCGCCAACAATGGGATTCTCTTCTCCGAAAGTGCGCTCAAAGCCACACATTTTATTGAGCTATGCGCACAACGGCAAACGCCACTGATCTTCCTGCAAAACATCACCGGCTTTATGATTGGCAAACAGTATGAAAACGGCGGGATTGCCAAAGATGGCGCGAAAATGGTGATGGCAGTTGCCAATGCTCCTGTACCGCGCTTCACGGTGATTATCGGTGGCTCGTTCGGTGCGGGCAATTACGGCATGTGTGGACGCGCCTATTCACCACGCCAGTTGTGGATGTGGCCCAATGCGCGTATCTCCGTGATGGGCGGTTTACAGGCAGCAACTGTTCTGGCTACAGTGCGGAAAGAGGGACTGGCTACACGCGGAAAGACCATGAGTGATGAGGAAGAAGCGGCATTTATGCAGCCCATTCTCGATAAATATGAACAAGAGGGCAATCCCTACTACAGCACAGCGCGTCTGTGGGACGATGGTATTATTGATCCACGCGATACACGCACCGTCCTCGCGCTGGGCATCGCCGCATCGCTCAACACACCTATGCCAGATACGCCCTTTGGCGTCTTCCGCATGTAATATAATACAAGGGAGTATTGTATATGATTTACAGCTATCTTTCCGTCGAGCGCAGTCACGACAACAAAATTGCGACGGTGACGCTGCGCCGACCAGAAGCGCATAACGCATTTAACGCACAAGTAATAGCAGAGCTGACAGCAGCATTTACCGACCTGCACCATGATGAACGGCTACACGGGGTCATTCTCACGGGTGAGGGAGCATCATTTAGCGCGGGTGCTGACCTCAACATGATGAAATCTGCCGCAACCTTCACGCAAGAAGACAATCTCAACGACGCGCTACGCCTTGCCGATCTTCTTCAAACCATTAACACGCTACCTTGTCCAGTTGTGGCACGTGTCAATGGCACGGCGATGGGCGGCGGTCTGGGTCTCATTGCCGTATGCGATATCGCTATCGCGGCGGAGACAGCGCGCTTCGCCTTTAGCGAAGTCAAACTGGGCATTGCGCCCGCCGTTATTTCACCGTTTGTTGTGCGTAAAATAGGTGAGACGAATGCGCGTGTCCTCTTTGCGACAGGCGAGCGTTTCAGTGCCGCGCGCGCGTTAAGCATTGGGCTGGTTCACGCCGTTGTCCCATTAGAGCAACTTGACGAGGCCGTGCAGAAAGCAGTACAAGAATTGCTCACCAGTGCACCACAAGCACTACGCGCATGTAAGACATTGGCCGTGACAGTTGGGCTGTTGGCAGCGGATGAGGCGCGCACGTATACGGCACAAACTATCGCTCGTCTGCGCGTGGGCGATGAGGGGCAGGAGGGCTTGCGTGCCTTTCTGGAAAAACGTAAACCAAACTGGATAGCATAGCCATGTTCAAAAAAATTCTAATCGCTAATCGCGGAGAAATCGCCATCCGTATCATGCGCACCTGTCGCGAAATGGGCATCCGCACGGTCGCCATCTACTCAGAGGCCGACCGCTACGCACGGCATGTACGCGAGGCCGACGAAGCCTACGCTATTGGGCCAGCACCCGCCGCGCAAAGCTATTTACGTATTGAAACCATCCTCGATGTGGCACACAAGTGTGGGGCTGAGGCCATTCATCCCGGCTATGGCTTCCTCTCCGAAAACGCGGCTTTTGTCGATGCCTGTGAACAAGCAGGGATTGTTTTCATCGGTCCACCAGCAGAGGCCATGCGCCTGATGGGTTCTAAAATTGCCGCCAAACATCTGACACAAACGGTTGGCGCACCCACGGTTCCAGGCTATACAGGCGAGAGCCAGGACGATGAGGTATTGCTGAAAGAGGCCGAACGCATTGGTTTTCCACTGCTCGTCAAAGCCTCCGCGGGCGGCGGCGGCAAGGGTATGCGCGAGGTACACCAGCCAGCACACTTTTTAGAGCAACTCGCGGGGGCACGACGTGAGGCGAAAGCATCCTTTGGCGACGATACCGTCTTCCTGGAAAAACTCATCATTCGTCCTCGCCACGTCGAAATACAGGTTTTGGGCGACCGCTACGGCAATATGATTCATCTCTGCGAACGCGAATGCTCCATTCAACGCCGCCACCAGAAGATTGTGGAAGAGAGTCCTTCGCCAATCCTCACGCCAGCCTTGCGTGCCGAGATGGGTGCGGCAGCGGTCCGCATTGCGCAAGCGGCGGGCTATGTCAACGCGGGCACAATGGAGTTTATTCTAGACAGCGACAGGCAGTTCTACTTTTTAGAGATGAACACGCGCTTACAGGTTGAACATCCCGTGACGGAACTGGTGACAGGCTTTGATCTCGTGCGTCAGCAACTTTTGATTGCGGCAGGCGAAAAACTTGCCATCGCACAGGAACAGGTCAGTCAGCGCGGCCATGCGATTGAGGTGCGTATCTATGCCGAGGACCCAGAGCATGGCTTTCTCCCCTCGACAGGCACAGTCAACACATTTGTTGCGCCGGAAGGACCAGGAGTGCGCGTCGATAGCGGTATTGAAAGCAATGACGAGATTTCGCAATACTACGACCCGATGATCGCCAAGCTGATCGTGTATGGCGAGGATCGTCAAGCCGCAGTTGCCCGTCTCCAGCGTAGTCTAGAACAATGTGTGATTTTTGGCGTCACGACCAATATTGCACTCCTGCACGCAATAGCTACCAATGCCGCATTTCATGAGGGGCTAACCCACACGGGCTTCCTCGACGAACAGCATTTGCTCACAGCAAGAGCGCAACAGGCAGCACCACCAGATGCCGTTCTCATCGCCGCCGCGTGCTATGACCTATCGAGCCAGCAGATACCATCAGTAGCACACAATCCCTGGCAGAGTCTCGGTCCCTGGCGCATGACTGGCGAAGGCTATAAATGTAGCTACACGTATCAGGAGCAGACATATCGCGTTACACTCAGGCCACAAAATAGCCTGCAAGATACGTGGGCATACATGATTGACGCCGGGGCAGTAGGTGACGTAGCATATAAGCGTGGCAATCAACCATTCTTTTTGCTCACCTTTGGCCCGCTTCAGGTGCAACTCAGCGTCCAACAGATGCAAGGGCATCTCCATGTCAATTTCAACGGAGAGACCTACATCCTAGGACGTCGTCAGCCACCAGATATCGATAGCGCAGCGCACGGCGGAAGTACCGCTAACGCACAAAAGGCACTTACCGCGCCAATGACGGGCACTATCGTCAAAGTACAGACCCACGATGGTGAGCGCGTAGAGGCGCAACAGGTGCTAGTTATTTTAAGCGCGATGAAGATGGAACACGCGATTACGGCACCATATGATGGACGAGTGCGCCATGTTCATTATCAGGAAGGCGCGGTTGTCAAAGGTGGCGCAGTCATTGTTGAGATGGAATAACAGAAAAAGAGGGAATAGATCATGCAAGTTGGTTTTATTGGTATCGGAGTCATGGGTAGTCCAATGACCCTTAATCTACTCAAGGCTGGACACGAGGTTACGATTTTTGCGCGTCATCCAGAAAAGCCCGAAGTACAGGCCGTTCTCAACGCAGGCGCAAAGTTGGCACCATCCGCGCGTGCCGTCGCAATTGCATCTGAGCTTGTGATTACAATGGTTCCAAACTCGCAAGAGGTAGAAGAGGTTGTAGCTGGTCCGCAAGGCGTACTTGAAGGTGCGCGCAAGGGACTGATTATCGTGGATATGAGCACGATTGCCCCCTCGATGAGCCGCAAAATGGAACAGGCAGCGGCAGCACAAGGATGCACCTTTATTGATGCACCCGTCAGCGGTGGATCACAGGGCGCGGTCAATGGCACGCTGACCATCATGGCAGGTGGCAATCAGGAGGCATTTGAAAAAGCCCGTCCGGTGCTTGAGGCAATGGGCAAAAAAGAAAACATCTTTTACGTTGGCAGCAGCGGTGCCGGTGAAATCATCAAACTTGTCAATAACACGTTGACAGGCAACATTGCGGCCTCCATTGCAGAGGCTTTTGTTCTGGGCGTCAAGGCAGGTGCAGATGTAGAGACAATGGCAAAGATCATCAGCGTCAGCAGCGGCGCGAACTGGCAACTCTCAGTTCAATTCCCGTTGCGCGCCTTTAACGGCAGCTTCAAGCCCGGTTTCATGACCGATCTTTTACATAAAGACCTGGGATTGGCTCTCGATCTGGCTGCCGAGAATAAGGTTCCCATGACGATGACCTCTGTTGCCCGTCAGATGTACGAAATTACTCGTGCCGCAGGCTTTGGACGCGATGACTACACGGCCCTGCTCAAAGTCTTAGAGCAGATGGCGGGTGTCGAAGTGCGTTCGTAATACGTTTTACACGTTCTATAGCAAAAAAATGCAGGAACCAATGTAGAAATAGCGGGTGGGAAGGGGCGTAGGGGGCGTGATGATGCTTCTAAGGCGGAGCTAAACGATCTGCGTCACAAAGCTACGATGTATTGTGGAGAACAGGAGAACCCCGATGAGTTTCACCAGTCGTCTCGTCAGTCGCTTGATGAAGTTGCCGCCTGCCGAAACGCATGACTTCGTCATAACACGCGATCTGCGCGTCCCTATGCCCGATGGCGTCACCCTGCTAGCTGACTATTACGCGCCGCGCAGTGGGTCAAAACGCCCCACGATCCTGGTGCGCTCCCCTTATGGGCGACGTGGCTTTTTTGCCAGCATCTATGCTCTACCTTTTGTGACACATGGCTACCAGGTACTCATCCAGAGTTGTCGCGGCACGGCTGGCTCTGGCGGAGATTTTGTCTATGTTCGCAATGAGCAGAGCGATGGGCTGGCAACCATCGAATGGATTAAGCAGCAAGAGTGGTTTTCTGGCGAACTGGCAATGGTTGGAGGAAGCTACATGGGCTTTGTCCAGTGGGCCATTGCCTCGGAAGTTGGGCCAGAAATGAAGGCTCTGGTACCCGCCATCACCACCTCTGATACGAACCACTTCCGCTATCAGAGTGGCTCGATTACCTTGGAGACAATGCTGAACTGGTCCACGATGATGACCAGAACGGCCGCTAGCGGTCCACGGTGGAATGATGCGCTTGGGCAGTCCAGGCGAGAGCAACAGCTTGAGAAAGCTTATGTCCATCTGCCGCTCGGCGAGGCTGACCGCGTTGCTATTCAACAGCCCTCCTCGCACTTTCAGGAAGTCATCAGCCACAGCCCAGACGACGATTACTGGAAGCCCGTTGATTTCAGTGCCAGCGTTGGCGCAGTGACTATCCCCATCGCGCTGCAAGCGGGCTGGTACGATATCTTCCTGGCGTGGCAATTGCAGGATTATCAACGCCTGCGTGCTGTCGGGCAGCAGCCTTATCTGCTGATTGGCCCCTGGTTTCATGGAGAATTACCTAGCTTCGCCGCCTCTATACGCGACTCGCTCGTCTGGCTCAACGCACAGGTAAAGGGTGATACAAGCGGCTTGCGCGAACAGCCAGTACGTGTGTTTGTGATGGGAGCGAACAAGTGGCGCGATTTGGCCGACTGGCCTCCACCCGTTCAGTATGAGCACTGGTACCTTCAAGCCGGAGGTGGATTGGCTCCCACGCTTTCCTCACCCTCGGAGCCAGATCACTATCGCTATGATCCATCCGACCCGACGCCAGCGGTTGGAGGAAATTCCCTGGGAGCAGCCAAGCATATGGGAGCCAAGGATAACCGTGCATTGGAGGCGCGAGCTGATGTCTTGGTGTATACGAGTACGGCCTTGGAGCAGGATAGGGAGGTCATTGGTCCAATCATTGCTGATCTCTATGTGCGTTCCAGTCTGGAACATACAGACTTCTTTACCAGACTTTGTGTCGTAGAAGCATCGGGCAAATCCATCAACCTGTGCGATGGCATTCTGCGTTTGACCCCTGGAAGTATTTCCCCGGAAGCCGATGGGAGTCTGCATCTCTCCATCGAAGTCTGGCCGACTGCCTATCACTTCCGTAAAGGGCAACACATTCGCGTCCAGATCTCAAGCGGTTCACATCCGCGCTTTATCCGCAATCCCGGCACTGGCGAGCCGCTGGCAAGTGGGACAAAGCTACGCGTTGCCGAGCAGACCGTGTATCATGACCCCGAACACCCATCGGCGATCTTGCTCCCTATCCTCAAGGCATAGCTGAAGACTGCGTAAATGGCAACACTGGCCTCAGTCGTGCTCGGCATCTTCTGCTCCGTCACGACCATCGCCTTCGCTGGCGGCATAGCATCCGCGATTGCGCTCTCAGCAGCGTTTACCGCGTTCGGGCTTATGTTCGCAGGCGTCGCTGCCATCACTGGGCTGGTCTTCCCGTTTCTGCTCACACGGCTCAAGGTCATGGGTATCATTGTAGCTATCGCGCGGTTAATTCAGTCCCGGCATCAATCCCCGTGAGATCGACATTCCTAAAACCAGCACTGCTGCCAGCCCGAAGTAGACAAGACCCAGAACGATGCGTGTCCCAATCGGTACGTTATAATATGCCTGCTCTTGTGGCGTGTTGGGTTTTGTGCCACGTGCCCAGAGTTGTGTGGCCGCCATCAGGATAAAGAATAGCAACCAGATGGAGGAATTGCCATGAATCCAGGACCAGATTTGGAAGGCCAACAAACCGACAAAACCGACAATCCAGATACGCCGATCAATCGCTGCCAGCACACGCCCACCGTCAAACGGTACAATCGGTATCAGGTTAAAGAGGTTCATAAAAAAGCCAAAGTAGGCCAGTGACGCCAGTAACGCGCTATAATTCGGATACACGCGCGCAAGCAATAAACACACGGATGCCGCTATTGTGCCAGCAATCGGGCCCGCGATACCAACTTCTGCCTCGTCGCGCGCGTTCTGCGGCATTTGACGCATTGTGACGGCCGCACCCAGCATTGGCACAAAAATCATGCCGCCCATCGGAATTCCCTTGAGCCTCATGACTATCGCGTGTCCCATCTCGTGCAGGAAAAGCAATGCAACTAGACCAATCGCAAAAGGCCAGCCTAGAAAAAAGGCATAGATAGCGACTGAAGCAAGGGCCGTAATTCCAGCAATACCAAACTTGAGCAGGAAGGCCAGGCCTTGTAATTTCACCAGGAAGGCCACAATGGTCGCGCCAATACCGCCAAGACCCGCTACCCCTTTACGCTTCTTTTTCGGCTCAACCTTGCCATCGGTGACTACAGGTTGCTCATTTACATCCTCTGGCAGGCTATATTGCCGTATCTCTGCCGGACCACTATATGCCGAAGGGAAGGCACCCTCGCCGTTTAGTGACGGCATCTCGCCATACAGCGTATTCGCAGTATATTCGCTATATTCAACATAGGGATTATCTACTGGCTCAGATAACGGAGACCAGACAGGGGTATCCTGCTTATAGTAGGCCGGATTAGCATAATCCGCCTGCCCCGATTCAGGGTTGCGTCCATATTCATATTGATTTAAAAAATCATCACGCTGCCCGTACACACTGGCCTCTTTTCTGCTAGCGAAGCACACATATATATTGTTCTACCATATCTTAACATATATACGCCATAACAAGCTGAAATGTTGAGATATTTCCATGTGTGTCCTACCAGAAGGTATACATATGGGGCGAAAACGTTGTTCCGCCCCCTGTCTATCACTCGCGCTCTTTGATGCTGCCTTCGAGGTAACGCCTGCACAGATTGAGCGTCGCCTGCACGGAAAGGCGTTTCTGATCGTCTCGACTGGCTCGCCAGCCTGGTCCCTTCCCTGTAATTACACTAGTCGGCCCCTCGATAGCGATATAGACCGTACCGACGGGCTTGCCCTCCTGTTGGTCTGGTCCTGCCACACCAGTCACGCCAATGCCGTAATCCGCTCCTAGCATCTTGCGTACCGCCTGGGCCATTGCGCGTGCTGTTGGCTCGCTCACCGCTCCATGCTGCGCTAAAATCTCGCGTGGCACGCCCATCTGTGCCTTCATCTCTGTGCTATAACTGACAATACCGCCCACAAAGTAGGCCGAACTGCCCGCTACATCGGTAATCGTGCTCGCCAGCAACCCGCCCGTCAGTGACTCCATGACTGCGAGCGTCTGCCCACGCTCTTTGAGCAATTTGCCCACGACGCTTTGCAGCGTTTCACGATCTACGCCAAAGATATGATAGCCAAAGATCTGCCTGATCTGCGCTTCCATCTCGGCGACCAGCGTCTCTGCCTCCTCTTTGGTCGGAGCTTTCGCGGTTACACGCACGTCAATCGCGTCGTTTTTCGCATACGTCGCCACGGTAGGATTGGTGTGATGAATCAGTTCGCCCAGACGCTCCTCCACAGACGATTCACCCAGGCCGGAGACGCGCAAGATACGGGTAAAAATTAGCCCGCCCGTGTAGGGACTGAGGCGCGGCACCACTTCCTGTTCCCACATGCGATACATCTCGCGTGGCACACCAGGCATCGCAATGATAATATGCCCATCTTTCTCAACCCACCACCCCGGAGCCGTTCCGACGGGATTAGACAATGCACGCGCTGAAGGTATAAGCGTGGCCTGCTTAACATTGCGTTCAGGCATCGTGCTACTCAGTCGGCCAAACATCGCCCGCAGATCAGCTTCTAGAACTGGATCGACCTGCATCGTCTCACCCAGCAGCGCGCTGATCGATTCACGCGCCAGATCATCTTCAGTCGGTCCCAGTCCTCCCGTCATGATAATAATATCTGAGCGCGTCCAGGCTCGCTGCAACGTCTCCACGATGCGCCCCTGATTGTCGCCCACTTGTGAGACAAAATAGAGATCAATGCCCAGAGCTGCTAAACTTTGCGACAAATAGGTTGCATTCGTATCTGTGATATGACCGAGTAGCAATTCAGTACCACAGGAAAGTATCTCCGCACGCATGAATCCTCCCAGGTGAGATAATACCAACGTTTACTGTATAGTGACCGCTACATCCAGCACACTTTAGCGAACGATCACGGCTCTTGCTGGATATCGCCCCACAAACAGCCACTTTTCACAGAGATATCATATCACAAAAAAGACTACACAACATCTTGTGTCATATGCATTAGAAAATCAAGATGTTGTGCCAAAACACTTGCAAATCACGTTTTTTCCGAGTATACTGAGTTGCGTAGGACAACTATAACAAAGGTGTTAACCAATTTTCCCTGTTTGGAAATATATTTCAATACAAAAGCGTAATTTCCGCAAAGGAGTATTTCAGATGTCAGAGCAGCAAGCACTGACTTCGGGACAGCACGAACAAACGCACCCGAACAGTCCTCAAAACGTTACCCAACTAGAAGGTATTCGCGAAAAAGTTTTTCTTGATCGCTACTCGCTCAAAGATCAATCTGGCAAACCGCTCGAACCAAATCCTGAACAGCTCTGGGCGCGTGTGGCGCATGGCATTGCCACAGTTGAGAAGACAGAAGACCAACAAAGCTACTGGGAAAAGCGTTTCTACGAGGCTCTCGACGGCTTCCGCTTTGTCCCTGGTGGACGTATCCTGGCAGGGGCAGGCTCCGGCCACGAGGTAACATTTTACAACTGCATGCCCCCTGATCAGGAGGTACTGACAGAGAAAGGTTACCAACCCATTGCTCAGGTAGCCGTTGGCGACCTTGTAGTAACACACCGCAATCGTCTACGTCCGGTTTTGCACAAATTTGAGCGTGAGACAGAAGAGCCACTTTATATCATCCGCCCCAAGAAAGTTGGCTATGACGATTTGCGCGTAACAGGCGATCACAAGGTATACATTATCCGCTCCGAGTGGGTCAATAAACACAGATCACGCGATGGATTACGCTTGCAACATGAACCAGACTGGATTCCTGCCAAAGAAATTAAACCTGGTGATTACGTTGCTGTTGCATATAACGACGAGGAAAGCACTCTCGACGCAATCCATATACATGACTACGTTTCAGGGTATGAGACAGAAGGTGGTAAACTCTTTAAAGCGGCAACGCGCGGTTATCACGGCTACGTCTCGGATTGGGGAACCCATTACAAACTCCAGGATCGTTTAGAGCTTGATGGTGACTTGTGCTATCTCTTCGGACGCTGGCTTGGAGATGGTTGTGTCACGCATCGCACTAGCACAGATATTCCATCGGGTATTAAGATTGTCTTCGCTCTGGATGAACAAAAAGAAGCTACAGAAATAGCACGCATTATCGAGGCCAAATTTGGTATAGAACCTTCCATCAAACTGAGTAGCACAGAACGCTGGTACGACCTATGGGTAAATTCTATGCCTCTCGGTGAGTTCTTCAAAGCATTTCTCGGCTGCTATAGCTACAACAAACGCATTCCTGAAGAGTTGATGCATCTGCCAGATGAGCTCACATTAGAACTTTTGCGTGGACTCTTTAGTGCTGACGGTTATATTTCCGATAACGAACTTGGTATTGTACTATCAAATCGGGTCATGACCACTCAGATTCACCAACTTTTGCTAAGGCTGGGATATCTGTTCTCGATTCGCGAGAACACACATCGTTTGGGACGTGTACCAGCCTACCGTGTTCACGCTACAGCTAGTGAGTGTGGTCCACTCTTTGAACGATTTTTCGGAGTTCAAACTCCTGAACATAGCACCAATTTGAAATACTACTTCGAGTACGATAATCTCAAATGGGTACGAATTGATGAGATCGCTGTCGAAGAATATTCTGGAACTGTGCTCGACATCGAAGTTGAAGAAGATCATTCGTTTGTTTCAGCTGGTGTCGTTGTTTCAAACTGCTATGTAATACCTAGCCCTGAGGATAGCCGTCAGGGTATTCTGGATAACCTCAAGGTCATGACCGAGATAATGGCACGCGGCGGCGGTGTTGGCATCAACCTCTCAACGCTCAGACCGCGTGGCTCTTACATCAGAACGGTCAACGGCACAGCCTCTGGCCCTTGCTCCTGGGCACAATTGTACTCTGTGGCAACAGGTGATGTCATTCAGCAAGGTGGCTCGAGGAGAGGCGCATTAATGCTCATGCTCGATGATACACACCCTGACATCGAAGAGTTCATCACGGTCAAGCGCACACCAGGAAAGATTGAGCATGCCAACCTCTCTGTCTGCATCTCCGACAGCTTTATGCAGGCCGTCAAGGACGATACCGATTGGGACCTGATCTGGCAGGGCAAGGTCATGAAGACCATTCGCGCCCGTAAGCTCTGGGACCTGATCTGCAACTCCGCCTGGGAATCCGCTGAACCAGGTATGGTATTTATGGACCGCTACAATACCGAGTCGAATACCTGGTACTACGAGAACATACGCTGTGTAAATCCCTGTGTTACGGGCGACACACTTGTTTCTACCGAACACGGATATACATATGCACGTGATTTGCAGCTAGGGATGAAAATTCGCACGCCAGCGGGCCTTAAGCCCATCGAGAAACTATATAATAACGGGCTTAAACGCATTTATCGTGTGGATTTCTCCGATGGTGGTTATCTAAAAGGAACAGCCGATCATAAGCTCAAAGTAGTACGCGATAAAAAATACCAGTGGGTGGCAATCTCCGAGCTGGTAGAAGGCGACAAAGTTCTGGTTGTAGCCAATGAGACCTTTGGGCCACGACAAAATCTCCCAGCAGAGGCAATGGAATATATCGCTAAAAGAGAACTCAAAGTTGCCAGTCACTACGACCGTACACTTGGCCTCATCGTCGGCTCAGTTCTGGGAGATGGTACGCTACGGGAAGTCGCCAATGGCAACAGCCATTCTTATCAATGTAAAGTCGCTTTTGGTCTGCACGAAGATGGCTGGTATGATACCTTCGTAAGCCTGATGACGGATATGAATATTCATACCCATCGCACGCTTGCCGAGAAAGATTTTATTGGCGAAGGTGGAGTTGCGGTTAAACATGCATCGGTACGACTGGAATGCTACAAACTAGCCTCGTTGCTTGTACGCATCGGCATGACGCCTAATATCAAGGCACCTCAGAAAACCATTCCCGCCGCGTTTATGCACATGGACAAGGAATTTCTGGCAGGAATCCTTGATGGGCTTTTCTCGACGGATGGAAGCGTCCTTATAAAGCAGGATAATCCCATGCTACGCTTCCACACCTCGTCATATGAGTTGGCACAACAGGTCCGCTTGCTCCTACTCCAATTCGGTATTCATGGTCGCATCTACCGCGCAACACGCGACGAAGACCTGGAATATGATGGTCGTTCAATGTATGGCACAGGCGAGAAATACGACGTTGTCATCATGAACGAAGGCATTGCACGTTTCTATGCAGAAGTTGGTCTGACTCATCCAGATAAAGCAGCGCGTTTGAAAGAGATTGCAGAAGGCTGGCATTATATCGGCGGTTCATGGACAGCAGCCGTTGTCTCCGTAGAAGATACCGGATATGAGGAAGAAGTCTATGACCTCTATGAGCCAGAAACGCTTACCTGGATCACCAACGGATACTGCTCGCTCGATTGCGGGGAACAGGGCCTGCCTCCGTGGGGCGTTTGCAATTTAGGTGCAATAAACCTTTCAGCTTTTATAGAAAACGGCAAGATGAACTATGAGCAGCTTGCCGAAACTAGCAGGGTCGCCATGCGCTTCCTCGATAACGTGATCGATGCCAATCTCTACTTCATTAAAGAAAATGAAGAGGCTCAGCTTGGCACGCGCCGTACAGGATTGGGCACGATGGGGCTGGCGGACGCGCTGATCAAGATGAAGATTGCGTATGGTAGCGAAGAGTCGCTCCCTGTCATTGAGCGCATCTACGCCACTATTCGCAATGCTGCTTATGAGGCATCAGCGGATATCGCGGCTGAAAAAGGCGTCTTCCCGCACTTTGATCGCGACAAATACATACAGGGTCGCTTTATCAAGCGTCTTCCACAGGCAATACAGGAGAAGATTCGCACGCAAGGCATTCGCAATGCTGTCTTGCTGACACAGGCTCCTACTGGCACAACCAGTCTCTTAGCGGGCGTCAGTTCAGGCATTGAGCCTGTCTACGACTTCGCGATGGTCCGTCGCGACCGCACAGGCGAGCATATTCTCTACCATCCACTATTACAAGAATGGCGCGAGAAGCACCCGAACGAGCAGACACCACATTACTTTGTCTCATCAAAAGACTTGACGCCCGAAGAACATGTACGTGTGCAGGCGATGATTCAACGCTATACTGACTCCAGTATCAGCAAAACGGTCAATGCGCCCAACGATCACACCGTTGAACAGGTACAAATGCTCTATCGCATGGCATATGAGATGGGCTGTAAGGGCATCACCTATTATCGCGACGGCTCACGCGATGCTGTGCTGACACGCGTAGAGGATGAGCAGAAAAAGAAAGAGGCTGAAGCCGAGAAACAGGCTCCAATGCTTGAACCGGTGACATCGATCCAACAAGGCGTCAAACCACGTCCTTCAGTGGTACATGGCTACACCCGTCAAGTTGCCGCCCCAGAGGGCAAGATTAATGTCACCATCAACAGCGATGAGCAGGGACCATTGGAGGTTTTCGTCAACGTTGGCAAGGCTGGTAGCGATATCGCCGCTCTGGCAGAGGCATTGGGGCGTCTGATCTCGCTCAACCTGCGCCTGCTCAGTCCCCTTTCACAGACTGACCGCGCCCAGGAGATCGTCGATCAACTGCGCGGCATTGGTGGAAGTCGTTCTGTTGGCTTCGGCATGCAGCAGATTCGTTCGCTGCCCGACGCAGTTGCACGCGCGTTAGAACTGCATATCGAGTCACTGCAAGAGGTTGAACAGACACAAGCAGTACAAGAGCCAGTCAAAGAGCAGGTAGAGGAGAAGAATAGCAAAAATGGCATTCACACCAGTGATCCATCGCCGCTAAACCTCAATATGCTCAGCGTAACAGGTAATCTTTGCCCTGAATGTGGCTGCAACACCCTTGTGTATGAAGAGGGCTGCAAGAAGTGCTATAGCTGCGGACACAGCGAGTGCTAACAACCGAACTCAACTTCGGGATATAGAGGCAGCATCATAGGACGAGGAAACAAGCTGGTGAATACATATCTGCGTATTCACCAGCTTGTTAAATCAGAAAAAACAGCATGTTTAATACTCAATCATTTGATATCAGCAGTTACGAAAAACGCTCAAAAGAAGGTCCTGGGTTTATGCTTCTTTATCTTCCACACTCCAAACGCCCTCTTCCGCGTCAAATGTGGCATCACCCGTGTAGGCGCAGATGCCACAGCGCGGCGAATTGACAATCGGCAGCGAATTTTCACCATATGCAGCGTTTTCTTTCGCGCATTCCATGCAATACGCCGCACTTCGCGCGTAAAAGTAACCTGCTGCAATCTGCGTCGCGGGTTTGCCGCACGAACTACAAGGGAACACAGGAGCAAGGTTGCGCGCAAGCACACGAATAGTCTCATCTTCCTCTGACACCTTAGCCTCACGTTCCCCGACCACACGCAAATTAAGCTCGGTCGATGAACCATAATCGTAGGTATATTCGCCCTTTACGCCAGGTTTGAACACTTTGCCCACAGCAACATCTATTGAGTGTTCGCGTGGCATGTTCTCCCACCTTGTACGCGCGTAGTCATATTGCTTTCTAAACATTGTTTCCAGATCAGGAGGAAGCGCAGCAATATCAACATTCGCCTTTATGTACACAGACCCAATGACTTCAGACAGATACTGTTCAAAACTGGGAAATTCCTCCTCTTCCTCTTCTTCGATCTCAACCAATAAATCTTCTTCACCCTCAGCCGTATCTTGTTGCGTATGCTCCGCCTCTTCAGTATCTCCAAGTTGCGCGTCTATCTCGTCTCCCCATACCATGTATTCTCCAGATTCTGACGAGTATAAGTCGCGCCCGATTTTAAAGCCGCTCAGATGTCCACAACATTCTAGCCAGATGCCTCTAAGAAAAACATCCAAATCATAAAATGTCGCGCTTGCGGGCAGTTCAAGATGCATCCAGTAGTTCGAGAGGTAGCGATCACCCTCGACAAGAATGTGATACAACGTCTCGCTCTTGCCTGCACCCGCTTGCTCTGCCTGCGCTTTCAGTGCAGCCTGCCGTGCCTTACAAAATTTGAGGTGCTGGCTCATCTTGCTTTTCGCAAACTCGCCTTTACAGAAATGACAAATGCCCTTAGAAACCTCTTTTGTTGTCGCTGTTTTTGCCACCATCTTTCTCCTTCAATTTACATTTTCCGCTAAAAATTATATACCATAGCACGCTTCATCTACATTTTTCTTTTTCATTTATCACTGACTGAGCCTTGACAGGTTCCTGAAAAAAAACGTATCCTATATACGGACACTTCAAAAAATGAAGTGTTAAACAGAAGATAACGTGTCACATTATGCTATAAAGGAATGTGCTGAACATCATGACAACGCAAGAGACCACCACACTAAACGTTCATGTTGACCCACTCTGCCCATTAGCGTGGCGAACGGCACTCTGGCTGCGCGAGGCACGCACAGTTCGTCCAATAAATATCATCTGGCGTATCTTTAGCTTGGAGACCATCAATCGCAAAGAAGGCACTGAGCCAGACTATGTCAATGGCTACGGCTGGCTCGCACTGCGCACACTCGCGCTCGCGCGTCGTAAGCATGGCAATGATGGCTTTGAAAAGCTCTATGTGGCACTGGGCAACGCGCAGCATGGGCATAAAGAGAGCATTAATACGCGCGAAGTCGTCGCGGCTTGCGCGCGCGAAGTCGGTTTGGGAGAGGATTTTGTAGAGCAGGCCCTGGCAGATGAAAGCACAGCCCAGGACGTCATCAACGATCATCAAGAGGCCGTGCAACGCTATCACGCATTTGGCGTCCCCACGATTGCTTTCCAGGAATCGAATGTTGGCTTCTATGGCCCGATCATCAACACCGTTCCTCATGGCGAGGAGGCGGGCGCGTTCTGGGACCACATCTCCTGGGAGTTGCATAATCCCAATCTGTTCGAGCTAAAACGTGACCGCTCACAAGCCGAATGGGGACCAGTCTCCGCTTAAGAACAAACACTATACCCGAAAAGAAAAAGCAGTCCACACAAAGCATTGCATGGACTGCTTTTTTAGTCATTTACGCTTGATGTTTCTTCAAGAAACGCTCGATACGCACTAATGCCTCTTCGAGCTTATCATACGCCGTACAATAGGCACAGCGGATATACTCCTTGCCAGCAGTACCGAATGAGCCGCCAGGGACAACGGCAACCTGCTCTTCAAACAGCAATTTCTCGGCAAACTCTTCGTCGCTCATGCCCGTGTTGCCAATATATGGGAAAGCATAGAACGCACCATACGGCTCGCAGCAAGGCAGACCAATGCGATTGAGGCCGTCAACGAACATGCGCCTTCGCCGCGCATAGTCGTCATGCATCATCTGCACATCTGGCTCTCCGTGCCGCAATGCCTCGATTGCCGCCTCCTGGGGAGCCGTGCCAGCGCACATAATCGTGTATTGATGCACTTTGAGCATCGCTTCCACAATCTGCTTGGATGCAGCCACATACCCTACACGCCAGCCCGTCATCGCATATGCCTTCGAGAAACCATCCAGTAAGACTGTGCGCTCCAGCATCCCAGGCAGCGTCACCATACTGGTATAGTCGGTATCATAGACCAGACGGCTATAGACCTCGTCTACCGCGACAATCAGATCGTGCTTGATGGCGAGTTCAGCAATGCCTTCCAATTCTGCACGTGGAATTACGGCACCCGTCGGATTGTTGGGTGTGCCCAGCAAGATCATTTTTGTGCGTGGAGTAATCGCGGCGGCAATATCAGCGGCGCGCACGCCAAAATTATATTGCGCATAGGTCGGCACCGTTACGGGCACTCCGCCAGCAAAAACAATATCAGCCTCGTATGCCACGTAGCCTGGGTCAGGAGAAATAACCTCGTCGCCGGGATCGATCAGCGTGCGCATCGTCAGGTCCACACCCTCGCTCACGCCCACAGTGACAAGTATCTGCGTGCGCGGATCATACGCCACGTCATAGCGTCGCTGGAGCATTGTCGCGATCTCCTCGCGTAGCTCTAACATGCCATAGTTTGAGGTATAGCGCGTATGCCCCTGCCGGATTGAATTGATCCCCACCTGCCGGATGTGCTCGGGGGTCACAAAATCAGGCTCACCAACACCGAGCGAGATTACAGCGGGCATCGTGTTAATGATATCAAAGAACTTGCGGATGCCTGACGGCTTGACTGCGCGCACACGCTGAGCCAGTAACTCACGTTTCAACATATCCATAAAATAGTATCCTCTCTTTCTCGGCCCATGCTGCTCGGTACCGACCGTTGCAAGTTAGTACTATGGACAGCAATTAAAAATTTGTCAGCGGTTTTTTCGTATGATACGCTCTTAGCAGAGAATAGCGCGTGTACAGCAAATAGCTAATGCAACTGTAACATAAAAGAGAGATTGGTACAATGCACCAAATTATCTATGACTCGTTTACTCAAACCAACCAATCACTAGTCCCACGCCTTGTTATGCTCGATACTGATATTGGAGATGATATCGACGACGCCCTGGCATTGGCACTGCTCTTAAAATCTCCCGAACTCTCGCTCTCAGGCGTTACAACGGTCTTCGGTGATACACGCCGACGCGCCCACCTTGCCGCGCATCTGCTCAATATCTTTGGACGCCCGGATATCCCTATCGCGGCAGGCATCGGCACACCGCTCCAACTTCGCCATCAGCCCTCCGGCGTTCCACAGGCAGCGATTCTTGATGAGCGCGAAGAGTTCCTCCAATTGTCCGCTCTCAGCAAGCTCTCTGGTCCTGA
>DAIDJF010000005.1 GCA_027451525.1 Ktedonobacterales bacterium
CTGATGCTGCATGGTAATAAGGCATTGCTCACGTTGCTGTAGCGTAGGTGCAACCTGCATTGTGTTATATTCGGCATTTAACGCATTGATTGTGCTATCGGCAAAGGCATTGACCATGATCTGTGAGCTAAAGCCAATACTGAGTACAAGACTTGCCAGGGCAATGATGCGTATATGCCAGGAACTGATATTTTTAAGAAAGAGAATAACCGTTTGCATAATCATACTTCCATGCTGTGTTTTTGACGTTAGTTCATCCAGCCGCCGGGTCCGGTATCGCGAATACGCACACCGCCGTCGCGTTCACGGATAGTTTTGGCGTCTGCTGCCATGCGTGTTCCCAGATCTGAGAAGGATGTGCGGTGCCAGTATGCTGCTGGAAACAGACCAAGGCCTACCGCGATAGTGGCACCAATTTCAGCGCGGTTGAATGGCAATCCTGGTGGTAGATGGTAGGGCACGTGTGTAACAAAACCTAGCCGTAAGGCCAGGGCAAAGAGAAAAATGACCAATTCAAGTGCGCAAACCACGTAGTAAGAGAGCCGTTCTTTTACTGGTTGGGCGCGGAAGATAATTGCCATTAGCACATTGAGCAGAAAAAGCCCCCCTGTTACCCAAAGTGTGAGTGTAACAACACTGATTTTCAGGAAGGAGAATATCTGCACGCTGGATATGAGCAGTGCCGCTAGCACATAAAGATGCGTCTGTACCAATTTCTTATCCTCTACCCTGACAACCCATCCAGGTAAGCCAGAGAAACTAGACCTGCTAACGTCCTATTTATACTGTAAAACAAGATTGAAGAATGCGACCTCGGTCCCATTCCAATTGACGAGCATACCAATCTGACCGCCTTTGAGCGTATCATCTTGTGCGCTACCCATTGTTTTGCCATTCACGATGAACGTGTATTTTGTCCCTTGAAGGGCAACACTCATTGTATTGCGTCCTGCCGCCCCATGCCCATAGTGATATTCGCTACCAAATGGGTGCGACCAGATTTTCGTCCAGGGATCTACAGTTGGTCCATAGCTATCGTCATATTTCCAAAATTCGTATTCGCCGCCGGGTGTGTTGGCCACCTCAAAGGCGTAAAATTGCGTTGAATTCTGGTGGCTGGTTAAATGAAATACCATGCCAAACTGATTGTTCACCGTTGTATCATCGCCTTTGACCTCTTCCATCGTTAATGTGTAAACGAACGAGGTTGGCAATTCTTCATCTGGTGGTAAGACGGCAAGCGCACTTGAGCCTGTTCGGACCGCTGTAATGTGATAGGCTCCATTTTTAAAGACGTACATCTGCGGTCCATTGTCACTAGTAGAGACAGGCCAGTTATGGTAGTTTGTGCTGAGCGGATCGGTGAAAATGATATTGGCTCCCGCTGTCGCTGTGGCAAGCACCGAGGCTGTAGCGTTGGCATTGGGAGTTGCTTTTGTGGTTATGTGCGTGTTGTGTGTCGATTGCGTATGGCTGCTGAGGAGCCAGAAGAAACCTGATCCGAATAATACCAGCACTATGGCCGCGATCAGCGCACTGTACTTGAGATTTCTCAGGATAATAGGTGGCAAAAAGCGCAGAAATTCCGGTGAAGAGCTTGTATGTGTCGGCGATGGCGTAGGAGGCACGGATGGAGCGGGCAACAGACCTGTCACATACCGTCCCGGTTGGCCTGCTACTGGCATTTTGACCACGTGCATAGATTGCGTCAGGCGCATCGTTGTTGTTGCTCCCTGTCCCGCGTAAGTAGCTGGTAGTGTCCCTGTCGGCATTGTCCCTGTCGCCATGAGTGGCTCTTCGTATTGCGTGAGTGTCGGTGGGAAGGGAGATGACGGCACTGCTGGCGATGGAAAGGGTAGCTGCGTCACAGAAGGTCCCTGCGTTGGTAGTATTGGGCGTGGCATCCCCTCCGATATCATCGGTTGAGCGGCATCAAACGCTTGTTGTTCCATCTGTACAGGTGATTGTTCGCTTAGCGCGAAGGAGTTGGGTGGACGCAACATACCTTTATGGCCGAGCAATGAACGTGTTGGTGGTAGTGGTGTCTCCTTCCCTTGCATGGGCAAAGGCGAAGGTGTGGGCGAAGGTAAGGGCGTGTAGCCACTAGGCTCACGTTGTTGTGGTTGCTGCGGCGGTGTTTCTGGCATCAGTAATCCTGTAAATGATGGCAATGTCATACGGGTCTGCGCTACGATATCGTTCTTACGTATAGGCATGCCGGGTGCGGGCGATGGGGGAACTATGCCAGCGGTCGAAAACATAGGCGCGATCATGGGCCTTCTGGATGTAGGCTGCTCTGTCCCTTCGGGCACCAAAGCCTGTTCAGTTGGCGGTTGGGCCATCTTTTTCCATGCCGGGTCGAAGAGACCACGTGGCGTTGCGAAGGTAACCGCTGGCATTTGCATTGACGAGAGCAAGTTGGTAGGGCTATCTCCCAGGGCGATGCCTGCGCTTGTCAGCGCGAGACGGAAGGCGTTTGCCAGATCGGAAGCCTGCCCATAACGGTCGGCGGGGCGTTTTGCCAGAGCCTGGAGCATCACTTGTTCTGCTGCGACAGGCAGTTCTGGACGAAAATGCCGTGGCGCGGTCGGCGCAACCTGTAAGTGTTGTATGGCGACCTGCATTGGCGTTTGTCCCTTGAATGGTAGCTCACCGGTCACCATCTGATAGAGGATCACGCCTAACGCATAGATATCGGCCCGTGCATCCACCTCTGTACCGATTACCTGTTCGGGAGCCATATAGTCAGGTGTTCCCATCGGCATACCAATGCCTGTGAGTGGCGTTGGCTGAGTGCGGCCCTCGGTAATGATCTTCACGAGACCAAAATCACTGAGCAAGAGGCGTTTTTCCGGCGTCATGAGCATGTTAGCTGGCTTGACATCGCGATGAACAACACCACGGGCATGCGCGGCATCCAGCGCGGAGGCCATCTGATCAAGATAGTAGACAACCATTGGCAGGGCAATCTGGTGTTCGCGCTCCAGTTCGTCGCGCAATGTGCCCCCGCTGACATAGGGCATGACCAGATAGGCCAGACCATCGCTCTCATCATACTCGTGTACGGGCAAAATGTTAGGGTGATCCAGCGAGGCGGCGGCATCCGTCTCGCGCCGAAAACGTTCTAAAAACGCGCCTTGCTGCTGGGGTGTCAGTCGCACCATCGGAAACAAAATCTTTACCGCGACCTGACGGCGGGGGCGAGACTGTTGCGCCAGAAACACGGCTCCCATGCCCCCCTGCCCGATCAACCTTTGGAGCGTACACGTGCCAAGCGTTTTACCGATTAATGCTTCTGCGTTCATACGTTTGGATTCCTAATTGTTTGTCAGTAAGAGGTTTTTGAATGCGACCTCTGTCCCATTCAAGTTGACGATCATACCAATTGTACCGTTGGTCAATGCGGTATCCTGGGCTGTTTTGACCACCTTGCCATTAACCGTAAAGGTGAAATGGCTGCCATTGGCAAAGACTTTGAAGGTGTTTACGCTCTGTGCCCCGTGGCCCTCGTGAAACTCTGTGCCGAAGGGTTGGTGCCAGATCTCTGTCCACGGACTCGCCGCGCTATCGTCGTATTTCCAGAATTGATATTCGCCGCCCTTCGTGTTGACAACTTCAAAGCTGTAGAAGGTCGTGACCGTCTTGCCGTTCTTTGTCTGCTGATTAAAGCGCAAGATCATACCGAAGGAGTTGACCGCCGAGTTATCATCGCCCGTGATCTCATCCATCGTTAGCGTGTAGCCAAGTGGGCTACCAAAGGCTTTGCCCTGTAATACGGTGGCCCGTCCGCTGTCACCGCGATCCGTAATATGATAGGCTCCATCCTTAAAGGCATAGACATTGGCTGGTGCTGTGAGCCAGCTATGGGTGTTGGTGGAGAGTGGGTCAAAAAGAATAGTATTGGCCTGCGCAGTCGCTGTTGCCTGTGCGATTGCCGTTGCCTGCACGTTTAACTTCCCTGTCTGGGTCGTCTGGCCTGTTTGGCTGCTCTGGGTGCTACTTCCACGATTGGATGTGTGCATACGTATGAACCAAACTGCCCCTACGATACCGGCAAGCAGTATCAGTGCCATGAGCACTGATACTGCTTTCATCCAGACGGGTGCAGGTTTCTTTGTCTGCGTTGTTGTTGGTATTTGCTGCATGACTGGCAGCAGACCAGTGACATATTGTCCGGGCTGACCCGCGACAGGCACTTGCACAACTTTTACGGGGCTGGTGAGCTTGATAGTGTTGCTTCCCATTGGTTGTCCCGTTGCGGGCAATTGGCCTGTTTGGCGGATGGGTGACATCTGCTGAATAGGTGATAATACAGCTGTTCCAGCTTCAGTGGCTGGTGATGTACGTTGTGCTGTTGTGACAGCGGCCATCTGAGCCGTGCCAACCTGTGGGAACTTGCCAGTGCGTGAAAGCAGACCGCCTCCGCCCTTTGCTATCTCATTTTGAGCCACGGGCATCTGCCCTGTGGTTGCCACCTCTGCGCGTACCGCTGGTGCCATGCCTGTTGCACGACTGAGCAGGCCCGCGCCGCGATTCGCTTTAATTGCGGGTAAGGTCGAGGTCGGCAATGCTAATGCAGGCTCCTCGAATACGGGAATGCGTGCCCCTGTGATACCGGCGAGCAGATTGTTCTGCGGACTGAGTGGAATGCCCATGCCGATCAGCGTTAAGCGAAAGGCGTCGGCCAGTTCGCGCGCGGTCGCATAGCGCTCTGAGGGGCGTTTGGCGAGGGAACGCAAAATGACCTGTTCTGTTGCAACGGGAAGGTCTGGACGTAACATCTGTGGCGAGGGAGGAGGAATCTGCAAGTGTTGCGCGGCGATTTGCATCGGCGTCTCGCCCTGAAATGGCGTTGTGCCTGTCACCATTTGATAGAGGATCACACCCAGCGAGTAGAGGTCGGCGCGGCTATCTACTCCCTCGCCCATGACCTGTTCAGGAGCCATATAGTCGGGTGTGCCCACTGGCACGCCCACCCCTGTCAAACGCGGTTGTGCATTGTGTCCCTCTGAGACAATCTTCACCAAACCAAAATCGGTGAGCAGCAGACGGCCCTCGGGGGTCATCAGGATGTTTGCAGGTTTGATATCACGGTGAATCACGCCATGCTCATGCGCGAAATCTAGAGCCGCTGCCATCTGGTCTAAATAATTGACAATCTTTGCTAGTGGTAAAACACCCTCGCGCTCCATCTCATCGCGTAACGTACCGCCACTGATATAGGGCATTACGAGATAGGCCAGACCATCACGCTCTCCATATTCATGCACTGGAACGATATTAGGATGTTCCAGCGAGGCGGCGGCGTCCGTCTCACGGCGGAACCGTTCCAGGAAAGCCGCTAGTTGATGTGCATTCAACAGCGTCATCGGCATTAGCACCTTCACTGCAACCTGACGGCGGGGGCGCGACTGCTGAGCTAGAAAGACGGCCCCCATTCCTCCCTGACCTAGCAAACGCTGCAGCGTACAGGTTCCAAGTACCGTTCCAATTAATGATTCTGCGTTCATGAATTACCCTCTACCTCTTCTGCTGCTGACATGTATTGTGGTTTTGCGTCTTGTTGCATCTCATCTCTATGATGCGCTCACGCTCTCTGAGCCATGTAAGATAGTATGTCTTTTGTACATCTTAGTTAACTTGCACAATTATGACAATGTATTACCCACAAGAGCATGACTATAGTAATGTTTGTTGGTAAACGTTTGTCCCTGTTTCATATGCTTTACAATCAATAAACGAGCCATGCTGGCAGTTTGCTGTGGCATAGGAAAAGTGGTATAGTCGTCTTCCCGACCCTATCTCTGGTAGCTTGATATGTTCTTTAGGTGGAGATGAGTAAGCAACGTGGCATACCTGGAACTTTAAGGACGAAGATGGCTATCCCTGGCATGCCATTTTCTTTATCCTCAAAGTTCCAGGCAAGGAGAATATATACGTTCTCTCTCTCAGTGCAACCCTGGGCGAAGAGCCACAAGGGTGTAACAGTTGGTTTGGTATAACCTCGCTTGGAGACTAAGGCAACGGCGAGCCGTCGCGGTCGTTCAAGCTCAGGGCCTCGGCGATATCGTGGTCCTCTTCAGCATCTAAGGGGACGATCTCAGCACCAACCTGCACTACCATCGAGGGAATCGTGCGGCTCTGAATAATGATGCCACGCAAGAGCGAGGCCGATGCCTGCCCAAAGAGTGGACGGACGCGCTCCAGGCGTTCGCGTTGTGCCTGCAATTGTTCCATGCTGGCATGACGCGCCCGTTCGCTGGGGGCACCATCCATCATCACTGGAACCGATTGTTCCCAGATATCGCGCGCGTCCAAAACCTGTCCAACTGCTGCCTGCACCTGCTGAATCAGGTCAATTGTCTGGTTGAGCAGCATAAGAATATCGCCCTCCGCCAGATCAATGCGCCGCAGTAGACCTCCGAGCGACATGCCACGCGACCACGCCAGGGCGACGCCGTGAAATTCTGGCATGATCGAGGGACTGAAGTTGATCTCGGCCCGTTCCTCGATGCCATGCACATGCTGCGCGATACGCCAGAGTTCGCGTCGCACTTGCACGAGGCGCGCATGAACTACGCTACGATTGTTGAGCCGTTTATCGCTACCGAACGCGAACCAGCTATGTACCTCGGCAAGCTCGTGGGCCGTTAGCTCGTCAAGCGTGCCACTCATGATGAGTTCGATAATCATGATGCCCGCTGGATGGAAGATGCTGCGCAAGAGCCGCCCTTTGAGCGTTAATTGATCGTCCTGTCCGATATAGCCCAATGCGCGTAAGGCGAAAATCGTACCATCGAGTTCCGCCGCTCCTGCCCGACTGAGCGGGTAGGCTCCAATGCGTTGCCGTCGCTTCTCTAGTGCTTCGACGGCCCCTTGTGAGGCCGCGCCCTTTTTCTTACCCGATTTCTTGGCCTTCTGATAGCGTTTCTCCAGGCGTTGCAGTTCGTTGAATTCCCATAGCAGGTAGCGTTGGTATTCGCGCAGACTGGACGCGCAGATGCGCCGAATATGCTGCAGGTCGCCGGGTCGCCACAGGTTCAGCACGGAGTTGTAGCGCACGACAAACGAACTGGTGACGGGCAGCATTTCGCCTGTGATACGCTGAAAGGAGTCCTCAAAAGGCTCCCAAGGCGAGTAGGGAATGACAGCGGAACCGTGTATATCCATGCCGCGTCTACCCGCACGCCCCGTCAACTGACGATATTCATTGGGTGTTAGCAGGCGCATCTCCTGTCCGTCAAACTTGCTCAGGCTGCCGACGACGACGCTGCGCGCGGGCATATTCACGCCGAGGGCCAGCGTATCGGTGGCAAAGACGGCGCGCAGATAACCTCTGGCGAACAGTGTCTCGACCAAAACCTTGAGGCCGGGCAGAAGCCCCGCGTGATGGAAGGCAATACCGCGAGGCAACAGGTCTGTCAGGGCATGTACCTGTTGCAAATTTCTATCCTCTTTCGGCAGGTTTTCAAGCCAAACGCCCACCTCTTCGCGAATTTTCAGTTCTTCTTCAGGTGTGGTAAAGCGATGCAAGGCCGCGCTCATCGCTGCCTCTTCAACGACACGCCGTCCAGGCAGGAAGTAGAGGCAGGGCAACATATCGGCCTCGCGCAGTGCCGTAAGGATCTCGCCCGGTTCAGGTGCGCGGCGCATACGTGGACGTTTTGGTTTGCGTTCCTCCGCCACCTGCGCTGTTTCTGGTTCTGTATTACCGTTTATGCCCGCTATTTGTGCGGCTTCATCCTCTGTTTCAGAGGTCGCGCGTGCGGGAGAGCGTTTCCCTTGTGGGCTAATACGCATCTGGCGAGGCGGAATACGTCCGCCATCGCGTGCTCTAAAGTGTCTGGCTCCGCGCTCACTCTGACCGCGCTCACGGCGATCTTCGTACTGCTCCTCTTCGTCCTCGTCCTCTTCATTTTCGATCTCGTCTTCTGTGCGATAGGCATAGCGGCGTCCCAGCATCTGCGCCATTTTTGCCTCGCCACCCACATTGGGAAAACGCTCAATGCGGTTACCGTTCGCGTCTTGTACGAGATGTAGTTTATTATCGAGAAAGTAGAAGTGTTCTAGTGGAACAGCGCGTTCTTCGTGAATAATGAGTGAGATGGGGCGATGGACACGGCTAATCCATTGGGCCAGATCATCCGCGTTGCTTACCGTTGCCGAGAGGCCCACCAGTTGAACGTGCTGCGGTGAGCAGATGATCGCCTCTTCCCACACGGGGCCGCGATCAGCGTCGCTCAGGTAGTGGAGTTCATCAAAGACAACAAAGCCGACATCTTGCAGCGATGAAAGCGTGAGCATTTCGTTGTCAAGTCGCTCGCCGCCCTGTTCCAGTAGCATGTTACGGTAGACTTCGGTCGTCATAATCACAATCGAGGCTCGACTGTGTTCAACAATGTCGCCCGTGACGAGGCCAACGGCGTCATAGCCGTAAAGTTCGCGCAAGTCACGGTATTTCTGGTTCGAGAGTGCTTTAAGCGGCGTTGTGTAGATGACACGTTGACCACGTTGCTGCGCTAACCAGATTGCATACTCGGCGACCAGTGTTTTGCCTGTTCCGGTTGGAGCCGCGACCAATACGGAATAGTTTTCTTCTAACTGGGCAATTGCATCCAGTTGAAACTGGTCGATAGGAAACGTGTAGCGTGCTGCAAAAGTGCGCACGTTTTCCGAAAGCTCGTTCCTGACCACTACGTGTATACCCATTGTCCTTCTTTATAATTACTACTGTCATTCCTTTCATTGTAGCACTAATGGAGCGAATAGACAAGAAGTGTATACACGAGCTTTTTATACATGTATTTCCAAAAGAACGTGATACATGTAATGAATGGAAGGACGCGATTAGCAAATTCATTTGTTGCGTTTTATGATCGCGTCCTTCTATTCTTTCTGCCCCGGCGGCCAGCACCGCGTTCTGTATTTCTACAGGGTATGGAGTGCGAGATGGACAATCAACGGCCCAAACGTGTTGAGTAGCAGGCCGATGACCAGGAAGGATATAAACATCGTCTCTAGTTGAAGCGTCTCGCGCATGATCGCATGGAAGCCTGCGGGCGTATCGGTGCGCATGACGCCACTGAGAACGATGAAAAGTGAGGGCAATGTCCAGAAAGCCAGTAGCATGAAGTGCGGCGTGCCGTGTGGTAACGCGAGTATGGCTACCATTACATAGGCTCCGAGCACGAGAATACTGTATAGCGTGCGACTTAGCTTTAGATTGAAGCGTGTGGCAAACGTGTATTTCAGGGCCTGCGCATCTCCCTCATTATCGCGCATGTTGTTGGCGTAGACGACAGCGGCCGCGAGTAGACCGGGAATGCAGCCAAGCAGGAGCGCGCTCCAACTGGCGTGGCGGGTCTGAACCGCATAGGCACCCAGTGTTATTAGAGGGCCGAAGATCAAGAATACGGTAAGTTCGCCCAACATCAGCGAGGAGAGGGCACGGCGCGTGGCACTATAGAAGAACGCGCCAAGTAAGCCTGCCAGTCCGAGCAAGAGCAGTAGCGGTGTGCTAATGATAGCGAGAAAAAAGCCTCCTAATGTTGCCAGTGCGAGGAGCGTAAGCCCGCTATTTAGCAGCGTCACAGGGCGCACAATCCCTTGCTGAATTAAGCCGCCAACGCCAAATGTATTGGTTTTATCGATGCCGCGTAGATAGTCATAGTAATCATTGATAAGGTTTGCGCCACATTGCAACAATATAACGAGAACTAGTGTGGCGAAGAAGTGTGTAAGATGGAATTGGCCCAAGAGATGACGCGCGCTGATTGTCTGTGTCCATGCCAGCACACTACCGAGCAGCAGCGGCATGAGCGGGAAAACGAGATAGTGCAGGCGTAAACCGTCCCACCAGATATGCAGCCATTCGCTGATGCTGCGGTGATATTCCGCTGGCTGTACCACGAGTGGCACTGGGACACTAACCGCTTGCGTTGCCGTGACTGCACGGATCGCAATCTCTGGTTGGAGAGCGTTGATCGTCTCAAGGGATTCCAATGGAATGGTTGGAACCTCTTCAGCCTGTACGGTCTCCGCGGTGATAACTTGGGTAGAAGTCGTGAGGGCGACCTGCCCAGTCACGATTTCTTTGTCATTCGATTCCTGACTTTGCATAGTGTACAATACGCCCCCCTCTTGGCGTGGTAGATGCTTGCATTATGCGTTTATATTGTACGGGTTTCCCTTTTTAATCTTCATCTTACGTAACGCAATGCATGACAAAAAGGTTCCCTTGCTCCCATACACGAATAGCCACCATATATAGTATACAAAATAAAAAAACATGCAATGGGTGACTTAGTTTATTGGCTGTTGAAGTGCCTGCTGAAGTGCCTCTAGTGAACGCTGCAGTCTGGCATGCCCAAATGCAGTCGTCAGATCACCGCGTGTCTTTTCAAGGATCCCGCGTGTGCTATCGGTTGTGCGTCGAAGGCCTGCTGTGATGGCATCGGGGAAATCGAGCGTTACGAGCAGGGCATAGATATCATCCATGACTTCAAGCAACTGTTCACACTGATCGACATGGCCTTGCCGAAGTTGGTCGAGAATATAGCGGCGCAATTCACCGACTGCCTCCGCGAGACCATTGAGATAAGCGGGCCAACCGAGATGGAGTGCATCGGCGAGCGGCAGTTCGCGGCCTTGCACGAGGGCGGCAAACGTGGTGGCCTCGGCAAATTCCTTTTGGGCATCTTGTACAAAGCCTGCGTAGTAAATGTCAAGATGGTCTTGCAGGTCTTGATGCATCTCGTTCAATAAAACCTCTGCCTGTGCCAGCAATGTCTGCGCCTGCGCAAATTCTTGTCGATGGGTCGCGCGAATGCTGTTGGCGCAATAGCGGATTGCCGTGCGCGATTTGGGTAAGGCGCGTTCGCGAGCATTATGTTTAAGCGTGAAATGGGCGAGTGCTTGTTTGCCAATGGTATCAAGATTGTTTGTCATCGCGTGTCTAATCCTTTCTTGTGTCAGCCTAGTGTATCATACATCTTGACCATTGTGCAGGTGTGACAAACGACGCGCCCAAGAGTCCATGTCCCTTTCAGGCAAGCAGAATGAGCAGGAGCATCACCAGGAAAATAGCTGCTAGCACGGGAAGTCCTACGCGGCGCACAATCTGCCCTTCTTTTCCGCCCAATCCTACCGCTGTTGAGGCCAGCACGAGACGCGCTGGTGAGGCCATCGTGGCGATAGAGCCTGCCGCATTCTGTGCCGCCATAATCCAGATCGTGGGTAAATGGGCTTTATTGCTGGTTGTGACCTGCAATTGCGCGAACATCGCGTTACTGCCCGCGTTAGACCCTGTTAGCCACCCACCAAGCGCACCTAGCCAGGGAGCAAGCGCGCTATACCCGTTCCCCAACGTTGCCGCAGCTGTTCCCAATACCTCGATCATACCACTTGCGCGCATGATCTGTGAGGCGGCAAGAAAACTGGCAATCGCAATGGCCCCCGGTGTAAACTGGCGCAGCGTGCGCTGTACCGCTGTCCAGAAACCGGCCAGACCGATGTGCGTGATATAAGCCGTTGCGATAGTGGCGAGCAGGATAAAGAAACCTGGACTATAGAAGAGGGGGAAATCGAGCGCGAGGATGGGAATATGCACGACTCCTACATGTTGCAGCCAGAACTGTAGTGGCGCGATAAAACGTGAGAGTAGCAATAGCAGCGTTAAAATCAGATAGGGGACAAGCGCGAGCAGCAAGGTACGTGGTGCGAGATCATCGTGTTCCGCATCCGCATGAGACCGCGCGTTTTCGTGCATGCGTCCCCATAGCAATAACAGTATGATGACTGGAATACTGGCAAATGGGCCCGCGAGTTCGACACTGGCGAACATGCTAGAAAGCCATTCGCCCCCCGCGAGGAGCAGGGCGGCGATACAGGCAGGCAGCCAGAGGCGGCGCAATGCGTGGCGTCCGCCGCCAATGACCAGCGTGAGCAGGCCAAAAAGCATCGGGAGTGGTGAGCCGATGAGGGCTGTTTGCGCGCTGATGTGCGCAGCGGATAGGTGAGTTAAAGAGGCACCAAGAATCGTCCCGATGGCGAGTGCGCCCCAGGGAACGGCAATCTGTCCGAAGAGTCCGAGCGTTGCTGCTTGCAACGTGTCGAGGCCGAGTGCGAGTAACATCGGGATAATCACGACCGTGCCGACGCCGAAACCACTTACCGATTCAACAAATGGGGCAACACCCAATACCAGCAAAAGTAGTTGCACCTCGCGGTCGGGGCAGAGTAGCTCAATGCCACGCGAAAGGATGCCAATGCCGCCACTCACGCGCTGTACTTGATAGAGCAATAAGGCTGGCAACAGGACATAGAGGACTGTCAGGGCGGTACCCGCACCAGTGCCGATGGCAATAGCCGTGTCTGGCGGCGCAAGGTGAAAGGGAGAAACAACTATAACCAGCAGGACAGCCGTTAGCAACGTTGCAAGACCAGCCTGTATGCCACTGCGTTGCAATACCGCGAGCAGGATAAAGGCGACAAGTAGGGGGATGATTGCAAGTACAATAGATAGCAATATGCCTCTCCTTTTGTTGAGTAGAGATACTCTTTATTATGGAAGAGCGGATGATATTCCGCAACTACCAATCATGCCGCTCTCCGTCGCCAATAATCTCTATCATCTGCCAGAAGTCCCATCAGGGCGACAAACTACGCCTCTCTGTATTCATTGCATACGACAAGATGTTATAATACAAACATTGATGATATCAGTACAGCAGAGCATGATACTATGTAACTGTATTGAATGACGAGGGGAATGCAGGCTCTATGGCGAAAAAAATACTGGTTATGGATGATGATCCCAATATTGCTGATCTGTTGACCGATGCACTGGCAGACGAAGGCTATGAGACCTACATGACGACGCAAAGTCTGCGCTTCTTTGACGCGGTCCATGAACATCAGCCGGATCTCATCTTGCTCGATATTATGATGCCCTATCTGGATGGGCGTGACGAACTGAAGTTGATGGCGATGGGCGCGACAAAGCGTCCTATTCCTGTCATTATTGTCACAGCCTATTTAGAGGCTGGCAAAGAGGAACAAGAGTTCCGCGATTCGGGCGTCGTGCATATTGTCTATAAGCCGTTTGATCTTGATAAGCTCCTGCAGTTGGTGCGCGAAACGATCGGTGAACCCGAAGGGAGAGCGGTATGAGCGAAGGGGTACGTGTGGCCCTAGACGCAATGGGTGGAGATAACGCCCCGGGTGAAATTGTGTTGGGAGCGATTCAGGCGGCGCGTGAGTATGGGATTGGTGTCTACCTTGTCGGACGCGAAGAGGCGATTCGCGCGGAACTGGCAAAGCATGATACAACGGGCCTCGATTTGCCTATCGTCCATACCGATGAAGTAATTGAGATGGACGAGCATCCCGCTGATGCTGTGCGCCGTAAACGTCAGGCTTCAATGACGCTCGCATTGCAATTGGTACGCGATGGCAAAGCGTTGGGTGCGGTCTCTGCTGGCAATAGTGGGGCGATGATGGCGGCTGCTATTTTCACGCTCCGTCGCATCGCGGGTATCGAGCGACCCGCCTTAGGTGGCATCTTCCCCACGACAGGACAGCCAAGTCTGGTATTGGATATTGGCGCGAACACCGACTGCAAGCCCGAATATTTGCAACAGTTTGCCCTGATGGGTTCCATCTACATGGAGCGTATTTTTGCGATTGCCTCTCCCCGCGTGGCTCTTCTTTCTAATGGTGAAGAGGATACAAAGGGGAACAAACAGGTGATTGAGGCCCATCAATTGCTACGGGAGAGTGCGGATACGCTTGGCATCAATTTTATCGGCAATGTAGAGGGACGTGATATTCCCGCAGGCAAGGTGGATGTCGTCGTCTGCGATGGTTTCGTTGGCAATGTCGTCCTCAAACTGAGTGAAGGTTTAGCAGAAAGCCTGATTGGTCTGATTCGTGAGCAGATGACGAGTTCGCTCATTCGCAAACTGGCAGCAGCTGTGCTACGCCCCGGTCTACGTACTGTCTTCAGCAAATTGGATTATGCCGAATATGGTGGTGTGCCCTTGCTCGGTGTCAATGGGGCCGCGATTGTGTCACACGGGCGTTCTAATGCTAAAGCGATCAAAAATGCTCTGCGCGTGGCGCGCCAGACGGCAGAAACGAACGTGACAGGCGCAATTAGTGAGGGTATGCAGAAACTGCAACGGTCAACGTCCACGAAAGAGGTTGTGCCAGAACTCTAAGCCACCGTGGGGAAGAGACACAGGAAATGGACACGTACCTTTTCCCATGTCTCTGAGTGCGAAATGCAGCTAGATGGTGATGAAGATTATGCTTCTTCTTCCGTCTCCTTCTTTTTGCGTTTCGCGGCCCCTCCTATTTTACCAATACGACTGTAAAAATCAGGATCTTGTCGTTTCTTGGTCGTATTACCGCCCTTTTTGCCCATTTCAGCGAAGTGGTCCGGGCCATATTTCTCAACATTGGCACGGCCCCCCTTCTGGGCAATCGAACGGTAATAATCACTTCCACGCTTCTCCTTGAGGACAGTTCCCCCTTTTTTTCCAATGCGTCGGTAATAGTCTTCACCGTACTTATCGCGAACCTTGCTTCCCCCTTTACGGCCCGCTTCCGATGTTGACATAGGAGTGGGTTTGGGCGCATCTTCCCCTTCAGGTTCCATACCTGACCCCTTTCCCCGGTGTCACACCACTCTTTGGCTGATCCCCCAGGCTAAAATATACAGGACCTGTCGCTCGCAAATATTCTACACAATTTCCCCCTCAAAGCCATGTTTTATTCCCTCTGTGCTGCATGGCTCTGGTGTCGTCTATTTCCGCTTACAAGTAGCCTGTGACTGTCAGTATACTCGCTAGCTCATCTTCTGTCAATAAACCGAGCATGGCTGTAAATCTTTTTGCACTTTATAAAGCAAAATAGAGCAAAACGAATCTACCTGTTATTTAGCCTTGTGTAATCTATAGCAGTGGACAGGCATATAATAGCTAGTTACGCAGAAATGGTCACACTGCCCTGCTTCTCCCACTTGCCATCTCTACTGTTCGTATTCAACGAACTTGCCATTTTCGATAATGTACAAGCCTGGCAAGGTGACGGTGGGAATGCCATCCCCGATCTTTATCTTCAGACGATAAATAGCCAGATCATCCTCATCCTTACCTGTATAACCAATGCGACACGCTTTTCCACAGAGTTTTTGTGGCGCATATGCTGTCGCTACAGAGATGCGCCCCCAGGAATGTTTCAACGTTGCGCGCATAATTGCAATCGCTGGAACATAGGTACGTTGTGGTTGCATAGGCAGTTCATGATTTATCATTGTTGTCTCTCCCTCATGGATCTCTACCATGACAAGATGCCAAAGAGATACCAATTTTACATCACCCACCTTACCCACGAGTATCAAAGTGAAAAAGAGACACGTTTTTGCTCTAAAAAAGTACTATGTGATAAAAAGTGGAACGAACTATTCCTCTTGCACCTGGGTTGTTTATCTAGCAGAGGAATAAAATGTCAATGCATGTCAAAACGTATCTTGGTGCGCGTTGTGCACAGATGGCAGGGCGTGTAACAAAAACCGTTGCCAGTTGCCGCCCATAATTTGCGCGATATCATCTGCCGTGTAACCCGCGTTATGCAGGGCGTCAGCCAGTTTTGGCAGGTCTGCTGCTGTCTCTAGCTCGATTGGCGTTTCGTCGCGTCCAAACCCACCATCGATATCGCTGCCCAATCCGACATGGCGCGCATTGCCAGTCAATTGGCAGATATGATCTATGTGGCGTACCATGTGCGTCAGTGAGATCGGAAAGCTATTCGTGCGACTCCATGTTCCATCTAGAAATTTGTTGAAAAGGGCAATACCAATCACGCTATCGCGTTCTACAAGGGCACGGATCATTTCATCGCTTAGTTGTCGTGCGCCGGGAACCAGGGCACGGCAATTGCTATGGCTGGCGATGGTGGGACCATGAAAGTGTTGTAATGCTTGCCAGAAACTCTCTTCCGCCAGATGTGAGGTGTCCAGGATCAGCCCTACGCGCTCCATTGCATGCAATAACGCACGACCTTCGGGGGTGAGGGGACCTGGGGCGAAGGTTCCACCACTATAGCGCGTGCCATTCCAGGCTAGCCCAACGATGCGTAGGCCATCTGCGAACCACTGCGCAGCCTCGTCGGGCGTGCGGATCGGGTCGGCTCCCTCCATCAAGGGTACAATGCCCAACGGACGCTGTGGGTCAGTCGCATCAGTCTGTGCCCATGCTGCAAGGACGCGTTGCATATCTTCGCGTGTACCAAGTAGCGAGATACCCGTCTCTTGCGCGAGTGTCTTATAATAGGCCAGTTGCTCCTGACCCACGCGATACGCCTCCTGTGCATCGCGATACGCCTGTGTGTAGTGCTTGTTCTGCATGGTACCATCGCCGTGTGGAAAGGCGAAAATCACGCCGCAAACAATTGCGACGCCCGCCTGCCGCAGTTCAGGCAAACCCGACATAGCGATATCGCGCTCATCCTCACAGCAATTCGCCCCTTCACGGGCCTCACGCGCGCGTATCGTGTGGACTGAGTGGCGAATATCGCGTCCCCATTCCAGCGCGTTGTATGCAATGTCCTCATGTGCGTCAATAATCAGCATGTTTTTTCCCTTTCGCCAGCTATGTCACCGCGTAAAAACTGTCTCTTCTTATGCTACAATGTGGATATGAGCGATGCAACAGAAGGTGAAAAATGCGCGTGGGAACATGATTGGTTCCAAGCGGGCGTAACTGTCATGGGTTATTTGAGAGAGAGCAATGTGTATGCCAGATCGTCTTGTCTATTCGACCGATAATGGGCGCGTGAATACCTGTCCTGTATGTGGCCTTCCCTATAAACAGTGTCGCTGTGGACAACCAGAGACACCCACAAAGAAGAGTGATGGTATTGTGCGTGTGATGCGTGACCGTAAGCAGCGGGGCGGCAAAACCGTGACGCTGATAACAGGTGTCCCAGGAGATACAGAGGCACTGACCGCCCTGGCCCAGCAACTCAAAAAGTTGTGTGGCTCAGGTGGAACCGTGAAAGATGGCAACATTGAAATTCAGGGTGACCATTGCGACAAGGTGCAGGCCAAACTGAGCGCGATGGGGTATAAAGTGAAACGTGCTGGCGGCTAGCCTCCTGAAAACTGGCGCAACGAGGCGCAAGGGGTGAGCGTGCATGCTCACCCTTGCATCTTGATAGCCTAGATTGTTTCCAGACAGGTGCGTAGTTGTTCGCCCATGCTGTAAATCTGATCACTGCGACAGGTAATGTGCGTACCTGAGACGATGTGCGTTTCCACCTCGGCATCTTTGCCTTGTGCCCAGTCGTTCCACCATGCGCGACGGAATGTTTCGACTTCGTCCCAAAATAGTGTCACTTTGCCTGGATAGAAGGCTGGTTCATAGGTGGCGGTTGCCCAGGTGAACATGCCCGGATAATCCAGGTGGAGCGGGTCGGCAGGCGGGAAGACACGGGCCAGGCGTGGGTCTACCCCCTTGAGAAATTCAAAATCCTCTACTTTCTGCTTGCGCGAAAGCTGAAGATGCTTGTACCAGTGGCGAATGTAGAGAAATGCCTGTAGTTTCCGTGCTTCGCTCCAGCGCAGAAACGTACCCAACGTATCTAACCTGTGGCGGAATGAGCCGAGGCGTGCGGGAATCGAGTCCATCAATACGAGCAGATCAACGCGCTGTCCCCCGGCGTGTAATTGGCGTGCCATCTCATACGCGATCAACCCGCCATTGCAGAAACCTCCTAAAAGATAAGGCCCATCAGGTTGCACTGCGCGCATGATCTTAATATGGGCCGCCGCCATCTCTTCCGTAGAAGGCAGAATGCGTAAATCGTCCAGTTTATACGGTTCGAGTGCATAAAATGGTTGATCAGTACCCAGGTTACTTGCAAGCGGATAGCAGAAGAAAGCGTTGTTTGTCCAGTCGCCGTGCAGGAAGAAGAACGGGCGTACGCCCACCTTGCCAGCCTGCACAACCTTAAGTGGAACTCGTGGGTCTACAGGCAAGACAGGCGGAAGCGGCGTGATGGGATCACGCCGCATGATGCTACTAGCCGTCGTGCTCGCCTGCGAACGGTCGCCGCGCAGATATTTCTCCAGTAATGCGCGTTTTGCCTCAGACAATTCTGGCATGTCTGGCATGAGATTACCCCCCCTGATAGATGGTCATGCGACCTTTTCGCTGTTATTGATCAAATTAAACGCTAAAACGAGACGGACAAGGCATTCAAACCGCGCAAGCCAAGATTTTCACGCCATGTGATTGGTCCTGGCTCTAAACGCAGATTGGGCATAGCGCGCAGGAGCGTTTCAAACACAATCTGCCCTTCGATGCGAGCCAGAGGTGCGCCAAAGCAGAAATGACTGGCCCAGGCAAAGGCGACATGGCGATTATCTTTCCGTCCCAGGTCCAGGAGGTCAGGGTCTGGGAAACGTAGCGGGTCACGGTTAGCAGCTCCCATCACGACAATTACCGCCTGCCCCTTACGGATCTGCTTGCCGCCAATCGTCACATCTTCAGGCGCGATACGTGCGGTATGCTGGGATGGACTCTCGTAGCGCAGCAGTTCCTCGACGGCGGATGGAACGAGCGAATAATCGGAGCGCAGACGTTCAAGTTGGTCGGGATGGCGCAAGAGTGTCAGCAGACCATTGCCAATCAGGTTGGTGGTGGTTTCTTGTCCGCCGACCATCACGATGATGCTATTGGTCACAATCTCTTCTTCGGTCAGGCGGTCGCCATCAATTTCGGCCTCGATGAGGGCACTGATCAAATCGTCGCGTGGGTGCAGGCGATGATCGCGCACGACTTCGAGGAAGTAGGCGTACATGGCGTCGAGACTCTTGATGACCTGGGCCGCGTTATCGGGATTATGTTGGAAGTTACCGAGAATCTGCGCGAAATCGGTAGACCAGGTCGTCAACTGTTGCCAGTCGGAACTGGGTACGCCGATCAGTTCTGCTGTCACGATAGCGGGTAATGGGCGTGCCAGATCTGCCAAAACCTCCATGTGTCCCTTATCCAGGATCGCTTGCACGAGTGTATTGGTGATATCCTGGATGTGTGAGCGCAAACGTTCGACGCGGCGGGGTGTGAAGGCTTGTGAGGCCAGGCCGCGAATGCGCGTGTGCGCGGGCGGGTCAAGGAAGAGCATCTGATGAATCATTACCTCTGCCAGCGGTTTGAGGGCCGAGAGACCTAGCGACTCCAGTTGCGCGGGTGTAAAGGTGCGGTCTGCCGAGAAATGCTGAAAGACCCAGATGACGTACTCATAGCGCGTAATGACCCATGTATGTAAAAATGGGTCCCAATGCACAGGATCCTCTTCAAGTAGGCGGTGATAGAGCGGATAGGGATTTGCCAGCACCTCTGGCTCGAGCAGATGGTACAGGCTGAGCGATGTATCTTGCTGTTTCTGGTGTGTACGTGTCCTGGACTGCATTTTCTCATCCTTTCCAGGTAACTAGTGTCCTTATGCTTGCCCGGCGACGAGCATTTCAAGCCAGCGTTGGGCGTCCTCGTCACTCAAAGCCGCCACTTTTTCCACGATATGCGCCTCAATCAACTCAGCCAGTGAACGAATGGTTGGGGAGTCGAATAGTGAGCGCAGTGTTAATTTTATCTCAAAAATTTCAGAGATGCGCGCGATGATCTGTGTTCCTAAGAGCGAGTGACCGCCGAGCATAAAGAAATTCTCGTCAATGCCGATGGATTGAATAGCCAGCAGCTCGGCAATGATAGTGGCAAGTCGTTGCTGCACGGGTGTTTCTGGAGCGGTGATCTCGTTATCACGCAGAATATTTGTTTCGTCTGGTGGTGGGAGTGCTGCGCGGTCTATCTTGCCATGCGCGGTCAATGGAAGTGTTGGGAGCATCACGAACAGTGCTGGAACCATATAGTCGGGCAGGTAGGTCAGCAGGAGTTGTTGTAGCATCGTCACTGTCAGTGGTTCGCCCTCCACGGGTACGATATAGGCGGCGAGGTACTTGTCGCCCGGCGTGTCCTCACGAGCAATGACAATGCTGGAAGAAATTGCCGGATGGGTGTTCAGCACGGAGGCAATCTCGTTTGGCTCAATGCGATAGCCACGTAGTTTAATCTGATGGTCTATGCGCCCCAGGAAGGCGATTTGTCCATCAGGCAAGATGCGCGCCAGATCGCCCGTGCGATACATTTTTGCCTCTGGCCGGTCACTAAAAGGGTCGTGGACAAATTTTTCCGCTGTGAGGTCGGGGCGATTGAGGTAGCCACGCGCCAATCCCGCGCCCGCGATACAGAGTTCTCCCGCGACGCCAGTTGGAAGCGGCTGCAATTGTTCGTCCAGAATGTAGACCTGAACATTATCAATCGGCCAGCCAAGCGTAGGTGGCTCCTGCGCATCTGGCATTGGTGGCACGATACCAGAAGTCGTGACGACTGTGTTCTCAGTTGGGCCGTAGTTGTTGACAAACGCAAAGGGCAGATCAGATGGTGGGTAGCTATGCAGGGCATCCGCCCCCGTCAACAGGAAACGTAGCGCGGTCTGCTCAGGCCAGGGCAACGCAATTACACCCTCGGCCAGCGCGGTAGGTAAAAAGCTCACGGTGATCGCATTGTTGACCAGCCAGTCGCGCAAGAGCGGAGCCGAAATGCGTGTCTCCTCGTCCGGCAGGTAGAGCGATGCGCCACAGGTCAGATAGGGCCATAACTCCCAACCGGTCGCGTCAAAAGCTGGACTTGCCACCTGCGTCGCGCGGTCGGCGGCGGTGATCTGGAAGGCGCGTTGGTGCCAGTCAATCAGGTTGAGCAGATTGCACTGTTCAATCAATACACCTTTGGGACGACCTGTTGAACCAGAGGTGTAGATGACATAGGCGAGATCATGCAGCGTGCTCTGCGTTAGTGGTTCTGGTGTCGGCTCTTGAGCGAGCGCGCGCGCATCTCTATCGAGGCAGATAATGGGTACATTGAGAGGCGTAAAGCGCGGAAGTTGTGGCGATTGTGTAATCAGGGCCGCAACCTGCGCATTATTGAGAATGTATGAGAGCCGTTCTTCAGGATAGAGTGGGTCCAATGGGAGGTAAGCCCCTCCCGCTTTAAGGATACCTAACAGAGCTACCACCATGTCAATCGAACGTTCGATACAGAGTCCAACCACGACATCAGGGCCAACACCCTGCCTTTGCAGCATGTGGGCCACTTGATTCGCACGGCGGTTCAAGTCTTGATAGGTAATCTGCTGTTTACCCATTACGACCGCTAGCGCGGTGGGAGTCAGGATTGCCTGTCGTGCGATCCGTTGCTGTACAAGAAGTGGAGAGCCGTCATTCTGCATGCTCCCCAAACCCTCTTTCCCTATATGAAACTGTACGGCTTTATCTTGTGTCGATATTTCTGTTTCGGTACGAGTAGTGTTTGCCATAGTGCGTTCCGAACTAGTAGTGTCAAGACTCATTGTAGTTGTTCCTCCGCCTAGATCGGGAGTTTCCTCACGAGGTGCGATCCGTTTTGCAAGGGCTGATTGTAATGTGTTGAAAATCGATTGATGTTGGAGGCATGACCTCCCTAGAAAGATGTGTGTAGACGAATACGAAACGCATAACACGTAAAAATACGCAAGAGATATGTGCTTTCTACGACAGCAGCGTCGCAAATGGGGTTGAGGATATATCATTCCCTCATTATATATATCTCAATTTTCTGTAAAGATTTTGTAAAATCTTTACTCTAAGATGATGTTTTTTTAATGCATCACCTTAGATTTTGCTTAATCGTTCCCCCTATTTGAAAATATACAATAGTAAATACAAAAAAGTCAATCTTCTTTCTGCGATCTTGTGAGAAGATATTGTGTGTTCTTCCAATAGCAGGATGCGCTAACATTTTTGACAATTTAGTATTTTATAAATGAATAATAAGCCGCTATGAAGCAAGGAAAATCATAGATAGAGATATTGACTTTGCTCGCTATACCATGTTATCTTAATTTAGGGGGCGTTATTGATGAACAAAATATGTAACATGCTCTAAGTTCATCAATTCGGTAATAGATATACTTGTACAATATTACTTCGTATTCGTGGATCTGATTACATAAGGGACACTCAAACATCGTCTAACAATCATCGTCAAAATATACGCAGCAAAAGATAACCACCAGGGAAAGTCATTTTGCTGCGTATGATGTCTATATATAGACGAATTAATTATAAGTAGAAGGCGCGTTATCTCTCTGTTTAGTGCAAGTGAGAGAGACTGGCGCGTAAACGGTGAATAATCATGGAAAAAGAACCGTCAAACCCTCGGATCAGTGTGGTGATACCAACACGTAATGAGGCCGAGAACCTTCGCCATGTTCTACCCCGTATTCCCGCCCATATTGATGAGATCATCATAGTTGATGGGCATTCAATAGATGAAACAGTTGCAGTTGCGCGTCAGTTGCGTCCCGATGTCCAGATTATTCAACAGGTTGCCTATGGCAAAGGGGATGCGTTGCGCCTGGGTTTCTCTGCCTGTACAGGCGATATCATAGTAATGCTGGATGCCGACGGCTCGACTGCGCCGGAGGAGATTGATCGCTTCGTGGAAGTTTTGAGCCAGGGATGTGATTTCGCGAAAGGTTCGCGCTTCCTGACAGGCGGTGGAAGTGACGATATTACATGGTTACGGCGTTTCGGCAATTATGCCTTACGCACCCTCGTCAACATCTTATTTGGAACACGCTTTAGCGACCTCTGTTATGGTTACAATGCCTTTTGGAAGCGTTGTTTGCCCTACATGGAGATTGATTGTAATGGTTTTGAAATAGAGACACTGATCAGCCTGCGCGTTCACAAGGCGCGTCTGCGCATCGGCGAAGTTCCTAGTTTTGAACATCAACGTATTTATGGGCAGAGCAACCTGCGTACGTTCCGCGATGGCTGGCGAGTGCTCAAAACCATTATGAACGAGCGGTTTACGCCTTCTATCAGCATCAAAAAGGTTACAGGCGCGTCGTTGTCAACTGAGGAGGTATCCACGCTTATACAGTTGGATACTGATCAGGTTTCTTTATAGGGTGCATCAGCAAGAATTGGGGCAGGATGTGGTAACAACTCAAGTATCAGTGATTATCTGTGCCTATACCATGCAGCGTTGGGATGATCTGCTGGTAACTCTGACCGCCCTGCAAGGGCAGAGCATGCAGCCGGGTGAAGTAATCGTCGTCATAGACCATAATCGCGACCTCTATATGTGCCTGTGTGACTATATGCGCGAGCATAGCGACGAGTGGACTTACCCATTGTTTGTGCTAGAGAATGATGGCGCGGCTGGTTTATCGGGAGCGCGTAATTGCGGTATTACAGCGGCGCGTTTCCCATTGTTGGCCTTTCTCGATGATGACACGATAGCCGAGGCTGACTGGTTAGAGCAGCTCTGTTCGTGTTTTGCAGATCCTAACGTCGTGGTCTGTGGTGGGGCGGTGTTGCCCGCGTGGGCAGGTCCGGCACCACGTTGGTTCCCGGAGGAGTTCTTCTGGGTCGTTGGTTGTACGTATCGCGGTTTGCCAGAGCAGCGTGCGGTGGTGCGCAATCCCATTGGGGCGAATATGGCCTTTCGCCGCGAAGTGTTTAGTCGCGTGGGGCAGTTCCGTGAGGATATCGGGCGTATTGGCACGCTCCCGATTGGTTGTGAAGAGACTGAGTTATGTATCCGTGTGCATCAGTGTTGGCCCACGCGCCTTATCCTCTACCAACCGACAGCGCGCGTTGCGCACCATGTGCCGGGCACACGTGCGAACTGGCGTTACTTCTATCGTCGCTGTTACGCGGAGGGGCTTTCAAAAGCCGCAATTAGCCGTTTTGTGGGGGCGCAGGAGAGTCTGGCTTCAGAGCGTGCCTACACATTGCGTACCCTGCCCCGTGGCGTACTGCGCGGTGTGCGGGATGCTCTCTTGCGTGCAGAGCCAGACGGTCTGGGGCGTTCTGCTGCCATTGTGAGTGGATTGGGGGCAACGGCAGCAGGATATCTTATTGGTTCACTTTTTGCGCGCTTCTCAACATGGCGGGAAATGAGAGGTTCTAAAGATAATGCCGTATCGCTACGCTCAAGCAATACCTATTCTGATGTATCATAGCATCTCGCATCAGGCAACGGCGCGGTTTGCACCTTTCGTCGTTACGCCGGAAGCTTTTGAGGAGCAGATGCGCTTTGTCCATCAACAAGGGTATCATGCACTGACTGTGACACAATTCGCACGTCTGCGGCGTGAGGGGCAACCATTACCAGCGCGTTCCATCATTATTACCTTTGATGATGGCTTTGCTGACTTTCTAACCGTGGCCCTTCCAGTCTTGCAACGCTATGATCTGGTCGCGACGCTCTACGTGCCTACCGCTTTTGTTGGAGCCACAAGTCGCTGGATGGATAGCCAGGGTGAGGGAACACGCCCGCTTCTCACCTGGGAGCAGTTGCGTCTCCTGCCCACGCATGGCATTGAGTGCGGTGCCCATAGCCACACGCATCCGCAACTGGACCTTTTGTCGCTGGAGCAGGCAACGCACGAGATTGTAAGCAGCAAGCATCTTTTGGAGGAACAGCTCGGTATACCTGTGACAAGTTTCGCGTATCCGCATGGCTACTCTACACGGGCCATCCAGCGTGTTGTTCGGCAAGCAGGCTATACATCTGCTTGTGCTGTTGGGTATGAGATGGCGAACATCAATGACGATGTATTTGCATTGCCGCGTCTGCGTATGGGGCAGGATATTGATCTGGCGGCTTTGCGCACATTGCTTGCGCTTCCGTGTCCGCCGCCTCTACTCAAACTTTATAAACAGATGCGTGTCCCACTCTGGCGTCTGTTACGCCGCTATCGCCAACATTCATCATCACACAAGGGCGGTGGTGAGGCGATAGTTCAGAGCGCGCAGACAGATCGGGAGCGCGCATCGCATCCGTCGCACTCACCTTGAGTGCAGCTATGTTGTAGGAGAGACCTCTACTTGTAGGATTGTTGTTTTATTGTTTTGCATTTCTTTTCTAGAGCTTTTATTGCTCATATTGCCTATACTGCAAATAGAAGGATGGTAACACCCATGCGAGTTTTTATCACAGGTATAGATGGCTATCTTGGCTGGTCGTTGGCGCAATATCTCAGTGCGCGTGGACATGAGGTTGCGGGAGCCGATATCTATTTCCGTCGTCAGTGGGTTGAGGAGATGGGGTCGTGGAGTGCCACGCCTATCGCTTCAATGGAGACGCGCCTGCAAGCGTTCCATGAGCACACGGGTAAAACGCTGCGTTTCTGGCATGGAGATTTGCGCGAGTACGAACTGGTCGAGCGCATTTTCCGCGAGTTTCAGCCGCAGGCAATTGTCCATCTGGGCGAGTGTCCCTCGGCCCCCTATTCAATGATCGATGTACACCATGCCGTGTTTGTGCAGACTGCTAACATCACGACCACCTTTAACCTGCTTTTTGCGATGCATAATGTGTGCCCAGATGCGCATCTGGTGAAACTTGGCACGATGGGTGAGTATGGCACGCCGAACATGGATATTCCAGAAGGCTTCTTTGAAGTTGAGTTTCGCGGACGGCGTGATCGCCTGCCTTTTCCGCGTCAAGCAGGTTCCTGGTATCACTGGAGCAAGGTACATGGCTCGAATAACATCATGTTCGCCTGTAAGCTCTGGGGTATTCGCGCAACCGATATCATGCAAGGTGTCGTTTTTGGCACGCGCATTGAGGAGATGGGGGATGATGAGCGTCTATTAACCCGTCTGGACTTTGATCAGGCCTTCGGCACGGCGATTAACCGCTTCTGCTGCCAGAGCGTCATCGGGCATCCTCTGACTGTCTATGGTCATGGTGGTCAGACCCGTGGTTTCTTGCCCTTGCGTGACTCGATGCAATGCCTGACGCTCTCCGTTGAAAATCCGCCAGTAGCGGGTGAGTATCGCGTCTTTAACCAATTTGAGGAGACGTATAACATACTTGAATTGGCTCTCAAAGTGCAGAAGGTGGCAACCGAATTAGGTCTGCCTGTCGAGGTACAGAATCTGGAGAACCCACGAACCGAAATGGGTCAGCACTACTACCATCCCGACCGCCAGAACCTGATTGATCTTGGTTATCAGCCCACGCATGATGTCGAGGCGGAGATGCGGATTATGCTCCAAGACCTGATGCGGTATCGTGAGCGTATTGAGGAGAGACGCGATATTCTTATTCCAGACATTCACTGGAATGGGCCACGCAAGAAGGTTCACCTGCTCTCGTCTGAGCCGGAGCGTGTCTAGTCTAGAAGAAGCGGATTGTGGAATAGTAACAACAGAACAATGGTTATTTTTGCCTCTATGTCATATGATAGAGATATACTGGAAGGATGCACAGTATGACTCTCTGGCAGATATACAAGGATGGCTTTTGCTATAATATCTCTCGCTGGCAAGAGGAAAAATATGTCATTGCTCGCGCACAAGCCTGTAAAACACTTTATTGCCTATCCGTTCATCGCTCTTCTCTTGGCAATTCCTATCGTGGCGTTTTGGAGTGGGGTTCCACCTGCCCAGTATAGCGCGCAGGTGGACCTCGCCCGTCCTATTGGTACCAGCCACTTTTCGACGGGACTGACGCTCGTTGATAATTCGCTGGATTATCCATTACGTGGCAATGATCTTACTGCGATTAATAACGTGAAGCAGTTGATTCAGCATGGCATACATTATGTCGAGACGCCTATTATGGCATGGGGCGTGAGTGATCCCTGGCCTGACCCCTCGCAACCGGGGCCGACCAACTGGGCATCTCTGGATGCGCGGATGCATGTGATCTTGCAAACGGGCGGGACGCCTGTGCTTATGCTCAGCGAGGCTCCCTGGTGGATGAAGGGTCAGTTGCAGGCGGATGGAACAACCCGTCTACTGACCCGTTCTGAAGAGTGGTCTGATATTGCTTACGGCGCGCGGATCCTCGATAACCAGATGCAGAACTGGTTGACCCTGGTGAACGCGATTGCGCAACGCTATATGGTTCCACCGTATAACGTGCGCTATTTTGTCGTCTGGAACGAACTGAAGGGATATTATAATCCCCAGACGAATAATTATGACTATACTACCAGTCCTGGTGATCCCAGTGGGCCGAATGCGAGACACGGCTATACGTACATGTACAATCTGGTCTATCAACAACTACGCGCCGATGCAAGTAATCTTGGCATTCCGACGAGTAGCATCGAGGTTGGCGGTCCCTATATCACGATGAATACCTGGTCGTCTGTTATCCAGAGTAACCCATCCTCGTTTAGTGCAGACTATGGCGTCTACGATCAACGCCCGCTGGATGTCCTCACCTATTGGCTCCAGCATAAGGATGGGGCGGGTTTTATCGCGGTTGATGGGGGCAACACGAACAAGGATAATCATAATATCACTGATCCGTTTACCGCCGCACAAAAATTCGCCGATGTGACGCGCTGGATTCGCGCGCTAAACGCGAAGGTGTATCCTGGGGCGAACTCGCTACCTATCTGGTGGAGCGAGTTTTATGCTGACCCTTATAGCGATACAAGCAATGATGCTTACAATAATGCTGTGAAAACCTATGCCATAATGCAATTGATCGAAGCGGGAGGCGGTGCGGCCTTCTCGTGGGGGGGAACAGGTGAAGGAACCTACGCGACGGGCCTTTGGACACCAACTGTTGCCAATGGTGGGCAACCGCTACCCTGGTACGCTGCGTATCGGGCGTTTCACGACGATTTTCCACCCGGCACAATGCTCTATCGTGTTTCGCTCTCGTCACCATCCGCGTTTGCGGTCCTTGCGTCCGCCACGGTTGCGCTGCTGGTGAACAAGACGCCGAACACATTACACGTTACATTGAACATGATGAACGTTACTCTTGCTCCTTATCAGGTGAATATATGCAAACTGTAATACAGAAGACAACCGATAACGCCTTTTTTCAGCCAGTGCGTATCGTTGAGATTGAGCTAAGCCAGCAGCCATTTCCATTTATTGCCGCCTATGATGCGCAGACAGGGCGTACCTATCAGCAGGCCCAATGTTTGGTGCGCCTGCATAGTCAGCCACTGGGCCTCGTTTCTTTGACGCTCCACACAGATGGGCGGAATGTCGCTCGTGAGCAAGCGCAGGAGATTTGGGCTGCTCTTGCTCCGCAGATCAATCAGCATCTCAAAGAAGATGGATTGCCGTTGCTCTCGTCTCTTGACGAGTCAGGTATACCTGTCGAGCAGACGCCACGCTGTCTGCAAGCGCGTGCGCTCTTTTTGCGTTCCGCGTCTTTTGCCAGTGTGATCGTGCCAACCTATAATCGGCCTGACCGCATTGTGCATTGCGTGCAGTCGCTACTCACGCAAGATTATCCCAACTTTGAGATTCTGGTCGTTGATAATGCTCCCAAATCGGATGCAACGCGCGAGGCTATTGTCCGGCATTTTGGAACGGATGAGCGTGTACGCTATCTCTGTCAGCCACATCCTGGCGTCACGTGGGCGCGCAATTTGGGAATTGCCGAGGCGCGTAGCAACTTGCTCGCTTTTACCGACGATGATGTGAAGATTGATCGCCACTGGCTCACTGAACTGCTGCGTGGCTTCTCGGTCGCACCAGAGGTTGTGTGCGTCACTGGTCTTGTGCTGCCACTCGAATTAGAGACGATTGCCCAGGAATGGTTCGAGCAGTATGGCGGTTTTGGCAAAGGCTTTGCGCAACGCCTGTTTCACTTAAAGATGCCCGCACCACCCAGTCCGCTGTTTCCCTACACGGCGGGCAGCCTGGGCACAGGGGCCAATATGGCATTTAAGGCCGATTATCTGCGCTCCGCTGGCGGCTTCGATGCCATGCTGGAAAAGGCGGCCTCTGATATTGAGCCGCTTTTCCAGGTGATACAGCGTGGTCACATGTTGGTCTACCGCCCTTCGGCCTTGATGTATCATCCTCATAATCGTGACTATGAGGGCTTGCAGAATCAGTTGAGTCGTTACGGCATTGGTCTGGGCGCACTCCTCACAAAGGCTGTCTTTGAGAAACCTGTGCGTGTCTTTGAGTTGGCGGCTAAATTGCCCTATGGTGTGTTCTTTGTCTTGAGCCGTCGTTCGCCCAAGAATCGCAAGAAGTCGTCCGACTATCCACAGGAACTCTCGCGCCTGGAGCGTCAAGGCATGTGGCAGGGTGTGCGTCTCTATCTTCAGAGATACTTTAGCATGCCGCGTCAGCCGTTCCCGTTTGAACGCAACGATACGCAGCAGCAGATAAAGGATGCATAATGAGCAAGCGACTTGCCCAGCCTGGAACAGTGACACAGAGGGTCATGTACTGGTTGCGCACCAATAGCACAATCTTATCAAATGCGGCTTCGCTTGTTGGCACGACAGTCGTGACATCAGTATTGGGTTTTGCCTACTGGTTTGTCGCGGCACGCTACTTTCCCACTTACGCTGTCGGCCTCTCGTCCGCGCTGATCTCGACGATGTCGCTGATAAGCATGTTCTGCACGCTAGGTATGGGCACAATGCTGGTGGGCGAGTTACCGCAGAGACAAGGCGAAGAGACGCGACTCATTACGACCGCCCTGCTCGTTGTGGGCAGTGTCGGGACGTTTTGTGGTCTGCTTTTCGCTCTTATCGCTCCTCTGCTCGCGAGCGATTTTCAGATTTTGCATCGCTCACTCCTGACGACACTCCTCTTTGCCGTCGGCGTGGGGCTAACCACCATGACGCTTGTGACCGATCAGGCTTTGATTGGTCTGTTACGTGGTGATCTCCAACTGTGGCGTAATACGCTTTTTGCGGGCTGCAAGTTGCTGCTGCTCTTTCTTATCAGTTTCCTGCTCTTGCGCGATGCCACTATGGCAATCTATGCCACGTGGCTAGTGGGAGTGGTATTCTCCCTGCTGCTCCTGCTCGCGGTGGCCGTTTTCAAAGGCGCATTTCGCGCTCGTAAACCTCATGCGCAGGGGAATATTCTGAGCTACCTGGGACGCACAGCTATTCAACATCATCTGCTGAATATTCTGCTGCAACTGCCCTCGATGGCTCTGCCAACGCTTGTGACAATTATCCTGTCAGCCACGCAAAATGCCTGGTTCTATGTGGCTTTTATGCTTGCGAATTTTGTATATGTTGCTTCGCGCTCTTTAGCAACTGTGCTGTTTGCGGTGCGTTCTCCCAAACCGCATGAGATGGCCCGCAAGATGCGCCTGACAGTGGGAACGGCGATGGGTTTCAATCTGTTTGCTGTCGCTATGCTCTCCCTGGGCAGTCGGCAGGTTTTGAGCATTTTCAATCCTGGCTATGCGCAACATGCGTCTGCCTCGCTGGCGCTGCTGTGTCTTGGGGCGTTCCCCATCACGATTAAGGATCACTATGTCGCTATTGCGCGTGTTGAGCAGCGAATGAAAGAGGTTCTGCTCCCTATCGCGCTCAGCGCATTGTTAGAACTGACAGGGGCTGCCGTAGGTGCCTACTTTTTTGGATTGGCGGGTATTAGCGCGGGCTTTGTATTAGCGTTATGTATTGAGGCTCTTTTTCAAATGCACGCAGTCTACCATGTCGCGCGTTTCGGAACCTATAAATCTGGATTGTCGCTCTCAGATACACTTGTCACTCGTATAGAACCCGAATCCCAGCACTCTCAAGAACGGAATAAATAATGGAAGAAATCAGCGATATGTCTCCATCTGCGCCCACGCTTTCGTTAGAGGTAGAGGAGAAACCGAGCCGCTCTATGCGCGTGTTACGCGCCATATTCTCACCTGAAGCCCTCAGTGTTTTGCTGGCAGTGGGGGCTTTTGCGCTTTGGCTCTACGCGCTCCCATCTATAAATCTCAATAACATTAGCGACCTTGGTCTGGTGACCGCGCTGACGCCACTGACGATCAGTGCGCTTGCCATCATCGTTGTAAGCTATGTCATCGCTCTGCAACGTCCACAGTTGCGTGCTCCGTTGCTGTTACTACATCTTGTGCTATTGATCTTTATGCTCTATGGGGTAACTGCCGTTTTGGAGGCAGTGCCGCGCTTTAGTACTGTCTACAGGCATGCAGGTTTTACTGAGTATATTATGCGCACTGGTTCCGTAGACCCTAACCTGGATGCCTATTTTAGCTGGCCCGGTTTCTTTATTCTCAGCGCGTTCGTCACACAAAGCGCGGGCTATCATACTATTCTGAGTTATGCGGCCTGGGCACCCTTTGCCTTTAATATCCTCTATCTTGGTCCGCTGTTTATGACTCTCTCCTCGCTGACCAGATATAAACGTATTATCTGGCTCGGCCTGCTGCTTTTCTACTTGACGAATTGGATTGCGCAAGACTACTTTTCGCCGCAGGGCTTTGACTTCTTCTTCTATCTGGTCATCATTGCGATGCTGCTCAAGTGGTTCAAAACCACTGCCGTGCCAATGTATGCAGCGCAGACGCAAGCGGGGGCAGGCAGTTGGCGGACACGCCTCGCGCATATGGGCGATTTTCTCACGCGCAAGCAGATTACCGCCGTTGAGCCAGCCACACAAGGGCGTTCCCTCAACCGTGCCGTCCGCTCCATATTGTACTGGGCTACCGCTCCTGATACGCTGGTAACGCCTGCTCCGGCGCGACAACGCGCGGCCCTTCTCACTATTTTGCTTGTGATGTTTGCTTTTGTGATCTATAGCCATCCATTGACGCCTGTGTTTGTCTGTGTGAGCGTACTGGCACTTGCGATCTGTGGGCGCATCTACCCACGCTGGCTACCGATTGTGATGGTTCTGATGATGCTGGGCTGGATCTACTTTATGACGCGCGCCTTCCTCGCCGGCCATATGTATATGGTTGTGGGGAGCTTTGGGCATCTCTTCAATATTGTGTCGGTCAACGTGACGAATCGTGTTTCGCAAGGTAGCCCTGGACATATCGTAATCGCGAATTTGCGCGTTGCCATGACGCTGACGCTGTGGGGAATGGCAGTATTGGGGGCCTTCCGTCGTCTGCGCGTGGGCTTTCATGACATCAGCCCGATGCTGCTTGCTGTCGCGATTATGCCGTTGATTGTGACGCAAGATTATGGTGGCGAGATGCTTTTGCGTATCTACCTCTTTACGCAGCCGTTTATGGTGTTCTTTGCCGCCTCACTCTTCTATGTCAAGGTTACGCGCAAAGTACCGTACCTGACCATCGCGGCCCTGGCTCTGGTCTGTCTTGTCCTGTTGAGTGGTTTCCTGTTCACGCGCTATGGGAACGAGCGTATGGACTATAAGACCGCTGCCGAGTTCGCGGGTGTGCAGGCTCTTTATCATGCCGCGCCGCGCGGTTCCGCCCTCGTCGCTCTCTGGAGTGACACACCCTGGCAATATAAAGACTACGAACAGTACGACATTTATGTGGTAGGCAATCAGATACCTGACGCGGTCGCCAACGCCGATGTTAATGCGGTTCTCACCTATGTGCGCACGCGCTACCATACGCACACCTACCTGATTTTCACACGTAGCCAAAATGCCTCCGCTGAGGTGGCAGCGGGTATCTCTGCCGCCACGCTGAATACATTGGAGACGGGGTTGGTTGCCACAGGGCAATTCAAGCTAATTTACGCGAATGCCGACGCGCAGGTCTACGAGTATATGCGCGCTTCATGAGGTGGAATATATGCATACTTTTCTTTATCGCTGGCTCTGGCCCGCGTTGCTTCTGCTACTATCGCTGGCGGCACTGTGGGCAACATTTATCATGCCCGACACGCTGGTTCGTCCCGCGTTAGTGATGGCCTTTCTGTTCATCTGCCCTGGGATAGCTCTTATGCGCTTCCTGCGCTTGCAAGAGTGGTATGTCGAGCTGACATTAGGTGTGGCATTGAGCCTGGCCCTGGATGGTATTTTGGCTACCATCTTTCTCTATGCGCATATCTGGTGGCCTTCAGTCATCATCGGCATTCTGTTCGCCGTCAGTCTTGTCGGGGCGTGTGCGCAAATTCTGCTCTTGCGCACGCCGCCTACGGTTGTTGTCGTCACAGAGAGTGCCCCGGCTGGCGAAGTGTAGACACTGTGCCCATCTTTCTTGTGCATGAGATTGGCCGATTTGCTCAACAATCTAGAACACCTTTTCCGTTTTTGGGGAGCGCAATAAGAATAGATACGTGAAGGTTGCTGGTATCATAGACACAATGCATAAGAGAGGACCACGATGAACATTCATGAACAGATTGATAGTTTTCTCGCCGAGCTAGGAGTGGCAATGGAACGTCCGCAAGAATTGTCGTCACAGCCATATGAAGGAGATTCTATGCCAGAGATTTCCATTTTCCAGGCTTCTCGCGATCACTACGGCGTTTTTTATCGCCTCGACATTATCAATCAGATGCCGGAGTTGCGTATCATGATGCCAGTCGAGCAGGGCGAAGTAAAGATGAACATTTATCTGGTGCGTCTCAACCAACGTTTCCCATTGGCGGCTAGCTTTGCTTCAGTGAGCGCGTATGAGGGTAGCGAGTCCTACGAGCAAGGGCGCGAGTCCGCGCTGCAACATCTGCTCTACGCGACCGCCGAAATGATGAAGCATTTGTTCTGGTCTGGTGATCTCACACAGATGCGCTTTCCTGGCGAGATCGAGGTTTTGCCTCTGCTTGTGCAGGATGAGCGTCCGCGTCGTCGTAAATAGATCAAATAACGGGGAAGCGAGCAAGTACAGGCTTGCTCGCTTTCTTTACCTTTTTTCCGTAAGTGGGGGTAATTGTCCTGCTTTGACAAGCGGAAGTTGCCGATAGAGTTCTTCACCTGTACGCCCTGTGCGCCAGCTACGCGCCTGTCGCAGGTTCACAAGAAAACCCTGTTGCAGATCAATACCGAGTGCCTGCCAGATCAAGCTAATGGCACGTCGCGCAAAGGCAATGTTGTTGCGTGGCTCAATCCGATCCAGGTCTTCAAAGAAGAAGCCACAACTGGTAAAGCTATATTGCAGGTAGTATTGGGCCTCTAATAATTGCAGCGTGTATCGCTCCATCTCCGTATCCACTGGTCGCCGCTGTTGGATGCCATGTCGTGCCCAGAATGCCGCTGGCGACTCCCAGCCGTTGCGGAATGTGAGATAGCCATCGCGAGCGACCCAGGGATCGCGTAACGTTTTGCTGCCATACTCTTCAAAAAGCGCGTCGCCGCGTGTTGCCAGTTGGGTAAGGGCTTGGCGGAGTGCGCCTTTCCAATTGCTCTCGCCTTCTGTACACTCGCAACCTGTATTCCAACGAGCCACTCCGTGCCCACAACTCCACGCGCTCGGTTCGTGTAGTTGCACGGTTTTAGTGGCGGGATACAGTTGCAGGTAACGCTCCAGAGAACAGACTTCAAAGCCACTCTTGGGCGCACCGTGTTGAATCAGATGGCTCAGGAACTTGTCACGCCAGGGTTTATGGTGTCCATAGAGTTCGCCATCAGTCGCAACGATCACAAGTTGCGCCTCTCCTGCCTGTCGTTTCTGTTCGACCAGGTGACCCGGCAGGTAGTAGGTAGCGAATGTTTCCGCGTTATTTGTTGTGTTCCAATCGAACGAGACGCCGCCAGAGAGTGGGGCATTATAGAAGAACACAGTAATGCTACGCCCCTCAGGTAACGGAACCAGATATGGCTCGGTTGGGTCAATCGGCGTTGCTGCCTGCCAGGGGGCAAGGATTGTATATGTCACGCCCGCCTGGGCAAGAACATCCAGGCTCTCGGTGTCAATCGCTGTCTCCGCCAGCCACATACCATGTGCGTCATGCCCATAGCGATGGCGAAAATCGCGTAAACCCCAGAGAATCTGCGTGCGTTTATCGCGAGGCGTAGCCAGGGGAAGAATCGTATGATTGTAGGCTTGGGCGAGGGCGTTACTGACACCGTAGCGTTGCATATGCTCTTGTTCAGCACGGATGATCTGCTGATACAGGTCCGTGTGTGTTTGTTCCAGCCAGGCAGCGAGCGTTGGGCCAAGATCAAAGCTCATTGCGCTAAAATTGCCAGCTTCGGCGTTTGGACGATAACACTCGGCGGTAATCTTTTCGTTATAGTTTGCAAACGGGGTAGCTCCAGGCTCGATGGGAAGCAAACCGCTAAATGGTTCTTCACGGGGCGGCTGATAGAAATGCCCGTGCAGGCACAGATACGCTGGCCCTGGCAACGGGCGAGATGAAAAATCGTGTGTCGTTGTTTGTTCGATCATGCAACCACCTTCTCTGGCGGTGAACAGAAACAGCTCTGTTTACACCAGATCAAGTACATCTTGTTCCATCGTGTTTGTTGTCCTGTATGGCGTGATTACCAGACAGATGAGAGCAAGAGATGGAGCAAGAGAGACAGGAACCTTTCTATCATAGTATAACGTATAAACAGATCAATAGGAGTCAACAATTCCCTTGTGATACGTTACTCCACTTGAGGGCAGATATAAATATGTAGAGGCGACTATCCTGATTGCCTCTACATATCTTATCATACGTCTTTTCTCGATGAAATGTGGCTACGCGCCGATACCATCTATGTGCAGCATCTGCAGTTCATTCATCTCCGCGCCCTGGGCGGTGAGGAGAAATTCCTCGTAGGCCTCGCGCAACTTGGGGTAGCGTAGCAAGAAGAAGCCCGCGTACTCTTGCGTCAAGGGACGAGGTGGGCGCAATAAGCGCATATTTACCTCTTTGAGCAAGCGATTGCCTTTCTTGCCGTTACAAGACTTACAAGAAGCGACCAGATTCTCCCACGTGCTTTGCCCGCCGCGTGAGCGCGGGATGATGTGATCGAGTGTCAAATCACGCGAACGTTTGCCGCAATACTGGCAGGTTTCATCGTCACGCAGAAGGATATTGGCGCGCGTGGGCTGAAGAGCCACACGTGGCACACGCACATTGGCGAGAAGTTGCACGATTACAGGGCGTTCTAGCTCAAGACGACGCGCCTGAATGCTTTCCTCGATCAAAGAACGCACGCTTTCGTCCACAAAGGTCACTTTCTTTTTTGAGAGCAACACGATGAGGCGACGTTCTGGAATGACCGAGAGAGGCTGGAGCGAAGAATTTAATACAAGAACGGGCATGGATAACTTCCCTTCCTCTCTGTCAGAGCCGATAACAGGTGCAGACAGCAAGGGAGAAGCTCAAAGAGACAAGAAGATGGGAGAATTAGAACAACCAGCTTCTCAGCTTCTAACGCCGTCTGCGACGACTGGGTGGATAAGCATAGAGGTGTCTTGCATGTCCAGGAGAATCGGGCACAACAGGAACACGACTATAACCATCGCGCTGATAGCCCATCATGGGTAATGTATGATAGCTATCAGGAGAGGGCGATAGCAAAAACACACGCAAAGCATTCCTGAATGGGTATGCGTGTGTCTGGTATTCCAGCATTCCAGTAACTCCTTGTGATTTCCCTATAGATGATATGACACGTCGGGAAGAATGTGCCATCTTGGTCGGGGTGAGAGGACTTGAACCTCCGACCTCAGCGTCCCGAACGCTGCGCGCTAGCCGACTGCGCTACACCCCGCAATGACATCCATGCAAGTGACTCGTAAACTTATCTAACTGACAACCTACGTGTTCCGTTTGACCGCTTGCAAGTTGCTTGAGCATTGTTCTCGATGTCGAACATCTGTAGCATCTTACCTGCTCATCGTTAGTATAGCATACCTGTTTGCGATTTGACAAGAGGAAAAAATGTTTCATTTTTCAGCGCGCACGCTAGCTCTGTCAAACCATCACGGAACGCGAATTTGGGCTTTTAAGTTGGAAACCATGCATTATCAAGACGACGCCGAATATGATCGTGTAGATGCCAAAGAGCCAGAGCAGGGCCAGAATACCGTGTAAGGGATGGGCTGCGAAGAGAATGATGCCAAAGGCAATCGAGAGCACGCCCGCAACCCCTAAGAGCCAGCTTTCGGTCGTGGATGCGCTGTGCATAATCGCGGCCCCAATCTCTAAAACCCCTGTGATGATGGCCCATATGGCAACCAGGTAGAGTAATGCGAGCGCTGTGAGGCCCGGTTGGGCAAAGGCGATAATGCCGACCACAATGCCTACGACGCCTTCTAGCGCAATCACCCACCACCGTTTCAGGTACTTGTGTTCTTCAATACTCAAAACAATCGCCATTATGCCCTCTAACACCGCGTAAGCCGCGAAAAGGTAGATGAGAAAGAGCAAGGCAATCACGGGAGCAAACAGCACAATTAGACCGAAGATGAGCGTAAAGATTCCGCGTAGCACAACCACCCACCAGTAGCGGTGCTCGATTTGGGAAGTTGTATTAACCATGTTCATGATGTGTACTCCTGACTAATAATATAGCAGCCGTGCCAGGTCATGGTGTCATTGCCTCTCTCTACACGTCTATGTACCTTGAATAGATACCTGCAATTTCGCCTTCTCTATGGCGCATATATTGCTGTGACGTGCTGACACCAAAAATGCGAGGGAAGCGTGTACTGTATGTATGGTTTATAACAGTGCATGAGGGGAAAAGATGAGACCATCATTGGAAGGAAACCAAATCGCAGAGTATGTGCTATGCTCTCATATTGCGCGTGGAGGCATGTCTGAGATTTATCTGGCTAAGCATCTGGGCATGACGCATCAGGTCGCAATGAAGTTGGTGCACCAAGACCAACACGAGTTCTACGAGCGTTTTCGCCGTGAAGTTGAGGTTATGGCAAGCCTCGAACACGATCATATATTGCCCGCATTCGACTATGGGGTGTATGGCCCCTGGTATTATATGGTCATGCCGTATATCGCGCATGGCACATTGAGAGATCGGCTCGCGCGAGGGGCCTTGCCGCAAAAAGTGGCGGGCATGTTTTTGATGCAGGTTGCCTCGGCCCTGCAATTTGCCCATGATCGTGATCTGCTGCATCGCGATATCAAGCCGTCTAACATGCTTTTGCGCGACGGCGAGCATGTCTACCTTTCAGACTTTGGTCTGGTCAAACGCATGACCTGTGAGAGTAGCATTACACAGACAGGTATGCTGATTGGCACGCCAGAGTATATGGCGCCTGAACTGGCGGAGAATATTGCCATTAAACAGAGCGATATCTACGCTTTAGGGGTGGTTCTCTACCAGATGCTGACCGGTTCCGTACCCTTTAAAAGTCAGACGCCAATGGGCGTGTGTTGGAAACATATTCGTGAACTTCCTACGCCGCCTTCCGTGCTCAATCCAGCGGTGTCGCGCCCTGTGGAGCGTGTAGTATTGCGTGCCCTGGCGAAAGATCCTTACAGTCGGTTTCAAAGTGCTGCCGAGTTTGCGGATGCCTATCGTCAAGCCATCATGCCGCGTTCCGTCCAGGTTTATCCACTGCTTGCGACACATGCGCAAACGAGACGCGAGGTTATTACGGGTAGCTGTACGCAACCGCTGAGGATAACAACTGCTTCCAATCGCAAGAAACGGCGGACACAACTCTCGCCGCGTCTTGTCGCGGCAACGATGGCGGCAGTGCTGATGTTCTGTGTGGTTCCCACCTTATTTGGTGCTGCCGTCTATCGGGCAGAGATGGGTATGCTGCACGCGCCCGCATCTTTGGTCAATGTGGCGGCAAATAGCCTGTTAAAAGGCGATGTACCTGCTGCCACCTCTTCTCGTACAGTGCATACACCATCATTGCCACCCGCGCCAACGCAGACTACGGGATATCCCAACGATGGACATGTGATAACGCAATTAGCAGGACAGAACCCCATCAAACCAATCAAAAGCCCTGTTGTGCATGCGTTGCCGTCATCTGATAGCGAGGATAGTTCATTGCCATTGACCCATATCACGATCAGCATTCCTTCCTTTGAAAACGTTGCGGGTCCTGTGCATGGTCGGAATGGAGCAAGGAGTAGCATACTAATGCCTGTTGTGAAACATCCCATACAGGAAGGCATTACCAATGGGCACAATGGGAACGTTGGACACTTCTTGAAAAACGTTGAGTCCAACGTGGGTAAGCTGCGTGGCCCACGTCTGGGTGGCGCGCCGCATAAACAACACAAAGCTGATTAACGGCGACATGGAGCTTATATTGCCTGTCTCAATATCACAAAATCTATAAAGAAATCTGCGCACATGCAGATTTCTATAGATTTCCTGTTGCCAGAATACGAGAAGCACGCTATGATATGAGGGACTGTAAAATGCTATTGTGCATACAGATTATTACCTTATGCTCAAAGGAAAACACATGCAGCAAGATACAATGACCTCTGTTCTTCCACATACAGGAGCGGCGCGTTTTATGGATGCCTGCGCAATGCGCCAGCCTGATGCAACTCCTATCTGGTTTATGCGGCAGGCGGGCCGTTGTCTCGCCGAGTATCGCGATTTGCGCAAAAAATATGATATTCTGACAATGGCGAAGACGCCTGACCTCTGCGCTATGATTACTATGATGCCTGTCGAGAAATTTGGCGTGGATGGCGCGGTCCTCTATGCCGATATCATGCTGCCCGTTGAGGGCATGGGCGTCTCTTTGGAACTTCAGCCCGAGGTCGGCCCCATCATTCACCACCCCATTCGTACGATGCAAGATATTGATGCTCTGCGCGTCGCCGATGCCTATGAGACCGTTCCCTACGTCATGGACGCGCTCAAACTGGTCAAACAGCAGCTTGCAGGCAACCAGGCTTTGATCGGTTTCTCTGGCTCACCTTTTACGCTGGCCTGCTATATGATCGAGGGACGGCCTTCACGTGATTATGCGCTGGCAAAGGCGATGATGTATGGGCAACCCGCGATGTGGCATGCTCTGATGGATAAATTAACCAACATGATCGCGAATTATCTGGTTGCTCAGATTGAGGCGGGAGCGGATGTCGTGCAACTGTTCGATAGTTGGGTCGGTGCGCTCAGCCCCAGTGTCTACCGTCAGTATGTTCTCCCCTATTCAAAACGCATTTTCGATGCTGTTAAAGCTACTGGCGTTCCCTCTATCCACTTTGGTACGGGAACGGCGTCTCTCTTAGAGACAATGACTGAGGCGGGTGGCGATATCATCAGCGTTGATTGGCGTGTGGACCTCGACGATGCCTGGAAGCGGATTGGCTACGAGCATGGCATCCAGGGCAATCTTGACCCAACGCTTTTGCTGACCGACTGGCCCACAATTGAACGCGGCATGCACGATGTGTTGCGCCGCGCCGATAATCGTCCTGGTCACATTTTCAATCTGGGACATGGCGTACTGGCCCCGACCAATCCCGACCTGTTGCGCCGCCTCGTTGATGCTGTTCATGCAGCGTCACAACGCTCATAGTCATAAAGGACCGATCTATCGCGTCCTCATATTGCATAAACACGTGAGAGGATAACCATCTATGGCAAACAAGCATGTTGGCGTGATGCTGATGACCTACGGTTCGCCTGCCACGCTTGACGATATTCCTGTCTATCTGCGCCACGTCTATGGTGGACGTGAGGCCAGTCCAGAGGTCATCGCCGAATTTCGCCGCCGCTATCATCTGATTGGCGGCTCTCCCCTGCTGCATATCACGCGCGAACAGGCGGCCGCTCTGGAAGAGGAATTGAATAGCACAAGCAGCGATGGCACAACCTACCGCGTCTTCGCGGGTATGCGTTTTGCCCCGCCTTTCGTTCAGGACGTGGCGCGTGAAACCGCTGAGGGGGCCGATCATGTCGTTGGCATCATTATGTCGCCGCAGTATTCGCCCATTATTATGAAAGGCTACGTTGATACGCTAACACAGGCCATTCAGGGTTTGGGACGCAATGACCTGACGTTGAGCATCTCGCAAGACTGGCATATGCAGCCGTATTTCCTGCAAGCTCTGGCACAGCGCGTGCAAGAGGCACTGGATATGTTCCCGCCCGATGTGCGCGCGCGCATTCCAGTGCTGCTAACGGCCCACAGTATGCCCAAGCGCGTGATTGAGAATGAGCCGAACTATATCAACAATCTTAAAGAGACGGCCACCGCGATTGCACGTATGCTCAACCTGCCCGCTGACCGCTGGATGTTCTGCTATCAGAGTGCGGGTCACACACCGGAAGAATGGCTCAAGCCCGACTTTGCCGATGTGATGCCAGAACTCAAAGAGCAGGGCCAGACGCATGTGCTGATCGCTCCCGTGCAGTTCCTCGCTGACCATCTAGAGATCCTCTACGATATTGAGGTGGGGGCGCGTGAGCAAGCAGAGGAGCATGGTATTCAGTTTGCGCGTATCGAGTCGCTTAACACCGCGCCACTCTTCATCAAAGCGTTGGCAGCAGTCGTGAAGGAGACAATGAGCGCACCCGTCGCGTAGTAGGTGCAAAGAAGAGGTGGGTATCTACGCGGATGCCCACCTCTTTGTTATGCTTCCCAAGAATGAGCGTGTTCTTGATGCTGTATTATGTAGAAATATTCATCTTTTATATAATATTTTTGGTGGTTTTCATAACATAAATATAGCAATCTTAACTGCATCACAACCCTAAAAGTGCTTGTATCAAAATTCATATTGTGATACAGTAATGAAAATTGAATATAAGGGAGGGTGGAAAAATCATGAAAATATTATTTGTGGCTCCATATCCATCTTCGCCGATTAGAATTCGCTCTTATGGTTTTATCAAGCAGCTGATGAAGTGGCATGAAGTAAGCGTAATAGCGTTATGCTCTACGCGGCGTGAGAGAGATGATGTGGAGCAGCTTCGACAAGAAGGCGTCGCAATTACGGCTATCGAAGATAAGCGTCTCTGGAAGGTTCTACGAGCTCTAAAAGCGTGGGGGAGCCAGTTACCGCTACAAGTTGCCTTTGACGCTTCGCCTGCGCTACGAGCAGCAATTGAGACACGATTATGGAATGAACAGTTTGATCTTGTCCATGTCGAGTTTATTCGTGCATTGGGGGCAGTGCCGGATATCGCGGAGCCGATTGTATGGGATGCTGTTGATTGTATTAGCCAACTCTATGAGCGTGGAGCTCGTTTTGGCGCAACTCCGATGCTACGTTTTATTGGTAGAGGGGAAGCCCAGAGAACACGCGCATATGAGCGTCTGCAACTTCAGCGTTTTCGCGAGGTATTGGTAACCTCTGAACGAGATCGCCAGGAACTGCTGGCATTAGCTCATGAGAAGGATGAGCACTCAGCAGAACGGCCTCTTGCCCATATTAACGTATTACCACACGGTATCGACATAGACTATTTTCAGCCCTACACAGGACAGCGACAGCTCACCACACTCGTCTTTTCCGGTAAGATGAGTTTTCACGCGAATGTGGCGGGAGTGCAGCATTTCGTGCAGCATATCTTGCCGTTGATTTGGGCGCAGAGGCCCGATGTGTCTCTGGTAATCGCTGGAAGTGCGCCTTCCCCATCAATTGAGCGATTGGCTCGCGATCAACGTATTCGCGTGACAGGGTACGTACCCGATTTGCGTCCATATATCGCACAAGCCCAGGTTGCGATTTCACCATTGCCTTATGCCGTCGGTATTCAGAATAAAGTACTTGAGGCGATGGCTTTGGGCACGCCAGTGGTAGCAAGTCCCAGTGCTGCGGCTGGTCTACAAGCGGTGGCTGGTCAGCATCTTTTGATTGCTGACCAACCGCAGCAGTTCGCGGCAGCGGTGCTACGCCTTTTGGATGATCGCGATCTCTGGCAATCACTTTCTGAACAGGGAGTGGCATATATCCGAACATACCATGATTGGCAACAGATTATTGATCGTCTGACAGGCGTCTACACTCGTGCGCTTCATGCCTCAGATAAGACTGCTCTAGCGGTGTGTGCTGATGCGTTGGAACAGCCTAGCAAAGGAATGCAACAAACAGCAAATCGTGCGGCTTTGCCGCCTGTAGTGCCAAAGAAAGGACTATAACATGAACGGCTTAAAGTTCTTTGAAGTGTCACAAACTGCTGTTGGTGAGCTGGTAGCATTGGGAAAGTATGCTATGCCCGATACGGCTATTTACCATGCTTATGATCTCCCTTTAGTGGCCCACGAGCATTCCTGGCGGTATCGAGCCGCGAAGCGGGCTATTGATATTTGTGGTGCTATGGTTGGTTTGGCTGTTCTGGGCTTGTTACTCCCTGTGATCGCATTCCTGGTTTTGCGAGAAGACCGTGGGCCGCTTTTCTATAAACAGGTGCGCGTTGGAAAAGATTGTAAACCTTTTACGCTCTATAAAATTCGTACTATGGTTGCTGATGCCGATGCCTACTTTGCCCGCCATCCTGAGTTGCATGCATCCTGGCAGCAAACTGGCAAACTCGTCCATGATCCGCGTATCACACGCATTGGAGCTTTTCTGCGTCGTACCAGCCTGGATGAACTGCCCCAGATGTTCAATGTGTTACGCGGCGATATCAGTCTGGTGGGGCCACGCCCAATCCAATATTCTGAAATACCTATTTTCGGTGAACTGATAGATTTTCGCCAAAAGGTGAAGCCGGGCCTGACTGGCCTCTGGCAGATTAGCGGACGCTCAACTACGGATTATGAACAGCGCGTTATTCTTGATTGTACATATGTAGTGGAATGCACCTTTTGGATGGATATGATGATTTTATTAAAAACTCCCGCTGCCGTGTTACATGGTTATGGCGCGTATTAAGGGTGGGAAACGTATGCAATTGCGACATTATTTCTGGCTGATCTGGTCGTGCCTCTAGCTTATCCCCTGCTATGTAGTGGTGTATGCTGGGTCTTCCTAGTTATGAAGGTGCCAATCAGGAAATCGCTGGTGATGCCGTATGTTGCTGAAAAATGGCAGGATATGCGAATACTGGTTTTGACGCAAGTCGTGATCTATCCAGCAGACGCGGGACCGAAAATAAAAACATTACAAGTGGTGCGCCATCTGGCAAAACAGCACGAGATCATCTATTGCACATTTGTGCGTAGTGAGCAAGAGGCGCGTGAGGCAGGGCAATTGCGCGATCTCTGCCAGCGGATGGTCACTGTGCCCATTCAGCGGTCACGTCTGAGCGATGCGAAATTTCTGCTGGAAAGTCTGCTGACTGGTGACTCCTTCCTTTTGCGGCGTGATGAGCGTGCTGCCATGCGGAGTGCGGTGCGTCAACTGATACAGGAAGAGCGGATTGAGCTTATTCACGTTGATCAATTAAATATGATGCGTTTTGTGCCGCCCGATTGGTCAGGGCGCGTTGTGCTTGATGAACATAATGCCGTCTGGCAAGTCGTCGAACGTCTACGTGAGGGCAGCAAAAATCCATTGGCACGCCTGCTGCTTGGGCGCGAGGTAGCGTTGATGCGCCGTTTTGAGGGTGACGCCTGCCGGCGCGCGCAGGTCGTATTGGCTGTGAGTGAGCAGGATAAGCGTGCGTTGCGTGAGGTTGCAGGAGAGCAGGCCATGATTGAGGTTGTGCCGATTACCGTAGATGTGGCGCATTTTGCGTCTATTCGTGCCGCACGCGCCCCACAACCCGCGCGTCTGTTCACGATAGGCACAATGTTCTGGCCGCCTAATAGCGAGGGCGTTGTGTGGTGGCTACAATCAGGCTATCATCTTTTGCGCAACACACGGCCCGATGTGACCTATGATATCGTTGGAGCACGCCCTCCACGCTTGCTGCAACAACTTGCGGATGGTATGCCAGGAGTACACGTTCACGGGTATGTCGCTGATGCCAACCCGTTCTGGACGAGTGCGACGGCCCTTGTTGTACCACTGTTGTCAGGCGGTGGTGTGCGTGTGAAAATTTTAGAAGCTATGGCTATGGGGGTGCCTGTTATCTCAACCAGTATTGGGTGCGAGGGACTGGCTGTACGCCATGAGGAGCATCTGCTCATCGCGGATACACCTGAAGCGTTGGTAACAGCCTGCGAGCGGCTATTACTTGCACCAGAGCTTGCGGCGTTGCTCGCCCGTAACGCACTGCGCTGTGTGCAGGAACGCTATGACGCACCTGTTGCGTTACAATCACTTGAACATATTTACGACCGTTGGTAACAAGCAACTAGCACAGAGAGATAAAACGTCATGACTACAGATGCATGACGTTTTATCTCTCTGTGCCTGTCTCTGTCAGTTATTTTCCGAGTTTCTTTTTGCGCTCCATCTCGCGCAGTTCGACACGGCGGATTTTGCCGGAGATGGTCTTGGGCAGGCTTTCCACGAACTCTATCTCGCGCGGATACTTGTAAGGGGCGGTCACGCGCTTGACATGTTCTTGAAGCTCGCTTACCAGTGCTGGTGATGCTGTGTAGCCTGGGGCGAGAATGATGTAGGCTTTGACGATCTCGCTGCGCATCTCGTCGGGGCTGGCAACCACAGCGGACTCGGCAACGGCGGGATGCTCTTTCAGCGCACTCTCCACCTCGAATGGTCCGATGCGATAGCTCGCGCTGATAATTACATCATCGGCGCGTCCGACAAACCAGAAGTAGCCATCCTCGTCCTTATAGGCGCGGTCACCTGTGATATACCAATCACCGCGAATGCAGGCCTGACTGGCCTCTGGGTTGCGCCAGTACTCCTTAAACATCCATGTTGGACGTTCGGGCTTAATGCGAATGGCGATATCGCCTTCCTTATTAGGTGGTAGTTCTGAGCCATCGTGGTCGATAACGCTCAGGTGGAAGCCTGGTGAAGGTTTGCCCATTGAGCCGGGTTTAACTGGCAGTGGCGGGAAGTTGGCGCAGATCAGCACTGTTTCGGTCTGACCATAGCCATCGCGAATCGTCATTCCCGTAACATCTTGCCAGATTTTAATCACTTCAGGGTTGAGCGGTTCACCCGCTCCTACACAGTGCCGCAGTGCCTTTGGCGGGTGTGCTTTTAGATAGGCAATTGGCTCGTCCAGTACCAGCATACGATAGACCGTTGGAGGGGCACATAATGTCGAAATAGGATACTTGTTGAGCAGTTCCAGCGTCTCGAAGGCATTAAATTTGCCGCGTGCATCCTGAATGAACATCGCGGCTCCCATAATCCAGGGTCCAAAGAGATTAGACCATGCCGCTTTGGCCCAGCCCATTTCGCTCAGGTTCCAGTGCAGATCATCTTCGTGCAGATCAAGCCAGTATTTGCCCGTGATGGTGTGTCCTATCGGATAGCTGGCGTGAGTGTGTAGCACCATCTTGGGATAGCCGACCGTGCCAGAGGTGAAATAGACCAAGCAAGGGTCATCGCTTTTGGTTTTGGGGCCTGTATAGATCGGTGAGGCCTGCTCAGCGATCTGATGATAGTCGGTCCAGCCCGCTTTTTTGTCAGTGGCATGTGTCTCGACGAGGATGGCATATTTGATGCTGGGACAATCTTTTCGCACCTGATCAAATTTTTTGGCCCCTTCATCGTCAGTGATAAAGCCCAAGACCTCTGCGACTTCAGCGCGTAACTGAATATCTTTGGCAGTGAGTAGCGTTGTGCAAGGGATAGGCACGGCTCCCAATTTCACCAGTCCCAGCACGGTTTCCCACCATTCTGGGATGCGTGGCAGCATGACCATGACGCGATCACCTTTTTGAATCCCTAATTGGGCAAAGGCGTTGGCGGCGCGACTGGATTGCTCTGCAAAGTGAGCATAGGTGAGGCTGCGCTCCTCGCCATGTTGACCGAGCCAAAACATGGCAACCTTATTGGGATCATTGGCCCATTTGCCAATCACGTCAATAGCGAAGTTGAATTCCGTGGGAACCTCCAGATGGAAATTGCGGTATTCTGCCTCGTAGTCGGTCATGTGTGGACTTTTGGATGTGGTCATACAATCTCCTTCCAAAGTGGGCAAAAGATAGCAACTGCAGTGTTGAGCTATCATACGCAGTTATCATACCACGAAAGCTTGACCATTGGAGTCGGTCATTTGGCGTCTGATTTTTGGGCTGCTTCAATGAGGGCTGGCAGGATCTCGTTCGTAATCGTCTGAATCTGGTAGAGGCTTTCAAGCCAGGGGATATCTTGGTGGTGGTCACGACTGCTACTGCTACGCACCTCGGCCATTTGCAGCACGCTCTCATCAATTAAGGTGCGGAAATAGAGGAAGGCGCGTACTGCATCGGCAACAGGTACGTGGGCATTAAATGTAATAGAGCCGTACTCAGTCCCCAAACGCATGGCCTCATGCCGTAATTCTTCTTTATGCGTGCCGTCGGTGATAGCGCGCAGCAAGAGTTCTAACACGCGCCTGCCCAGGCTACGATAAGCGTCAAGGGCAGTCTCGTTGAAGTGTTGATACCAGGGAAAGGTACTCAGTGTTCCATCTGTAAAGGCAAAGCGAATGCGGCCTAAGATATTCTGCACCAGCATCTGGGCAGCCGCATTGGGTTTGGTCTCTTCTTCTTGGCGCAGGCGTGCCTCGACATCAGCGCGTCTGAAGCGGCGGTGACCTCCACTCGTGCGGCGTGAAGGAATCTCATTGCGATCTGCCCATAGACGCACGGTCGCTGGATGGATACCCAACATATCGGCAGCCTCGCGCAGGCTAAGCCATTCGTCCCGAAGTTGTGATGACGCCATAGTGTACCTCCTGAGCAATAGGCTCCCAACCCCGTATATCACAGAAGCATGTCAACTCTCACTCGTTCTTTGATTTTAGGGGATTGTGGGTCTAACGTCAAGGGGAGCATTGATTGCTTCTCTTACTGGAAAACAGAGAAATGTCTGCACATTTCTCTGTTTTCTCTTCTTGCTCAAAATGGTGTGTCAGGAAAACGGATTATCTAGAAGATGGACTCCGTTGTATCTGTGTCAAAGAGATGAATCTGGTTGCTATCGACAAAGAGGCGAACCTTATTGCCCGCGCTGATTCGTGAGCGCGGGTCCAACGTTGCGATCACACTCTTGCCACCTGCGGTGAGATAAACCTGTAATTCGTTGCCCAGGTTCTCAACGACATCCACTGTCCCTTCGATGGAGGACTGCTCCACGCCATCTGTGCCCACCAGTGCGGCATCTTCTAGATGCGAGGGGCGAATACCGAAGGTCAGGTTGCGACCAGCAGCGGCCTGAGCGCGTTCGGCATACAGTGGCGGGACGCTGATCTGTCCAATTCCTTCAAGGACGATCTTGGTAGCGTTATCTGCGTTGGCAACCTTCGCGCCAGGGAAGAAGTTCATCGAGGGCGAACCAATGAAACCTGCGACAAAAAGGTTGGAGGGATGGTCATATAGTTCTTGTGGTGTGCCGAGTTGCTGGATGATACCACCGTTGAGAACAGCGATACGATCACCCATGGTCATTGCCTCAACCTGGTCGTGCGTCACGTAGACCACTGTGGTTTTGATGCGCTGATGCAGACGAATGATATTGGCGCGCGTCTCAACGCGTAGTTTCGCATCCAGGTTTGAGAGTGGTTCGTCCATCAAGAAGACCTGGGCCTCACGCACAATCGCGCGTCCGAGTGCGACACGTTGACGCTGACCGCCAGAGAGTTCTTTGGGCTTACGTTTGAGGAGTTGCTGCAAACCGAGAATATCGGCTGCCTCTTCGACGCGCTTCTTGATCTCGGTCTTAGGGAAGTGGCGCAACTTTAGACCAAAAGCCATGTTGTCGAAGACGGTCATGTGGGGATAGAGTGCGTAGTTCTGGAAAACCATGGCGATATCGCGGTCTTTGGGGTCGACACCATTTACCAGACGGTCGCCAATGAAAATCTCACCCTCGCTTGGCTCTTCCAGACCTGCCACCATACGCAGGCAGGTGCTTTTACCGCAGCCCGATGGCCCTACGAGCACCAGGAACTCCTGGTCTTTGATGTCGATGCTGACATCATGAACGACTTCTACTTTGCCGAAACGCTTGTAGATGTGCTCAAATTGGACACGTGCCATTTTAATCTACTCCTTTTCGCTTTTATGACAGCATGAGACAAAGGTGCAAGCCATACTGGCGCACACTGTATCTCTCCCATCATCTCTTCCTCATCTAGAGAGAAGAACGCTATCGCTTGGTGTCTACGTTGCGCCTGCATCAACAGGTGGGAGACAACGAGACCTCTTAACGTCTCAAGATCGTTGAATAACCAACAACCTAACGTTGGAAGCAAGTATACCATAAAAAAAGCCAAAAAGGTAGGTTTTCAGCCCAGGTTTTTGCACTACTCAGTACAATATTTGATAGAGCGAGTGTAAATGAGTCTTTCTTCTTATAGGAAAAGTGGTTTGCTTCCTGGCTTATTTGTAACGGATGTGTGTGATGGTCCGTGTCACATCTAGCAAGGATAGATGCTCTCTATGTAATCTTGAGAAGATATGCTTTCATCTTCTTATCTATGGCAGTGCTAGATCTTATGCAAGCGATAGCTGCTAAAAGTACTGTGAATAGTAAGAAAGTTGCAGCTCAACAAATATGTTTTTTAATACGGGCCTTGAAATCTTTATGTGCCCAGTCGCTTGTTACAAATAAGCCTGTGGTGCAGTGCTATAAGGGATGGCAAAATGTTTTATAGCGTGAACATGTTGTAAAAATGTTATGAAAAGTAGCGATACATGTTAAAAAAATGTTTTGCCACTAGACAAATCACTATGTTTTCGTGCATACTAGGATTGAACAAGATAACGTTTGTATAAACAAACGCTAAACATTGTTCTTACAAAAATAACAGCTTATGGTATGATTATATCGCCCTCATCATACATATATCCTGAATAGAAAGGAATACAACAATGTTAGGTGCGCAAGAGCAACGTAGTGAAGTTGCACGTTTGTTAGCTCAGATTAGTGCGGAATACGAAGCTGCACAGCGGGGGTTATCAGGCCTCTCCTGCGGTAGCTCACAACATGCTTTTATCACGGCGCGTATGGAGAATATGGGACAGTTACATACGCAGTTGCAATCACTCGTGGGTGATGTTGCTATCGCGATGATTGCTGAGCAACTCAATAATTGTTAATATTTTTATCCAACAGGTATTAAAAGCTCTTAATGAGTGCTGATAATTATTTAAAAGAGGCAGTGGCAACCAGTTATTGGTTGCCACTGCCTCTTTTAAAAGGAGAACATTACATAGGGATATGTATGATATCTAATGGCAAGATGTCAGACTTAGCGGTTCTGTATATTTTGGCAGTTGCTCATATGCCGTAAACCAATAGTTGTTTGATGTCGGGGGCGCACTCCAGACACCTGTCACGACAAATTCAGTCTCCTCACTGATAAATGTTTCCTGGTCGAGCACCATATGTGTTTCATCAAGGAAGCAGCTCAACCATTGGCGCACATCCTCTCCGCTTAAATATGGTGCGCCCTCGCAGACAAACCATTCGGCAATGCCCTGTAAATATTGTCGAAAATCATAGGGGAGTGGATGGCGGCGTATAATCTTGTAGGTTGTTTCTTGTACCTGTTCGTAGCCTGCCTGCCGGAGATAAGTGGCGAGTTTGGAACCAATCCAACTATCCTCAAAGCTATATCCCCGCTCTACGCGCTCGCGCTCCCACCGCTCGCGGGCCTGAAATACACGCGCTTGAAGTGCCGGGTCGATGTTAGAAAAGCGCATTGTGCCGAAATCTATATCCTTAATGATAATGCGTCCCCCTTGCATAAGGTAGGGACCCATTGCTGCAAAGGTGCCGACTGGATCAGTGAGATATTGGCTTACATTTGCACTAAAAATAATATCTGCTTTCCCTCGTCCTAACGGAAGTTGTTCTAAAATACCTTGCTTATATTGCACCTGATGATGATACCATTTATTTTTACTTCTCTGTTGCGCGGTTACCAGTGCTTCGGGAGAGACATCTACACCGAGAATGCGTCCATAGGGACCAATTGCGCGTGCCAGAAGCGGCGTCCAGAGGCCAGGGCCACAGCCTGCATCGACGACCATACACCCTTTTGGTAAGTCAAGATCGCGAATCATCTGTTCGCGTTCCACCGCTTTACTGTTATGATGGGTCTCTAACCACTCAATTGCGTTAAGTGGTAGACCACACTCATTACTATGTACTGCACTATTCACTGCCATATGTATGCCCTTATCCTTCTAAAAAATTACCAGAGGCAGTGCTATATTTTACTGCCTCTGTTTAATAATTCGTGACAAATGAATATTACATGTGTATGCTCATAAAATCAATATGTGTGTACATTGTTGGTACTTTTTGATAGAAATATGTTGTGTTTGTAGTGATGAAAAACAAAGTTCTTTACTTTTCATATTTTTGTCTCTCTCCGCGATGCACCGTTGCGCTTGATAGGCTGTTTCTTGCCTTTGGCTCCATTATGTCAATGGGCCTCTACAGTAATTGCTTACCTTTTTATAACATATAAAATTTTTATAAAGAATCAAAAAACTTGTCTGCGCGCCCTTTCAAAAGCCCGACGTTTGTGATACACTTGACACTGAGATGGTATATCAATATATTATTGTTCTTATTTGTTTGGTGAACGCGAAGAAAGGAACACGTTGTGGTATGGGACGGAAGCCGAAGAAATATGTACATCCACAAGCCGTAACACGCGATAGTGTGATACCAATGACTGCGGAGCAAAGCTCTTCCGCTGCTCCGTTGCCCACGCATGAAAGCGTGCAAGTCAATATTTCTCAATCTGCAAGTACTAACACCAGTTTTTCTCCTTTCAGCAACTTTTTACACACCTATCTACAAGGCGATCAAATTAAAATTGCTGCTCTTGCAAAAGAATTAAAAGTTTCAGAAATTACAATATCGCGCTGGCAGAGTGGGACGAAGCCGCAAGAAAAGTTATTATTCTCCTTGCTAGATGTTTTTAGCGAACAGCGTACAGAGCTTATTTCAGCTATTCAGCAGACATTCCCTGGTGTGTTATCAATAGAGGAAGAGCAACCGCAACGAGGGGTGGGCAAGGAACTGTACTGCCAGGTTCTGGAATTATGTGCCCTTGTCGAGGACCGCGAAACACGCTATTGGCAGATCATCAATGCCGTCTTTGAATATGCCCAATTGCATCTCAATTTTGAAAATGAAGGGCTGGCGATTACCTATGCCCAGCTTATGCCCCCACAGCAAGATGGTTACATCCATTCGTTACGCGAATCTGTTGTGCGCGGCTCTCCACCGTGGCCTCTTGTGCAGGAGGATAAAATCTTCTTGGGCAGTAACACGCTCGCTGGGAATGCTGCGATCAGCAATTATTTGCTTACGTGGGATGACATTGATGCCGAAATGCGTCTGCAAGTGGCAATTGATCACTTCGAGCGTAGCGCGTGTGCTGTGCCAGTGCTACGTTTCGGCAAGATGGCGGGTATTCTGATCTTCTCTAGTGTGAATATGGGCTTTTCGCGTGACGCAATTGCTTGTGAGGCGGTTCAAGAATATGCCCGTTTGCTTGCCCTCGCGTTACGTGAGGAGGATTTTTATCCGCTCTCATGTCTGCAACTCCGCCCAATGCCAGATTTGAATGTACAGCGGCAGGTCGTTTCCCAACGCTATCGCGCACGTATGCTTGAGTATCTACGCACTACGACAAAATCGAGAGAAGAAGTAGATATTTGTATTGCGCAGGAGTTTGAGCGCGAGTTTGAGGAAATGCAACAACAGATCGAATGGAATAAGCTCCATCAACAAGCGTAAGCCGCTTTTGCTTTATATAGTGGGATAACCGTATCAATGATGAATGTACAACCTTTCGAGCAACCAGAAGAGCGTGAGCAGCAGAAAGGCTCTCTTAGTGTTCCTGTAACTCACACTCTTGTGCCGCAAGCTTCTGCTCTACGCGCTCTTGAAGATGTGCGCTTAGGGAAAATCTATCCGCCTCCACCTGACTTCTTTAAAACTCTGCCTGAGCGACCAGAGCCGCACTATTTACCGGGTGCGCCAATAGCACCCGCTTCTGTACGAAATCAGCTTCCGCCGGCTGTTCCTATGGGGCGGTATACTCCTGGCTCACCGCCAGTACCTGCGCAGTCCAGGGCGCCTCAAAAAATGCCGCGCTGGCTACGCATTTTTGTTTGGGTGACAAGCGTAATCATTTTATTTGGCTTAGGAGCCTGTGGCTGGCTCTCATTTCAAGTGTTTGGTATCGCGTATCAGCAGGTTACTGGCTCGGTTAACGTTGCCAATAGTTACTATGGAGCCATCGAAGCAAAAAACTATAGTGCGGCTTATGCCGATCTGAACCCACAAGGTTCTATTCGAGGGTTAACACAAGCGCAGTTTATCCAGCATGCCCAACAGATCGACAGCCAGGATGGGCCAATTACCGACTACACGCCGGGCGTTCCTAACTATAATTACAGTGCTACCTCGCTCCCTGATCTTTCATCCTTCACATTGCCCATTACCGTTAGTCGCACGCACACTGCGTACACGGTGACATTGACGTTGCAAAAAGTGCGGGGCCAGTGGAAAATTATTGACTTCACGAAGATATAGTGCGGGCATGTATGCAAAGAGGACAGGCCGCACCTGAGATATCCCAGGTGCAACCTGTCCTCTTTACAAATCTTAGTGCAAAGTAGTTATGCTATTGCTCTCTATGAAGAACGTTTGGCGGTTTTTCTGGCATGCAGAGACATCAAGATATATCTATATATTGATAGGGAGAGCACATTAATTGAGAACTGCCTCGGCGCGCAGTGCGAGCTGTGTGGACTCGCGGTCTACACAGGCACGCAAATCGTCGCGATAAAACCGCCATGTGCTACCAACTTTATGTCCTGTGAGCTGGCCTGACCACATCAGACGATAGAGAGTCGAGCGGCTGACGCGCAGATAGGACATTGCTTCTTTGAATGTCAGCAGGGTATCGTCTTGAATCATTTGCACAACCATGAGTTTTCTCCTTAGAAATAGTATGTGATAAAGGCTAAAGAAACGACTATGATAGTTGCTGAGTATGTATCGGTAGATACAAATAAATGTCTCATTGCATGTTATAGTAACCTATGGTGAGGTGCTTTCCTGTTAAGGAACAGTTGTGATCTGGTTAAGTTCTGTCATCTGTTGTTACGATATTCATCACCATGTATCTTTGAGCCAGTGCTATTACCATTCCTGACTCAGTAATAGATCAAGTTCATCCTCGGAACATGAGACGGGAAAGATGGTCATGCCAGTGATAGAGGCCAGGTAATGAATCTGACTGCTGTTGTCTGGTGTTGCCATTGCGACTGTCAAGCAATGATTATTGCGACCGACAGGGGCGCAACGTAGTTCTTGCGCAATGCGATATGAAATAACATGTCTCAGTCGTGCAGAGAGCTTGGGAGGCAGGTGCATAAATGGGACGCGCGATGATGGGCGTGGGGCAGCGATATTATCGTTTTCTAAATCAGAGGGCAAGGGTTGTCTCGTATATGCATGTAGAAGCGTGTGCGGTAACACGGGCCGTAAAACGAAAGTGCGCGCCTCTCTACTTGCCGCGTGTATAATCTGCTCGACGGTTGTCTCTGGCGTTGTCGCTGTTCCCATGCCAAACTGTACGAGGGTGTCGTTGCGGAGCGGTGGAACAACGGTTTCCGCTTGAAGCAGGCTCACACTTTGATAGATCCGTTCAAGAATGCTGACAAGGCTATGCTGATCGACGGCTGGGAAGAGAATGGCGGCTGCAATATCCTGCTGTGCCAGGATTTCATCATCTGTACGAATAACGCGCCGCACATTTACAAGTAGCTGCTCAAGGAAGCCCGGCATACTATGCTGGCGTCTCTCTTGTTCCTTATAGGATGTCAGGGATGGGTAGGCGCGTTGAGAGGCATGCAAAAGTAACATGCTAAACGGTGTGGTTTCCGTTATGTATGATTGTAGACGAGCGTATAACTGCGTATAGAGTTGCTGAGGGATGGGAACATGCTGACCGGTATCTGGCTCTACCTCTTCTTGTGTCAATAGCAGGCAATCGCAGAGTGAAGTGGATTGCTCACTATAGAGCATGGGTTCTCTCCGTATTTGATGCATCTGAGTAACGCGGTGTTTTCATATCACAACCCCATTGATTTTGTGTAACACCGCCCTCCTTTCGTACATGAGTTCCTTTAAAAGCACGCTGGGATATGGCTTGAAAGAAATTTCTGGGAATGTATCATCATGCACTAAGTATACCTAGCAAAAGAGAAGATGTAGATGTAATAGCTGTTACGAATTGGTTGAGAAGCTCGCTTTTGGGTTGAGAGGCAGAGCTTTTTGCAATACTATAGTGTTAGATACTGGACCATCATGCCGCCATAGTATTGCAAAAATTGCCGAAAGAAAACGGTCATTGTTCGACAGGTGCCTGCGTGGAGAAGGTATAGCCGACACCGGGAACCGTCATCAAAAATTGTGGATTATTTGGATCAGGCTCGATTTTTTGCCGTAAGTGACGAATATGTGTTTTGACGAGTCCAGAGTCGCCCGCGTCATCATAGCCCCACACGCGCTCAATAATCATGTCGGTCGTGAGGACCTGCCCCGTGTGTGTGATGAGGAGATGTAAGAGACGGCTCTCGGTCGGTGTCAGACGTACTTTTGTGCCTTCGCGCAAGACCTCGTGGCGCATTGCATCTAATGTAATCGGACCAACGGTGACCGATGAAGCTGTTGCTGTATTGCGCGTGGCGGAAGAACGGCGCATGACAGCCTTGATACGAGCCATGAGTTGACGCGGGCTGAATGGTTTGCGCAAATAGTCGTCAGCACCCATTTCTAGTCCACGAATCTCATCGTCCTCGCGATCATGCGCGGTGAGAATCAAAACCATCGAGTTTGTTTCGCTGCGCATCTGGCGGCATACTTCAAAGCCATCTAATTTAGGCATTTGCACGTCAAGGATGACGAGGTCCGGCAACGTCTCACGCCATCGTTTTACGGCTTGTTCGCCATCAAATGCTCGCACGACATCATATCCGTGCCCTTTAAGAAAATAACTTAATAAATCTACCATGTCGCGGTCGTCATCCGCCACCAGAATTTTCACTCGTGGTTCCTCCTACAGACCTGCTGATAATACAAATATTTCCCTATGTATATGTATTTGCTTAAACAAAAATGCTCCTTCTTCATCCGCATCCTCATCAGTAGTAACGCTATGAGAAGAGTGCGGTAACATCATGACACAATTTGGGCTATAAATAGCTATTGTTCCAGATTGTCACAACATGGGGACATCAGGCATATTAATATCTATTGGTATCATCGTCATGTTGATAAAAATTATTCAGCTTTTCAATCATTTGCTTCCCGTTCAAGAAGAGAAATTGGTTTCTTTCTTTACCGCTCTTTTACTTTTGCTGCGTACACTCAACAACGTAGCGATGTTGTGCTTCTACTCTAGAAGCACAACATCATGCATAACTGCATGTGACGCTTCTCTGACGAGAACGTATTCGCCCTTTTCTCTTCGACAGGTATCGAATTGCGAGGAGCTTCTATGTTATACTACCACAAGGCATTCTCTGAAGGTTTCTTTCGTTTCCCAAAGGTGATCTTACTGGTGGTAAAGGATGAAAAAATCGGTGCCTTTCTTCTCCGCGTGCTCAAGGGAGAGAAGCGATACCATGTCATTCTTGTTACGCATGAGCAACAGGCCATGAGTGTGATCCAGGAGGTACAGCCCGATCTTTTTATTCTTGACTATGGGCTGGCTGAGAAAAATGGCTGGTTATTCTACAATCGGCTCCATGCCACAAAAGGTTTAGAAGATGTCCCTGCTATATTGAGCACTATCAGCACCCGCTTTTCTTCTCCTCATGTCAAGGACGCGGCTTTAAGGGACTACGACGAACCATCAGAGGTGGAAAGCTTCCTTCATACTATTCAGGAGGTGCTTACATGATAAAAAGCATAGAGGTGCCGATGAAGAAGCAGATACTAATCGTTGAGGATGAAAAACAAATTTTACAGTTTCTCCAACGTGGATTGACGTACAAAGGTTTTGCTGTGTTGACTGCCGCAACCGGCGAAGAGGCCCTTTCGATAGCCGTTGCCGCTAAACCCGATCTAATTTTGCTTGATGTGCTGTTGCCTGATTTTAGTGGTCTTGATGTATGTCGTTCGCTCCGTTTTGCCGACATGGGAGCCTTGCCTATTTTGATGCTCACAGCGAAAGATGAACGTACGGATAAAATTCTGGGCCTGGAGAGTGGAGCGGATGATTATATTACCAAGCCATTCGATTTTGAAGAATTGGTGGCGCGTATTCGTGCAGCTCTACGTCGCGTTGAACGAATACGGCACCGCTCAGGCAAAATAGCCATAGGTGATCTCGTGATTGATACAGACCTGCGCCATGTCTGGCGAGCGGATGTGCAGATTGCTCTAACAAAGCGTGAATATGACCTGCTTGAACTTTTGGTGTTGCATGCCAATCACGTTTTGACAAAGGAACGGATTTTCGAGCAGATCTGGGGATACGATAATGAAGCTGGCCTTGAAATCATCAAGGTGTACATCAACACACTACGCTCCAAGTTAAATGCGGGCGGTAAACCAGATTTGATCTACGCCGTGCGTGGCGTTGGCTATATGCTCAAACAAGAAGTGCGGGAAGAAGGGCGAGAAAGATGAGCGTGCGAGGGATACCTCTCAAGCTATTTCCTGCTAGAAAATATCCTCCGTCATTACGTGTGAGATTAGCACTCTGGAATGTCCTCATTTTTATTTTGACCTTTCTTATTCTTGGAGGCATCGTTTATAGTGTTGTAACTTACAACCTGCAAGCGAGTTTGGATAAGCGCCTGATGACGCAGGGAGAGAAATTACAAGCCATTACGCGCATCTGGCTCCTGGACGGCCATGCGGTAGACAGCGCACTTTTTACACAACTGGCTCGAAGTATGCAGCAGAATGAGTTTACGACCGATGATCTCTATATTAAGCTCTTCGATGTGAAGACTGGGCGGCCATTGCAGTATTCTCCCAATTTGCAGCAGAGCCGCATTCGCTATAAACAGAGCGATTTTCAGGCCGCTGTTCATGGACAACAGGTGATTACGACGTACTATGATAGAAGTGGTAGTGCGGTACGAGTGCTGACGATGCCCTTGCTGGATATTACGCATCACACTATTGCGATTGCCCAAATTGGTCGCTCTCTTGCTAGCATACGTCAGGTCCAGGTTCTGCTTGCTATTGTCCTGTGTGTGGGAGGCGCGTGCGCGATTCTCCTTCTGTATGGTATGAACCTGATTTTGACCAAGAGGGAAGTCCAGCCTTTAAGCCAACTCAGTGCGGAAATGCGTAATTTAAGTGTGGGGGAATTAGGCGTCCGTTTAGAGGCCAGGCAGCGCATACGCGAAGTGCAACTGCTAACAGAGGCCTTTAATCAAATGTCGCAGCGTTTGGAGGCCAGTTTTACGTTACAAAGGAACTTTGTTGCCGATGTTTCTCACGAGTTGCGGACCCCTTTGACTGCTCTGCGCGGTCAGATAGATGTTTTCCTGATGAATCCTGATCTAGAGAGCGGCATTCGTCAGGATGTGCAACAGATACGAGGGGAACTGGTGCGCCTCTCCCATCTGGTCGATAATTTGTTGGCTATGGCGCGTGTGGAAACAGGAATATTGCCAGAGATATCTGAAGAGCATGTTGAGCGTGTTGAACTGGACTTACTACTGGTGGAAGTCACACGGCAAGCGAAGTTTCTCAGCCAGGAAGTCACCGTGGAATTAGGGCAGTTGCAGCAGGTTCTGGTGATGGGCGAGAGGGATGCCCTCAAGCAAATGCTTCTCAACATCGTCGATAACGCTTTGGCTTATACTCCTCCGGGTGGAAAGGTGTTTATGGAGGTGGCAGAGGCGGTTGATTTGCCTTTGATCCTCCAAGAGCAACAGCGGACTATGCAGACGTCCTGGGCCGTGATTCATATTCGTGACACGGGTCAAGGTATTGCCCCCTCCGATCTGCCGCATATCTTTGAACGCCATTACCGTGCGGCTCGGACGAAGGTACGCGGGACACTGGGCGCTGGTATTGGACTCTCGTTGGCCCGTCTGATTGCCCAGGCTCATCAAGGAGAGATTACCGTCGAAAGCGAAGTTATGCAAGGCTCGTGTTTTCATGTTTGGTTGCCACTTTCCCAAGCGTGAAGAAGAGAGTGCCTTCTTTATGCTTCTGCTAAAAGTTTTGTCTGCAAGGCCGCTCGTAGTAGCGGCCTCGCGCGCTGAAAATGCGTCTTGGCCGTCGCTTCTGGAATACCAATGAGACGCCCAATTGCTGAGAAAGATAGTTGCGTCATGTAGCGCAAGGTAACCACCTGTTGATAGCGCTGCGGCAAGATTGCAATGGCTTCTTTCACGAGGTGCTGCAACTCCCGATGTTCCAGTTGTTCTTCGGGTAAAAGCGCGGGATCAGGAATTAAAAGCAAGGCATTCTCTTCCTCAATGTGTTCTAAGACAGAAAGAGAAATGCACTGCTTGCGACGAGTTGCATCGATAACTTTGTGGCGTGTGACTTGCCAGAGCCAGGATTTGAGTGAATACTCTTGATGGAGCGATGGTAGAGAGAGATAGAGTTGCACCAATACCTGCTGTAAGACATCGCAAGATAGATCGTAGTCCCCCAGACAAGAGGTAATGTACTGAAACAAACTGGGATAATAACGACCGACAAGCACTTCAAAAGCTCGCTCGTTGCCCGAAAATGTGTGTTGAACTAAGTGCCCATCGGAGAGATGGCACAAAAAGTCATCTTCTTTCTGCAATATCTGCATAGTTGGTTCCTCCTTTGAAACAACTCATCCATTGGCCTCTATCCAGTAAAGCCGCTGGATATCCAATGCTTATCGTGCCCGTTTGTGAGAAGAAATGTACTTCTTTGTTATTTATTGTAGATAGTTGGGGTAAAAAAATGGTAAAGGGAGGTCGAGCGTCATTGGACGACGGCTGAGTGGCAAAAAAGCATAGGATATGCTATGCTTTTTGTTATAAATATAATTAGGAACACATGTGACGGCAGGAAAAAGTAAAGCTGAAAGAGGGAATGCTTATGGAACGAGAAACATTACTGGCGAAAGCGCGTGAAGTGGCTCTCCGTGCTCACTGTACCTACTCGCATTTTCGCGTGGGGGCCGCGCTCGTGGCAGGTGGTCAGCTTTTTGTGGGGGTCAACATCGAAATTTCTAGCTATGGTTTGACGTTATGTGCCGAGCGTGCCGCGCTTGCTGCCGCCTTTACGGCCGGAGCGGGTCCCGTTACCCATCTTGCCGTTGCCTGTATCGATACACCCGCTGATGCCCCTCTGCGTGATCGCACTCCGTGTGGCGCATGCCGCCAATGGATTGCTGACCTCGCACCTGATGCCGTGATTTTTATTGATGGAGCCGACCGCGACTTCTCTATCAGTGATCTATTACCCTATGCATTTGGCCTATAGATCTCTGTGCTATACTGTGTCGTTTTCCCCTTGACAGAACTTGATGACGTTGTGTACGCTATGATTCCAAAGCATTTTACTCCGTAGCGCGATCCATACGCGAGTGTATCACTCAGAGGTGCTAGTATGCGCGCACGCGCTTCTGCGCATGGCTTACCATTTGTCTCTGTCTATGCGTCCTTTGTAAACGGATGCGTTTTTGACATGTGCGCTGATACCTTTTCCTTTCTCTCTTCTTTCTGCTCAAGGCAGTATTCCCTGCTTTGATGTGTCCTTGTAGGCTTATTGTTCTTGAGTTCCATAAGCATATTCAAGAAAAGACTATCATCATTGAGAAGGAGTATGGCATGACATCCCCTTTTACGCTTGGTGTTGAAGAGGAATTCCAAACGGTAGATCAGCAGACAGGTCAACTTGTATCCAAGATCAATGCTATTATGGAAAAAGGCATCCCAATCCTGGGTGATAAAATCAAGCCGGAGATGCTCCAACCGACTATTGAAGTTATCACTGATATCTGCCCCGATATTGCTGCACTACGCACAGAATTATCCTCACTAACCGAAACAGTTGCTCATCTGGTCGCCTCCGAAGGTCTGGCTCTAGTTAGCGCGGGCACTCACCCTAGCTCACACTGGAAAGATCAGCAACGGACAAGGAATGATCGCTACGATGAACTCGACGAAGAGTATCGCGATGTAAGTCGCTCCATTCTGATCTTCGCGATCCACATCCATGTTGGCCTTGAAAGCTATGAGCTTGCAATACCGCTGATGAATCAATTGCGCACGTGGCTTCCTCACTTGCTGGCTCTCTCTTCCAATTCGCCTTTCTGGTTAGGGCGTTTTTCGGGCCTCAAGTCCTATCGTTCGATTGTCTGGAAGCGCTTCCCGCGCTCCGGTGTACCTGACGTGTTCGCTTCGACTGCTGAATTTGATCAGTTTGTGCAGACGCTGATCAAAACTGGCTGCATTGACAATGGCAAACGCATCTGGTGGGATATGCGACCGCATCCCTTCTTCAAAACTCTGGAATTTCGTATCTGTGATATGCCGCCCACGATAGAGGATGCCATCTCACTTGCCGCTCTCTGTCAAGCACTCATCGCCAAATATTCCTGGATGCACAAGCACAACCTGATGACGCCCGTGCTGCCGCGCCCACTGATCGATGAAAACAAGTGGCGTGCCTCGCGCTATGGCCTGGATGCCCAGATCGTGGATTTTACGCAGAATCGCACGGTCGCAATGCGCGACTCCATTAGCGACCTGCTGGACTTTGTGGATGATGTGGCCGATGATCTGGGTTCGCGCAACGAACTGAAGCGCATTCGTACCCTGCTCGCTGATCCTATTGGCTCAGGAGCCGATCATCAGATTGCTATCTATCAGGAGACTGGAAGCCTGCAAGCCGTCACACACTACCTGATGCAAAAAACGATGACGGGCCTGACAGCCAGCCCCGCGCATTAAGCGGCAAAACACTGGCCTGTCTCTACCTCATAATAGCTGCATAGCGGCCCATCTCATGCATAGACATAAGATGGGCTGTCGTCAAGCCTTCACTTTTGTCGCAATAAAAACTATAAAGGTCATTTTTCAACTCTTCCTCACGGCTGTCTTACCTTTTTCTAACTTGACAATATCCGTATTTTTTTGTATAATTGTATCGTGTTACGATATAAGTGGATGCTTCAGTTGTTTTGTAAATCACCTTGTACTATCAAATACATGTATGTAGCTGTATGTAATATTGAGAGAAAGGAGTCCCTCTATGTCAACGTTGACATCTCTGATATTGAGTGGCAAACGCAAGCTTTTCAAAGCACATACCCAACCGTCTGGCGCGGAAGATGAGCAGAAGCGTCGTAGACTACAGAAAGAAATGCGTCCCCATGCGACTCAGGGTACCATGAGCGCGTTGGGACGCCCCGACCGGGAAGTGTCCCATGATCCCATGCGTCCATATGGTGAGACAGAGGAATTGTCGGAACGGAATGCGTTGGGACGCCCCGACCGGGAAATATCCCATGATCCTATGCGCCCGTAACCAAGAGCATAAATGGGCATATTGTATGGATAAAATCGTGTAGTAACAATAAGAACGCGCTACGCCGCGTTCTTATTGTTGTTGCTGTTGCTGTTTCCACTGCTCCTGGGCCTGTTGTAAGCCAAGCAACTCCTGCTCAAGCTGCATAATCTGCTGCTGAAGCCGCTGCCTTTGCTGCTGTGGGCCGAGCAGACGCCAATCTTCAAAGAGCTTGTAGCCCTTGCGCAACATGCCTTCGGGCACGAACATGGCTGTTTCGTAATAGCCCAGGCGCGTCGAGGACATCTGCTGATTGGCCTGTCTGAGATAAAGCTTGAGTTGTTTGATCTGCAAACGCAGTTCAGCGATGCGCTCGCGGTAGGGATTTTGCGCTTTGGGCTGTCTTGCCCCGACCCCGCGTGGTGGTCTCTGCGGCGCGGGCATAGGTTGCTGTAGTGGATATTGTTGGTGCGTCACGCCGCCTGGGGTGGTGAGCGGCGCACCACAGTTCTGACAGAAGCGCGCTCCATCTGGGGCGGGCGCACCACATTTTGCACAGAACATCTCTTCTTCCCCTTCTTTGTATCTACCTATCAGTGTATTTCATCATATCACAAAGCTGTCACGCTTGACATTCTTCCCTTTGCGCTATACAATTTTTATATCTCTATATGGAGATATAAAGCGTCTCTACGGCATGGTCGCCAGTGTATTTCGTAGCGTATCCGTCGTCTCTATCAAGGAGCAACGCACACATGATACCCACCAGTACTCCACCATTGCAGAGCGAAGAGGCTCTGTTAACCCGTATCCGCAAGCAACAGTTGGTAGAGTCTGTCGAGCATATGAGTCCTATCTACCTTGAAGGCATGAAGCGTATTCTCACCGTCTCTGCTGATACCGAACTCATCAGCGCGCCCGCGTACTATCACGCGGCCATTCATGCACCCTCGCTTAATACGTTTGGCTCGGCAATCTCGATTATTCAGGACGAATTGGGGCACGCGCATATCGCCTATCGCCTCTTGCGCGATCTGGGCGTAGATACTGAAAAGCTGATTTTTGAGCGCGAACCGCAACACTTCAAATACCCCTACGCCTTTGATGTGCCGCTTGACAGTTGGGTCGAGCTGGTTGTCGCTAACGCCTTCTATGACCGTGCGGGCTACACGTTGCTCGGTGATGTCTATCAGAGTACCACCTTTGGTCCCTGGAAACGTGCCCTTGTTAAGGTGGATAAAGAGGAGACCTTCCATCTGCGTCATGGTGAGCAAAACATGCGCAAGATCAACAAAACGAGCGAGGGCCATACCGAGTTGCAGCGTGCCGTGGACTGGATGTTTCTGCTGACCGTCGAATGGTTCGGCCTGCCAGACGATATGAAGAAGCATGGCGAGCAGCTTGAATATGGTTTTAAGGGCCATAGCAACGACGAGTTGCGCCAAATCTGGATGTCCACCGCCGTGCCGCTCTGCCAGGAGCTTGAGCTAGCTGTTCCCGCTCACTATGACGAACAGCAGCAGAAATATGTGCTGGACTGCGTGTTTCCGGCCCACTTCGATGCCTCTGCCAAGCACTGGCTGCTTGATGATGGCTCCTGTACGTGGGCTGATGTGATGAAACGTTGGAAGGCGCGTGGCCCCAAAAATGAAGAGTTTGTCGGCATGATTCAGCGTGGTAAAAAAGAGATGCTGCGCCAGTTGGAGCAGGGACTATGACCACGAGCTACCCATCTCTGCAAACGCTGCCACCAGAACATACGTCGTGTCCCGCGCTCTGGGATGCCCTGCGCGATGTGATGGACCCGGAAATCCCAATTAGCGTAGTGGATATGGGACTGGTTGTCGCGCTCTCGTGCGAGGATGGCCGTGTCGATCTCAAATTGACCTTCACGGCGATGGGCTGTCCCGCGATGGACTTTATCATGGATGATATCCGTGAACGTCTTCTGCGCGAGCCGGGCGTGTACGCAGTCAACATCGAGATTGTCTGGGAGCCTGTCTGGACAAAGGCGCGTCTCAGTGAAGATGGTATCGAGATTATGCGCACCTGGGGGATATCGGCATGAATAGCATGGAACGCATGAGCGGCGTGGGTAGCGGACAGCCATCACGCCGGGAGCTATTGAACGAGCGTCTGGTCTGGCAAGTCTATGCGCGGCGCAAGTACGAGGAGCCGCTTCACGAGATTGGCAACGTGATGGCGGACGATGTGGAGTTGGCAAAGGTCTATGCGCGCAGCATTTACGATGAATTTAGCTGGGTTGAAATGGTGCTTATCCCGCGTGACAGCATTGTCACCGTGATTGGCTCGTAAAGGGGGCATCTATGAGTACAACAACGCGCCTCGATCATCCCGCCCTGTTTGCCATTCTCTCGTCGCTGGCTGACAACAAACAGGCGGTGGGCCGTCGCTACGCCTATTGGTGCAATGGCGCGCCCGCTTTGGAAGCCGCCGTTGCTGCCGCCGCGATGACGCAAGACGAATTGGGCCACGCGCGCACGCTCTATCCGCTGCTTGAGGATTTTACGCAGGCGGAGGCCGACCCTGCGCAGGTTGAGCCAGAGACGCGCACGCTGCACTATCACCTCGCCTTCCTCGACACAGAGTTCGCGGGCTGGTCGGATTTTGTCATCACCAATTTCCTGTTTGATACCGCCCTGACAACTTTTTTTGAGGCGGCACAAGACTCTAGCTACGAGCCTTTGCGCCAGCGTGCCCGTAAGATCATACAAGAGGAGCGCATTCACCAGTTGCATGCCGAGGGTTGGGTGAAGCGACTGGCGAAGGCTGGCGGAGCGGTGCGCGCCGCTCTGGTCAACTCGCTGGTGCGTTTGTGGGACGAGACACTCTGCTGGTTTGGTCCCAACGATGACCCAATCATGCTGCAACTTGCGCAAGAAGACATTATTGATGCCACGCCCGACGAATTGCGCAGTCGCTACCTCGCGAAAATTGTGCCCACGCTGAGCAGTCTCGGCATCGATATCCCCGTGACCTTCAATGCCGCGACGAAGACCTGGCAGGTGGGTCAGCCGTTGCCCTGGTCCCGCTGGGATGCGCGCAGTCGGAGGCTTGGATAATGGCGATGGAAATGAGATATAATGGCAGCGACGGCCCGCCAACGGAGGCAGAGCCGCAAAGCGGAGTGCTGTGCCCGTACTGCCGTTCGTACAATACCGAAATCTTCTCCTTATTCGGTCAGCAGTTGTTGACCGTACAGTACTATTGTAATTCCTGTAACACTCCTTTTGAACGTATCAAGGACGATGATGTGCTGAGCGATTATACAGCACGAAAGGAACGTAAAACATGACCATGACATCTGAGCAAACCCTGGTCAACTATCAAGTCACCGAGGGCGTTGCCGTGATTGAACTTGCCTGTCCACCCGCCAATACCTATAGCTACGAGATGATGAGCCAGCTTGACGAGGCGATTCTCAAGGCGCGTTTCGACGAAGCGGTGCATGTCATCCTCATTCGCGGCGCGGGCGAACGCTTCTTCTGTGCGGGCGCGGATATCGCTATGCTCAATCGGGTGACACCGACGTTCAAGTATTATTTCTGCCTGCATGCCAATGAGACGCTGACCCGTCTGGAGCAGACGCCCAAACTGGTGATCGCGGCCCTGAATGGGCATACCGTTGGCGGTGGTTTAGAGATCGCCCTGGCTTGTGATATTCGTATTGCGCGCCGCAACGCGGGCAAGATCGGCCTGCCGGAGATTACCCTGGGTGTCCTCCCTGGCACTGGCGGTACGCAGCGGCTGGCGCGTGCGTTGCCCAAGAACAAGGCGATTGAGCTGATGACCGAAGGCAAGCTGATTAGCTTTGAAGACGCGCTGGGCCTGGGCATCATCAACTACATCTACGAATCCGAGGACTACTGGGAGAAGGTCATGGCGTACGCCAAATCCTTCTGCCCACCCAATCGCGCCTCAAAGACGGTCGGACGCATCAAGCGCGCCGTGCAGTCCGGCTCGGAGATTGCCTTCTCCGAGGCTCTGGCCCTTGAACGCGAGTTGCAGCAGTTGTGTTTCCAGAGCGAGGATGCCAAAGAGGGCATTGCCGCGTATAACGAGAAACGTCCAGGGCATTTCGCTGGCAAATAGCCCGTGCTAGCTTGTATGATGAGGGGACGGTAACATACCCGTTACCGTCCTTTTTTCGTGTGTAGAATGCGGTGGTGAGACGGGCGTAATGGAACGCAACCGCTGTGTAATGCGTGAGAGAGAAAAGAATACTAAAGCTAGAGGAGCATAAGTAATAGCATGGAAATGCGTCAGTTTGGCAAGACGGATATGAAGGTAAGTGTACTGGGCTTTGGCGGCTCTGAGATACGGGGTTCATCGCTGGCTGATGTCGAGCGTCTGTTGGGTAGCGCGCTTGACGCGGGTTTGAACGTGATTGACACGGCGGCCTGCTATGGTGATAGCGAGGATTTAATTGGACGGGCAGTCGCCAGTCGGCGTAGTGACTACTACCTGTTCACGAAATGCGGCCATGCGGCAGGCCTGGAGACGCCCGATTGGGATGCGCGCACGATTGAAGAGAGTATCGAGCGCAGCCTGCGCCGTTTGCGCACCGATCACATCGACCTGCTGCAATTGCATAGCTGCTCGTTGGATATCTTGCGCCAGGGCGATGTCGTGCATGTGCTGAAGAAGGCACATGGAGCGGGCAAGGTGCGTTACATCGGCTACAGCGGCGATAATGAAAACGCGCGTTACGCGATCAGAATGGGTGTTTTTGACTCGTTACAGACCTCTATCAATATCGCGGACCAACAGAGCATTGATTTCACCTTGCCGATGGCGCGTGAGCGCAACATGGGCGTGATTGCCAAGCGTCCCATTGCCAACGCCGCCTGGTTGCAGCCGAATATGCCAAAGAATGCCTATGGCTATCCCTATCTGGAACGTCTGCAAACGCTCAAATACGACTTCCTTCAGCAAGACGCGACGACCGCTGTCGGTACCGCATTGCGCTTTACGCTGACAGTCCCAGGCGTTGATGTGGCGATTGTTGGCACAGCGAACCCCAGTCGCTGGCAGCAGAACGCGGAACTGGTCAATCAGGGGCCGCTCTCGCAGGAGCAGTATCAGAGTATTCGTGCCATCTGGGAAGAACGCGCCGACCAGCATTGGCTTGTGCAGGGCTAAGGATTGGTGGCATTGAAAATGCAGGCCCACCCTCGTACCAGTGCGAAGGTGGGCCTGTATTTTCAAAAACTCTTAGCGAACCCAGAGTTCCTGACCGTTTTTGTAATGGTGTACCAGATGGAAACCGTGCGTTGCTACCCAGACGCGGAATGAAGCAACGCTGGCAATATGCAGACGCCCGGTGTAGAAGAGAATCGCGTGTACCTGTGGTTGTGATGCCGCAGCAATTAACTGCTGTAGCGTCAGATAGTTGGTCGTAATACGCACAATAGAGGTATCAACTAATGAGGGCGGCGTGTCGCGATTTGCCAGCCCGACAATGAATTGTGCATCTGAGATAACCTGCTGACCCGGTTTGGTCGCGTTTTGCACATCGTGCGCCACGCGCAGATCTGTCTGTGTTGCACTACTTGCGGCCTGCACGCTATCGGCACGGAAATACTGTTGCTCACCCTGTAAGTTGATGATTAGCAAAACTGCAGTAAAGACCAGGGCGAGGATTGTTGCCCCATGAGATACAATCTTTGCTGTTTGCTTCTCGCGCAGAAAATCGGTGAGAGGGGCAATGCCAACGATGGCGAGCGCAACCAGTGGTGGAATGAGGGCAATCAGGTGGTGATGGAACAAAGGAGCCTGATCGACCAGCACGATGACTGTTGCTGCTAGCCATGCCAGGAGCGGCAAGACGCGCCAGTCGCGGCGTAACAGCGCGACGATTGTGCTATAAAGAGCGAGAATGGCGGTCAGTGAGGTCAGTAAATGCTGCATTGAGCCGAAGTTACCCGCTTTGGTTGAGGCAAATTGAGTCGCGGCCGCCGTATGGAAGGTGACGACACCTGCCCAAAATTGGTGAAAAGAGCCAGCAAAGGGAACCATAAACACCAGTGTTGTGAGGAGAAACGCGCCGATGCCAACGATCAGCGAACGGGCAGAGCGCATGCGCGTTGCGGGAGGCATGTGCGCAATGCGCCAACCTTGTGCCAGCATGAGCAGGCCAATCGGCACAAGAATCGTCACACCCAGCAATTTGCTCAAAATACTCAGTGAGGCTGTAATGCCACAAAAGGCGGCTAACCAGATACCGGCTGTGCCTTCGGGTATTGTCCACCACATGTAGGCCAGCCCAACAGCTAGAAACGAGAGACCCGCCGAGGGAGCCTCGGCTTGGAGACGCTGTGACTGTGAAAGGTAAAAGGGGTCAACCACCATCAAGAGTATGCCCGCGATAGCTCCCCAGCGTCCACCAATGGCTTTGCCGAGAAAAAATGCACCGATAAGTCCTGCAAGGGAGACGACGGCAATACCCAGACGCGCTGACCAGAGAGTCTGACCAAATAACATATAGAAGGGATAAACAGAAAGCAAGAAAGCGGGAGGCTGTGAGTAGAAGATTTGTTTGTAGAGCGTGTGACCCGCCGCCATTGCGCGTAGTGATTGCCAATAGACGCCCTCGTCATAGCCATCGCGATCAAAAGGTACACCGAGATGGTATAAGCGCAACCAGAGGCCGAGTAGCAAGAAAACTACGCCGACCGCGTAAGTTAACACGTCCTGCCAGTGGGGGATCGCCCGTTTTTGTGGTGTACCGTTGCCGATACCCTCGTCCGTAAGTGTAGTTGATGACATAAAATTCGTATTCTCTCCATTGACCAAGCAACCAGACCGCAACGCTACATGGCATACATCGCGTGATATCTTTTGGTCTCCAAGATAGCAGATATAGATCAATTGGGCAAGAGGGGTAATCTTATGGGTTTATCTACTATGTAAAATTGTGGGGTGTGATGAGTCACACCCCACAATTTTACATAAATTTCTCGGCCTACACCCCTATACTTTACATATAAGGTTCGTCGCCGAGCAGCCCATCGGGGTTTTGGAATGGCTGTATGCTACCATCTACTTCCGGGGAGAAAGGGAACAAACCGCTCTCGCCCGTCTCGAAATTCAGCCGCGAGGTGTCGAGTGGCACATTTGAGGAACCATTGCCATTGCCACTGCTACGCCCACTTGGTAGGGCATAGCCATTGCTACCTGCTCCCAATAGTGGCTCGAACTCGGTCAAGACCTGCTTGGCAACGCGGCGCGCATCGGCCTCGTCGATCAACTGCTTGATTTCCTCGGCAACAAGTTCGTCGCGTTCGATCAGGGCTTCGGCGACCGCGATGACTGCTTCGCTATGCTCCTGAAACAGGCGTTTCACACCACGGAATTGCGATTGCAGGACTGCCTCAACACGATCTGCCATCTTAGGCAGGTTCATCGGGCTGGCCCCCGTCAAACCGCTGGCAAAGGCCAGATAGGAGGTCAGTGTGCCATCCATACCATACGCACCAACATAGGCCGCTGCAAGTTGGGTCGCGCTGGCAAAGTCACCAGTGACGCCATTTAAGTTGACATTGAGGAAGAGTTCTTCGGCTGCACGTGATGCCAGTGAAACCTGAATGCGTGCCAGCACATCCTCTTTGCTATTGGTGATGACGGTCTCTTTCTGACGCCAGGCGGCAAAAGCAGCAGCCCCTTCAAGGTCGCCGTGTTTGTGGAGCGTTACAAAGGCTGGGAAGTGGCGATCCATCAGGTAGTAACAGGCGACAGCGTGACCAGCCTCGTGATAAGCCAGGCGGCGCCGCTCAATAGGCGTTAGCTCCGCCAGTTGTCGCAAACCAAACTCGTGTACGTCCTGCGCCTCCACAAGGTCGCGATAGGTAACGGCCTCGCGGCCCTCGAAGTGGGCGATAATCACGGCCTCGTTAATTACGTGCTTGATCGCGACTGGTGTATAGTTGACCATGCGCTGCGAGAGCGCGGTGATGGAAACTTTGGGATCATACTTGATCTTCTGGAGGTAGTACTCGATGACCTCTGGGCGATATTTGTCGGTCGGAGGCGCAACTCTAATGACGCGGTCAAAGCGACCAGGGCGCAGGAGCGCGGTATCGAGTGACTCTGGGATGTTGGTGGCACCAATCGTCAATACGGGTTGTTTCTGCACACGCCCATGTGAGAGACCGAGTGTGCGCAAAACCTTCTTAAACCAGCCTGTCTCAATATTGGGGGGATCCATCTCCATCAGCAACTGGTTCAGACCACCTGTGCCAGCACCGAGCATACCCATCATGCCGCCGCCCAGGGCCGAATTGTTGCCACCGCGTGAGCCGCCAATCGCGTCAATTTCGTCCATGAAGATCACGCACCCACCATATTCGCGGGCCAGACGACGCGCCTTATTGTACAGGTTGCGAATCATCAGGATATCCATGCCGATAAACATGGCGCGGAAACTGGCAGCACTGGCGTAGGCGAACGGTACGCCTGCCTCGGTGCTCATACACTGCGCCAGATAGCTTTTACCAGTTCCCGGCGGTCCTGAGAGCAACATACCGCGTATAGGCGAACCACCCATCGCCTCAAATTCTTTGATGCCACTCAGCAGGGCAACGATGCGGCGGGCCGATTCCAGCACTTCCGGGTTGCCTTTATAGTCATCGAAGGTCACGCCCGTTTCGCCAGGCATCACCCAGTACAGGCGTGGGCGACCCAGGAACCAGAAGATTGCCACAAACTGCATGATACCAAACAGGAAGGCAAACATAATCTGGAAGACATAGAAAAGCACACTGCCTGCCGAGAACGAGCCAACGAGTGGCACGAGGTTAGAAATCAAATACCAGAGAACAATAGAGACGATCAGTATCCAGATCCAGCGGAGTTTGACAAAACGCCCAAACTGGTCCATGCCGAGATCAATCGACTTGTCCAGACTACTCCGCTTGCGTGTCTTTTCATTGACTTTTGCTGACACAGGAATATATTCCCTTCTGCCGTGTGCGGACGCGCTCAGCGCATCCAGTTGGCCTTATACGAGACTCTGACGCGATGAGACAAAATCAATGGCGAGAATGCGGTTATCTAGCTGCGGGATGGTCGTGAAATGCCAGAGAACAATCACTTTGGTGGCAGCCTGGGTTGATGTGGCAGCTGTCGTCATATCTACCTCGACATATGTATCCTGTGTGCCATCGGGCGCGACAGAAATGTTAGTGACCTTGACATTATTCCAGGTCACACCCGCTCGCGGCTCACTATACTGCAAGACATATAATGCGGTATTATTTGGTTTAGCGCTGGTAGGCATGGCTTGTTCAATCGCGACCAGTTCGTTAATATCGGCGGTACGCAAGGCCACGAGCCAATTGTTGACATCCGGGCTTAGCTGCGGCTTTCCTGGCAATGCTTGCTGAGCGGCACTGCTGTTGCTGCTGCCCAGGCCAAAGGGGACCCAACTGCCTGTGGTGAAGAAGGATGTGAGCGACCCGGCGACAAGCAGTAAGACAATGATAGCGAGAACCAACCATTTGTGAGCGCGTATAGCTCTAATAAGATAATACAGGCCTTTAAAGACAGGACGTAGAATAGCTTTGATAGCAAGAGCGAGCGGTGTTTCACCGGGACGTTTTTTGCTGGGCGTAGAAATGACAACTTTTTTTGACGCCGCCTCTGGCTCTTCTGGCGGATAGGCAGAAGGCAATGGCGGCATGGATGACGAGGCTGGGGTAGGTGATTGGCGCGTGGGTGAAGGGCTTAGCATGTACTCACATTTCACCTTTCTTGAATTGACTGGGACGTTGATGCTACTGTACTAAGCATAACGCTTGAGCTGGCATATCTGATACATGAAAACATATTCACAACTACGGGTCTATGTTACAATGCTTCTCTCTGCGACTTCCCTGTGCGTGGAGTGTTGTCTATTACGATACACTAGATTGACACTTTGTGCAAGCAGTGTTTGCGTATCAGTGCCTCTACAGGTTTGCTATAATAGCATTATCACCGTATACTCAGAGATATCAGCTTGAAACGTTTGTTTCTCATAGAGGAAGAGCAATGGAAGGGCATCTCAATACTGTTCAAATAGGGAAAATAGATCGAGCGGAAATCGTTTTGCAGGGCGACCGCAAGGGCTTACACGGGGAGGTTTTTTGTTGGAGAGGACATTGGGCGCATATGGTGTACGACGGGCAACCACAAGGGTCCCCACCCCTGCCCCTACTATACACGCCCTTGCACCCGCACGCGGGTGCGAAACATCCATGCACGAAGTGCATCGTCGCAGAGTAGGGGTGGGGGCGGTGCTGGGGATGGGTGGGGACCCTTGTGGTCGCCCGTCCGTTCCCATTTCCGTGGTGATGGGTCCAAAAACCTACATGTGTAAGCCCTTGTGGTCAATACCGTTTACATAGGGAGAATTGGTTGGCTTTGGCAGGGCGAGGGCAAGCCTCGCCCCTACAATGAGGTATCGTCTTATCTTTAAGGCGTGGGCAGTCATGGTTGGCGGTGTGAATGGTCCATAGCACGCAATCACGAGAGAGGAAAAAAGATGGAGAAGACACAATATACAGCGGAGCGAGCTGGAGCCGTAGCAGCGACGGGCACGCATATCTGGTTGCGTTATGCCACACAATTCTCTGCGGGCAATCGCCAGCATACTGTCGAGATGGGTATTCCTGTGCCGATTGGAGCCAGCGCGGAGGAGCGCGAGCTTTTGTTACGCGAGGCCGAAGCGGGTATGAGTCAACTGGTGCAACATGTCGAGGGGCGTATTTCGCAGATGCTGGCACGTCCATCCTCCGCTCAGACTGGTACTGCGCGTCCGACCTCACCCACTACAACTGCCGCTTCTGCTGTGCCGCCAAAGGTGGCTCCGCGACCGACTGCCATGACTGCTAGCGCGCCTCGTGCCGCTACCACTCCCGCCTCAATGCCATCATCTGTGCGTGAAGCAGTACCGGCTCAAGAAAATACTGCTGAGGAGCAGGAGATAGAGGATGAGGAAATAGTGCCACCCAACCGCACAACCGTTGGAGCCAGTATGCCACGCACGCCTACAACTTCGCTCGACCTCTCCAGTAACCTCTCGCTTGGTCAGTTTATTGAATTGATTCGCGATCATCTGGGTCTCAATCCAAAACAGGCGATGCAATACCTCAATGTGAAATCGCTGAGCGGCCTCAACCTGCGTGACGCGCTTGAACGTCTTCAAAGCATGAAAGCCTCTGGCGCACCAGGGGCTGCGACTCCCAGTGCGGGGAGCGGTAATGAGCAGAGCGCAACCGTAGCCACACCTGCCTCGGCGAATGCAAATATACGTACTGCTACACCACCCGCGCAGGGAGCTAATACCGGCGCGCGAAATGCCGCGCTCTCGGCCACTACTGGGAGCGCGGGACGTTCCGCGCCGCCGCCGTCGGCTCAATCATCGACGCGTTCATATAATACGCAGGTGCGTGAGGATTCTTCAGCGCTAGCGTTTGATGAAGAAATTGGAGCCGACGATGATCTCCCCTCGATTAATGATGAGGATGAGCTGGAAGATTTGGACGATAGCTCGTTTATCTTAACGCCTGAAGAACGCCACCACGCGGCACAGATTGTCAATGATCTGCGCAATATTCGCGGGGCCACGCTTGCTAATGCTGGACGTATTCAGGCTTTGCATAATATTGTGGACTCGCAGATTGATAAGGAGCAGTTACTGGGTATCATTCAAGGTATCTGGAACGTGCAAAATGAGAAAAAATTGAAAGTTGATCAACTCGAAAGGTTGATCTCGTGGGCCAAAGAGGACGAATTTGTCAGTGAGGTTGAGATCGTGCTGGCATACTTGGAGGAGCAAGGCTAATGCGTGTGGTAACTGGTGAGGCAAAAGGCCGCAAGCTCAAAGCACCTAAAACAATCGGAACGCGTCCGATTATTGATCGCGTTAAAACCGCCCTCTTCGATATTCTTTCTAGCGAGGTCGAAGAGACGCGCTTTTTGGATCTGTTTGGCGGTGTTGGCAGTGTCGGTATTGAAGCCCTCAGCCGTGGCGCGGCCCATGCGACTTTTATCGAGATGAACTACAAGGTTTTGAAGATCCTGCGCGAAAATCTAGCCATAACCGGGCTGGCAGACCGTGCAGAGACCATTCACGGTGATGCCTTCAAATTTCTACAAACTGCTCAAAGCCTTGTAGGGGCTGATGGAGGGCGTCCGTCGTCACGTACCTATGATATCATTTATGTGGCTCCGCCTCAGTATCAAGAGATGGCGGCACGCGCGCTGCAACTGATCGATAGCTCGACGCTACTGCCACAGGAGGGTCTGGTCATTGTGCAGATTCATCCAAAGGAGCGCGCGGGCGTGGTGGCAGTTCCTTGTACGCGCCTGCACCTGGTGGATGAACGCCGCTATGGCAGCACGCTATTGATGTTTTATCGCATAATACAAGAGTAACGTGAGAGAAGGATAGAGCTATGATGTTGAATAGAGCAGGAGGCGGACGCTTCGCCTTTCTCGACGCGGGTGAAACGGCGCGTCGTCTCGGTATCGACCGCGTGACGCTGGAGCAGTGGGTGAAAGATGGCCGCATTAAGGCCCATCGCGGTGTTGGACGCGACGTGTTTTTCCGCAGTGCCGACATCGAGGCACTCTATAACGAACTGCATCCAGCAGCGGAACTGGCGGCGGCGGTTGCCGCTGATGAGCAGGAGAGCGCGAATGGTGGTACAACTGAGAGCGGTCAGGGCAAGCCGATTGGCGTTGTTAAACGTCAGCAGGACCCACAGATGCGCGTCTATCTGCGTCTACAGGCCGATGCCAAATGGTATGACATCTCGGAAGACGATATTCGCACGTGGTTCCAACAGCTTGCCCCCGATGGCTATGAGCGCAATAAACGCAACGTGGAGCATACGATCAAGAAGCTACAATTTCTGGTCGGTCTGATTGACGATGCGCAGCATCGCCAATCCTGACCAACGACTCATGTTATGAGTCAATCTGGGCCTTTTGCAGCTTGCCGCTGAAATCGGTGTAGACAACCTTCCATTCGGTAAAGACATCGAGACCCGCCAGACCTGCCTCGCGGTGTCCATTGCCTGTACCGCGTGTGCCGCCAAAGGGGAACTGGATTTCCGCTCCTGTCGTGCCAGAGTTGATGTAGACAATACCCGTCGTCAAGTCGCGTGTTGCCCGTTGGACGCGATTGACATCCTGCGTGTAAATCGCGCTCGACAGACCGTACTTTGTTTGATTATTGATGGCGATGGCCTCGTCGAGCGTGTCAACCGTGATGACGGAGAGGGTGGGACCAAAAATCTCTTCCTGCGCGATGCGCATTTCTGGGCGCACATCGCTAAAGAGCGTAGGGCGATAGAAATAGCCGTGCGCCAGTTCGCCTGTACGCGCAATTTCACCGCCCGTAACAAGCATTGCTCCCTCGCTCTTGCCAATCGCGCTGTAGCGATGCACCTTCTCAAGCTGTTTCGCGTTAATGATTGGTCCCACGTCAACTTGTTCGTCCAGGCCATTGCCCAGACGCAGGGCCTCAATGCGTGGCACGAGTCGCTCTAGCAATTGCGCGCGCACGCTCTGCTGTATAATCACGCGACTACAGGCTGTGCAGCGTTGGCCTGTTGTGCCGTAGGCACTCCACAGGATGCCCTCGACGGCGAGGTCAAGGTCGGCATCATCCATGACTATCACGGCATTCTTGCCGCCCATTTCTAGCGAGACGCGCTTGAGCGTATGTGCTGCCTCCACCGCGACGTGGCGACCAGTTTCGGTCGAGCCTGTGAAAGAGATTACCGCGACATCGGGATGATGAATCAGGGCTTCACCCGTTGGCTGACCGGGACCAAAGACCAGATTGACCACGCCTTCTGGCAGCCCTGCTTCGTAGAGCAGTTCGACGAGGCGCAGCGCACTCAGCGGCGTATCCTCGGCAGGCTTGAGAACAATCGTGTTGCCCGCGACAAGGGCGGGGAACATCTTCCAGGTCGGTATCGCGATTGGGAAATTCCAGGGCGTGATGCATGCCACGACGCCGACGGGGTCGCGCATGGCGATGGCGGATTTGTTGGGCAGTTCGACGGGCACGCTATACCCAAAGAGGCGCCGCCCCTCGCCGCCCATGTAGTAGGCCATGTCAATGCCTTCCTGCACGTCGCCGCGTGTCTCTTTGAGAACCTTGCCCATCTCCTGGGTCATCGTGCGCGCCAGTTCCTCTTTGTGCTGCCTCATTAATTCGCCGACACGAAAGAGAATCTCGCCGCGTTTGGGGGCGGGCACGAGTCGCCATTGCGCAAATGCACTACGGGCCGCGCTGACAGCGGCATCAATATCGTGCTGAGCGGAGAGCGGGAACGTGCCCAGCAATTCACCGGTCGCGGGATTATAGTTGGAAAATGTCTCGCCACTGTGCGCGGGTTGCCATTTCCCGCCAATATAGTTGTGGTAGGTGGTCATCAAATATCCTCCTGTGAGCATTGTTGGCGTTGTCTTTAGTGTAAGTGTATCACCGAGACATCTATGCACAAAAAAGTGCGCAGATCGTAGTGACCCGCGCACTTTTAATGGAAAACAGTTTAGAGGATGCTCTTGTTGAGTGTCGCCAGGAACTCCATGTTATTGCTCGTCTTGGACATGTGTTGCAGTAAAGCTTCCATTGCTTCCAGACCGCGCTGGTCGGCAAGCGTGGAGAACATACGGCGCATAACCACGACGGCGCGCAGGGTTTTCTCGTCGAGGAGCAACTCTTCGCGGCGGGTGCTGGAGAGGGAGATGTCGATAGCGGGGAAAACGCGGCGTTCGGCAAGTTTGCGGTTCAGGACAAGCTCCATATTGCCGGTGCCTTTGAATTCTTCGTAAATTACATCGTCCATGCGGCTACCCGTATCGACCAGAGCTGTCGCGATAATCGTCAGGCTACCGCCCTCTTCGATCTTACGGGCCGCGCCAAAGAAACGCTTGGGCGGGAAGAGCGCGCTTGGGTCAAGACCGCCGGAGAGCGTGCGCCCGCTGGGCTGTACAGCAAGGTTATAGGCACGACTGAGACGGGTGATGCTATCAAGCAGGATAACTACGTCTCGTCCACCCTCGACTAGACGTTTGGCGCGTTCCAGGACCATTTCGGCTACGCGCGTATGGGCCTCAGTTGGCTCATCGAAGGTCGAGCTAATCACCTCAGCGCGAACCGAGCGTTTCATGTCAGTGACCTCTTCAGGTCGCTCACCGATAAGCGCAATCATCAGGTGAGCATCATTGTAGTTCTCGGTAATGGAGTTGGCGATTGACTTGAGCAGCATGGTTTTACCAGCTTTAGGCGGCGAGACGATCAAGCCACGCTGTCCGCGTCCGATAGGAGCAACGAGATTGATAATACGACCAGAAATGTTGGAGGGAGTGGTTTCCAGATTGAACATCTCGCGAGGGAAGATAGGGGTCAGAACATCGAAATGGGGGCGGCGTTTGGCAACTTCAGGGTCCATCCCGTTAATGGCCTCAACGCGCAGCAGTCCGTAGTATTTCTCGTTATCCTTTGGCGGGCGAACCTGTCCCGATACCATATCTCCCGTACGCAGGCCAAAGCGACGAATTTGCGACTGGGATACGTAGACATCCATATTTCCTGGCAGGAAGCGTTCCTGGCGTAGGAAGCCGAAGCCATCCTCGACGATCTCTAACACGCCCGCACTAAAGATATTTCCTTGTTGTTCCGTGTGGTTCTGGAGCAGGCGGAAGACGAGGTCTTGCTTCTTGAGGGTAGTGTAGCCGGAGAGGTCGAGGTCGCGCGCAATGTCGCGCAACTCGGTTAATGTTTTTGATTCTAACTCAGCAATATTCACGGTATGTAGGGCGACGTTCTTGGAGGTGTACATCGTCTCTCGCGCTCTCGCAATCCCGTGAAGCGCGTTGTCCGGCTTAGCGGTGCGTGGAGGCGAAATCCTGGTGTGGAGAAGAACACGCCCATTCTCCTTTCTTGGATCAGGATGATGGGAAACTGATATACCAGGGCTATTCGATAGATGTTGAAGGTTAAACTGGAATAGCGGAGCAACTCTGCTACTCCTGGCATGTTTGCGTCATCCAATGAAATGACCTTAAGTATTGACATGTGGCAACAGGCAATCAGGTACGCCTCTATCAGGTATAGTTTGCTTATGCACAAGCGCAGGTATAGACCTGTGGAAGCCTGTGGAACTATAGGATGAAGCGGTACACTTCTTCGGAGTTATGTTGAATATACCACAGGTACAGGCCGATGTCAAGGAATAGAACCTTATAAAATTAGCATCCTCGCATCAAAAAGCTGCATCTGCTTGTGCCGTGTCCATAGGTGTAGAGTGGTATTACGAGGAGGGCTTTAGTTTTCCTCGCGCACCTTTGGTTTCCCCGGTAGGTGTACGATACCTATCATAAAACGCAAACCACTCATTGTCAATCCATTGGGTAGAACAACGCATATGTACTCCTAATTCCCGTTTCTCTAACTCGCGCTCGACGACACCTCCCGCGTGTGGGTAGGCGTAGAGTTTGGGCAAAGGCGAACCAAAACCGTGCGCGTAGTGGACCAGCTCGTGCGCGATGGTCGCGATCAAGACATATTCGGGAATCTCTAGAAACTGTAGCAGGCTATTCAGGCCGATAAAGCTGATCTGCTCGTCGAGCGAGAGACGAATCAGGCCCAGGCGCGTTTTCCAGGGGGCGCAATAAGCGATCTGTACGTCATTGACACGCGGCACATCGCTAAAATACCATTGCCAGATGGCGTCGAGATAAAGTTTAGGCTCGCGCTCATACGCTGCTGCAAATAATGGTGCGATAGTAGTTAGTAGCATACTGAACTCCTTGCAGGTTTTGGCGAAAACGTGCTCGTAAGTCCAGTATAGCAACCAACCCATAATATTTTTCTATGGCTTACAAGGCCTGCGATAGAGTTCGATCCAAGTTTGTGAGATAGAGGTAATAAATGAGTCAGTATGCCTCATCTCGTCCTCAAGCTCTTGTGGCGTGTAGACTAACAGATCAACACGCACCAGACTATCATAGAAGAGTTGGTGGGCAATTTGCCCTCGCCGCAACATAGGTTGGCGTGTATCTTTGACAATCAACAGATCTACATCGCTATGAGGCGTGGCCTGCCCTTTGGCATGAGAGCCAAAGAGCAAAACGCACTCAGGATTATAGACTTGCACGATTTTCCGCGCCATCTCCTGAATAAATGGCTCAACCATCTTAGTTCACCTGCAAGTAGAGAACGATAAACATATCTAATAGCTGCTTGGCTGGTAACGACTGGAAATCTGTTGCATTCGCGGTGCGCAGCTTAATTTGCCACTGGCTTGCCGCACTGAGCGGTATCGTCTGATTGCTTAGTTCGACATGCTGCAACGTGCCAAACACACCATCTTGTGCCAGCGTCACTTCTTGTACAGCCTGGGGAGGAATGGTAATATCCGCCACCAGATTAGTTGCCTGCTCAAATTGTGTTATCAGATCGATCTGTTTAATCGTAATATTACGATTACGCAGTGCAAAGGGAATGCCCTGTATCATCGACAGATTCAGCACCTGATCTTTGCCCGCTCCTGGATTGAGGAAGCTGTTCCAGGCATCACTAAAGCCTTTCGCCACGTCGAGTGTCAAAGCCAGACCCGTACCCGCTAGGGCATTGTTAACTGCTCCTTGTACAGCATTTTTATCAACACCATTTTTCGCTGTATAGGTGAGCGTTAAGACAATATCTGTGATAGTGCTGATGTCGATCTGATTGTTTTCTTGTGGCATATCGAGCTGCCAGGAGCTAATAACACCCGCCCCCTCAAACGGATAGTAGCGATCATCGCGCACCTCTATCTTGTACATCTCGGTGTCAAGCGACCAACCGCCATCACCGGGATAGCTGTTGGTTCCCACACCGTTACTCGTTACAATCGACTCTGGCACGATGCTATCGACGAAGCGCATATCTGAGGGGTCGGTAGGCTTGCGGAAGGTATAATTGCCACCAACCAGATCGGGTCTGACACGTACACTATTTTTTGCCAATGTTAGTGTAGCATTGACATTGGGCGAGAGCAAGGGGTTGGTATTGAGGGCAATTTTGGGAGCATTCACCGTCATGCGTACCATTTTGATGCGACGCATATAGTGACCAGGATAGTCCATATCAAACAGAATTTCCGACAGATCAAACTGGCATGTTCCTGTTGTGCGCAGCGTCTCCAATGCTTGAGGATTAATCTGAGCCAGTGAGATAAACTTCGTTACCTCTAAAAGACGCTGGTTCTGTGTAAGATAATCCGACTCCATGCGATGCAAGTCATAATAGAGCTTGTTGCCAGCCAGCAGACCCATTTTCAGACTATCCCAATAACCAAACTGGATATAGGACGATGTTTGTAAGCCTAGCTCGTACTGGAAACAGGCTTCGGCATTCTTTGCCATCGCGTAGGCAAGCTGGTATGCTTGGAAGTAGACCGCCGAAATCTGATCGACCATCCAGCTATAGAGGTCCTTATTCGTGAATTTGCTATGCAAACGATCGTCCACTGCCTGCACATTGGCCGCAATCGTATCTTGTAACTGCGCCTGCTGCGTCGCAATCGTCGAACGGATAGTCGCGGCGGTAATCTGACTAGTGACATGCACCAAATCCTGATCGGCAAGTTGTTTTTGGAAGTTCCACTCATCCTGCCGTCGTTGGTACTGTCCGAGTGTAGCCGCAAGACGGGCAATGATCTCCGAAATTGCAGCTCCTGTCTGGAGTCCTTTCGCTATATCAGCAGTTGCGCCGCCAAATTGTGTACCACCGATAGAGGCAGAAACATGAGGCGTGCCGCCAAAGCCGGAGATGCCAATACTAAAGTTAGGAATGAGATGTAAATCAGATGCCAGCACATCGAGGACAGTTGAAAGCCCAAGTAGGATGATAGTGGCGGTTCCAGAGATAGCCACAGCAGCAGTCTCACCGCCATTCATAAATGGACGGCTACCGTAGTAGGTTTGGCGTATTTGCACCATCTTCAATGCTTGTTTCAGAACATCCACAAGCTGATTCGCCTCGTCAATCTGCTGTTGACGTATCTGTTGCAACGCCTGCTGTACGATGATCTCCTGCGAGGAACGCAACAAAGCTAAATCCTCGGCATCCTGACGCTCTAGTGCCGTTAGCAATTTCTGACCGAGCGTCTGCACTTCACGGCAAAAATCATAGGCGCGTTGCAACAGGAAGTGGAAACGATAATATGGCAACGTTGCGGTAATGTCGTTGAGAATGCTGTTCAGGTCTATTCCCGCCGCAATAGCTTGAACGAGCAGAGCGGGATTGATCGGTGGTGCAAAGAGTGGCAACTGCTGCACAACGCCTTGAATATTCATGCAGTGGCGAATCTTGAAGAGGCGATCCGCAACAGTATCCCAATAGCCAAGCAACTGATCGTTGGCAGGAATGCAGAAGTAGAAGGATGTCAGGTAGGGCAACTTGGGAGTGTTGGGATCTTCTACAGCACTACCATCGCCAGTTAGAATAATTGTGTTCTCGACCTGAGTCAGCACATTGCTAAAGGCATCGAGATTCATCTGCTCCAGATCGTTGAAAGACAGGTCTTTGACTGGTGTGAGCGCGGGAATCTCCTGTGGGCGTGGTCCTAGAATTTCTGCGGCCCGCACATAGAGTTGTGTTGCCAGGTTAACCGTTTCCATCGTATCCTGCGTGAAAAGATTGTCGCCCCAGGCAATGAGCATATCAAGATACTTCATTACCACAGTCTTCTCGTAGGCAACATTTCGCAAACGGGCGATGCGATTTGGATCGAAGGGATATTTGCGCCAGATGTCTACCTGATGGTTAAGGTCTGTATTCCCCTGATTGACCAGTTTGAGCAGGTTATCAATGCTCTGTTGCCATGCTCCATCATTCAATTCATAGAATGGCTTCGTAATCCAGAAGCGGCGCGGTCCATTGTCTGGTACAGGATTGGTAGGGTCAAAGATGTAGTGGAACCATTGCATTGCCTCTTCAAAACGCTGATTCTGCGTTAGACGAATAGCAAGCATTAAGGGCGCGTGGAAGAATAGCTCCCAGTTGTAGATAGCATAGGCTCCATCGTCGCTAAAATCGACAATCTCCTGATCGCTATCCGGTGCTACCAGAGCAGTCGGCGTATAGGTCGAGGAGAAGCTAAAGCTATCGCCGGGCGGCACTGAGCCAGGGTTTATTTGCAAGTTACGATTGTAAATGCCCGACACGCCGAGCCGATCAAGCTCACGGATAAAGAGTGTGACATAGGGATGATAGAACTCTTTGAACAGGTAGGAGACTTCGTAGGTCGCGTTATAGATGCTCGGTGGCACATCGGGTCGAAAGCGGCTACCCCATTGATAGAGGATAGACGGCTCGACGAAGTAGGCACGTTGCATGTCCTGATAGAAAAATGGGCGTGTCGAGTCAAACTGTGCATCCTGGTGAGGCACTATCACCTCATAGGGAGCATTTGCTGTAACCAGTAGCTCGCCATTGTCCAGACGGAGACTATCCGTTTTGAGGACATACATTGGCTCAGTCGCAACCCCATTCGTGATGGTCAAACCGCTAGCGTTGTTAGTCAGACCTTCATAGTTATAATGCGCTAGTTGCGGCAGCAGCAGCGGACTCTGCGCGGACGAGACCGCACCGATAGCCCGTCCATCAGCACTGTAGCTGGTCTGTATCCATTCTAGTAGCGTTACGTAAGCGAATGACGTGAATGAAAGAAGCTGATCGACGATATTTACAGCAGTCACATTGCCATTGAAGACAAACTCTGCAACCTGCTGTGGTGAGGCAGTCTCACTATAATTGCTTGTATCAAACTCAAGCGAGAGACTGGCAAACACGTTGATAACCAGGTCCAGGCCACGTGTCATCATCTTGAATGTGTATGCGAATGTAGGGCGTACTGGGGGGGACAAGGAAATCTGAGTGTTAAATGAGAACGAGAAAGAAAGGCCACTCCCAGTCGAACTAGTGGTATTAACGGTAATCGCTTCTGGCTGAATGAGCTTCAAATCTGAAAGAGTCTGGTCTGTCCATTTACCATTGCGATAGAAGCTCCAGGCCAGTTGTATCTCCCAATAAGAATTGGGTGGAGAAGGCGGTTGGCTACTTGGCTGTGCTACTGGTTGTGGTTGATTACTGTTACTTTCTGACTTCTCTGTGAAGATGGGCCAGAAGAGGTACAGCTTACGATTATAGATGACGGGCATCAGATGGTCGCTCTTGATGTTGAGCGGAACCTTTTCCCATGCGCTCCATTCGCTGTCCTGGTATTTGCGATAGTAGTAGGTAGGTGGATTACCGTGTGTGCGGGCGAAGACGTGTAGAATGCCCGTTTCGTCGTCTTCATACATGCCGCAAACTTCGAGATGAGCCACATCGTTGACTTTTTGCAGGTAGGTGAGCAGGGCAGCTTCAACATTGTCGTTGGTGATCTCGTTTTGTAGCAGATCATGCTCTAAGTCCTGGAAGAAGGGCGATTTGTCGGTCCGCAATTCGGGCAAAATCCAGTTTTCGGGATAGAGGAAGACCTGACGATTGGCTTCCCACAGACGATACTCCTTCATCCATTGCCATTGTAACCAATCGGGATCGCCCGTATCAGAGCTATCGACGACCACATCATCTTCGAGGTTCATGAAACAGCGTTGCACGTAGAGTTGCACGGTGTTGGTGGCTTGGACGATGCGCGAGGTGAGTTGACACGAGGTCATCTCCACGTCGATCAGGAAGTAGTCAAACAGGTCGTTGCTATCGGTCCATTTGGTCGGACGCGGGTCCAGTTCGGGATGCGCGATCAGGTATTCGACCAGGGCGGCGCGTTTGCCGTCGCGCAACACGTCCTGCAAAGGTGGGGCTATCGTGAGCCAGTGGGCATTGTCATATTTCGATTTCGCCGTTTGCTTGATCGCGTCCGCGTCATCAGGTGTTGGTTCGTGTTGCGCCCATACTGTCACAGAGGCAGCTTTTGCCGCTAGACGATGTAAGAGGGCAAAACAGGCTTGCAGACGTTGGTAGGTTGTCATTAGCTGATAATCGCTCAGTTGCAGATTGAGCGCGGCATCAACGATTATCAGTTCGCCGCTATCCCATTTCGTTAATGTACTCAACGCATTAAGGACGGCTGACTTGGGGCCAACTTGTGCGGCTGCGAGTACTGCGAAGAACGAACCGATATCAGATGTGGACGGGGGATAGCGTTTTTTGAATTGCATCACCAACATAAGCTGTTGCCACTGCGTAAATGTGATTGCTGTCTGGCTAGTCTGGATGGGCATTTGCGACAGATCGAAGCCGCCATACGCTGCAACGTTGCCAATTAGCCACGTCAGATCATCGGCAGAGATGGCAAGTTGACGAATGAGTAGAGCCAGCTTATCGAGCAGGCGTAGTGCTGCACAGACATTCGGTACATTCGCTTCGGCATCGGTGATATTTTGTGGCGGATTCTGTAAAGGCATATTTGTGCCAAGAGCCGCGAGTAACGTTACTGTCGCACCAGGAAGTTGCAGTGTGGTCAGTAGTGTATTTGCTTGCTGGCTGTTCAATTGAAACAGACTCATCACAGTCTGTTTAATCGCATCTTGCGGCTGACCAGTGGCTTTTTGTAATGCCGTGTTCAATTGATTGATGTCGCTGACAATCTGGTCGCTGCTAATAGCAACTGGCAAGTTGGGGGCATAGGTGAGCAGGTAGGTGATTTGGAGCAGCGTAAAACCGGAAGATTGCAGAAATGTATAGCTATCAAGCACTCTTTGGGTCGTCGCCACATCCTTGAAAGGGTCCGTAATACCTGCAACGTTCAGGAAGGTGAGTAGATCGCTGATGGAAAGCAGCATGACACGGGCGAGTGTGACGTAGCGGTAGAGGAGACTGAGGTTAGTAAGCGAAATCTTGCCATCGGTTGTAGCAATAAGTGTACTAATATCAGTTTCTTGCGCGGATAAGGCGGCTTGTAAGATCGGCAGATAGTCATTTAACAGAGCGGTAGGACTGGCCTGTGTCACATTCGCGATGCTGAAGACCGTTGCGGGTGCAGTCGGTGAGGTATCGCTGGTATCAATCACAGCACTATTGAGGAACAGTCGTACATACAATGCATCTATGTGTCCGTCGGGTAGATCGCGTGAGATTGTATTGAGATTGCTATAGAAGCCGAGGAACTGCTCAACAGAAAGCGAAAGCTGTTGTTGCAATTGGTTGAAGTGCATCAGCAAGGTGAGCGTATCAGCATTTAAAATGTTACCGCCAAGCGTACTACTTAGAATGCTATCCAGCTCCCACATTCGCCATATTGTTTTACGCCATAAGCGCAAGAAACGATGAATCGCATCTAAACGCACCAGACTCAGATTGGTAATCTGCTGTTGGGTTGTATCACAGGCGTCTGTCAGGCTCTCAATTGTGCTAACTATTCCACCTTGCTGAATGAAAGCCACATCATTGAATAATTCAAGCAACTGGCTATAGTTCAGGCGCGATTTTTGTAGGAAGTCGGCAACATTCGAGAGGGCCGTCACAGGGTTGGTTTCATTCCAATACATCGTTTGGTTAGCGGTATCTGCTGTAACAATCAGGTTTTGTTCGTCGGACGAGATGCCAAAGAACTCGGCAGCGATGTCGCTATCTTGCAGTACCATTGGGTTTGCGGTACGATTCTGGAAGGTTTGCAGTAGTTGGTAGCGCGGCACACCGAGATGCTCGAGGTAGACACGCGCCTCTTCAAGCGGCAGATTGTAGGGCAATGTGATGGGATAGACTGCCTTTTTGAGTGTATCGTAAGCAGCATTATTGATATATTGCGGGCTGGCAAGCAACTCCTCTGCACTCCACGTTGTCTGATACGATGGGGCGGGCGGAGATGGTGGAGCAACAACATTTTCTAGTAGCTCACACACCAGATCAATATATGGCAACGGTGTGTTAGTATTCTGGCAATTGAGTAGCACCATTCCCAGGTCCGGGCGTCGCTTGAGTAGACTATCCTTAACGCTTGTTCCCGTTTTCGTTTTGCGTGCATCCAGAAAATGCAGTATATCGACCAGATATGCTGCTGCACCAAGTACAGAGGCGCACTCGCTGCATGAGCAGTAATCGAGCGAACCAAAGAGCGTTTGCAGCGTGGGATAGTTTTGCAACTGCTTATTCTGGTCATTAGTCAGAATGGGCGACGAGAACGCAACGGGTGTAGCACGATTAAATTGCGCGTTGAACTGTGTGAATTGTGCTAAGACGAGGGCATAGCTTTGTGCAGCACGCTGATAGACGCGGCGTGCTTCGGTTTGCGTGGCTCCGTTCGCCACCATGCTCGTGATGAAATGCGGCTGGCTGATAAAGTAGATTTGTTGCGAAGAGTGGAGTTTCTGAGCCAAAAGAGCGGCGGCTGACGCGGTGCTGGGTGCGAGACGCTGTACACGCTGCATCGCTTTGACCTGCTCTATGACATGTGGACGTAATTCAGTAGGAATGTTTTGCAGTGCTTGCTCACCCTGATCTTGCAGATAGCGATCAATGTGGATACTCGTCAAGTTAAGTGTTGGATTATTGGTAAAGAACTGCATCACTTGCGGTTTGTAGGCGACTAAAGACGTTGTGGCGCGATCAACATGCGCGACAAGTGAGGTTGTTGGGAAGGCATGTTCGATGCGCGTATATATCTCGTAGGCATAGGTGTTGATCTTATCATCCTCAGTCTTGCCGCCCATATTCGCGGGATAACCCTTGACCTGATCGTTACCACTCTGCTTGATGATTGCTTGCCAGTCACTCAGATCCAGTTTTGCTAGATCTTGTATGCGTATATAGGTCTGTTGCTGAAAACCGTGTTTGAGAAATGCCACTAGTGGGGGATGGTTTTTGACTAAATTGCCCACGCCAAGCGTCAAACGGAGATCAGCAATACTATCGGCTGTAAAGCCCTGTTGCTGTGCTAGCGTTTGCCAGAACTCGTGAGAGGTCCCCTGATGATTAAGGTAGAGTTGGGCGAAAGTCGTATAGAGTGTTTGGGGGAGTGTTGAAAGTCCAAGCATTGTATGTAAACTGGTTTTGCCCGCGAGATAGGGCTGCTGAAGCACATCATTGACACGCAACGTTTGCAATTTCTGCACGATCTGATCTATATTGGCCTTTAAACTCAATGGCACAATATTTTTCTGAAGAGCCTGTTGGAGCGTATTCTGCTGAATAGATGCAGTGAGCGCGACAATGCCGGAGAGTGTGTTATGCAACAAGAGATCAATCTGCTTAAAATGATCTGAGGCGGTTAGCAACGATCTGGGAACGTTTGTGGGCAAACCTTGTTGCAAGAAAGCAAAGAAGACTTCAGGAGCCAGATCGGTCATTTCCTGTAAGCGGAATGAGACAACCAGCCGCATCACTTCTTCGGCATCCTGGTTACTATCGTTGGCGATAAACGTGATATCCTGATGTTCGTCGGTTTCGGCCAATTGGCCGACAGGCACACCATCAAGCGATGGCTGAATAGCAGCGAGTAAAGCTTCGTAGGTGGAGTTACCTGCGTATGTGCCGCCTCCTACCATTAAGTCTACCTGCTCTTTGGCCTGAGCGTTAAAGATAATCGGTGAGGTGAGCCAGACCTGTCCCTGTCCGTTGAGTACTTTCACGATCAGGTTAAAGTGTGCATTTGTGGCTTTTGGATCAATAGGTGGGTGATAAGTAATCGTGTACGTGCCGTTTTGCTGTGTTTTACCTTCAGCGAGCAGCTTTTCCTGACGCAAGGTTTTCTCAAATGTCTGTACCCTGAGAGCCGCAAGTCCCTGTCCATTCGCATCGCGAACCGTTCCCTGTACGGTATAGCGCGTTGGAGGATGACCATGACCATGACCGTTATCATCACCATCACTTCCATCTCCACCTCTACCGCTGTTATCGTCATCCCTATCGTCATCATCGTGGTCGCGATGTGCCCGTTCGCGTTCGCGTTCATGTTCTTCACGCCTTTCTTCATGCTCATGCCTATGAAGAAAGGTATTTAACTGCATAGCTGTCTCTTCGTCCACCTCTCCTGTCGCCTCTAGTTGGTGCTGAGTCTGAAATATGCTAATGGCTTCATGTGTAGTCTGACCAAAAAACGAACGCGCTATTTCTTCTGTACTAAGAACTATGTGTAAAGTGATAAGTGACTGCTGTAGATCTGCTATCGCATCTCCTTGCATACCTTGTTTGAGAGGGTGCGTAATGCTTTTCACTGTAGGCTCCCTTCATGTATTAGGCGACTCCTGTTATTCGTCCTAAGTGAAAAACGTTACAGATCATTTTTTTTGTTGATGGAATTGATGAAAACATTTTTTGTTGACAAAGCGAGAGTTTAAGATCTAAAGTCCAAATCATTTTTAATAGTAAACTCTCGCCAGATGATCTTCTTAATAGCTCGTGCCCAGGAAGGCCCAGCTAATGATGCCGCGTGGATAGATGTGCCCGCCCCAGTCGCTACCATCATCGTGGAAGCCGTCACCAAAATTGGCCTGTAAGTTCTGATTGTACAGAAAGGCGGCGACCGTCATATCGATATGCTGGCAAGAGCTACAGCCGTTGCGCGCGTAGACCTGATCAGCAACGAGACTGGAGAGCATAACCTTGCTAAACCATTCGTAGCGATGGCAGTGGCCCGTGCTACACTGGCTACCCGTTGCCTGGGTCGAGGTCATCACGATCATCGCGGGTGAGGATAGCGTATCGGCTTGCAGGTCGGCGGGATATTGCTGGGCCAGATCGTGCAGTAAGGTCTGGTTCATGCTGGTATCCAGGCCAATCTGATGCAGGTAGAACAGACCTTCACCCAATGTAATTGTGCGACCATCGCAGTTGCTAAAGGCCGTGCTGTTGGCAATGGGGACAAAACCGTTCGCGTCATACTCCTGCACAACGGCGTTCTCGATCTTCGTGGCGGCTTGCGTCCAGGTGGCACCCTTTGTATTGCCTGCGACAAGGCCGTCCAGATAGGCCGTCGCGCGATAGCCTGCTGCCTCTTTTATGCCCTGGTAGTAGAGGTCACCTGAAGTAGAACCGTTATTATGCAGGCAATCGCTGGCAGCATCATACGTGGTATTGGTATCCTGCCCGTTGTAAGCGATGCCCGTGCTGGGGTCGCCAACGTTGATGTTGTGCAGCATGGCGGCGTCTAGCTGACTGATATGCTGCTGGAGGAACGCGCTATCGCCTGTGACAAACTCGTAGTAGGCCATCAGCAAGACGACATTATCGTTCTCCTCGGTCGGCATAGGCACACCGATGCTCACCTTCGGCGGAGCATAGCAGGTAGCGCGAATGGTGGGAACGCCCTTACCGGGATCGGTGCAGTTACCGCTACTATCGACATCGCCCCCCTGGTCATGTTGGAAGTAGAGACCAAAGCTATTGCTGACCGCGTTTTGTAGCACGACCGACATGGCTGCCTTGAAGAACCAGGGGACACGCGTGATCTCAAAATAGCCATATTCGTGCATCACATCGACTGTTGAGAGAAAGCCGTACGAGCCTTCATAGACGGAGGCATCGTACCCTCCTCCAGCGCAAGGCTGACGCGCCATCAGCCATGTGCTGGCTTTATAGCTGCGCAGCGTGTCACCAATAATCCAGCGTTGTTCCGGCGTCAACGTGTTATTGTTGATCAGATAATTCTCCATCGTCTGCGCCTGTGCCAGCAGATTAACGCCAGTCTTGAGATTATCGATGGCAAAATCTACCACGTCGTTTTCTGAAAGAAACTCCTGCGCGGCATACAGTCCCTCGTTCTGGCAAGATGGCGGCAGTTGTGTGTTCACGAAAAGATTCTGCGCGGGATTCCAGGCTCCGAGAACGAGATAGGCGGTCGCGGTCTGCATCGCTCCAACCTGATAGTGCCAGTTGAGACCCAGGCGGTCGCTGATTGTTGCGTTACACTGCCATTGTTGTTGATCTCCGGCGAGGAAGAGCGTGCCCCCCGTTACATCGCTGCTAGGGGCATAGGAGAAGATGTTAGTCGCTGTGCCAGCCTGTGTGACATGTGAGACACAGGCATTGGTGGGAGCTAATTGGCGATTGCTGCCAAAGAGAAACGTGCCAGAGAGCGGCGTTGTGCCCTGATTTTGCAGGCTCACGCCAATGATAAAGGCGGGCATTGTGTCGGCTTTGACGGCCTGTGCGCAGTCAGCAATCGCGGTACAGCCTGGTTCGCCGCGAAAAGGATCAATGATATCCACAATCATGTGCAACCCGTTGCTGGCATCCCCCGCCCAACGTGTGGTATCAAGACCCTCAATCCAGTGCTCGTTACTCACGTACGTATCGCCATAGGCAGGGTTGCTCTGTCCCATGTGAAAAATATAGGTGCTGCGCTGCCCTGTTGGTTGCGCTCCGACAATGTAACTCGCGTCGTTCTCGTGGTAAACACCATCGCTCCCGCTACGTGCTACCCCATACTGTGGAAAAATAGTGAAATCGAAGCGCGAACCAAATTTTGCATTCATGTTGGCAAAGCTACTGTCCTTGCTTACGGTCTGAATGGGAAGGCGGCTATCAAGTTGAATATCTGCTGGTGGCGGCGGCGCGACGGGCGTCGTTGTGGTCACGTGTTGGCGTGGCTCCGCCAACACGACACTCTGGCTAGCTGCATTGAACGCGAATGCGCCCAAGAAACTGGTAATAAGTAAGAGGATCCAGAACACGCGCCCTGGTCTCGGAGAACGGATAAGCTGCACAGTAAAACCTCTTTATGCTGAACTTTTCTACTAGAAGAACGCATAGCCGCCTGCCTCTATATACAGTAGGAACTTGCTATGGGGACTTTTGGGCCTGACTATGACTCATTTGTCTGCTTACTATCGTCTTGTCTCCGTGAGCGCGCATATGGTTTGAATTTCTTTTTATCATACCTATCGGGCGAAGAGATTAATTATCGCTTGATGGTGTATTAGATTTTTCTTAACCTCTTCTTTATGAGCAGAAAATAGGACGAAAGACCCATGAATGCGCGTCTCATTTCCGCTATACTGGCACGTATAAAGAATACATACATAGGAAAGGAGGTAAAAATCATGAGTATGCTTTTAGATTCGACAGTGGACTACTGTACTGCTAATACGTTCGCACCCATTACAGATGAACTCACCTATGATTCCAGTGATTGTGTTGTGGGTATGGCTGTCATAGCTAATGAGGACTATGCTACCCAGCCAATGCCGAGCATTGAAATCCCTCCCTTTGATGAGGAAGATACGTTTCTTGCATTTGAGCACGCGCTTGGTGGGCGTCTTTCCGCTGTCCAGATGCCGCGACAACTACCCAATACAGGTGGCTTGTGGAGAACTGATGAGGAGAAAGCGGCCAGATTAATAACCTCCCGCCTCTATCATAGACAGTATGTTCATGCTCATACAACCTCATTGGAGCCAATTGCGTCTGTCACCGTGAAGGCAAAACTGCCTTTTCGTCCACTTTTTCTCATTTGCCTCAGTCTGAGTTGTATGATGGTTGGCTTCGACCTCATGGCTCTTCTGGTACTACATACGCATTAATCGTCCATTCTCATCTGCGTTTGGCCTTTTTCCTCATTTATGAACGCGCATGTTTGCACGAACTCAACCTTTTCGTTGTAAAATACAAATGATAGCGCGTTTGTATTTTACAAGGAGAAGTAAACTGTGCAAGTTCCGAGCCAGAATCATCCCAACGTAACCGTGGGATCGAATACTGCCAATGTCACATCCGCGATTGGCATGCAAGAAACAGCGGGTAGCGTGCGTGCGCGGCGTAACACTTTATTCACAAAGACCGTGATATGGGTAACGGGACTTGTATGTGCCGCCTTTCTTTTAGGTTCACTGGCACAGGCATGGTCAAATAGTCAACTTGCACGCCAAGTACAGCAGGCTCAGCAGCAACTCCAGAGTGTGCAAGCCCATCATGACGCTCTGGCGAAATTAGCAAGCTACTACAGTAATCCGGCAGTCATTGAGAGCGAGGCGCGGCAACAATTGGGCTATGTACGTCCTGGCGAGCAGCCCGTAATTATTGTCAGTCCCGCGCAACAGTCCGCGCATCCTGCCTCGACGCGGGTTGCGACATCGTCAACACACAACTTTTGGCAGGCGTGGTGGGATATCTTTTTTGGGAATGCCGGTTATACTGGTAGTAAATAGGAAGAAGTGGGGAACGGGAATGAAAAGAGCTATCTCCTTGTTTCCACTAATAGAGCAAGAACGTTGTACTCAATGGCGTTAAGCACAAGATAGTTTTTGCAAGATGACAACAAAAAGTCCTGTAGTCCTTGACAGTCGCTGGATGTCACGTGTATAACGTCAAGTAATAACAAATGCAACAAAATTTATAACATTTGGAAAACAGATGAAACAACAAAGCATTCGTAGTGTAAGCAACGAAATAACCCTCGTGATTATGCAGCTCCAGTATTGGCTGGAGCTTCTTGGGGTTTCGCTTAGACGAATGCGTTTCGTTGGATAAGTCGTTTTTATAAACAGACGGAACGCAAAGAAGCAAGGCGTTCCGTCTTTCTTTTTTTGTTTTGTCAATAGTACATAATGGAATTATCAACCAGAGCTAAAGGAGTATCGTAATGCGTCCATTAATCGGAATACCCTGCCACGCAGGGTTACGCGCAGACACGGCGCGTCCCATATATGGTAATAATCGTTCTTACGTTCACGCGGTCGAAGATGCAGGCGGCGTGCCTGTGCTGATCCCGTTGTTGGGCGATGTGAGCGCATTAAGTTCCTTGTTGCCACGTCTAGATGGGCTACTCTTGTCTGGCGGTATGGACATTCAACCGCATCACTATGGGGAAACGCCGCATGCGATGTTGGGTGAGGTAGATCCCAAGCTTGATGAGTTGGAGTTGGCCCTGGCACGCTGGGCTGAGCGCGAAGATGTGCCTACGCTCGGTATCTGTCGAGGTCACCAGTTGCTCAATGTCGCATTGGGTGGGAGCCTCTATCAAGATCTCGCGGCGCAAAAACCCAGTGATGTCCGTCACCCCAACTGGGATAAACCGCGCAATACGATTGCCCACGAGGTGCGCATTGAGCAAAACAGTCGGATTGCTGAGATTTTAGGCACGCATGAGATAAGTGCCAATAGCCTGCATCACCAAGCTATTAAGACGCCTGGACGTGGCGTGCGCATTACTGGCTATGCATCCGATGGCATTGTTGAAATGTTGGAAGTTCCTGCCCACCAGTTTATGCTTGGTGTGCAGTGTCACCCGGAGGAACTTTATAAAGATGATCCGCGCTGGAGCAGACTCTTTGAAGCCTTTGTTGAAGCCTGTGACAATGCCAGTGTTACCCAAGTGGTACGTACGCTTAACCGTGTTGAGCATCACTTGGGCGCGAGTACGCGCTAATCCAGTGAGCTATGGCTATGAGTCTTGTACCCGTCGGGATCAATGGAGTCGTTCGTTTCGCCATGTTGACGTGCCGAAGTGAGAGCGATACCGCGATCTTCACGGGTACAAGTCCCATACTCTCTTCGTTTTCCACCTTTATTGTGCTATACTTTATCTATGCAACGCTCATCAGAGTCACAACCTGTCCAACAAGAAACTACACCGCTGCTGAAACGCAATCGCGATTTAGCTGTGTTACACACTATTGCTGCCTACCTCAATCATACTGTTGATGTCCACACCGCTCTCCAGGAAGTTTTAGCACGTGTCACCGACCTGCTCGGTTTGCAAACTGGTTGGGTCTGGCTACTTGACGAAGAGGGCCGGCCGTTGTTAGCGGCGGCGCAAGCCTTACCCCCCTACCTTTCGGAGCATCCTGAGCGGATGACGGGCTATTGCCTCTGCCTTGATACCTTTCTCGATGGTGCACTTGAGGGTGCCGCCAATATTGATGTGCTGCGCTGTAGTCGTCTCAAAAATGCTGAACGCGATAGTGACCCCAGTTCGCACGGCCTGCGCTTCCATGCCAGTGTACCAATTTATGCTGGTAAAATTCCGCTGGGCATCTTAAACGTTGCCAGCGAAGATTGGCGCGAGTTGGAGGCTGAGGAGCTCCAATTGTTGCATATTATTAGCGACCAGATTGGTCTCTCCGTACAGCGTGCTCATCTCTCGGCGGAGCGCACGCAAGCGGCGGCACGTCTGGCGACAATTGAAGAGCGCAATCGTTTGGCGCGTGAGATTCACGATACGCTGGCGCAGGAACTTGCCGCCATCACGTTGCAATTAGAGACTGCCGATGCGCTGGCTGATGCACGCCCGACACGTGCGCGCGAAGCTATTCAGCGTGCTCTCACGCTAGCACGAAACAGTCTTGAGGAGGCACGCCGTTCAGTAATGGATCTGCGTGCAGGTCCGCTGCAAAACCATACCCTGCCGGAAGCTGTGGCAATGTTGGTTCAGTCTAGTGCCCCAGGCGGTATCCAGGCACCAACTATTCAGTTTACCTGTCTGCCTGCTGAACATTTCCCGATCCTGCCAACGCGTATTGAGATTGGGCTGTACCGCATCGCGCAGGAGGCTTTGACCAACGCGCACAAACATGCTCAGGCTACGCAGATCAATCTCCTTCTTTATGCTGATACACAGGCCGTCCAACTGCTTATCCAGGATAACGGTATCGGTTTTGATCCAGAACTGTTGCCTAAAACAGACACCCGTACGCATTTTGGTCTGGCGGGCATGAGTGAGCGCGTGCGCCTTCTGGGGGGCACGCTCAGTATCGAAAGCACGCCCGGTGCGGGCACATCTATTGCTGCTATTATTCCACGCCCAATGTAAAGGGGGGCAATGCGATGATACGTATCTTGCTAGCTGACGACCATCCTATTGTACGCGAAGGTCTGCGCGCCGTTTTGGAAACGCAGGAAGACTTTGAGGTGATTGCAGAATGTGCCAACGGGGAAGAGGTCTTGCAGCAATGCATGATGAAGCAGCCCGATATTTTGCTCTTAGATCTGGAAATGCCGCAGATGGATGGCGTGGAGACTATTCGTCGCTTGCGTCAGCAAACCTCTACTGAGACATCCACTACTGCACGTCCACGTGTTATCGTATTTACTGCCTTTGATAATGATGAACGTATTATCCATGCCATTCAGTTAGGTGCTGATGGCTACCTGCTGAAAGGTGCGCCACGCGAGGAGATTTTCACGGCTTTGCGTGTCATGATGCAGGGCGGGTCGCTGCTACAGCCGATTGTGGCTTCAAAGCTACTGCGCCATGTGGGGCAGATGGCCCTTCCACCAGCCAACACTACACCGCTGGTTCCGTCCTCTCCATCTCTGGTTGCTTCTCCTGTCCCCCATGCTGAAATGCTTACAGAGCGCGAACTCGAAGTGTTACATCTACTGGCTCAGGGTATGCCAAACAAAGAGATTGCCGCGCGTCTGGTAATTAGTGAGCGCACCGCAAAATTTCACGTCAGTTCGATTATGGGCAAATTGGGTGCGACCAATCGCACCGAAGCGGTTTCTCTCGCGGCACAACGCGGCTTGTTGGGTCAGGTGAGCATTTGGCCTATGAGAGAGGCATAATAGGTCATCTATTGGGAGATTTGGCGTATATACTAGTAAGTCCTTGACAAGCAAGCTCTCTATTACTTATGCTTGGGAAAAATATGCCATTTTTAGCACAATACCACAACGGACATGATGTGGAGCACGCGACATGAAGAACACGAACAGAAATGAACATGCACTTCTTGAGCATGGAAGCATAGAGCTGTTAGAGTATACGCTACACTCCGCTATAACCCGTAGTTTATACGGCTTAGTCCCTGATGCTGTCCATAGTTTGCGACTGCAAACAGTGCTTGATCTACATTGTCGTTCGGGAGCCTGGGCTGTTGATTTTGCGCAATCTTTTCCGGCTGTACATGTTATTGGCGTAGATGAGGACGAGGCTAACATAGAGATGGCACGGCAACGCGCTGCGATTGAGAATAACACAGCCTGCATTTTTCAACGCGTTGACTTCACGCAGCCACTTCCGTTTGCCGGAGAGAGTGTTGATTTCATCCATGCATTGGCAATCGCCCCGCTTTTGAGGCCTGCGCGATGGTCTGCACTACTCTTAGAATGTCGGCGCGTGTTAAAAGTTGGTGGGAGTATCAATCTGATTGGTCTCTCATTGGGGCCGGGTTCTAGTCTTGCTCATCAACAGATGCTACAGTTAGAGGATCAGCTGTATCGTTTGCAGGGCTATGGTTTCGCCGACCCTAGTGTTCCTTATACCTCAAATCCAGGCGTATATTTTCCGCGCCTGCTTCAACAAGCGGATTTTAGGGAGGTTGCTTATCGTCTGGCACCCATTGATTATGGCACGCCAGCGGCATTTGCCTATCAGTGTAACCTGTATTTTCTCCGTCGCTTGCAAAACAAGAGAGAGTACGTGCTCCAGCAGCAACTGATTTCGGAACTTGATTTTGACAGGTTGATAGAGCAGCGGCAAGTTGATTTGGTAGCTGAAGATTATTGTGCTGCCGGGATGCTTGTATCGGTTACAGCGACGAAGGAATGAAGGCTGAGTAATTATGGCGCAACAACAGCAGAAACCCTCTTCAGAAGAGGACACCTGGACAGCGGATGACATGCAGGAACGCTTTACTGCTTATGGTCGTGAACAACATCTCTTTACCGTACAGATGCAGCGAGGGCGACTCTATCCGTTGCATTTACCTGTTCACGCAATGCAACGCGTGCTGCATCTTGGTTGTAGTACAGGGGAGTGGCTCTTCGATCTCGCGCATCTGCACAGTCACCTGCAATGTTATGGCATGGAGACCGACGAGCACTTACTGCGCGAGGCCATTATTCGCCGTAACATCGGTGGGATGCATCGTATTGAGCTACGTAAGATGACGCATTGGCATGCACTCTCCGCGCCAGACAACTACTTTGATTTGATTTTTACCCGTTATCGTACCCGTAGTGTTTCCCCGCATCTCTGGCCGCAAATTATCCAGGAGTGTATGCGTCTGCTACGCCCTGGTGGCTGGCTAGTGATTGTGGATGTCGATTACTTTGAAACTTCCAGCCCTGCATTTATGGCTCTACATCACGCCGCAATGCAAGCCATGAAGTATTTTCAAAACTCTATAGATGCCACAGGCAGCAGTTTTGGCGTGACGCTGCAATTCTACCAGATGTTTCAAGCGGCGGGCCTCCAGGAGGTGCGCTACGACCTTGATAGTTTGGACTTCGGGTTTATGAGTGGGTCTATGGGGCATCATTTTATGAACAATATCATGCAGTATGAGCAATTTGTGAGGCCGCTTGTTATTCAGGCACATGTCCTCTATGCGGGTGAGTTTGACGCTCTTGTGGCTCAGGCCAATGTCGAGATGCGGGCAAGGGATTTCTGTGGTTGGGGCATGTTGATTTCCACCTATGGGCAGAAGCCAGCGCAATAATCTCACGCGGTTATTTTTTCTATATCAGGCAGGGATTGATGGAAAAACAGCAATCAATACAATGGCAACCGATCTTCTTATCAGCGGCGGAAGCAATGACGCAAGCCACCAGTCAGCGACTCCTGCATCGCTTTCTGCTGCATCATCATGGTCAGCTCTTTCCTCCCACTGTTGCTGGCAAACAGGTGCGTCGTGTGCTTAACTTTACCTGTGGCTGTGGTATATGGGCAATTGATCTGGCGAAAGCCTATCCCCATATGGAGGTTGTTGGTCTGGATATCGACCCCCAGCTTATTCGTATTGCCAATGAGTATGCCAATGCCGCCGGTACCGCCAATGCCAATTTTGCCGTCTATGCGCTGGACTCTAACCCGCCGCCTTATCCTCCTGCCTCATTTGATTGTATCTGTATGTGGCAACCCATTAACCGTATCCCACTGCGCGTCTGGCCTGTATTATTGCGTAATATCCTTTCTTTGTTACGCCCCGGCGGCTTTATCATCCTGACTGATTGTGAGATTGGTCCTACATCCAGTTCTACCGCAACCTATTTTTTAACTCTCTTGCGTGAGACGCTCCGAGACTCACAACGCTCTATTTCCAGTGATGGGATGGCTGTCACGCCCGCAATTTTTTTCCCACGCCTGCTCACTCAGGCCGGGTGCGCGGACGTGCATTATACATTACTGCCGGTTGATCTTGGCAAACAACAATCTAATCAATTGTACTATCATACACTTCTGCATCTACTCGCCAATACGCAAGCAATCCGTTTTTTACTCCAACAAGGCATATTGGCGCGCAAAGAGATAGATGAGCTGCTTGCCCAGATACGGCAAGAAGTACAGGCTCCTGACTTTTGCGGGACCGCTATGCTCATCACGTCGGTTGGCGTCAAACCGTTGCCCGCTCTCGTAAAGAAAATAGAAGACAAGGAAGTAGTCGCTACTGATGGAACAGTCAACTGATGATCACGTCACCAACCTAAATCAGCGTGAGGAGCATGAGCTGGATTATGCTTCGCATCTCGTCTATTATCGCTATTATACTGCCGCGTTAGGGAGTCCTATTCCTCTCACGTTGCCCATCGCAGAAATTCGCACGGTGCTCGATGTCGATTGTAATCTGGGGGGATGGATGCAGGATGCTGCTCGTATCTGCTCATATGCCCATGTGACGGGGATTGAGCAAGACGCTCATCTTCTCAAACGTGCGACGCTCCTCGCTCAGGTAAATGGTGTGCGCAATGTCACATTGCTGTCGATGGATACAAGCGCGGCACTGCTCTTGCCTGACGCGCATTTTGATTTCGTGCATCGCGGCACGGCGACCTTTACCTTTCCCGCGCGCTGGTCTACCAGTATCGGTGAACTTATGCGCGTGCTCCGTCCTGCTGGCTGGCTCAATCTGGTTGAGATTGAGCATGGCTTGACCTCTAGCGAAGCCTTTAACGCGCTACACCGCCTGATTGTACGCGCGACGACATCCACAACATCGCCTGTCCGCCCAGCGCAGATCAGCAACGCGCCGTTGCTTTATGGACTGCTATTACATGCAGGGCTGCTCGATGTCTCCTACACGTTGCATGTTGTTGATCTGGGAGTCGGTAACACGCCGGGGGCGCGAGAATTTGTGCATGAAATGCTGAAGACCACGCGCTCTTTCAAAACGCTTCTGCTACAGCGCGGAGAACTGAATGGCGCGACCTTTGACACACTCTTCGCGCAAGCACAACAAGAGCTTTTGCGTCCCGATTCGTGTGGCTACGCATATATCATTTCCGCTCTCGGTCGTAAAAACGGTTAAGCAACGATAGACTGAAGTATAAGACATTTGGGCTAATTCTGTTGTAAAGTGCCGGAGAGCGAAATATCCTGATATACAATAGCATAGGTAGAAGTCAATGTACTGGGGGCCGTGTTTCTGAAGAAGAAGTCAAAGAATACGGAAGTACGTTCTTGTTAAGATAGAAGAGAGAAAATGGCTTTTCCCCGTATAAAAGCAGCGATCATCGTGCTGTTTCTGATCGGTAGTCTGGCTCTCATTACTATTGGCGGTATCGCCTATATTGGTCCGCAACTCGCGCATGGAAGTAATGTCCAGCATACCGATGGCACGATAATCGCGATTAGCCCAAACATGAATTTTGTACTCAAGACAGCCGATGGGCAAACAATGCAGTTTATATGTAGCCAGCGTTGTCATCTGGAAGAAGCCCATATGGCGCGCCATTTGCGCGAGAAAGCGCATACGGATATCTACTATATTCAACGGCCAGGAAATGTATTAGACGCAATAGATGTAGACTAATGTTTTTTGAAGTGCTACATCATATTTCCTGTATCTATACCGCTGTTGCCTAGTAAAGGAAGTTTCGTGATGATGAGGAATGAGAGAGGGATGCTACCAGCACATCAGTTTCAGGCAGCGCGCCCGCAGCTTGATAGTGCCGATATTGTCATTATTGGCAATGGGATTGCAGGTCTGACCGCTGCGGTTGAGGCGCGTCGTCTAGCACCAGAGAAACGGATTGTCATCGTCACGGATCAGACCCATCCTACTATTAATACGCCATCACTCAAGCAGTTCGCGATTGGCAAATTAGAGCGCGACCAATTGCTGGCCTATCCGGCGGGAACCGAGCGCGCCAATCGTATCCATGTAGTGGGAGCGCGTGTAGAAGCGATTCACGCGCAACGTAAATATATTGAATTGCGGGGTGGGCGTGGTTTTGGCTATGATAAACTGCTGCTTGCAACCGGAAGTGCGCCATCTGGCCTGTCTGAACAGCTACCGGGACGGAACTTTGATGGTGTGTGTATGCTCCATCGTTTACAGGACTACCTGGACCTGCGCCGCCGCCTCAGCGAGGTGAGTGACGCCGTTGTGATCGGTGGTGGCGTTCACGCGATTGAGACAGTGATGGGTCTGGCCTATTGGGGTATCCGTGTTCACTGGCTCATTCGTGGCGAAACCTTCATGGGGCGTATTCTCGATCAAACAGCCTCTGAGATGGTGCTGGAGCGTGTGCGTCAAGCAAATGTGAAGGTCTATACGCAGACCGAGGTGATGGGCATCGTCGGACGGATTGGCGCGGTAGCCGGTGTAATCACCAATCATCAAGAAATGATTCCTTGCCAGTTGGTTCTGACCTGTACGGGAACCTATCCTGTGACAAAGCTGGCAGAGCAGTGTGATACCCCGATAGGGCAGGATCACGGCATCATGGTCGACGATTTTATGCGTACAACCGTGCAAGATATTTATGCCGCAGGCGATGTCGCCGCGCTACGCGACCCGCTGACAGGCAAATATGAGACGCGCGCCCTCTGGTATGCCGCTGTTGCCCAAGGGCGCGCGGTTGCCGCCAGCATGGTTGGCTATATGGAGCAGGCCCGAACAGATTTTGGCGTGCAATGGCATGGGACGCATCTGGGTGAGCTTTCCATGCTCACTGTCGGCAAGCCGTTGAGTAAAGATAAGAGCGTTATGGCACTCACCGATAGTGCTCAAGGTAGCTATCGTCGCCTCGCCATCCAGGATGATCGTCTGATCGGCTATCTGGCACTAGGGCCTGCGCAGCCCGATAGTCTGGCGATCAAGCGCATTATTGATGAGGGACATTCGGTGCGTGAGATCACTAAAGCTCTGTTAAAAGGTGATTTTGACGCGCGCCAATATCTCTCGCAGAAACATACGCGCACAGCACAGGGAATGCTTAGTGGCAAGTTACCGGCAGTCATGCCCGCCCTGCCTGCTCCCGGAACAAGAGCCTTGAATGCTCCTGCTCGTCCGCAGACCTCTGAACTGCAACATTTGCCGGCAACAGGTGCTTTACCTGCTGCGCAAGTGACACGTAGAACCGATGCCTTGTTACCCGCGCAACCTGTGCGCAGAACCGATGCTTTGCCGTCCGCCCAACCTGTCCGCGCGGTAGACCAACGCAGTGCTGTAGTTTCGGAACAGCGCACGATGATTGGGCTAGACCCTGCCGCGCAGGAAGCCTCGTTCTTGTTAGAGGAGGAGGAGGTCAGTCCGTTCACGGGTACTCTGCCCGCCCTGACTGGTAAGTTTATTGAAGCGAGGCTAGAGCCTGCCAGCGTGGCTACGTCTACGCAGGGGTCGCCTTCGCCCTACCCGCAAGCGCAGCAGGTTGAGTATTCACCGAGCGCACCGCGTGGGATGGAACCCGTTCCTGCACGCGATATTCAGCAAGACACACAAACTGCGCAACCGCGCCCGTCGCGTAGTTTATGGTCCTACAGTAACAAGTAGTAAGTAGCAAAAAGATTGATTGTTGGCTGGGCCAGAGCCAGCCCCTACGAGAGGTTACTCAATGCTCAAACCGAAGCCCGTTCTTTTGCACAAAACAGGTCCCCAGGTGATGCAGGAGTTACAAGCATGTATTGGATGCAATGAATGTCTACTTGCCTGCCCTGCCCTTGCAGAACCTATCACGATTGATCGCCTAAATCATGAGACCCTTTCCGGCCCCATCTCGACGCCTATCGCGCAGTTTGCGCGCTCGTGTTATCAATGTGGTGCCTGTGTTGCGCCCTGTCCCGTCGGTCTGCATCGTGATTCGATGATGATGTGGTTGAAAATGCGCCTGTTGCGCTCTGAGTGGGAGGGATAGCAAGATGCAATCATTTGGCGAAGAGCGTGGATATCCCCTCTTTTTCCTGTACAAGAACCGTGCCAGGGTCATCAGTGCAACTGTTGGTATCCTCTCTATCCTGGGTAGTGGCCTGTTTTACTTCTGGTACAGCCGCACCAGTTCGGACCCCACGCCTGATAGCATTGTTGGCTTTGCCTATGCCATTGTTGGCACAAGTTTGGTGGTGTTGGCATCTATTCTCTTTTCCTTGCGTAGACGTGCCCGCAAACGTATGATTGGACAGCTTCATGCCTCACTTGATTGGCATGTCTGGATGGGGCTGGTCGGTATCTCTATTCTGTTTATGCATTCCTTTGGCAACTTTAATCCGCGTTCTGGGACGTACGCTCTCTATGCGATGGTTGCTCTTGTCATTAGCGGCGTGATTGGGCGCGTGCTGGATCGCGTGTTGCCTCGTCAGATTGCTGTTGAGGCAAGCAAGGCTCTAACAATGCAAGGAGATGACCGCCTCGAAAACATTTCGCAGCAATTGCAAGCGATTGTTGTTCATAACACGCAAGAGTTGCGCGCTTTTCCCGCCGCAACGCCTGCCGCACCCTTTGCTGGCACGCCGCCAATGCCAACCTCCGCCACGCTGGGCATGAGTGGTGGCGCGGGTCGCGCAAAGACGCCACAATTAACTTCATCTTGGGACCTTGCCTATATCTCGCTCGAAGAGACACCACAAGAGGTTCGACAAGGAACACAACAATATCGCTTTGTGCCAGACCGTCGTAGTGCCCTTGCACAGCCTGGTGCGCTCATTCCGGGGGCGCAGGAACATCTGACCGAGATGATGGAAGTGCAGCGTGCTATGCAACGCGAACAAGTCTATCGCCACATCATTCGCTACTGGCGGCTGGTCCATATCCTGCTCGCCCTGTTAACGGTTGGCTTGACCGTCTGGCATCTCGAATATGCCCTCTCGCTACTCATCCCAACGCTCCTGCCCCATTGAATTGTAGGGGCGTGATTGATCACGCCCTGCCTGTACATCGATCCGCCTGGGAGGCCATGTGAGAGGCCATATGAATGGGGACCAGGGCGTGATCAATCACGCCCCTACGCCATCGGATAAGGGAACCGAATTCATTTTCAACACGATTATGACGTCCGCGCAAATCTATTTGGTATTGGGAGGGACATTGGCATGATGGCGTGTTGCGCTACCAATTGGTCAATAATGTGCGCAAAAATTGGCGCAAGAGCGTGATTGCCAGCGCGTAGATGACAATGGCTACGAGCGTTGATGCATCAATAATAAAGCCATCATAGGGCAGCATCGGAAACATATTCGCAAATGGATAGACGAGTGGGTCAGTAATATACATTGTCCATTGCACAAAAAGACTATTGCTAAGATGAATACCCTCGATAAGAAACCTGATGAAGAGCAGCAAGATCAGCACGCTCATGCTCAAGATGAGCAGTTGATTGATTTTGCGCCAGAGCACGGTAAGAAATGAGACAAACCAATTTTTACGTGGAGGGGAGAAACGCTGACTTGCGAAAAGCGGCGTGCTCATCCGTTCAAGCAGCGGGTCGGTTGTGTCGGTATAGAAATTGGCGGTATCCTCGCGTTCTTGTTGTGTATGTTTCATTGCTGTCGCTCTTTTCCTGCTAGGAAACGCTTGCTTGCCAGTTGTAATACTACGAACGAGTATACTTCTATTGTACTACTCGGCTGAAAGAATTTCTAGTGTAACGGCAGCTTGTTCTTCATTAAGAATATGCAACTGATGCCATCCCTCATGTGGGGCATCACGTAATACTTGTTGGAAGAGGCCCGCGTGGTAGGTGATGACCGAGGAGCCAACGCTGCGTGCGCGTTGCTGATCGCGCTCAACGCAGAGAGCGGGCGGTATATCAAAAAGCAAGAGGCAGGCAGTATAGTGGTTGCGTTCGACTAAGCCGAGCAGACGGCGACGTGCCTCGGCTTGCAGGGCTGTGCTATCAGCAATGGTGAAGACGTTTTGCAGCATACGTTTGTGGATGATGAAATGGAAGAGATCAAAGGTGTCGCGGTTGACATTCTGGTTGCTTTCGTCATCGCATACGAGGGCGCGGCACTGGTCGGAGGAGACAATCGAGGTGGAATACAGGCCAAGGTGCGCGTGTCGCGCAACGATAGTGCGTGCAAACGTGCTTTTGCCACTGCCCGCTGTGCCACACAACACGAGTAGCGTGCGGCGTGGCAGCGTGATGATGCTTGTCATGGGTTGTGGCTCTTGTCTCTCTTGTTCTGGCATAGGTCCTCTGCTGTGTTTGTCTACTGTACGCGTTCGTCCGTTCTACGTCGTCTGGCCCAGGGCAGACCTTCCTGGAGCATAGCGCGTTGTGTGGCATCAAAGCCATACCAATCTGCGACCACATCGTCAATCTGTTGCTGCAAGTTGCCGACACGGCTCCAACTCGCGTGTGCCTGACGAAGAACGTCATTGTACGTATCGAGCCACGCCTGTGCTGCAACAACTTCGGGGAGAACACTATTTTGTGCCTCGTCCCATGTCATATTGGTGCGCCCCCATTCTTCTAAGAATAAGTCTAACACATGTTTGAAGACCTCACTGCGTGTGTCTGTTACGGGCAGGGTGCTTGTTATCAGATGGCGTGTATGCAATGTGCGGATTCTGCCGGAAGAAGATCCACTATTTTTCACAACGCCGCGCCCAAGCAGATAGGCCAGTTTCACCTTTGGAAGGCGCGTATTTGCCAGAACCGCTGATGGAGGAAGATAGATGCTATGTTCATCAAACTCGGCAAACTCTACTTTGTACTGGCTCACGAAATTGTTTTCAAAATTCGCACGCTCATTGAGTATTTCATTGGCAAGCAGAGCTAGTTCTGCAACGGGAAATCGCTGTGGCTCTGGTATTGGCACACGTCCTAGATCATCTTTGCCTACACCGTTGTTAGTGGAGAAGAGATTAAGAAGATAGGCGATAGTTTTGCTGTTAATTGTAGCGAGTAATGCTTTGCCGTATTCCTCAGTAGCTTCTTCTCGTAAGATCATACGCCATAATTTGTGGGTAAAAACCATACGTCTGGTGGGATTTCTTTCAAACCACGTTGCGATGAGACGTTCTCGTGTGTTCAAGCGAGCTGTTTCGCGTAGTACAATGCCACGTTCAGGCTGTGGGTTGTGCTGAATTTGCTCTAGGAGTTCGGCTGCGCGTTTGCTCTCGCGCTCTAAAGAGAGGGTATCATGGGCCTGGAGAGGTCGAACCCAATCAGAAGGCGTACTGGCAAGCGGGGCAAAATTGTGTACATCCTCTCCTTTATACACGGGTAAATAAGCGGTAGAGCGGCTCTCACCCAGATTTTGGAGACGCAATGGGTTAATATATGTGGCGTTAACGTCGCCCTGTTTGCGGTCAAAAACACTATCTAACATGGTCGCGAACATATTTTGCAAGCCCTGGCTGGCTTCTTTTACATGTTGCCAGATGCTCCAACTCGTCTGATTAGGAGCAACGAGCCAACTCTTTTGCCAGATATCTTCTGCAGAAGTCGCTTCTATGACGCTTTCTGTTGGTACGTGATATGTATTGGCACGCGCTTCTTCGATAGTGTTGCCGCCAGCTATCATGATAGAAGGTGTTGGTATAGAGTGGTTGATGCGGATGATCGCCACGGCTTGATCGACGTTGGGAAAGAGGATATCACCACGATAAAAGCGCACAGTGGCGGCCAGATTGAATGGCGGTGTTGTGAGTAGTTTGCGTGCATCGCGTGCACTCTTATCGCCAAAAATAGTCAATGGCATGATATATACCATCTGCCCATATGCTGCCAGATAGTGCAGGCCGAGTCTGAGAAATAACAGGTACAGGTTGGTATCGCCTGCCAGAATCGCTCGATAAAATTCAGCCAGCCGAAATTTTTGCGCATCAATCTGTTCTTGCTTGCTACTGACATAGGGTGGATTTGAGATGATATAAAAGAAACCGTCACTCAATGGCGCTAACATGGCTTTCACAGCATAAGCTTCATCAGCTAATCTATCGCTTAGACGATCAGGCACGCTAATTCTGGTTACGTTATTCGTAAGATCGCCTCTATCTAAAATCTCTTGTGGCATATCCAGACTGTCGGTGTTGTAAATGCAAAAGCGTTCGATTGGTTGTGCTTCACCGGCCTGTTGTAGTACCGCAAGATCATCAAGGGCCTGAATGAGTAGGTTCATTTCGGCTAAATAGCAGGCGAACGGGTTGAGTTCCATCCCGTAGAACAGGGTGGTCAAATTCTCTACATACGTCCGTGCAAATTCTTTGCGTAGCTGACTGTCTTGCTGAATGCTCTCTTCTGTTGGAGGCAAGCCTTTGGTTTGTGTAAACATATGAAGTAGTTCGTGGCGATAGCGGCGTGCGGCATGGACCAGGAAACTGCCACTGCCACAGGCGGGATCGAGGATACTGCGCCCGATGATCTCCCCACCTGTGTAGTCCAGGACATCAAGCATATATTCAACAACCTCCTGGCGCGTGAGAAAATGTCCTTTGCGATTACGTGCGTTGCGGTCGATATAGGCTTCGTAGGTGAAACCGATGATATCGCTATCTATCGCACGGAAATTGTAGCGGCAGAGGAATTCAAGCGTTTCGACCAGGAGAAAATCATCGGGATTAAACCAGTCGAAGACGGCTTGCTGGAAAAAATGCAGGTAATATGAGCTTGCTTTGCGTGCCAGGATGCCGCAGAACGTTTCATTAAGAATGCCAATGCCATCTAATTCCTGAAAATGGCGTGCTATGTACTGGCTCCAGTCGAGAAAACCGCCATCACTCGCCAGGCGTGGCACGAGGATACGTTTATCTTCCAATACACGCACAAGCAGTAAACGCACGAAAAAGACATATGCTACCTGTTCGGCAAATATTTCCGGCTGCATATCTTCGATATCGCTTTGCCGTTCACTCCATACATCATAAGCATTAGCCGTTCGATACATGTCGTTTGCTTCAAAACGGTGCGTAAGCAGTGCGCTGTTAATGCGTAATGCTCTATCACACCAGTTTTTGTAGGGTAGCGAGAGGATGCTTGCTAATCTGGATGTACCAGAGATTTTTTTTGCAACCGTGTTGACGACGTTTTCTACTGCACGTATTTCTTGGGGATTAAGTTCGCCCAGGCGTGGCGTAAGTTTATCAATCGCCTCTGCGACGGGCGTAGCGATCAGATTGACGTTAATGCGTTCAATAAATGCATCGCGTGCCGCGTACCATTCCTGGCGTAATGCCTGTTCGTGCTCGTCCATCTGTTTGCGACGGACGAGTGCTTCTTTGATTTGCGCGAGAGCAGCGAGCTTCAAATGTTGAAGCGATTGCATACTGCCCTCGATGAAGTTTTTAACTGCCTCGGCCTGATGAAGAGCAATGGTCTTCTCCGTAAATGCCTCATCGCTAATACTAATACTTTGAACCAGCGCACTAAATCTGGTAAAGCGTTCTTTGCTGAAAAGCAAGTGAAATAATGCCAAATTAGCAATCTGGCTTGCGGTTTCTGCCTGTGATAGCTGGCGCTGAGGACCATACAGGTTCTCGATGGCGATGTCCACAACAATTTCGTGTCTATTCGCGTTATTTGGAAGGAAACGCAGAGCGAGAATGCGGCGCATGTTGCACCAGAGGGCATAGCCAGCAGTTCCCGTACAATAGCGTCGCATCTGTCGAACATGCTCAACACCATCAAACTCGGTTGCGCTATTCTTATCTTCTACAATAAAGGCAACACCAACGGAACCCTTTATCTCGTAATCTGGACGATTTTGTTTTTTCTCTACACCTGCTTGGGGCATATTATATATCCAATCTGCAGGTCCAAACCCTAACCATTGCAGAAGTGTGCGTGTAAATTGTTGATCTACGGCATTTGCCTCATCTTTGTGGCGTATTGGATCATCTTTTGGCAAAGCAAGATAGTCGGCGTAACGACAAATTTTCCCGTGTACGATAGTTTCAAAACGATCAATGACAATTTTTTGGAAGCTGTCATGAAGAGCGATTGCGCTCGTTGTAGGAGAAGATGGGGTAGTAGCATCAGAATCTATAGTAGACATCTTTTTACAAAAAATCCTTCCGCACAGTTATCATTCTGCTGGCAGTATGCTGGCGTTACGCCTTGCTTAGTGTACCTTACACAGCGGGTACGGTCAAGATTCGACACTGCATAATGCTCCATTGGATACGTTGCTATCACCCCTCTATTTTGATATAATGCACATGCATATATACGCCTTCTGCCTGTATGAGTGCGGATAGTGCATACAGGTACACGATGTGTGCAAAGAGTAGTATGTGAGAGCATAAGATATTTGTTTACTCCATAGGGTAGCGGCAATTTTTACGATAGATATGTTGGAAGATAGTTTGAAAGGCAGGATACGGTGTCTGTAGAGATAACGCTTACGAGTACCGAGGTGCGTGCGCGTTTCCTCGATTTTTATGTGAGTAAGGGCCATGTCAAGGTTCCTAGCTCCTCTCTTGTTCCGTATAACGATCCCACTGTGTTGCTGACCACTGCTGGCATGCAACAGATGATCCCTTACTTCCTGGGGCGCGAAACACCGCCTGCCATACGCCTGACCTCTGCCCAAAAATGTTTTCGCACTACTGATATTGATATTGTCGGCAACCAGCGTACGCTGACGTTCTTTGAAATGTTGGGTAATTTCTCGGTCGGCGACTACTTCAAGCGTGAAGCGATTAGCTATGCCTGGGAGTTTTTGACCCAGGTGGTTGGTCTTCCCGCTGATCGTCTGCATCCGACCGTGCATCCCGCCGATGACGAGTCACCTGTGTACTGGCACGAAATTGCGGGTTTCCCCGATGAGGCGATTGTGCGCCTGGAGGATAACTGGTGGGGACCGCCGGGAGCGTCTGGTCCCTGTGGCCCCGACTCCGAGATTTACTATGATCGCGGTGTTGAGCATGGTTGCGGGCGCGCGGATTGCAAACCTGGCTGCGACTGTGAGCGGTTCTTGGAAATCTGGAACCTTGTCTTTATGCAGTTTTATCAGGACTTAGAAGGCAAGCGCACGCCGCTCCCGCGCAAAAACATTGACACGGGCATGGGTCTGGAACGCCTGACGATGGTGATTCAAGGCAAAGAGTCGGTCTTCGATACGGATATGTTCCGTGCCGTGATTGACCATTTTGCTGGTCTCTCCAACACGGTCTACGGACGAGATGTACGCACCGATACCTCTCTGCGTGTGATCGCCGATCATGCGCGTGCCCTGGTCTTCCTGGCCGCGGATGGCGTACTGCCAAGTAATGAGGGGCGTGGCTACATCTTCCGCCGCATCCTGCGTCGTGCCGTGCGGCATGGCAAACTTCTCGGTTTCGATAAGCCTTTTCTCTCGGTCGCTGCCGATGTGGTGATTGCCTTGATGGGCGACCACTATACCGAACTGCGTCAGCAGCGTGACCGCATTGTCGAGATTTTGAATCTGGAAGAGCGTAAGTTTGGGCAGACGCTCACCACGGGCCTTAACCTGCTTAATCAACTTCTTGATGAGCTACGTGCGCAACGCCACACGGTTATTCCTGGTGAGGCCGTTTTCCGCCTGTATGATACGCATGGTTTCCCGGTCGAGCTGACGCAGGAGATTGCGGCTGAGCAGGGCTTTACGATTGATACTGCTGGTTTTGAGCAGGCGATGCAGCGGCAACAGGAGCGCAGTCGCTCGTTTAACACCTTTGTGCAGGCGCAGGATGATACTGCCTTAACCGAGATTTTCAAGCGTGTAGGGGCGACCGAGTTTACAGGCTATCAGGGTATCACTGGGAGCGGGCATGTTGTGGGCTTGGTTGTAGATGGACAAGAGGTCGAGAGCATCAGTGCGCCACAGCAGGCTCTGGTCATTCTGGACTCTACGCCGTTTTATGCCGAGAGTGGTGGACAGATTGGTGATCGCGGTGACATTCTGGCATCGATGGGCGTCTTTCAAGTGCAGGACACACGCCGCCCCCTCAAAGGTTTTATTGTGCATTATGGACAATTGCACGAAGGCCATTTGCGTGTAGGTGAGCGCGTGCAGATGGATGTCGTGGAGCAACGGCGCGCGGATACGATGCGCAACCACAGTGCCACCCACCTGTTGCATAAAGCCTTGCGCGATATGCTTGGTACACAAGTAGAGCAGCGTGGCTCGTTGGTTGAGCCAGAGCGTCTGCGTTTCGATTTCACCAGTCCGCGTGCGCTAGGGAAAGAGGATATAGCCCAACTAGATGCGCAGATTAACCGCTGGATTCGTGCGAATTTCCCCGTTCATACCAATATCATGCCGATTAAGGACGCGCTGTCAACTGGGGCGATGGCACTGTTCGGCGAAAAATACGATGACCTTGTGCGTGTCGTTTCTATGGGGAGCAGCACGGAGCTATGTGGTGGGACGCATTGTCGGTCAACGGGCGAGATTGGTCTGTATGTCACGGTGCAAGAGACAAGTATTGCTGCTGGTATCCGTCGTATTGAGGCCCTGACTGGGCGTGAAGCAGAGGCGTACCTGCGTGAGCGGAGTCGGCAGGTTGAGACATTGGCGGAGAGATTGCAGGTCGCGCCGGATGGTGTGGTGGGGCGTGTCGAGCAACTAATGCAGGAGCTTGCACAGGCACGGCGTCAGGTTGCACAATTCCAGAGAGAGGGTGCTGTACGGCAGGCAGAAGAGGTTGCGGCGCACGCACAGCATATTGCAGATATTGCCGTTGTCGCGACAACGGTAGATGCACCTGATGATAAGGTGTTGCGCGAGATGGGTGATATGGTACGAAACCGACTACAGCAAACGGCCGTAGTCGTATTAGCAAGTACGTTTGATGAGCGTGTTAGTATTCAGGTAAGTGTTGATGCAAAATTGACAAAGCGTGGTCTGCATGCGGGTAAGATAGCGGCGACTGTGGGAGAACGTTTGGGAGGCAAGGGGGGTGGTCGCCCTGAGTCCGCACAGGGCGGTGGCAAGAATCGTGCCGAACTGGGGGCTGCGCTTGATCTCGTGTTCCGTTTTGTCAAAGAACATCTCGTTGAGGCATAGGCAATCAAGCAATAGAGTTGGGAATAAACAATGAAAAATCTCTTTCAAAGCCTGCGCGGTCTTTTTACGAAAGGACAGGAAGAGAACGCCGAGTATTACGATCAGCAAGATGACTATGATGAAGATATGGCACCCGATGAGGAGGAGGTAGGAGCTAGTGGAGAACGCCAGCTCTTTACCGCTCTTGATATTGGAACCGCCTACGCGAAAGCGATCATCGTGGAGGTGCATGGGGATTATGCCGAGGTATTAGGTGTAGGACGACACGCGCAAAGCTATAGCCATATGTCGGATGGTTTTGTGACAGACATCTCCGGCGTTATTGCCAATTGTAATGAAGCTCTTATTAAGGCTGAGCAAGCGGCAGGTGGCATCGTCGCGCCGTCTGCCATTATCGGCATCGCGGGTGAACTGGTCAAAGGTAGCTCAACAACTGTTAGTCGGCAACGCCCTAAGCCTGCGACGCCAATCTCGCCGGAAGAGCTGGATACAATGATTACGAATGCGCAGCAGAAATTGCTGAAAGCTTCAAAAGAACGTATCGCGGCAGAAACGGGCTATCCAAATATTGATGTTCGTCTCACTAATGCGGCGGTTATCTCGGTGCGTATTGATGGGCAGCTCGTCTCAAACCCTATCGGCTTTCGCGGACGCTATATCAGCCTGACCTTGTTTAGCGCGTTTGCTCCGCTCACTCAATTGGGCGCATTGGAAACGGTTGCGCAGGGCCTTGACCTGACCTTGATCGCGATTGTCGCCGAACCTTACGCCCTGGCCCGTTGTCTCAGTACGAACGCGAGCGCGGATAGCGGTGCCATCTTTATTGATATTGGTGGGGGCACGACCGATATCGCGTTAGTGAGGCAGGGAGGCATTGAGGAGACGCGCATGTTTGCTCTCGGTGGGCGAACATTTACGCGCCGCATTGCCACAAGTAAGGGTATCTCAATAAAAGATGCAGAACGGCTAAAAATCAGTTACAGTAAGGGTGAGATGAAGGGAAATAGCCGCGATGAGATACAGGCCATCCTGGAACCGGAGTGTCAGACCTGGATGGATAGCGTGGAATTGCTGATTGAAGAATTGGCAAAGGGTGAGTTATTGCCACCCGCGATCTATATGGTAGGTGGCGGTTCCGCGTTGGTCGATTTGCGTCAAAAATTGGAGAGTTTTCCCTGGGTTGATCGTTTACCATTTTCGCGCCCACCGATTATTCGGACGGTGTTGCCCGACATGGTCGGTTCAATGAATGACCCAGAAGGTATGTTATCCGACATACAAGACATCACGCCAATGGCTTTGGCGTATCAGGCAGTAGAGTTACAGAATGAGAATAGCGTGCTAGAGCGTGCTCTAGACCGCGTAATTAATGCAATGCACATTTGAAATAGGGCGATACAGGTGCTGGCATAGACGGTGTGTGAACACGTAGAGAGGGTATCTCATTCACTGCTTTTCCTTGATCTTGTGCGCTCATCTGGTAGAAAGCCATGAATGCGACAATATATGCGCTATAGGGGGTGCAAAGGGCTATGAGTGAAAGTCTTGATATTTATATTGGGGCGGAAGATACCCTTACGGATGTACGTAAGCGGTTGGAGCAAATTCCTGATACTATACGCACAATCACGCTCGTCTTTGATCGACAGACACTGTTGCGCAATCCAATGGATTGGAAGAATTTGCGCGCATATGCACGAAACCAGGGCAAGGATGTCTTGATTATTAGCCCCGATTCGCACACACGTGCTATGGCCGAAGTGGCGAATTTCCGCGTGGCGGCCTCAATGGAAGCGTCCACCGCGACTAAAAGCTCGACTCGTCCCCACCCTGTGCGCCGCACTGGCAGTGGTAAGAGCCGCGTGCTTTCGACCCCTCCACCGCGCGCTCCGCAGAGTCGGAGCAGCAAGTTAAGTGGTAATGCCACTGCCTGGCAAGTAGAGCAGACCGTTCAGTCTCCACCCAAGTCACGTATGCCGCAGACGCCGCGCCCCGCTCAGCATTCTCCTGAACCTTTATCTTTGCGCGACAAGAACGAGGCCGAAGTAGGTGAGATAACGATAGCCGACCTCCAACCGATCTCCGAGCTTTCTCCAGCTTCGTCGATTTCTCCAACTTTTAACGAATATGACCATATTAGCGAAATCGAGCAATCAGAGCAATACGATTCCTATGATTATCCCATAGATAGCACGCCATTCCTGCCACTTTCTCCGCAACAGATTGAAGAAGAGCCGGATATGTTGCTGGAAGATGTGGCACGTGCGCAAGATATTCGCCGTGCGGCTGGCGGTGAACGTGTTCCAGCTACCCCCGACATGGGTTCCCCCGAACGTGGACCTGAGGGCGAAATAGGGTATAAAATTAGCCCATTACCGCGCGTCTCGAATGAGGTATTTGAGGAGGTTGAGGAGCCAGAGGAAGCGCGGCGTCCTCGCATCGTAGAGCAACGAGGGGCGGCCTTCCTCGAAAACGTGGATACGAGCGAACATCCGCTTCAGAAGATTTCCTCATTGGACGATATTCGTGAAGGTGAGGAGATCGAATATAGTGGTGGCATCAATGCGGCCCATGAGTCAATTTCCTCTTCACGCTCTTGGAAAGATATTCTACGTGAGGATGCGTCATATGAGGATTTACCGCGTGTACACGGCATGCGACCTCGTTCCAGCCGTTCCGGTAAATTGCCTGCATCCGAGCCGCCGATTGAGGATCGACCCACGCAGATTATTGCGCCACCTCCGCCGTCGCAGGTGTCGCCTCCGCCTGGTCCCGCCGCGACGCCGCCTCCCAAGCGATCTACGCCCCTGCCTCCTGTTGCGGGGCGCACAGGCACAAATGGACCGGTAGCGGCTAATCGTACCCCACGGCCAGCTCCATCTGCTCCATCACCCCAACCTGTATTGTCCAGACCCGCGTCGCGTGCTGGTCAGCCACCAACTGCGCGTAACACACGCGCAAGTGCTACGGCGGGAGCGGCACGCCCTGCCTCTGCATCGCGTGGTAGTGCTAGAACCGCTAGAATGCCTGTCTCGCGCCAGGAAATGCGTTCTAATGCGATCATGGTAGGTGCTGTAATTATCTTCTTACTTCTCTTGGGCTGTGTGGCACTCTTTATTCCTGCCGCGACCGTAACGATTACGCTGGCCTCGCACGATTTCTCGACTTCTGCCAAATTGACGGCCAACACTAGCAAGACGCAGGTTGATGGCAGTGGCGTCATTCCGGCGGTTCTGCTCTCCCAAACGTTTCCTACCACTGGTGGTCCATTGACTGGCAATGGCACGGCAACCGGTTCGACGCACGTTGGCACGGCGAAGGCAACCGGTAATGTACTTTTTACCAACACGGGTCCACAGTCCCTGGATATTCCGCAGAATACGGTGATCGCGACTAATAGCGGGGTGCAGTTTGTGACAACTGCTGATGCTGTCGCCGATATTCAGGGGAGCCGGGTTGGCAATACTGTGCAGGTTCCGGTTATAGCCCAAATGCCGGGTGAGATTGGGAATGTGCCTGCGAACAGTATTACGATTATCCCCACGAGTAGTCTGAGTCAGATCGCGGGAGCCAATAGCGTTAGCCCAAGTGCGATCACGCTGAGTGTGAGCAATACGATTGCTACAACAGGTGGTGGGGCGGGTCTTGCGACCATTGTGACGCAAGCCGATCTGAATAAAGAACAAGCGGCTCTTGCTTTGCAACTACAAGGGGCCGCTGATACGTGGATAAAAGAGCATGTGCAAAATGGCGATGTCGCGGGCACGCCGCAGTTTGCCGTCACGGTGGTAAAGGCTCCTGCAGCTGGGCAGGTAGAGGATAGTGGCTCGTTTGCAATGGAGGTAACGCTGCGTGCAAGTGTGTTGATGGTGCGAAATGCCGTTATCCAGGCGGCTGCTCAGGCGGCGATGAACGAGGCATTGCAGCAAAGCAAGAGTTACAAAAATTATAATGTGGTAACAAGTGCACGCTACCCTGTGCAAATCAGTCAGATGCAGGTAAAAAGCACGGCTCTATCCGAATTGGCGTTATCCTTTGTCGCTGCGGGTAAGATTGTGCCCAGTCTCTCTGAGTCGCAGATACAGTCGGCAATAGTGGGGAAGCAAAAGCGCGATGTGTTGAGTATCTTGCATCAACTCTCGCCCGATATTCAGACGGCAAATGTGGAGACAACGCCGGGTTTCATCTCTTGGGTGCCGTTTTGGGCTGCGCGTATCACGGTAAACTATGCACCGGGCGTGACTCCCACAACGCCCGGCGTGCAGCCAACGCCCAAACCAACGGCTGGGGCAAAAAAGTAGGGCACGTGCATATACCTGGTGTGTGCGAACAGTCCTGTTATCCACAACCTTTTGCAACGTGGCGAAAAATCCTTCGTTTAAAATTGTAGGGCGTATGTGGACAGGACTCGTGTGACCTGGACAGTGGAAGCCGTAGAGAAGGGCAAAAGCATGGCGCGACTGATGGCATTGGATGTCGGAGCGGTCAGAATAGGTATAGCTGTCTCAGATGCGACAGGTTTTTTAGCATCTCCCTATACAACGCTACATGTTGGGCGCGATGAAGCGCAGGTATGGGCGGCTATCCAGCGATATATTGAAGAGACAGAGGCGGAAGGACTCATTGTGGGTTTGCCGATTAGCCTGGATGGGCAGTTGCATATGCAGGCGCAACGGATACAAGCCTTCACTGAACGTCTGAAAGCCCATATTAGCATTCCTCTTACCTTTTGGGATGAGCGACTCTCAACGGTTGAAGCAGAGCGACTCCTGGCACAGCGCGACCAGGGGGGCGATGACCCATATCCACGACGTGGAGGGTCGAAACGTCCATCCGCGAAGAAGAAGAAGCGCGGGCAAGAGATAGATGCTCTTGCCGCGACTGTAATTCTTCAGGATTACCTGGACCACCAAAGGAATGCGATAGAAGGACAGCAGAGATGAAGAAATCGGGGCCACGCATTGCGATTATCTCGGTACTGTTAGTGGGCTTAGTCATTTTTCTGGGTGTGATCTATGCCTGGAATACGGCGACTGACATTTTTCTTCCTGTCACGACTACTGGTACTGGCAAAAACGTTTCGATTGAGATCACGAAGGGCGAAACGACAGCGCAGATAGCCAGCGATCTAGAGAAGAAGGGCTTGATACGTAACGCGCTTGCGTTTCGTATCTGGGCGCGTATTAAAGGTCTGGATACGGGCCTGGAAGCAGGTATCTACAAGAATCTGCGCACTAACATGACGATTAGCGATATCATCACGCAATTGCAGAATGCTCAGCCCGATGCCGTGCGTGTGGTGATCCCCGAAGGATGGCGTCTCGAACAGATGGCACAGCGTTTTGCTGATCCCGCCTCTGGTTTACCCAAGTTCAATGCCAAAGATTTCCTTACCTATACGCAACATATCACGCAATTTCCAGATGCGAGCAAGTATCCTATTCTGGGTCAGGTTCCTGCTGGCAGTAGCATGGAAGGACTCCTCTTCCCAGCTAGCTATGAGATTCCCGTTGATGCAACAGCACGGGATGTTGTTAACCTCATGCTGCAAACGATGCAGTCCGCTATTCAGCAGAATCATCTGGATACGCTGGCGCAGCAACATCAGATGAGTACCTATCAAATGATTATCCTCGCCTCGATTGTCGAGCGTGAAGTGGTGGGGAATAGCGACCGCGCGGGCGTGGCAAGTGTCTACTGGAACCGCCTCTTTATTCCGGGTAACGAAACTGCGGGTTTCCTGGATGCTGACCCGACTGTGCAATATGCGCGCGATTCGCAGAAAGCACCTACGACCTACTGGTTGCCGCTCCAGGATAGTGGGCGTAATATTGCAGCGAATAGCCTCTGGAATACATACACCAACAAGGGGTTGCCACCCACGCCTATCTGTAGTCCTGGCCTTGCCAGTTTACAGGCGGCAGCGGCACCACCCAAGACCGACTATCTCTACTTCTTATCAGCGAAAGATGGCAAAACAATTTTTGCGAAAACGTATGCAGAGTTTCTGCTAGATGAGCAAAAATACTTGTAACCCTTAAGAGAGTCTTACATGAATCCAAATCTGCACATTGATATCTGGAAAACCATCGTCCTCGCCTTGCTACAAGGCGTGACGGAGTTATTCCCGATTAGCAGCCTCGGTCATACGGTGATTATACCGGGGCTGCTTGGTTGGGGCGACCTGATCGCCAACACAAACTTTCTGCCCCTGGTTGTCGCCCTGCACCTGGGAACCAGCATCGCCCTGGTTATCTATTTCTGGCGCGATTGGATCCAGGTG
>DAIDJF010000006.1 GCA_027451525.1 Ktedonobacterales bacterium
AGCACTCTTCTCGTCCCAAAAAGAAGTCTGGTCAAGCCTCCAACCTTTCTCCATAAATGATTTAGTTGGAGGCGATGGGCTTGCCCTAGCCCTGCTCATCTTTAATAGTTAAAGTCATTATAACGACATATTGACTTTTTGTGATCGAATTGTTACACTTGAAGAAAGGCTGACAGCGATACATGCTAAGCAATGGAGCATATCAGGCTTCTCTGCTCAGAGAAAGGTGCAATGATGCAGATCGAACAATTCTTTCTCGATGGACTTGGTCATCAATCCTATTTTGTCACGGATGGTACAAGCGGTATGGCAACGGTCGTGGATCCACGCCGCGATGTAGATATTTATCTACAAGCCGCGAAACGCGCCAATGCCCGTATCACCCATATTCTGGAAACACATCTTCATAACGACTACGTGACAGGGGCGCGTGAACTGGTTGCCCAGACGGGAGCGACCATTGTCTCGGATGCTGAAACACACCTGCACTATCCCTTCCAACCTGTGCGCGATGGCGACCGTTTTCAGGTCGGTGAACTTGGTTTCCAGGCCATGTCCAGTCCTGGTCATACGCCGGAACATGTCAGTTATCTTCTCTCTTCTTCTGCTGATACTACGCCGCGTGCTCTGTTCAGTGGTGGCAGTATGCTGGTTGGGGGCGCAGGCCGCACAGACCTCCTTGGACCCTCGATGACACTCACGCTGACCCGTCTGCAATATCAAACCTTGCGGCGTATGCTCGATACGTTGCCTGGAAGTGTGGTTGTCTATCCTACGCATGGAGCAGGCTCGTTCTGTGTTGCCAGTGCAGTCTCTTCAACGACCTCGACTACTATCGGCCAGGAGCGTCTGGTCAGTCCTGCCGCGCACGTCAGCGAGGAGGAGTTTGTCAAACGTCAGATTGCTGGCTATACCGCTTATCCACGCTATTACAAGTACATGCACGATATCAATCAAGAAGGCCCGCGTGTGCTTGGCACGTTGCCGCAATTGCTGGCTCATGCTCCACAGGAAATTCGTGAACAGATGCTTGCTGGCGTTCCGCTGGTTGATGGGCGTGCGCGTGATGCCTATGCGCATGAGCACATTCCTGGCTCGATCAACATCGAGTTAGATAGTTCGTTTGGCACCTATGTCGGCTGGCTATTGCCCTTCAATACGCCGCTCTTACTGATGATTGAAGACGAAGAGGGACGACGCGAGGCGGTGGTGCAGTTGATTCGCATCGGCTATGAGCAGGCGGCTGGCTATCTTGATGGTGGCATCGCGGCCTGGAAAGCCGCTGCTCTGCCCGTCGAGAGCTTTGAGCGCATTGATATTGAGACACTGCATCAACGCTGGGCGCAGGGAAGTCGCATGGCGATTATTGACGTGCGCCGCTCTGATGAATGGCAGGAAGGCCATATTCCTGACTCACTGCATTTCCATCTTGGTGACCTCCCTCAACATATAGACGAGCTACCACGTGATATCCCGCTGGCAATCATCTGTCGCGGTGGGTATCGCGCCGCAACTGCCGCCAGTATCATTGCCGCAACCGGACGCGCAGTAATGGCTGTTCAGGGCGGCGTTCCTGATTGGGCTGAGCGCGGTTGGCCCATTGAAACTGGTTCTGCATTATCATCTCCCGTTGTGCATGACTCATCAACCCACGCGCATCCTTAGCATGGATGAGATATTACTCCACTACGCACTTATCAGATTATGACCGATTTGATAAGTGCGTCATAGAAAGGGCTGCACACCTGCATGAAGTATGCCTTTGTCATCGATCAGCGCAAGTGTATTGGCTGCCATGCCTGCACTGTTGCCTGTAAAGCCGAGCACGATGTGCCCATTGGTGTCTATCGCACCTGGGTCAAGTACATCGAGCGCGGCGAGTTTCCCAATTCACGTCGTTATTTTCTCGTCAATCGCTGCAACCACTGCGATGATGCGCCGTGCGTTGCCATTTGTCCTACCAAAGCACTGTACAAGCGCGCTGATGGCATTGTCGATTTCGACTCTAGCCGCTGTATTGGCTGCAAGTCGTGTATGCAAGCGTGCCCGTATGACGCGCTCTACATCGACCCATATAGCCATACTGCCGCTAAATGCAACTATTGCGCGCATCGTGTCGAAACAGGTTTAGAACCTGCTTGTGTGGTTGTGTGTCCTGAGCATGCGATTATCGCAGGCGATATGCACAATCCTGATACGGAGATCGCGAAAATTATCGCTCGTGAACCCGTGCGCGTGCGCAAGCCGGAACAGGGAACGGGGCCAAACGTCTACTATCTCGGTGCTGACGAAGCAGCAATCAATCCTGAAGCCGCCACACAAGAGCTTCCACATATGACGATGTGGAGTACGATGCTCAGGCCGCATCACGAGAACGAAGATACCTTTGATCCCGCGAAATCCTTGCGCGCAACTGGCGAAGTCGAGCATGGTCATACTACAGTGAGCACAGCACGCAGAACAGCTCTTCCGGTGCTACAGAATGGGCACAAACCGCCGACGATCAATCCACTCAAGCCCTATCAACCTGCTGGCATGGACCCGGCGCAGGCGCGCATCGTCTACGATACGCCTAAGAACAAAGCTCCCTGGGGCTGGATGGTCTCCGCCTATCTGGGCACAAAGTCGCTCGGTGCAGGCGCAATGATCGTTGCCGCGCTGGCTCTCGCGCTGTATGGTATGAGCGGCAGTATCAGCGGCGTAATGAACGCGCTACTCGGCATTGGCGCGCCGATTATCGGCGGTCTCTTTGTGGCGATTACGCTGGTCTTGCTGGTCGCTGACCTCAAACGGCCCGAACGCGCGCTCTTCCTTATTATTAAGGCAAACCCGACCTCCTGGCTGGTCTGGGGCGGCTATATCCTGGGCATCTTTGGTCTTATCGAAGCACTCTGGTTTGGCGCGGGCGTTTTTGGCCTCGCGTCGCTCTTACGCATCCTGCTCATTCCCGCCGTTCTCTTTGGGGCTGGTGCTGCTGGCTATACCGCCTTCCTGTTCGGACAGGCCGAGGGACGCGATTTCTGGCAAAGTCCGCTGCTGTTGCCCATCTTGCTTGTCCAGGCTGTCTTGGCTGGTTCTGCTGCTCTCGGCGTTCTTGCCTGGATTGTCGGTGCTGGTAGCACGTTGACTGGTCTCCTGACAACTGTTCTGCTGATCGCTTTGGCTGTTCACGTCCTGCTCATTTTCGTCGAAGTCTTTGGGGCACACAGCAATAGCCACGTCTCGACAGCGGCGCACTATATCACGGGTGGACCCTTGCGCACCATCTTTCGTGGCCTGTTCCTGACCGTTGGCTCGGCACTGCCCGCGCTCCTGCTGGTGCTCGCACTGCTCTTGCCTGCCGCGCAACCCGTGTTACTCGCGCTGGCTGGTCTTGCTGCTCTGGTGGGGCTGTTTGCCTATGAGCATTGTTTTGTCGTTGCTGGTCAAGCGGTTTCGCTGAGTTAAACGGAAAGATGGAGAACGTCATGAGCGATATTCCTTTACAACAACAATTTGCGCCGAACGGTGAGCCGATGGTGGTGCGTGACCTTGCCTCCTGTCCTCCGCCGGAAAGCTGGCACGACGTGATGGAGTACGATGCCAAAGCGTGGCCGCGCAAGGTCGAGCGACACTACGAACTGATCCCCACGATCTGTTTTAACTGTGAGGCCGCCTGTGGCTTGCTGGCTTACATTGATAAAGAAACGGGGCGCGTCAAAAAATTCGAGGGCAATCCCTATCATCCTGGCAGTCGAGGCCGCAACTGTGCCAAAGGGCCAGCCACAATCAACCAGATTCATGATCCTGACCGTATTCTCTATCCCATGAAACGCGCAGGCAAGCGCGGCGAGGGCAAATGGGAGCGCACGACGTGGGACGAGGCATTGAATACATTTGCTGCCAAGATTCGCGCCGCGATTGTCGAAGACCGCCGCGACGAGGTAATGTATCACGTTGGGCGTCCAGGGCATGACGGCTATATGGAGCGCGTATTAGGTGCATGGGGCGTAGATGGGCATAATAGCCATACGAATGTCTGCTCCTCGTCCGGGCGTTTCGGCTATCATATCTGGTGTGGCATGGATCGCCCTTCGCCCGATCACGCCAATGCGCGTTTTATCCTGCTCCTCAGCGCGCACTTAGAGACAGGTCATTATTTCAATCCGCAGGCACAGCGCATCATGGAAGGCAAGATGAAGGGCGCGAAGTTGGCGGTTATGGACCCGCGCCTCTCGAATACCGCCAGTATGGCTGACTACTGGATGCCCACGTGGCCCGGTTCCGAAGCGGCGGTTTTGCTGGCAATGGCTCGTATCATCCTGCAAGAGAAGCTGTATAATACTGAATACATGCGCCGCTGGGTTAACTGGCAAGAATATATGGTGGCGGAGCATCCCACAGAACCACAAACCTTTGAGCATTTCATCGAAGTGCTGCTTGATCTCTATGCCGAGTATACACCTGAGTTTGCTGCTGGCGAGAGCGGCGTGGCTGCTGAGATGATCGTCGATATTGCGCGTCAGATTGGACACGCTGGAACCGCTTTTGCCGCTCATACCTGGAGGTCTGCAACTGCTGGCAATCTGGGTGGCTGGCAGGTCTCGCGAGCCCTCTGGTTCCTCTCTGTTCTGACGGGTAGCATCGGTACGCCAGGAGGCACTGCTCCCTACACCTGGAATAAGTTTGTGCCTGCGCCGTTCCTCAAGCCGAGTCCGACCGATGTCTGGAACGAACTGCTCTTCCCGCCTGAGTATCCGCTGGCGAACTATGAGATGAGCATTCTGCTACCCTACTTCCTGAAAGAAGGGCGCGGCAAAGTGGCGGCCTACTTCACGCGCGTCTACAATCCCGTCTGGACCAATCCTGACGGTACGGCGTGGATTGAGGCTCTAACGAATGAGCAGCAAATTGAATTGCATGCCGCCCTGACACCGACCTGGAACGAGACCGCGTGGTATGCCGACTATGTGTTGCCGATGGGCTTATCGAGTGAACGCCACGACCTGATGAGCCAGGAGACGCACGCCGCACGCTGGATTGGTTTCCGTCAACCCGTCCATCGCGTCTACAAACAGCGACATGGCGAGCAGATCGAGTTCACCTATCAGGCTAATCCGGGCGAGGTCTGGGAAGAAGATGAGTTTTGGATTGAGCTTTCCTGGCGCATCGATCCCGATGGTAGTCTGGGCATTCGCAAATACTTTGAGTCACCCTATCGTCCAGGCGAAAAACTGACCATCGAGGAGTATTATCGCTGGATTTTCGAGCATAGCGTACCGGGATTGCCAGAAGCAGCAGCAAAAGAAGGTCTTACGCCGCTGGCCTACATGCAGAAGTATGGAGCCTTCACCATTCCAGAGGAGAAAGCTCCCGTCTTCCAATTGAACGAGCAGCCTGTCAAGCCGGAACTCTTGCAGGGAGCCGAAGTAGACGCGCAGACAGGTGTCATCAGTCGTGACGGCGTCAAAATTGGCGTGATGGTTGATGGCAAGGCGCACGAAGGTTTCCCCACGCCCTCGCGCAAACTGGAATTTTATTCGGCAACAATGAAAGAATGGGGTTGGCCCGAAGGTGCTGTGCCGGGCTACACACATAGCCATGTGCATCCCGCGAATATTGATAACGAGCAGGGCGAGTACCTGCTGATACCAACGTTCCGTCTGCCGACGCTGATTCACACGCGCTCGCACAATGCCAAGTGGCTCAACGAGATTTCCAACGCCAACCCGGTCTGGATTCATCCCGTTGATGCGCAGCGTATCGGTGTGCAAACGGGCGATCTTGTGCGCGTCAACACGGAGATTGGCTATTATGTCAATCGTGCCTGGGTGACTGAGGGCATTCGTCCCGGCGTGGTCGCCTGTTCGCATCACATGGGCCGCTGGCGTCTGGAGACGGGACGCGGAGCAGACCGCTGGAACTCGGCAAAGGTGGCTTTGGGCAAAGATCAGGATGGCATCTGGCGCATGCGTCAGCTAGAGGGCGTGCGTCCTTACGCGAGTAAAGACCCTGATACGGAGCGCATCTTCTGGCGCGAGACGGGCGTGCATCAAAACCTGACCTTCCCGGTTCACCCAGACCCGGTGAGCGGTATGCATTGCTGGCATCAGAAGGTCACGGTCGAGCGCGCGCAGCCCACTGATCGCTATGCCGACATCTCGGTAGACCCCGCCAAAGCTTATCTGGTATATAAAAAGTGGATGGCGATGACGCGCCCACAGACCGAGCGCGCCGATGGTCTGCGCCGCCCGCTCTGGATGATTCGCCCTTATCGTCCTGCCGCCAGTGCCTTCAAACGCACCTTGCAACCGACAAGGTAGAGATCAGGGTGACCGCGAGGATCAATCCTGTTCAAATAGGGAGAATGGGTCGAGTTTGGCAGGGCGAGGCTTGCCCTCGCCCTGCCAAAAATTTGGCGTATTTACTGTGCTTCATCCGAATTTTCAAAAAAAACGTCTTCGTAGACGGCTGAAACGGGTAGGAGTACGTTGACGTTCTGCAATTCGATCTCGTCATCGGGGCCAAAGACGTGAAAAGTCCAGAGCGTGTTGCGTTCATGGCGGAAGAGGGTGCGCAGGGTATCAAGGTGTGTATCGACGTGGATTGTCAGGGTGGCAATCTGGTCGAGCAGGATAAGATCGTCGGGTATGATGGCTGTCTCTGGTTTGCGGATAAGTTTACCCCAGTCATCGTTGCCGAGCACTTCAAAACCATTCAAGGCTGCGAAGTCGTGCAACAGGGCATAGCGGATGGGTGCCATGCCGATATCGGTGTCGCTATCGCCAAAACGGTTCGGGTCGAGTTCACCCGCGCGGCAGCGTAACCACACGTCTCCAGCGAGCACGAAGGGGTCACTTGGCTTGATATCGAGCGTGTTGAATTGGATGCCCATGCCTTTGCGCTGTACCTCGTCCATCATCGGGTCGGCAAGTATTCAACGTTGCTGCGCGCTATCCCAATATTGCGTAAAAAGAAAACACGCTACTGCCAGAGCGAATAATCGCAATAAAATCCACATAAAGATTGTATGCTGTAACATCTCTCTGTTTCCCCGAGTGTTATTGTAAGAAAAACTTTCGGATTTACAGCTTACTATCATGCTGTAACCTTTGGCGGTGGGATGGGCTCGTTTTCTGCCATAGCTGCCATTAGCCAGCTTTCTATAGCATCTTTTCCCTGTTTTACGGCCTTCTCATAGGTTTCTCCATGTGTTACGCACCCTGGAAGTTCGGGAACTCTCACCACAAAGATGTCATTTCTGCTATCCCATTGGATAATCATTGAGTAGTGTATCTCGTTCATCATTGCATCCTTTTTAGTTGGTTGAGTGCCTTTTGTACTTCATCAATAAGATAGTCTTTGGCATCATCACCATCTTTGCCCGATATAGTAATTCTTACATGTGGGAGTGCTGTGTGTTGCCAGACGGTATGACTTCCCTTTCCTGGTCGAACATAGAAACCAGCCCTTTGCAGCGTTGCTTTAAGCAGTCTGATTTTCGGGGGCATCCCTTTTCTCCAATTATAACATGGTATTGGTCCTCAATGAATAGAGATGATCTTATCCCTTATCCAGCGTGTTTTGTTTGCTTCCTAGACATTGTTGAAACTTTTTGATAAACTGTGACTCTCCTGAACAATCGATATCTAGCATAAAAGATGCCTCAGCAATGATGGATATTCTTTATTATACGGCAATATCTTGAAATTGTTAATCGTTGACTTGTTTTTTACTTATGAAGTTTAATAAACGAACTGAAATCTCGTATAGGCGTTGTCATGAGATGGAAGTGAAGACACCAACGAAAAAAGCTCAAGAGGCAAATGCTCTCCCACCTCTCACAGAAGGCTTTTTACGTCCCATTCCTCTTGCTTTATGCACCAATCTCGGCTATAATAATTATATCAAAATGATTTGATGCAAATAAGATTGGAGGAATATCATGGAAGATATGCTGATTGCTCCACCTGAGATTCTCAAAATCGTTGGACATCCGATCCGCTGGAGCGTGTTGGCACGTCTGGCCCGCTCGGATTATCGCGTGCAGGAGTTAGTGGCCTTTTTACAGCTTCCACAAAATCTCATCTCGTATCACCTGCGCCAGTTGCGCTCTATAAAACTGGTTAATGAGCGCAAGAGTAGCGCGGATGAACGATCTGTGTATTATAGTCTGGATATGGAGCAGTTTCGCTCGCTCTATCTGCAGGCGGGTGAGCAACTGCATCCCGCCCTTACGGGAAGTGCTGTCGATCTGAGCGACAAGCCAACAAGTAAGATGCCTCAATTGCCTTTGCGTGTGCTGTTTGTCTGCACGGAAAATAGTGCGCGTTCGCAAATGGCGGAGGCGCTGCTGCGCCATCTCAGTCACGGTACGATAGAGGCGTTTAGTGCTGGCAGTCATCCAGCGGAGCGTGTACATCCGCTGGCGGTGCAGGTTATGCAGCGCGCGGGCATTGATATGCGTCAAGCGCATCCAAAACATTTTGAGGAGTTTCTTGGTCAGCATTTTGACGCGATTGTGACTGTGTGTGACCGTGTGCGTGAGGTGTGCCCCGTCTTTCCTGATGATCCTGAGCGTATCCATTGGAGCTTTTCCAATCCAGCCGAGGTCACGGGGACAGAAGATGAGCAATATCGGGCTTTTGAGCAAACGTTACTGCAACTCACCACGCGCATTCGTCTGTTGATCACAGTATTGGAACGTAAAAACAGGAATATTAGCTAAAGGAGTCCCATGTCTCATTCTCGCACAGCCGATCCGTCGCAATCTCAAGTGGAAGTTGCTACACAGCCGCGCGTGCGTTCTGCATCGACTGCGTTGTGGGTTAGCGCGTTAGCCGAGGGCATTGGTACCTTCGGCTTGGTCTTTGCTGGTTGTGGTGCTATCGTGATCGACGTGGAAAGTCATGGTCAGATCACCCATGTTGGCGTTAGTCTGGTCTTTGGTCTGATTATCACCGTTATGATTTATACCTTCGGTCATATAAGCGGTGCGCATTTCAATCCAGCAGTCACGCTCGCCTTTGTGGTGGCTCGACATTTTCCCGTGCGTCGCCTCTGGGTCTACTGGCTTGCTCAGTGTGCCGGTGCTATTCTGGCCGCTCTCTGTTTGCGTCTTTTGCTCGGAGATGTTGCCCATCTGGGTGCAACGTTGCCAGCAGGGAGCGGTGGGGCCTGGCAATCGTTCGCGTTTGAAGCACTGCTCACATTCTTTTTAATGGTCGTTATTATGGCGATGGCAACGGATACCCGCGCCGTAGGTCAATCTGCCGCGCTGGCGATTGGTGCCACCGTCGCGCTTGAAGCCTTGTTTGCTGGCCCTATCTCAGGAGCTTCGATGAATCCCGCCCGTTCGCTTGGTCCTGCACTGGTGAGCGGAATCTGGAGCGCGCAATGGGTGTATCTCTGTGCGCCACTGTTAGGGGCCGTAGTCGGCGCGCTTGTTTATCGTTGGATGCGGGAGATGGGAACGCTTCTAACATCTTCAATTGCTCAGGAGGAAAACCATGACTGAACCAACTGCTACTCAGCCCATGCGCGTACTCTTTTTGTGTACGCACAACTCGTCGCGTTCGCAGATGGCCGAGGGCCTGTTGCGCGCTCGTGGCGGAGCGGCGTACGAAGTTTTCAGCGCGGGCACGCAACCGCGTGTTGTCCATCCACTGGCTATCAAAGCGATGGGTGAGCTTGGCATCGACATTAGCGGCCATCGGGCCAAAAGCATGGATGAATTTAGTGCGCAGCCGCCGATGGACCTCGTGGTGACTGTCTGCGATGAGGCGGCTGAAGCGTGTCCCTACTTCCCTAACGCGCGCCATCAGGTGCATTGGGGCTTTCCTGATCCTAGCAAGGTTGAGGGCAGCGAAGAGGAGCGGCTTGCGGCTTTTCGCCATATCCGTGACCTGATCGCCACTCGTATTAACCAGTTCTTGGGGCTATCGCCTGCGCACTCACTGAAACAATTATATGCGGCGGCCAAAGCCCAAGAGGAGCCTGCATAAGCAAGCGCCTCTTGGAGAGTCTTTTAGACTTGCCATATCTGTACCGCATCGTTCATTCCGCCTGCCGCGAGCATGCGCCCATCGGGTGACCATGCGACAGCGAATAATTCAGGGGCATTGCTGTTATATGCCGCAAGATTGGCCCCCGTAGATGCATTCCATATTCGTGCGTCGCCCGTTGGACCAACCGCTGCAAGCCGCTGCCCATCAGGCGACCATGCTATTTGAAAGACATCGGGCCCAGTTGTAAATTGAGATTTCTGGTTATTAAATGGATCCCAGATGCCAATACTTTGCCCTTGCATTGACAATGCGATACGCTGGTCATCTGGTGACCACGCGGCACTTTCTACAATGTCATTGGTGCCCGTTGTTGCATATTGATAGAGGGTCTTGCCTGTCGCGGCATCCCAGACATTTACTGTACCATCAAAGCTACCTGTAACGATATATTTGCCGTCATGTGACCAGGAGAGCGCGTCTACACAACTGGCATGGGCGGTATACGTCAGCAAAATGTTTCCTGTCAGTGCGTTGAGTACCTCGACAATGCCATGCGTCTGATAGCCGCCAGCTAGCGCAAGGCGCGTGCCATCGGGCGACCACGCGACTTGATAGACTCCTGTTCCGCAACCACCAGAGAGCCTGAGCGCGGCCCCGATGTGTGAGACGGAGGCGGCGGCTCCCTGCAATTGGTAGGTAGCGGTTGTTGCTCCTGTCGCGGCATTCCAGATTTCGACTGTTGGGTCAGTCGCGCTTGAAGATGCGATATATTTGCCATCGGGCGACCAGGCCAGCGCGCTATAAGAGCTGAGATTTCCTCGATGTACAACTATATTTGCCCCCATTGTAGCCCCTGTTGTAGCATCCCAAACCTGGACTGTGCCATCCGCGCTGGCGGATGCGATGCGTGAACCATTGGGCGACCACGCGACAGCATAGACATAGCCGCTATGTCCGAGATAGGTATACAGTGTGTCACTCTTCTGCGGAACTACAGTAGATTTATAAAACGGTAATGCTGTCGCTTGTTCTCCTTGAACTTGTATGATTCTGTTTGTCCTGGAAAATGGCGTAATCACTGCCACGGCCCAACCGATGATGCCTGCGATGACAAAGACTATTACCATGCCAAGCAACATGTACCAGCGGGAACGAAAAGGACGCCTGTAACTTGGATAGCTGGTGGCTTTTTCCCAACGTTCAGAGAGGCCATTGCGATAGGGATCATAGGAGCGATATTCGGAAGGTTGTTCTGGTTCTTGACCAAATGATTGTTCTTGTTCCTGTCGCATAAGTTTTCTGTCCTTTTTTTGCATAAATGGAGAGAATAGCGATGTAGAGCGATGAGGCTGATGCCTTTCTTGCGGCTGCATACTCATCTGCTGTCCTGATATATGAGAATGCGGAGAGGGTGGAGCGAAAAGATCAATCCGATGGTTCGTTGGTGGTTGCTCAAGTGGTTGTAGCGTCTGTTGTCTGTTTTGCAGCATTTGCGCGGCTTCACGCACTAATACGTCTGTATCTCGTAATCCGAGAGCTAACGCATCGGGCAGGCGTTTTTGTTTGTGTTGCCCCACAATAAAAATGGCCGTTTCGCGTACATGCCAGTCTTCATCATGTAGAGCAGTAAATAAACGTTCGGACGAGGCGTTTTGACCTAATGCATGCAGGGCAGCGGCGCGTACCGAGCTATCTTCATCATCAAGTGCCGGCAGGAGCAAAGACTGTGCCTCTGGTGTGTTCAGTTTACCGAGCGTGCGAACAGCAGCGGCGCGCTTCTGCCAATCGGGATTGCGTATATCCTCTCGTGCCTGTTCAAACGAGAGGGTTGATTGACCTTCTAAACCGAGGCGTTGTAATACTGTTGGCAAGAGAGCAGATGGCACCGGCGTGGGTGTCGCTTGTTCAAGATGGGGATGAAGCCCCCAGTCCTCATGTTGGTTGTCTTGAAACCCTTCCATAGTCTATACCTTATCTACTCTTCTGTACACCTAAGGTCTTGCGTAATAGCTGTGTACCGCGATGCACATTTGATTTGACTGTTCCCAGCGGCTGATTGAGCAATTCCGCGATTTCCCGATAGCCCATCTCTTCAAAATAATAGAGATTGACGGCTTCACGATACTGTGGTGATAGAGTTGCCACCATTGCTTCCAGTTCGCGCAGGCTCTCTCTATTTTCGGCTACCTGCTCCGGTTGCTCGCGTTCGTCATCCTCGATTGCCAGATACATGCTCTCGTCAGAACTATCGAGCGAAACAAGGTGTAATCTGTCGTGATTGACCCGCTTGTAGAAAATGTTCAGCGTGATTTTGAATAGCCATGCCTGCAATTTTAAGCTCTGGATACGTTCGCCTGGATAATCTGCAAGCGCATAATATGCACGTATAAAAGCCTCTTGTACGATATCTTCGGCGTCCTGAAGACTGCCAGTCTGCCGGAACATGAACGTATAGAGCCGCTGTTGATAGTGCAACACAAGCAGTTTAAAATAGCGATCCAGGTCTGTTGCGAGCAATATAGGCAATTCTCTGTCACTCAGCGTCATGCTTTCTCTTCCATAAAGAGATTTCTCACCGTGCTTCTATCTGATACAATCCCAAAAATGCTAAAAAGGTTGCGAAATTATAGAGGAGAAAAATATACCAGGAAAGACACATTAGAAATTTCTATTGTGTGTCTTTCCTGGTATACGAGCGAGGAGTGGATTATTTGAGGCCAGCAGTAGCCGTCGCTGTTTGCTCGGCATCAGGTAGCGTATGCGCGTCTTTCTCCTGAGCAAGTTTTCCAGGCCACCAGTTCCATTTGCCTAGCAGCAGGACCATTCCTGGTACAAGCAGGCCGCGTACAATGAAGGTATCCATTAGAATACCGACCGCGACACAGACGCCAAACTGGTAGAGAACGTTAATAGGCAGCGTCGTCAGTACGCCAAATGTGCCCGCGAGAATCAGACCTGCCGAGGTAATCACGCCGCCCGTGCGCGAGACTGCATAGGGAACGCCAACCTCTAAACCGTGCAGACGTGCCTCTTCGCGCACCCGCGACATCAGGAAAATCGTGTAGTCTGCACCGAGGGCGACCAGGAAGATGAAGGTATAGAGCGGAACGGCATAGCTGAAACCATCCTGGCCCTCAATGTGCTGGAAGAAAAAGCCACAAGCTCCAATCGCAGCCAGGAAGTTGAGCGTGACAGAGACCAGCAGGTAGAGTGGTGCTACAAGACTGCGCAAGAGCAGTGCCAGGACAATGCCAACCAGCACGAGCACCAGCGGCACAATCAGCCATGTGTCGTGTTGGTTATACATGTAGGTATCCGCCAGTAGCGAAGTTTGACCAGCAATATAGCCGGTAGCACTGGTTGACGCGCCTGTCCCCAGACCATTCGCGTCCAGTGCCTTGTTGAGTGCGCTACGCAATGGGTCAATGCGTTTGATCGCATCTAATGAGTAGGGATCATCTTTTAGTACGACGGAAAGCTGAACCGTTGTATTATCCGGCGATACAGAGGATGAACTGGCTGCGAACGCCGCGATGGTTGCCAACATTTGTGGGTTAGGCGGAGGACACTGCTGTCCTTGACAGGTTGGGCCGGAGCTAATGCCTTGACCGGAGCGAAGCGCGGCGCGTAATTGTGGTGGCAGTTGTGCGATTGATGTTTGCAAGGTAGCGGGATCGATACTTGGTGCGTTGCCATCTGGGCGTGTGAGACCCTGCACCTCAGCAACGCCAGAGACTTTTTGTAAGGCTACGATTACCGCGTCCAGCGCGGCGAGATGTTGATAGGCATCGGGCGTTGCGCCATGCAGTTGGATCAGCACGGTTGTGGGTGCTAATGTACCTGCCGGGAAGTGATTCTGTAGAATAGCATAGCCTCGGCTGGAGTCCGTTGGATTGCGGAATGCGGTTAAAAGGTTAAATGAAGGGAGAGAGCCGATATTGCCCAACGCCAGAACGGTGAGTAAAAGCAAGCTGCCGACAGTTGCCAGAACGCGATGTTTCGCCGTCCATGTGCCCAGTCTGCCCCAGAAACCGCGTAGCTGCGAGATATCGATCTGTGTTGGTTGTTCCGCATTGTAGCGTGGCAGGAAAGGCCAGTAAGCCGCTCGTCCTAGCCAGACAAGTAGGGCTGGGACAAGCGTCAGACCTGCCAGCAGCATCACGGCAACCGCGATAGCCAGTGTTGGGCCAAGCGAATTGTAGAGGCCAATCATTGTGAAAAGCAAGGTCAACAGAGCCAGAATGACTGTTCCTGCGCTGGAGGTGATCGCTTCTCCAACTGCGCGCATTGTGTTGCGCATCGCCAGATGTTTATCCTGTGTGACTAGCAGTTCCTCGCGGAAACGTGAAGCAATAAAGATAGTATAGTCGGTGCCAGCGCCAAAGAGCAGCACCGTCATGATTGAGGTTGCCTGCTGGCTGATACCGAACAGGCCCGCTTTGCCCGCGAATCCCAGCAAGGCATCGACAATTTGTAAGGCCCAGCCAACAGCAACCAGCGGCAGGAATGCCAGGATAGGCGAACGGTATAGAATAATCAAGAGTAGCAGGACCAGCCCAACAGTTCCGAGCAGTAGCGGAAGATCAGTGGAGGAGAAGATCAGTACCGCATCCTCGACCACGCCCGCTGGTCCGGTTACATAGGCCTGTAACGAACTATGCGTGGTGATATTTTTGACATAGTTGCGCATATCTGTCACGCTGCTCTGAAATGCCGTACTAGAGGTATCACCGTTGAGCGTGACCACCATCGTCATTGTGGTATTGTCTTTGGAAATCAAGGCAGTTTTGGCCTGTGGCACAGTGAAGATCGAAAGCACAGGGCCGATAGCGGATGGTTTGTTGCTGGAAATCAGCCAATCGCTAACCTGCTTGGCCTGCGTGAGATCGCTATTGCTTAAACCCTTCGCGTCGTAAAACACCAGCACGGCAGGTGTGCCGTGACTGCTGGGGAACTCTTTTAGATAGAGTCGTTGCGCGACCTGCGAAGGTGCGTCAGATGGAATACTTTGTGTGGTCGAATTGTCGTAGATACTCGCCAGTTTGGGTGCCAGTCCGACGACGACCAGCGCGAAAACTAGCCAGAGTGCCATCGTTACGAACTTGCCGCGTTTTGAAGATGCGGCATCGGTAATGGCGTGTAAAATATTTGGCATGCTAGAAAACCCCTCTTGCAAGATGTGCTAATCAGGTTCCTGCTACCTGGATCAGCACGAATATTTATATTTTGATAAGTAACATGTTGACCTTTTGGTCTTGCCTGTCACTCAAATAGATGCATAGATTCTGGCAAAAGGGTAACATATGCGCGCTTTTTATTTATCAATTGATAAAAATATGTCAAAACAAAACCGTTGGCAAAATTGTTGCCAACGGTTTTATGCAAATTACGTAGATGGATGGATGGATAATGGCACTACATTGTGCTTATCCTTCGCCGTCGTTAGGCAAGATGGGAACGATTTCAAAGTTGCGAATTGTTGTGATCTCGAATACTTCGGACGTGACCTCTGCCAGCATCCCTTCCAGAACTGTATCCGCGTTTTCCATCGTTTCTTCGATGGCATCAAGGGTCTCGACTTCCGCACGAAATGTGATAGTATACCGCATGTGCATCTCCTTTCGCAGTGGGTGCTACAGGCTCCCCCTCTGTTTCCCGTTGCATGAAAAAGGCCGCCAAAGGTACTCTTGAGATAACAAATCACAGCGTGGAAATGAGTCATCTTGGTTCAGTTCCCACGAAAGATATAATACCTTATTTTACACAAAAATCCCATAACAAAACTAATCATTTACCTATCATTCACTGTACAAACGGTGTCTTATCCATGCTGTGTGAAATTTGTTACCAACTTCATAGGCAAGAACCACGTGTTCCGCTATACTACAGTTAGGCGAAAGATTATACTGATGTCGATGATGGTCGCGAATAGGAATTTTTATTACAAAAATTCGGAGGAACAATATCTGTGCGTTTCTGCTTTATTTTGGAGGAGAAATATGTCGATAAGCCGATGCCGATGGTAGTTGCAGATCAGCTCAAGCAATGGGGCCATGAAATTGATGTGCTGTTACCTTATGCCGCGGTGACCAATCTCACGAACTTCTCCTTAACTCATTATGATGCCTATGTATTGAAAACAGTTTCTGATGGTCCTGGTTTAACTATTTTAGAGGCTGCCGAAGCGGTTGGTATTCCTACTATTAACAATTCGCGCGCGATACGTCTGGTGCGTGATAAAGCGGTTGCCGCCGCGTATGCGCAGGCGTGTGGTCTGCCCGTACCACTGACGTATTTTGTCGGGCATCCGCGCGCGCTGGTAAAGGTCCCTGAAGATATCTATCCTGTCGTTGTGAAGCCGAGCAATGGCACCTCGTTACAGGATATTCATCTTGTGCGCACGCCGCAACAGATGCAAGAGGTCATTCCGACGCTTGATACACAAAGCTATTATCTGGCGATGCGCTATGTCGAGAACACGGGCTATGATATCAAACTCTATGTGACAGGTCAGGAAGTATATGCAATTACCAAGTCTTCTCCTTTGCACGGGCGAGTACAGGAGAATGAGATTCCTGTCAGTCGCGAGATGCTACGGCTGGCTCAGCGTGTTGGGCGTGTCTTTGGACTTGATCTCTATGGTGTGGATGTGTTGGAGACGCCTCAGGGCTTGATGCTGGTCGATATCAACGATTTTCCCAGCTTCTACGGTGTGCCGCGCAAGGTTGCAGCCATCTCCGAATATATTTTGCATGCAGCCTATCGTTGTCGGAGCGAGCATGAACGCCATGTTTTGCATCCTCTGAGCTATAAACAGCGAACACTGCGCAGGCAGGAAAAGACGCTAGTTCCTGCTGAAATGATGCGCTACAATCCTAACGTCAAGCGTGCAAAGATGGATTAGCTGACAGAGCAGTATGGACGCGATCAATCGCACCCATACTGCTCTTGCCTGAATAATTTTTTAAAACTCGCTACCGCTCTCAATACGCTATACAGAGGCTAGCGCAGTTTGAGATGCGCGACATCGTTCAATGTGAAAAGCACGCGTTGCTGCCCGGCAACACGCACAACGGTGATTGAGGTGTTGGCACACGGGAAGAAGAAATCTTGCTCCATGCGCAAGGCTTCGGCGGCATAGGCATTGATAACGCCACCATGCACACCGACAAGCACGCGCTGGCCGATGTGTGCCCGTGCAATAGCATCTATATTCTCGACGACGCGCTGGCGAAATGCCTTCGATGGCTCGTTATCGCCTACAGCATCCCACGTGCCAGAGAGAGCGGCACGGCGCGTAATCTCCATCTGCCGTGCATGTAGTGCTTTCGTCAACACGCTCAAATCTTCGCCATCAGTGGGGTGTGGCAGTTCAATTACGTTGCCCAGACGAATCTCCTTGATACCCTCGACGATGGTGGGTGTCAGGCCAAAATGTGCAGCAAGCGGCCCAATGGTTTGCTGACAACGCTTGAGCGGACTGCTGTAAATTGCGTCGAATGGCAGGTCTTTCAGTCGCTCAGTCAAGGCCTGCACCTGCTCACGCCCAATACGGCTCAATGGCAGGTCGTCGTAGATGCCGCTGGGAATGATCTCGTCACCTTCTGGAATAGCATCGCCGTGACGGACAAGAAATAGCTCGGTGGCAGCGGTGCGTCGTATTAAAAATGGGTCGTTTGTGTTCATATTATACTTCTAACCTTTATTGTATCCATCAACCGTATTGGGCGCAATTATGGAGACTACCAAATTTATGCGTTAATCTCTGTAATCGCGCCCTTGTGTTTACCTTGTTCTTTTACAAAAAAGTTCTGTTGTGCCTGCATTGCTTTGATGGCAGATACACAAACTCAACGCTTATAGTGTATCACCTCATCTGGCCTGTTGTCGGGCGTGCTACAACTTTTGATAATATCGTCTCGTAGCTATAGTGTGCTGTGTAAGGTATGCTTTGTTTCTGAGGATGCCGGTAACGTTCAATGAAGAGTTATTTTCCCTTTCTACCTGAGTCAGAGGGGGAATACGTCATATACACAACGCGATATATCGTTTGCTTAGACAATAAATTGTAAAAGGAGCAGATTGCTTCAATGGATGATGTAAAAACAATGCAAGAACAGCAAATAGAGCTATTTACGCACCAGACCAATCGCAAAATAGTGATGGATGTGCAGGCGGTGACGAAAAGTTTGCCTTTAGGACGTGAGCGCATAGATATTCTCAAGGGTATTAGTTTTCAGATTGTCAGTGGCGAGTTTGTGGCAATTGTTGGTCCCTCTGGTTCTGGCAAAAGCACGCTACTTGGTATTATTGCTGGCCTCGATAACCCAACCGATGGGAAAGTTCTGATTGATGATGTGGACATTACGCGCATGGGCGAGGGCAAACTGGCGATGGTGCGCAACAATAAAATAGGCATGGTTTTTCAGGCCTATAATCTGATTCCCACACTGACAGCGCAGGAAAACGTCGAGGTGCCGCTCTACGTTGGCAAGCATAAAGGCTCACCCTCGGAGCGTGCCAAAGAATTACTGACGCTGGTGGGACTTGCCCATCGCCTGTCACATCGTCCGAGCCAGCTTTCAGGCGGTGAGCAGCAGCGTGTCGCGATTGCACGCGCACTGGCAACCGACCCCGCGATTGTGATTGCTGATGAGCCAACGGGCAATCTGGACGCGCGCAATGGTGAGAATGTTTTGAGTTTGATAGCCGATCTACGCAATAGAACAGGCAAAACCTTTATTATTGCTACTCACGACCAGAACGTGGCTTCCCATGCTGATCGCGCAATCCGTATCGTCGATGGTCTGATTGCCTCTATCGACAACAATGGCGGGAGAATCACGCAGTGAAAGCCTCAATCTACCTCAACTACACGACGCGCTCGCTCTGGCGCGGCGGACAGCGCACGCTGCTGGCAATCTTTTGTGTCGCGGTCGGCGTGATGGCAATTGTCGCGCTGCAACTGGTGGGCTTGATGATTAACAATGCCTTTACCAGTAATGTGCGTGATGCCAATGGCGGCGATATCGCTGTGACATCGCAAAATGTCCCTTTTACCAACAGCGATCTGGCCTACTTTCAGCAATTAAAACAGCAGAAAACCATTACCGGGTATACACCTACGTTATCTGCGCAGGGTAGCATTAGCCTGTCTAGCTCATTGCGCCAGACATTCACTGTACTAGTGGTGGATCCCGCGACGTATCCAGTCGTGGAGGCACCCACATTTGTTTCACCGACAAACGGTACTGTATCAAACCTGCTCAAAAACAATCAAGTGATTGTCACGCAGCCATTTGTTGACCAGTATAAAAAGAACGTTGGTGCGAGCTTCGATGTCCATACTGGCTCAACACAGCAGGGCGGGCGCGTGCTACACGTGACAATTGCTGGTATTGTCTCCGATTCTGGCGTCTTCGCGCAATCAGGCAGTCTGGTGTTGATCTCCGCTCAAGCGTATCAGGCCGCTGATCCCAAGTCGAGTGCTACCTTTAACACTGTTGATGTTGTGACCGCTGGTTCGGCTCAGACAGCACAAGCCGTCAAAGCTATTCAGGCGCAGTTTCCGACTGCGAATACACAGACGGCGGCGGATGCACTCAAATCGCAGCAGGCTTCTATCGATAACGTGAAACGCTTTTTAGAGATTGCGGGCCTGTTGGCGTTGCTGATTGGCGGTGTTGGTATCGTCAATACGATGCAGGTGTTGTTGTCGCGGCGCAAGACCGAAATTGCGATGCTGAAAACAACAGGCTATCGCCGTTTTGATTTGTATCTACTCTTTGGCCTGGAAGCTGGTCTACTCGGCCTGATCGGTGGCATTATCGGGTCAGCTTTCGCAACGATTGTCAGCTACCTTGTGCGCAATCTCGTTCAACAAACCTTTGGACTCAACATTCCTTTTGTGCTGGACCCTGCGACTATCGCGGGCGGCGTTCTGATTGGTCTGCTCACGGCACTCATTTTCGGTCTCTTGCCGATTGTGCAAGCCGCCAATATTCGCCCTTTGAATGTCATTCGTGAGTTACCTGAAGGGCGCGGTGCCTCCGGTATAGCCTTAACCATTGGTCTGCTGGTCTTGCTTTCAGTCTTGTTCTGCGCTCTTGCCATCGTTATCCTCAATAACGATGTGTTTCTGGGCATTGTCTCGGTCTATGGCGCGTTCATCTTCCTGGGCCTGCTCAGCCTCTTCTTCGGTCTGGTTGTACTGATTGTCAGCAAATTGCCCGTGCTGGAACGCTTTAATATCGGCTATATCGCAGCCGTCTTGGTCGGTGTCGTCCTCTCCGTCTTGCTCTTGCGCGTGTTACCAGCCTTTGGGAGTCTGTTGTTAGTCGTTTCCCTGATGGGTTTTGTCGTCGTGCTACTGCCGCGCTCATGGAAGGCAACCGTGAAAATGGCATTGCGCAACCTGGGACGCCAGCGCGCACGTACGACAACGACGATGCTGGCCTTGTTTGTCGGTATTTTCACGATTGGCCTGATTCTGGTCTTAGGTCAGGATTTGCGCGATACGATTAATAACGCACTGGCAAACGCTTTGAACTATAATGTGATCGCGATTACGGCGAATACGGATACGACAACGCTACAAAATGAATTGCAGACGCTGCCTGCGGTGTCGGCGTATCAACATCACACACTGGCCTCAACTGTTCCCATTCTCGTCAATGGGACGCCACTCTCACAAGTCTTGCCTGCGAATGATAAAACCGCACCTGGAAAATCGTTAGGACGCGGCGGCACGCTCTACTTTTTGAGCGGTATTGAAGGTTATGATGTTGGGGCCAAGCAGCTTCCTAGCACTCAAAATCTGAGCATTATCGCGGGGCGTAACTTGAATGCCAGCGATGCGAAGACGAATAACGTGCTGATTGCATCGCAACTGGCGCAACTGGGGCCACTGTATCTGAAAGTTGGTGACACGATTACGCTGGCGGGTCCTGATCGCCAGCACGTGCAAACGCTTACAATTGTTGGTGTGTACAAATCGAGTGGTTTGCTAGTCAGTCTTGAACCTATTCTGGGCACGACCAACGCGGTTAGTGGCTTAACTTCTCCTGGGAGTGACCAATCGATTTTCTACATGAAAATTGATCCTAATAAGCTCAGTAGCACCGTTAATGCTATTGGTAATGCTGTTCCAAATGCTTTTGTGCTCAATTTGGGCAATATTAGCGATATCATCAACCAGATCCTTAACGACATTCTGCTGACCTTGACGACAATCGCCTCGCTCTCGCTGCTCGCGGGGATTATCATTATCGCAAACGCGGTGGCACTGGCAATGTTGGAAAGACGGCGTGAACTTGGTATTCTCAAATCGGTCGGTTATACCAGTGGCTCTATTCTGAGCGAAGTGCTGATTGAGAATGGTCTGGTGGGCGGCACTGGCGCGCTGTTAGCGATGTTATTAGTAACGTTGGCAACGAGCTTGCTGGGAACCTACGTATTCAAGGCCAATTTTGGCGTGAGTAGTTTTATCGCCCTGGCACTCATTTTTGGCTCTGCCTTGCTTGCCATGCTAACCTCTTCGCTGGTGGCCTGGGGAGCGGTGCGCGTGCGACCATTAGAAGTGCTGCGTTACGAGTAAGCAACGCTATCCTGTGATATCATAACAGTAGATTAGAGAAAAACCCGTTGCCATATGTGAAAACATGTGGTAACGGGTTATGTTATGGCAGAAAGAAGGAAACGGAATGGCAATTGCAACGCAACCCTTTGGGCGCAGTGGTCATATGAGTACACGCACACTTTTTGGAGCAGCGTCGCTTAGCTCGGTTTCTCAAGCTGATGCGGACCGCACGCTAGATGTACTGCTTCGCTATGGTGTCAATCATATTGATGTTGCGGCAAGCTATGGCGAGGCCGAGCTACGGATTGCTCCCTGGCTCAAGCACTATCGCTCGCAGTTCTTTTTAGCAACAAAGACCGGGCAACGCACTGCAAAAGCGGCCAAAGAGGAGCTGCATCGTTCGCTGGAGCGCATGGGTGTGGATTATGTGGACCTCTGGCAATTGCATAATCTCGCTGATCCTATCGAATGGGATATTGCGTTAAGCCCTGGTGGTGTGCTAGAAACTGCTATCGAGGCGAAACAGCAGGGCTTAATTCGCGCTATTGGCGTCACCGGGCATGGGTTGCAAATTGCCGCAACACATCGGCGCAGTCTCGAACGCTTCGATTTTGACTCTGTCCTGTTGCCCTATAACTATGTGACGATGCAGATACCCTACTACGCCGAAAATTTCAATGCTCTGGTCGCGACCTGCCAGCAGCGCAATGTCGCCGTGCAGACAATCAAATCGATTGCCTATCGGCCCTGGATGGGACGCGAACACACGCATGCCACATGGTATGCGCCACTAGACGAGCAACAGGATATTGATCGCGCAGTACATTGGGTACTTGGTCGCCCCGGTATCTTCCTCAACACGGTTGGTGATATTGACCTCTTGCCGAAAGTGCTAGATGCAGCCAGTCGTTTCCAGCAAGGAACAAGCGATCAAGAGATGGCGACAATGGTCGAAAAGCTCCAGATGGAGACATTGTTCGTCTAAAAAATGGTGGGGGGTGATGGCATTGAAAAAATGCATCCGCATCCCACGTTGGGGCGTGATTCCATCACGCCCTCGTCCCCCATTCTCCGTCCCTCGTCACATGGCCTCCCAGGCGGATTGGCGCACGGGCAGGGCGTGATTTATCACGCCCCTACGATGGTATGATGCATGTTCTGCCTGTTTTCGTGATAAATCACGCCCTGTTCCCACATCACGCCTCCACGTTCTCTTGTCAAATTTCGCGCTTGCTTCCTACACATTTTTGCGCTGAGAAAGAAATGTCAGTACGCAGAAGAACGCAATAAGGGCAGAAAGTAGTCCATACGCTAATTTATCGGGCTGAGTACGGGGTATTGTCGTTTTTGCCTGTTGTTCTAGTGAGCCTGCTTTATTGGGATCACTCAACACAATAAAAACCATAACAATTACTCCAAGCGCGAAAAGCAGGAGCAGGCCATATACAAAGAAAACCTCCATTGTTATCACCCCTTTGCGTTGCGATTCTGTAAAATACGCTGTGCTTGCTAAAAAATCCATTACTACTAATACGTGTTGTCTGTCTAACGCGGAACAATGAATGTATGCCATTTTGTTGTATTAGGCCATTGGAAATCGCTTCTTTGCCTATCCATAGGAATAATATGTACTGTTTGTGGAAGCTCATAAGAACATGGTACAATGCGAGGAAAATTATCATCCCCAAGGAGGAGCCTGGCAATGGAGACAGCTGAGTCCTTTCACAATCCCCTCGTAATCCTCAATCCTACTGCTAATCGCGGGCATATGGCTCATTATCGCAGTCTTCTTCAAGAACGTACAAAGCGTGAAGCTGGCGAATATATCGAGACGACGCGCCGGGGTGAAGCCAAAGAGCGTGCCATGCAAGCCGCTCTGGAAGGTCGTGCGGTAATTATCGTTGGTGGCGACGGCTCAATGCATGAAGCAGCTAATGGTATTCTTGCTAGTGGACGGCGCGTGCCGCTGGGCATTGTTGCCGCTGGCTCCGGCAACGATTTCGCCTGGAATACACTCAAACTTCCACATGACCCCGCCGCTGCCATCGAACGTGCCTTTGTTGGTCAGATCGTTGCCGCTGATGCTGGTAAGATGAACGACTGCTATTTCGTTAATTCGTTCAGTATTGGCCTGGATGCCGATATTGCTGTCGCGGCAGGTGCGCTCAAAAAGTATCCGCTGATGAGCGGTGAACGCCTATACTACAGCGCGACGTTGCGCCAACTGCTCTTCGGCTATCATCGCTGTCCCTGGCTTTCCTTTCAATTGGATGGTGTTAGCCCGCATGCTGAGACGCAAAAACGTTTTGTCTTGATGGCGATTACCAACGGGCCAACCTATGGGGCTGGCTTCCGCATTAATCCAAAGGCCGATTACAGCGATAGTCTCTTCGATGTTTGTACTATCGACTATACGCCGCTGGCGCGCGCTTTGCGACTTTTGCCGGTGGTGCAGCGTGGTGAGCATGAGGCATTGCCTGAGGTAACATTCTATCGCGCAAGGCATGTGTTGGTCGAGAGCCGTTTTCCCGTCAATATTCAGATGGATGGCGAGACACTGTGTACAACTCGTTTTGAAGCCACGATGCTGCCCGGTGCGCTATTGGTGCGTATCTAAGGCTAATTATCGAGCGTCTTTGCGTTGCTATTGCTCTTACTTTTGCTCACCTGAAAAGCTGATGGGCAGAACGGAGCGAGCGTGCATTGTTCGCAGAGCGGCTTGCGTGCATCGCAGATGGCACGCCCGTGGAAGATGAGCAGGTGCGAGAGGTCAAGCCAGTCTGGTTGTGGAATGATGCGCATCAGGTCCTGTTCAACTTTTACGGGGTCATCGTTGCTTGTCCAACCGAGACGGCGCGAGAGGCGTCCGACATGCGTGTCAACAACAAAGCCTTCAACGATGTGAAAAGCGTTACCAAGCACAACATTGGCGGTTTTGCGCGCCACGCCAGCTAGACTGAGCAAGTCTGTCATCGTTTGGGGGACTTCACCGCCAAACTCGCTTAAGATACGCTGGCAGGCTGCGCGGATATTGCGCGCCTTATTGCGGTAAAAACCTGTTGAGCGAATATCCTGCTCCAGTTCTTCCTGGCTGACCGAGGCGAAATCTTCGACGCTGCGATATTTCTGAAAAAGCTGTTTGGTGACCACGTTGACGCGCTCGTCGGTACATTGGGCTGAAAGTTGTGTTGCAACGAGTAGCTCCAGTGGATTAGAAAAATCGAGCGAGCAGGCGGCATCTGGATAAAGACGGCGCAATTCCGCGATAATGGCGTGAACCTGTTCTGGCGAAGCCGGCGTTGGGCCTGTATAGGATGTTGTCGTGTTTGTCTGGCTCATAGGTGATGATCCAATCCTCTTATCTATTCTAATTGCATGATATCATCGCTTTGTGTATGGGACAAATATCTTTACAAGTCAGCCTGTATTGCGGGTGCAAGTCTGTGTTTTTCGAGCGTGACAAGCTCGTTGCCATGATAAATACATTGATATTCCAATGGGATCGTAGTGGATAGCATCGCGGGCAAGAACAGGGGAATGTTGCTCACGACCGTGCGATTGTGTGGATCGCAGGCCCATGCGAGCGGATGCCAGCGTATTTGTCCTTCGGCACTGGAATAGTCCTCCCTTGCTAGTGGGACCTCCGATGGGAAAAATGCGACAAACGTATGCATACCCTGCTTGACGCGCTCTGGTTCCAGTTTTTGAGTCTAGGTCACGATACCCGCATAGCGCAACTCGCTGGCAAGTTGTAAATCAATCCCCGCTTCTTCCATTACCTCGCGTTGTATGCAGGCAAGTGGCGTCTCGCCTGCATGAATTTTGCCACCCAAGCCATTCCAGTGCTGTGCGTTGGGCGGTCTTTGACGGAAGAGGAGCAATACACGTTCCTCTTGTATACAAAAGCAAATTGTGTATGGAAGGATCATAGATGGCTGATTACAAGTGCAGGATATTATATTGTTCGCTATGATTTTCACCTACTTGCCATGCTATTAATTTAGCAATGATTTCATCTTTTTTAATTTTCTTCGTGAAAATAATATTGAGATCTTCTGCGATCTTTTTTAGCTCATCCACTTTCATGAGTTTCAATTCTGCCTCGGTAAAGTGCCGTGTGGATGAGAAGGATGTTAATGGTTGTGTCGCTTGTATTGCTGGTATCATTGGCATCGTCTGTTCCAGCGCATATGATGGCTGAAGAGCCTGCCATTCAACATCAGGCAGGCGGCGCAGCAACATTACTACATTTGCCAGTAGATCGGCAAGTTCGTGTGTTGTCATTTGTTCTAATTGTTCAATCGTAATACGTGTACCCATAAGAAGAACTCCTAAAATCGTATTAAGTATTGCTAGGGGGTGTAAGCCTGTTTTTTTAATGCACTAATATGGCGGATGCGACTGATAAACTCGCCCGCCAGCCCCTTGAATTGCTCTTGCAGATCAACCTCGTGATTTTTCGGCTGTGGCTTGACGCTAATCGGCATGCGATAGTCGGGAGCGGAAGCAACGAGCACACTATCGCTAATCATGTGGTTAAAGACCTGCCCTGGATAGTCGGCGCGTACCTGTTTGCAGTACGCTGTATGAAGTGTAACATTCGTTTTGATGCGTGTCAGGATAATACCGCCAAGAACAGGACCAATGAGCATTGACTGGCTGGCAGTCCGTGTAGGGAGAAAGAGTTTGTTGACTGAGCGTTGCAGCAGTGCGATACCATAGGTTGAAAGGAAATCGGGAATAGTAGGAACGACATAGGCATCGCTTGCCCACAGGCTATTTTTGGTCACGGGATTAAAATTTGGTGGACAATCGCAAATAATAAAATCATATTCGTCGCGTATTTCGTCGAGATAGCGTTGAAGAATGGTATGCCCGACGAAATCCGAGAGGCGCAGGTCCACATCAACCAGATCGGGATGTGAGGGCAAGAGATCAAAGCCAAAAACTGTCGCTGGTCCATCGATGACATCTTTGACGATCATGTTGCGTATCGGGATAGTCGGCGAGGAGTCGTTTTGATCAAAAAGATGGTAAGTGGTGCCACGGGTCTCCTGCCAGGTTTTCCAGTGCTGTTGCTCCATCACATAAAATGTTGCACTTGCTTGCGGATCAAGATCAACCAGTAATGTGCGGCGTCCGTAATACTTCGCGAGTGCGGCTGCTATCTCTATCGAGCAGGTAGTTTTTCCGACGCCTCCCTTGAAATTTATAACGGTAACGATTTGAGCCATACAACCACAAACTCTCTATCGTGTCTATTGAATTTATAATCCTTTGCCGTAGCGTTCATGTTGTGTACGTAATATTGTACGTAGCGCATCTGCTTGCCCGCGATTCCAGGCTGCGGAGCGTACCTCGCCAAGGATGGGCAGCGAACTCTTCTCACGAATCTGCGCCGCGCGTTCACGTTGGAATATCTCGTGGACAAGTTGGCGATCACTGAGATGCCAACCACGTTGACGGGCATGTTCTGCGAAGCGCATAATGCGTGCGAAACCCGCCTGATACTCGCGCAGTTCGGAAGGGTTTAAGGGATTGCGCATCGGTGTGTCTTGCATGGATGTATCCTGTATATTCGTGAAACGAATTATTTTTGAAAAGACGCAAAATGGACTGCTCAAGTATGTCAGAAAAATGCCCTACCTGTCAAGCTAATTTCAAGGTATGGCATCTGTTATATATGCACTTTAGGATTATGTATGGGCTACCGTACCCATCAACTCTCGCTGCTGCTACGCGCGTGGACGGCGTATTGCCTCGTACATGGCGCGTGTGCCGAATTCCATTGCCGCCACTGGGATACGTTCGTCTGCTGCATGTAGGGCTTCTAAGTAGTTAAGGCCTTCCGGCAGGTTCATGGGCAAGAAGCCGTAGGTTTGAATACCGAGCGTGGAGAAGAAGCGTCCATCGGTGACAACTGGCATCATGATTGGGATAGGAATGCCCTCTGGGTCGGCTTCACGCAGGATAGCGGCCAGCGTTTCGTAAAGACTCATATCCGCCTCTGTCTGGCCCTTGCCATATTTCAAGACCTCAAACTCGATATCGTGACCGACCACGTCGTGTAGCTCGTGTAGCATATCCTCTGGGCTGAATCCTGGCAGCAAGCGTCCATCAAGCTCCACTACAATCTCGCCAGGAATAACATTGACCTTCTCACCACCACGCAGCAGCGTAAGGTTGACGGTATTGTGCAGCACCGGCTCGAAAAGCTGACGGTAGAAACCGGGCTGGTCGAGAATGCGATTGGTCTGCGTTGGATCGAGTAATTGACGCACCTGTGTGCTAAGCGGCTCAGACGATGCGTTTGCGATGGCCTCTATCATTTGCCGGGGCACTGGCGTGATGTGCGTGGGTAAACGTTGCTGATCGAGTCGTTGAATGACATGTCCCAGTTTAGCAACGCTCCCACCACGCATCGGAATGGAGCCATGCCCGCCGGGACCACGCACGACGCCGCGTAGCCAACACATCTGTTTTTCCAAGACTTGTATCGGGTAGAAACGTTTGCCGCCAAGATGGAGCGTAAAGCCGCCGATCTCGCCCAGCGCATAGCGGACATCTTTGAACAGGTCGGGATGTTGCTCAACCAGGAAATGCGCCCCGCACTCGCCGCCAACCTCTTCATCGCTGACTACCGCAAGAATCACATCTCCTGGGAGCGCGGCTCCCTCGACTTTTGCACGCATAAGCGCGGCCAGCATCATTGCCACTCCGCCCTTCATATCGAGCGTGCCACGCCCCCAGATATAGCCATCAATCTCTGCCCCTGAAAAGGGGGGATGTTGCCAATCTTGTTTCTCCGCTGTCACCACATCGATGTGTCCCTGTAGCAAGAGTGGAGAGGCCTTACCACTGCCTTGTAAACGCGCAATCAGATTGGGACGTCCTGGAGAGGACTCAAATAGCATTGTCTGAAAGCCCATTTCCGTGAGCAGGTTGTGTATATAAGCGATACAAGCTGCCTCGTCTCCGGGCGGATTGGTTGTGTCAAAGCGTATGAGATGCTGAAGTAGTTCCGCTGGACGCTGATAAAGGGTGGTATCCGCAGGTGTTGATGAAATTGACATCCAATGCTCCACTGGCTGCTAGAAGGTCGGTCAGGCTGAATCATCTCTCTGCGCGCAGGCGTCTGATTCATAAGCGCATTATAGCAAAAATATAAAAGGATTGCTCATACACTCATTTTTCGGCTTGAGTGGCGTGAGCAAGAATTGTGTGTTCGACATCATTGATATGATCGAGCATACATGAGCGGGCAACAGCAGCATCGCGTGCGGCAATCGCGTTCACAAGTGCTTCGTGCTGCTGGAGTGAGCGCGTGACGCGACCGGGGAGCGTAAGACTCTGACTACGTGCTTGGGCCAGTTCATCGAGCAAAACGGACATCAGGAGCATTAATGTATGATTAGTCGTGCTGGCGGCAATCAGGGCGTGTAAGCGTCCATCCAGTTCGTTTACCAGCGTTGTATCGATGGTATCCGTCGTGCGTATTTCGCGATCTTGGGCAAGAATAGCGTGCATCTCAGCGAGCTGCGCAGATGTAGCACGTTGTGCTGCCCACTCTGCCGCTGCTCCTTCAAGCACGCGGCGAATATCAAACAATTCGCGAATATGCGCGCTATGATCTGTCTGTGCTGGTATGTCACCTGTTGTGTTTTGTGCGCTTAATGCTTGTGAGAGGCGTTGTACGGTAGCTTGTACGCTATCTCCCACGATAAAGACACCCCGTCCATGCCGTGCCTCGACGATGCCGAGAGCCGCCAGCGTATGCAATGCCTCCCGTAGTGCTGTGCGACTCACGCCCAACTGAGCCGCCAGTTCGCGTTCTGGTGGGAGCTGTTGCCCTGGTTTTAGCTGACTCTGCTCGACCATATCACGGATCGCGTCCACGATGCGTCCCGCTAAACTGCGGTTAGTGGGGCGCATCGGCTGAAAGAGACTCATGCCTGCACCTCAAACGTTGCCAGGGCGGGAACACCCATTTCGATGCTCAAATTATCCAATTCAGCCCGTGTAGCATTGTCGAGCGGAATGCCTGCTGATAGGCGAGAGGCGCGTATCTCCATACGTCGTTCGCCTGGAATACGTATTTGTTGTCCTTCTGCGGTGGGAACTGCGTGAATGGCGTCGAGCATGTTGCCGAGACGACTGGTGTAGTCCTCAGCCGACATCAGCGGCGCGAGATTGATCGCAAGACACCAGATACCGGAATCGGTTGGTGTCTGCCAGTCGTTGTATGGCGAGTGAACGTGTGGTCCCCATCCGCTGCCGGAGAGTGTAGCCGAGAGCATTTCGATCATCAGTGCGAGAGCATAGCCTTTTGCTCCTGCCATCGGTAGCACCGAGCCTGCAAGGGCAGCCTGTGCGTCCGTAGTTGGGTTACCATCGACATCAACGGCCCAACCGGGCGGGATTGACTGGCCTTGCCGAGCCGCCATGATGATGTTGCCGCGCGCCACGACGCTTGTTGCCATATCGATGATAATAGGAGCTGCTTCCGCTGTTGGCGCGGGTGCGCTAAATGCCAGCGGATTCGTGCCAAAAAACGCGCTGCGTCCACCCCAGGGTGGCATCGCGGGCGGCGTATTGCAGACCATCAGGGCCATACAACCCTTTGCGGTTGCGCGTTCCGTATAGGCTGACAGCGCTGCGGCATGGTTCGTATGCGCGACTGTAACCATCCCCACACCTTGCGTCTGGGCAATACGTACCGCTTCATCGGCTGCTGCCGTCGCCGCGATTGGTCCAAGCGCGTTATCAGCATCCAATAATGCTACTGCGGGTGCGGGATGGCTCCAGCGCAACGTTGGTTGTGCCGAAGCCAGACCGGCCTTGACGCGATGTGCGTATAGAGCCAGTCGCGAAACGCCATGCGTGTCAATGCCTTCTAAATTAGCTGTGACTAATGCCCACGCGACCGTGTGCGCATCGTCCTTGCTTAATCCCACTGCTTGCATGATCGCACGACAGAAACGCTCTAACGCTTCTGCTGCAACACCCTGTTGTGTCTCATCTGCCATTGACTATTTCCTCATAGATAATGTTTGCGGGTCTCAACCAACAGCCCCAATGGCTTTGCCGCCAGCCAGTACCTGTAAGACATCTGTTACCACTAAGCGGGCCGTGCGTTCCTGTGCTTCTGCTGTCAAGCCTGCAATATGCGGTGTAAGTATGACTGTATCACACCTCTGCAAGGGATCGTCTGCTGGTGGCGGCTCGACCTCGCGCACGTCGAGCACTGCGCGGCGCAAATGCCCATGCGTGAGCGCGTCCAGCAAGGCTGTTTCATCGACAATGCCACCGCGTGAAGAGTTAATCAGGATGGCACTGGGGTGCATCTGGGCAATCCGTTCAGCGTTGAGCAGGTGATAGGTTGCTGGAATGAGTGGTACATGTAGGCTGACTACATCCGCACGTGCCAGCACCTCTTCTAGTGGCAGAAGCGTGATGCCTTGTTCGCCAGCCGCGAAATCGAAGGGGCCGACGAGCGGGTCATAGCCGATGACAGTCATGCCAAAGGATTGTGCGCGTTTGGCGACGCGGCGGCCAATCTCGCCCACACCGATCAGCCCTAGCGTGTGGCCCCAGAGTTCCGTGCCGCCCAAATGCTGACGGTCCCAGTTTCCAGCACGCACGCTGATATTTGCTGCTGCCAGATCACGCGCGTTATGCAGCATCGCTGCCAGCACATATTCAGCGACCGCGATGGCGTTGGCATTACGTCCTGCTGTCACAGTAATGCCGCGCTGACGAGCTACAGCCAGATCGATATTATCTAGTCCGACACCAAGACGCCCGATGACGCGCAATTTGGGAGCTTGCTCTAGGAGCACACTCGTCACTTGCGTCTGGTTGCGCACAATCAACGCCTCTGCAGTAGACAGAAGCGTGTATAGTCGTTGCGTGTCGCGCCATAGGGTCGGTTCCGAGGTCACCGCGTGCCCCGAAGCTGCTAGCAGTTCGGGGCCGGGCGCGGAAAGAAATTCACTGACAACAATCATCTGCGAATGGCCTTTACCGTTCTTATGCGCTTCTATACAGTTTTGTCAGCACAAACTCTTTGTGACCGAGTACTTCTGCGGCAGCCAGACGCCCGCTAGCGACGCGCACCATCATGGACGAAATCTTCTCGCCCGCCTGCGGTAGCGTCAATTCGCGTGTCAGCAGGCCCGTGATATCTACATCAATATGCTCGTTCATCGTGCGTACCGTTAGCGGATTAGCAGAAATCTTCATGACGGGAATGATCGGATTACCGACAATGTTGCCCTGGCCTGTCGTGAAGAAATGGAAAATGGAGCCAGCGGCTGCCCACAATGTGACCGCCTCCGCCGCAGCTGACGAGGTATCCATGGAGTAGAGACCATGCTCGGTTGGTGGTGTCTCGGCAGGTTCCAGCACGCCAATGACGGGTTTTGTGCCAGTTTTCTGAATATTGCCCAGGGCTTTCTCTTCGATGGTGCTCAGACCGCCGCGAATGTTGCCCTGCGTGGGCTGTGAGCCGAGTAGATCAAAGCCTGTATCTCTGATGAATTTCTGGTATGCCTCGTGAACCTGAAGATATTTTTCGCGCAACGCGGGCGTTGCCATGCGTCGGGCGATGATATGCTCCGCTCCAGTAATCTCCGATGTTTCGCCAAACATAACGGTCGCGCCTTGTTCGATCAACCAATCGACTGTGACGCCCAGAGCAGGATTAGAGGCCAGGCCAGAGGTGGTATCGGATTCGCCACATTTGATGCTGAAAACGGCATCGCGCACTGGAATGACCTCGCGCTGTGCTTCGGACGCCTCATGTACAAATTCTTTGGCGACTTTGGCGGCGCGTGCGATAGTTTCGATATCGCCGTAGCGTTCAATTGAAAAGCCCATAACGGGTTTGCCAGTTTTGGCGATGCCATCCGTAATCACTTTCGTCCAGTTTGGTTCAATGCCGATGACGATAGCGGCGGCAACATTGGGATTCGCTCCTGTGCCAATCATTGTGCGGAAATGCAGGTCCAGATCATCGCCAAATTGCAGGCGACCGTAAGGGTGTGGAAGAGCAAGCGTGCCCTGAATCACTTTTGCCACTCCCTCGGCGGCGGCATTGGAGAGATCGTCAACTGGAATAATCGCGACATGGTTACGCGTGGCGACGCTACCATTCTTGCGTCGATAGCCGAGAAATGTTGCTGTATCTGTCATTATGCCCACCTCACCGATTTCAAATTGTGCGTATGCACATGTTCGCCCTGTCGCACAGGCTGTGTTGTGCGCCCAATGATTTCACCATATTCGATACATGCGTGTCCCGCTGGCAGATCGCGCACGGCAACTTTATGTCCCAATGGCACGTGTGATATCATCGTGACCGTGACGCCCGTGTCATTATCCATGTAAATACCCGTGATCTGCTCTCCTTTAGGCAGGTCATGAACCGCGACACCCACATCATCAGCCTGTACATGAATTAAAAAACCATGAGCCATATGTCTGTCCTTTCATCTAGCACGTTGTTGTGCATGAGTTACAAACCGATAGAGACAAATTTCCAATCCAGATACTCATCCATACCCTGATGACCACCTTCGCGTCCGAAGCCACTGTGTTTCATGCCACCAAAGGGAGCCTGTGCAACTGTTGGCACGGCATCGTTGACGCCGATCACACCGAATTGTAAACCCTCGTACACGCGGATGATACGGGCATAGTCGCGCGCATAGAGATACGCGGCTAGACCGTAAGGCGTGCTATTCGCCAGTGCGATAGCTTCATCTTCTGTCTCGAATGCCCACAGCGGTAGGAGTGGGCCGAAGGTCTCCTCGTGCGCGACCAGCGCATCGGGCGGTGCATCGGCAACGAGCGTAGGCTGATAGAAATTGCCCGCGTGATTGCCTGAATGTGCGCGTGTTCCACCAACCAGAACGCGCCCACCGCGCTCAAGCGCATCAGTGACGTGATGTTCTACTTTGCTCAATGCCTGTGCATCAATCATGGGACCAATATCGGTCGAGGCATCTAAACCATTGCCGACGCGCAACTGCGCCACACGTTGTGCCAGTTTGTCTGCGAAGGCTGCATAGATGCCACGCTGGACATAGAGACGATTGGTGCAAATGCAGGTCTGGCCCGCGTTACGAAACTTAGAGGCAATCACACCCGCGACAGCCTGATCGAGATCTGCATCATCGAAAACGAGAAATGGCGCGTGTCCTCCCAATTCGAGCGAGATACGCTTGAGATCACGCGCTGCCTGTTGCATCAGCGATTGACCGATCTCGGTCGAGCCTGTAAACGAGATTTTGCGGACTTTTGGACTGGCAATAAACTCTTCTGCAACCTGCGCGGATGGTCCTACCAGGATGTTGAGTACGCCAGGAGCCGCACCAAGTTCGTCAAAAATGTGGGCAATGGCAAGTGCTGAGAAGGGCGTGGCACTGGCTGGCTTGACAATCACTGTGCAGCCCGCTGCCAACGCGGGAGCAATTTTGCGGGCAATCATTGACGAGGGAAAATTCCAGGGCGTGATGGCGGCACAAACGCCTACAGGTTGCCGCAGTGCCAGCAAGCGTTTGTTTGCTGTTGTGGCAGGAATCGTTTCGCCATAGACACGTTTGGCTTCTTCCGCGTTCCACTCAAAATAGTCGGCGGCAATGGTGATCTCGCCTCGCGCTTCAGCCAGTGGTTTCCCCTGCTCTAGTGTCATCAGATGCGCAAGCTCGTCAACACGCTCACGCATACGCGCAGCCACTCCTTTGAGCAACTCGGCCCGTGCGCGTGCTGGCTGCGCGGACCAGACAGGAAATGCCGCAGCAGCGGAATCGATAGCACTGCGCACGATTGCCCGTGTTGCTAAAGGGACATGTCCAATCCGTTCACCCGTAGCAGGATTGGTCACATCCAGGTACTCAAGGTCGCTGGTGATCCATTGTCCACCGATGTATAGTTGTTCGCGCTTCATCATTTTCGTGCTTTCTGAACTTTCCGATTTCACCTCAGTGGTCATACCTCATACCTCATACCGCTAAGAAAACTATAATCGGTGAAATAACGCCTGTCAACTCTTGACAGATGCCTGATCTATGAGTATAGTTGTTTGTATATCAACTTAATTAATTAATTGGGTCTTACATCTTAGAAATGGGTAACATGCATGGCGGTTCCACTGACACGTCCTGGCCTGCGTGAGGTTAATCGCGAACAGATATTACGAACTATTTTGCGCAATGGACCGCTTGCGCGTGTCGATCTGGCGCATCAGGTTGGTCTGACAACAGCCGCTATTAGCAATATTACACGTACACTGATCGATGATGGGCTGCTCTATGAGGTTGGTGCTACACGTGGCAATCGTGTAGGAGCCAATTCGATTTTGTTGGACATCCCTGAAGATACGCTTGTGTTGGGTGTGGTTCATCAGGGCGTCAGTGCGATCCGTATTGCGCTTAGCACATTGCGTGGGCGTATTCTGATGCGGCGTGTGATTATGACCCCTGCTCCCTATACTCCTGCCTGGGCGACTGACTGTATTGCCAGGACGTTGCGTGAACTATTGCAGCAATGTGGGTATGCGCCCGAAGCCCTCATTGGTGTCGGGGCAGGTCTGGTGGGCTTAATCGATGTGCAGCAAGGGATGGTGAAGCGTGCCCATCGTCTTGGTTGGCATTGTGTGCCGTTTGGCCTGCTGCTAGCTCAAGAGCTTCAGTGTCCCATCGCCATCGAGAATAATGTGCGTGCCATGGCATTTGGTGAAGCCTTGCTTGGCGAGAGCCGCGACTGGCTAGATTTCGCTTTTGTCTATGTTGGCACAGGTATTGGCTCCGGTTTGATTATCAATAGCAGACCTTATCGGGGAGCCTATGGTGGGGCAGGTGAAATCGGGCATATTACGGTCAACCCAACGGGTGAGCGTTGCTCATGTGGAAACGATGGCTGTCTGGAAACTATCGCGGCTGAAGCTTCTATTGTGCGGCGCATTCAAGCTCAGGGTCTCCTGTTGCCAATGAATGGGCATGGTGGGGCGAAAGAGTCTGTGCAGGCATTAGCGGCTCTTGCTCGCACTGGCGATAGTACTGCGCAAGCTATTGTGATCGATTGTGGCGAATCGCTAGGCATTGCCCTCGCGAATCTGGTTGATCTCTTCAATCCAGGGCGCATTGTGCTACATGGGGCAATTGCGGAAGCTGGCGATATATTTTTCTCTTCGGTATCGCGTTGTTTGCATCAACGGGCATTTTCTACAAGTAATGAGGCTGTAGAGTTGGTCGCGTCCACTTTTGGAACCGATGCGGGTCTGGTTGGAGCAGCGGCGGTTGCCCTGGATTCGTTGGTTTTGACGCAAAACATCAAAGAGCGTTAGATGAGACACACAGGCACTGGTGCCTGGTGAAAAGGGAGCGCACGATGAAGAATGAGCGAGATGCAGTGATGCCAACAATTGGCGTGGCCTGTGTAGCGCGTCCAACCTTTGCGGTAGAGGCGGCACAAGCTAGGGCGGAAAAGGCCCTGGCGGAATTGAACACGTTACGCTGGCCCATTATTGGTGATGCCACGCTCCTGATGGATGCCCAGGCTGCTAACGAAGCTGCTCGCCGTATCCGTTTACACAAGCCGGACCTGCTCGTTATTTTCTGTGCAACCTTTAGCGATGCCAGCATGGCGGTGGCTTTGGCTGAACAGATCGGTGTTCCCATCTGTCTCTGGGCCGTGCGTGAGCCTGGCCCAGTGGGAGATCGCCTCTGGCTCAATTCGCTCTGTGGAGCCAATATCGCCTCGCATGCCCTACAAAAAGCCGGACATAGTGTGCTCTATCTCTATGGTGACCCCGGTGAGCCAGAACTCTTAACCCAACTGGCCGTTTTTGCGCGTGCCGCCGCTGTTCGCACACGCTTGCGCCAGAGCCGCCTCGGTCTGGTTGGTCAGGCCCCAACGGGTTTTTATGGCTGCCAGTTTGATGAACTGGAGTTGGCGCGTGTGATTGGTACTGGTGTTGTACAGCTTGATCTGGCGAGTATTTTCGCGGCTGCTAACGAAGCTCCTTCCGAACTGGTCGAGACCGCTATTGCTACGACCGCGCAGCGCTCGCCGAGTCTGCGCACGCTCGATACAACAGAAGTACAGCGTTTTGGCGCGGCTTATGCGGTCTTGCATGACGCGCTCAGTAAATATCAGCTTGATGGTTTGGCCGTGCGGTGCTGGCCCGAATTCCCGCAAAATTTCGGCTTGATGCCCTGTGCCACGCTTGGACGGCTGGCTGATGATGGGTTTGTCTGCGCTTGTGAGGCCGATATGCATGGGGCTGTGACGCTGTTGCTCTTGCAATGGCTGAGTGGAGCGGCCCCTTTGCTGGCAGACCTGGTTGCGATGGATCAACAGGCCAATACGGTCTCGCTATGGCATTGTGGCAATGCGCCTGCCTGTCTTGCCCGTGAAGGCGAGGAGCCGACATTAACTATTCACTGTAACCGTAAGATTGGTGTTGCTGGCAATTTTGCTATCCGTCCCGGCGCGGCTACGCTGGCACGTCTCGGCGTGGGACCGCGTGGCTATCGCCTGCTGTGTGCCGAGGGCGAGATACTAGATGAGCCAATCAACCGTTTCGCTGGTAATACTGCTCTCTTCCGCCCAGAGAGCGCGGCAAGTACTTTGCTTGATACTATCATGCACGATGGTTGGGAGCATCACGTTGCTATTGTGGCGGGCCATCTTAATGCGGAACTGACTGCGTTCGCGCAACTCCTCAATGTTGAAGTCACCTCTGTAGGATCGATTGATCGTGTCCGTTAGCGGTGAATTGTACTCGTAAACCCGATATATGCATATGCAAAGCCGTGAGGCGCGTTTCTGCGCGTGTCACCGGCCACGCAATGCGCTTGCAACTCCATAGAAGCGATTGAACGTTTTTTAGTCACTGCTGTTCAAGCAGGAAAGGCTGGGAATCATGGACCTCAAAGATGAAGGACTGAGCCACCTTGAGACGCAACTACAGACGGATGACCCTATTAGTGATTTGACCTCGCGTCCTCTTTCGCGCCGCACGTTGCTGAGCAAGGGTCTTGCTGCTGGCGTGGGAGCCACGGCCCTCGGCTCATGGCTGGCAGGTTGTGGCACGACAAGCAGTACCAGTAGCTCTTCTGGTCCTGTCACCATTCAGTTTGCCGCGCTGACTGATACCACTGGTGAGCAGACAGCGGAGATCAATAAATTCAACCAGATGAATGCAGGCAAGATCAAAGTCGAATACGTGCAATTGCCACCAGTCGCGACCGATCAGTATAGCAAGTTTGTGACAGGATTTCGCGCCCAATCACCCACGCCTGATGTTGTCCATATCGACGTTACCTGGCCCGCTCCGTTTGCAACACCCGGTTGGCTGGCCCCGATAGATCAGTATGCTTCCAGCAGTTATTTACAGCAATTCTGGCCCAGTGCGCAAACAGTCGGCAAAGTGAATGGCAAGCTTTACGGCATTCAACGCTACATGGATATTGGCATGCTCTACTATCGCACCGACCTCGTGCAGAAGTATGGCGGCAATGTGCCACAGACACGGGCTGATATGGAGACAATGGCAAAAGAGATCCTGGCCCATGAAGCTGCTAACGGGATCAAGTATGGCTATTTAATGCCGGGCAAGAAGATTGAGGCGATTGTAGACGAGTGGCTTGAATTTATCTGGGGTGCTGGCAGCGATATCGGCACGCCGGGAAGCTTGCAAATCAGTGGTGCGTCGCAGGTCGATGCATTGCAGTACATGTATGATCTGATCTACACCAAGAAACTCTCGCCAGCGGGCACAAACACGTATGCCCCGCTTGATATCCTCACACTCTTTAATAATGGTAGTGCGCCCTTTATGCGCAACTGGACCTTTGCCTATGCGATTGCTAATAACCCCTCGCGCTCGAAAGTAGCGGGTAAAGTAGGCGTCGCGCCGACACTGGCAATGTCTGGGCAGAGTGGTCACGGCTGTACAGGCGGTTGGGTACTGGCAATCAACGCCTTCTCGCAGCATAAGGATGAAGCCTGGAAGTTCATTGATTATCTGCTCAGCAAGGATACGCAGACCTCGCTGGCAATGAATGCAGGCTTGATCTCCAGTCGCCCAGATGTTGTCAACGACCCAACTGTACAGGCAAAAGTTCCATACTTTAGTCAGCTTGCCTCTATTCTCAATACGGGCAATAACCGCCCCAAACTGGTGAACTATAACCAGTTTACAACGCCTTTGCAGGCCGCGATTAACGGCGTGCTGAGCAATCAGGGAAGCCCCGCGAGCGCGTTAAGCGGCGTGCAGTCACAGGTCGGCTCTTTAACGTAGCGAGCAGGGCGAACCGCGAGGGTCGCCCCTACAATGATACGAAGCCCGTTCTGCCCGTATTCATTGTAGGGGCGAGGCTTGCCCTAGCCCTGTTCCCAGACTATGAGCTGAACGCTGACGCATTTCGGCATGTATTGTCAAGAGAGGGTAATCTCGCAAGGTCACCCTCTATCAGGAGGTTATATGGCGACTGTGCAGGTTCCCATACGCGGACAACAGCGCGCGAAGAGAGGATCACTGGCGCAACGCGAGGAGCGACTGGCCTGGTTTCTGCTCATCCCCGTCATTCTTGCTTTGCTTGCGATGGGCATTTATCCAGCGATTAGCACCATTATCTTCTCGTTTCAGAAGGGCGGTACGTTTGGTCTGAGCATGCAATGGGCAGGCATCAGCAATTATGTGCGGCTCTTTCAAGATAGTCAGTTTTGGGATGCTTTTAAATTTTCTATGCTGTATAGCATTATTACCGTGATTGGACAGATGATTTTGGGCACAGCCCTGGCTCTTTTAGCCAACCGTCCATTTGCGGGTCGCTGGTTGTTGCGCGCGGCGATTCTCTTTCCCTGGGCTATCCCAACTTCGACTAACTCTGTCATGTGGGCTTATATCTTTAATGACCAGTATGGACTGGTGAATAGCATCCTTGAGCACCTGGGCTTGATGAATCCCAATCATCCAATTGTCTGGCTCGGCTCGGCGCAATCTGCTACAGTCTTAATCTACATCATTGCGATCTGGAAGGCCAATTCGTTGGTTGCGCTACTGGTGTTGGCTGGTCTGCAAACGATTCCTGGCGAGGTCTACGAGGCGGCGCGGATTGATGGCGCATCAGCCTGGCAGACGCTCTGGAACGTCACGATACCCTTGTTGCGTTCAACGCTGGTTGTGACACTCATCTTGCGCACAATAGAGTCCTTACAAGCCTTTGATCTGATTAGCGCGTTTACCAATGGCGGCCCTGGCAACTCAACACAAAACCTGGGTCTGTATATCTATGTCCAGATACAGCAATTTGGCGACTTTGGCTATGGCTCGACAATCGCGATGACGCTGATGGTAGTCACCCTGCTCTTTGTCATTATCTATCTGCGCACGTTGCATCGCCCGGCCATCGCGTAAAGGATGTGAGCATTACGCTCAAAGCATGCCATTATCGAAGAAAGAAGGCTCCTTATGGCGACAATGGATACCTCTTCGCAGCAAGAAATGCTGACCATATCGCGTGCTGGTGCGCGTTCACTCCTTCCACGCCTCAGACATGTGTCTGGTCAGGTCTGGCTCTATATCTTGCTCATTCTGATCCTTTTGATTCAGTTTTTCCCGATGATCTGGGCTTTGCTCACCTCGTTGATGACGGCCAACGAAACCACCTCGATTCCCGCGACGCTCTTGCCGTCGCATCCCACGCTTAGCAGTTATGCTACTGCCTTGCAGGGTGATATCGGGCGGTACTATGTGAATAGTATCATTGCCTCGCTGGTAGCCACGCTGATTACAATGGTGTTGGGAACGCTGGCAGCCTACGCTTTTGCGCGTCTGCGCTTCCGTTTCAAAATGCCACTCCTGATTTTTGTACTCTCGCTCTCGCTTTTCCCGCCGCTAGCACAGGTCATTCCAGTCTATCAAATACTGCAAAGCCTGCACCTGGTCGGTTCGCTGGCGGCACTCATTCTTCCCTACTCGGTGTTTGGTTTGCCACTGGCAATTCTTATCCTGATTGGCTTTTTTCAGGATATCCCGATTGAGTTTGAGGAAGCGGCAGTGGTTGATGGCATGTCACGCTTTGGAGCTTTGTGGCGCATCATCTTGCCGATGACTGTGCCGGGCCTGTTCGCTGCCGCGATTATTGTCTTTGTGGGCGATTGGAACGAATATCTGTTCGCGCTAAACTATACGACAACGAATACTTATACACTGCCCGTGGGCATTGTCAATATCAGTCAGACAGAATTTACAACGAATTTTGGTATTTTGTCGGCTGCGACCGTAATGTCGGTTGTGCCACTGGTAATCTTGATCCTGCTGCTAGAGCGGCGTATCGTCTCTGGTCTAATGGCAGGCGGTTTGAAAGGATAAGCACGATGGAGTTTTATCTGGATACCGCGTATTTGCATGAGATTCAGGAAATTGCGTCCTGGGGCGTGTTGCGCGGCGTGACCACTAACCCGACGCACGTGGCGAAAGCGGGTGTACGCAACCTGCGCGCGCACATTCAGGAGATTTGCTGGACAGTTGATGCACCGATTAGCGTTGAGGTTGTCACAACCGATGCCGATGAGATGGTTACGCAAGGTCTAGACTTTGCCACGTGGTCTCCGCATATTGTCGTCAAGCTACCAACCGTGCCAGCGGGTCTGAAAGCCATGGCACGTATTACCAGGACAACTGCAACGGCAACCTGTGAGGATTGCGCGCACTTCGAGGGTTGCCCTATTCGCGCGCGTTTCGCCGCACGCAACGAACTGACGCACACGCCAGAGGTCAACGCCACGCTGATTTTTACCGCTAACCAAGCGATGCTGGCACTGGCAGCAGGAGCTAGCTATGTCAGTCCCTTTGTTGGACGCCTGGATGCTGTTGGAGAGGATGGCATTCCACTGGTTGCGGATATCGCGCAGATTTTGCGTGTGCAGCAAGGCACTGGTAAGATTATCGCCGCCGCGTTGCGCCATCCTATCCATGTGACAGCGGTTGCCAAAGCGGGAGCGCATATTGCCACCATCTCTTACGATATCTTGCGTCAACTTATTCAGCATCCGCTCACAGATCAGGGCTTAAGTAGTTTTATGGCGGACTATGAGCGGAGTCGCAAACAATGACCATGCATCCACGAGCAGAAGGCTATTATCTGCGCCGCCTTACAAGCGTAAGCGTGCATTCTGGCAGTATCCAGGCTCAATGCGAACTAATTGCATTTCGCGACATGGGCGATGAGCGGCACCACATTATTGTGAGCAATGAAGCTCTCGCAGCCCAAGCAATTAGCACCAATACGCCGAATCGTCCGCCAGAGGGCACGCAGCAAGCGACCGCAGTCTCATCGGCCCCTATCACGTTCGCCAGCGCGCAGAGTGTACTCTCGGCAATGGTAACTGTGCAGATACTCTCGCCGCGCATTGTCCGTGTATTGATGAGTATGGGCGCAGGCGACAAGGTAATCAATGATGCAGGTATGCTTGTGCCTGATTTTGAGACTCACTTTGCGCCGTCTGCTTCTGTTGATATACAGGAGTCCGCACAAGCGATTACTGCCAGTTGTAACGGCGTGACGCTATGCTTTCAGCGTGATCCATTCGCAATTTCTATTGTCTGTGCGGAGGTTCCTGGCGCATGTGTGGAGACGGCATTGGATGATCGCAACGTACATGGTCTGTTGAGCGCGCCGCCGCCAGGGATTTTTGGCAACGTGGGACCATTGACAGGGGCCTACTGGTCATGGAGTCTGCACCCTGATGAACATCTCTATGGGTTGGGCGAACGCTTCACGCCGCTTGACCATCGAGGGGAGCAGGTGACACTGTGGGATACCGATGCCTGGGGCACGACGAGTCAGTCTTCCTATAAATACGTGCCGTTTCTGCACTCATCGCGTGGTTATGGTTTCTTCTTCCATACGCCCACTCCCGTGAGCGTGCAGGCGGGTGCGCCATCAATGCGCTCGGCTCTGGCCTGCGTAAATGCGCCCACGCTCGATCTCTTTATCGTCTTTGGAGCCACTTCCAAAGAGTTATTGAGTGCCTATACCTTGCTGACCGGACGCGCAACGATGCCGCCGCGCTGGGCCTTTGGCGTCTGGCTCTCGCGCTGTCGTTACCAGACGCGAACCGAGGTTGAGGCTGTAGCGGAGCGTGCGCGGGCCGAGGATATCCCCTGCGATGTCCTGCATATCGACCCGGCGTGGCTGGAACGGCCCGGCCTCTCGTGTGATTTTGTTTCCAATGAGCAGGCATTTCCAGACCTGGCGGGTATGGTGCGCGAACTAGGAGAACGTGGCTTCAAAATCTCGCTTTGGGAATTGCCGTATGTTTCCTCTAGCGCACCGCGTTATCAGGAAGCGGCTGCGGCGGGCTATTTCTTGCGTGATGAACAAGGGCAATTTATCTGTGCCGATTTTGGTGTCCCACCAGCTGATGGGCATATGCGTGCGGTATTAGATTTCACGAATCCGGCGGCACGCGCGTGGTGGCAGGACCTGCATCGTCCCTGGCTACGGGCTGGCGTTGCTGTCTTCAAAACTGATTTTGGTGAAGGGGTACCGCGTGCGGCTCGCGCATGGAATGGCATGACAGGTGTTGAGCTACACAACCTCTATCCCTTGCTCTATACCGCTGCCGTGCACGAGGTCATCACGCAGGAGACGGGACGCCCTGGAATGATCTGGGGCCGCTCTGGATGGGCAGGCATCCAACGCTATCCCGCGCAGTGGGGTGGCGACCCCAAGACTGATGCCTGGTCGATGCGCTCCTCACTCTGGGGTGGACTAAATATGGCGTTGAGCGCGCCGGGTATCTGGGCGCACGATATTGGTGGCTTCTATGGTCCTCCACCCTCGCCAGAACTCTATATTCGTTGGGCGCAGTTTGGCATGTTTTCGCCATTGAGCCGTGCACACGGCACGACGCCACGTGAACCCTGGGAGTTTGGACAACAGGCACTTGCCATTTTCCGCCATTATGCCAAACTGCGTACCAGACTGAATCCTTATCTGTACGCGATGGCCTGGGAGTCACATGCTGATGGTTTGCCCATGCTGCGCCCGCTCATGTTGGAATTTCCTGCTGATCCTGTGACCGCACGCATTGACGATAGCTATCTACTTGGCAACGCGCTGCTGGTCGCACCGATTTTCAGCGATAGCCCTGAGCCAGTTGTCCGCCAGTTGTATCTGCCTGCGGGTGAGTGGATCGATTTCTGGACAGATGAGCGTCACACTGGTGGAACCTACCTCACACGCAATGCCCCTTTAAATACTATTCCTGTCTATGTACGGGCTGGTAGCATCCTCCCGCTCGGTCCTGAGCGCGCTTTCATCGGTGACGATGCGCCGACTGATCTGACGCTGGAGGTCTACACGGGTGCGGAAGGAAGAGCGCAAGTTGTCTGGGATGCTGAGGGCAGCGCGACTGATCTGCAACTGACGCAGGTGGGTAATAACTGGCAACTGGCTATCAATGGAGCGCATCTTGCACATTGGATGGTGCGCTGGCATACGCCCACGGGCATTGTAGAGCAGCATGCTTCTGAACATCTTGCCCACGCAACATTTATCCTATAGCCATGAACTATGCGCGGAAAGCTGGACAATATACGCTTCTGCCATTAGCGGCAGAGGAGCGCGTCGGCGAGCAGGGCGATGATAATCATGCTCAAGCAGAGCAAGACGACGCCGGGCCAGCCCAACCAGAGCAGGGCAATGCCGGGTACGACCGCGCCAATGCTGCCACCAAAGTAGTAGAGCGAAAGATACATCGAAGCTGCTGTGCCTTTCGCCCTGCTGCTTTGCTCACCCAGGTAGAGATTGGCGGATGGCAACGTAGAAAACATGCCAAGCGTCAGAAAGCTGAGACCGATCATCACGATGGGCAAAGATGGTAATAGCGTGGTTAACAGACCAAGTCCGCCGATGGACATGCTGACCGCGATAGTGAGCCGCGCACCAACCCTTCCCGCCAGTGCGCCTGCAACGGGTGAGAAGACGCCTGTAAGCCAGAGCAGATACACAAAGCTGAGATCAATCGTGGGCAGATGAAACTGTGGTCCAGTCAGGTAGTAAGGCAGATAGGTGAAGACGCCGATAAAGCCGAAAAAGCTAGAGAAGCCAATCACGAACGCCCCCACGAGGCGACGATTGCGCAGATGCATGCGCATGTCGCGTAGCGTTTGCCGCAGGAACGCGCTGTCAAAGTGTGCTATCTTGGGGCCAGCAATAGCGGGGCGTTCAGACTTTTTCCCACGTGTGTCGGGCAGAAAGCGCCACATGATGAGCGCGGCAAGCACCGTTGGCAAGGCGAAAGCCAGCATACCGATGCGCCAGTTATAAATGCCCGTCAACGACGCGCTACCTACACGTGCGAAAAGTCCGCCTAGCACCAGACCGCTCGTATAGATACCCATTGCCAGCCCGCGCTTGCTGCCCGCGAACTCTTCATTGACATAGGCGATAGCCACGCTGGTTAATCCAGGCATAAGCAAGCCTTGCAGGGTGCGTAGTAGCACAAGCACCGTAAAGTTGGGAGCAAAGGCACAGAAAAGCGTGGGAATTGCGACGAGAAAGCTGGATGTGACCATCACAGGCTTGCGGCCCACGACATCAGAGATTGGTCCATAGAACAACGAGCCAATCGCGACGGCTAGCACGAGCAGTGAGACGGTCAGGCCAGCGGTGGGTGCGCTGACATGAAAATCCTGGCTGAGAACAGGAAGGATAGCTTGTGTGGTATACATATTGGCAAAAATAAAGACGGGAGCGAAGAAAAGTGTTACTAACGCTCCGATGCGCGGCTCTTCGTTGGTGGAACGCGCTGTTGAGGCAAGACTGGACACGCGAAACTCCTTTTTGGGTTAACCATATGAATTATACTTTATTATACATTTTTCTCCACTGCTCTGTAGCTGAAATTTTGTTCGTCTCAGTGATGCTTTTTTGTCTCCTGCGTAGTACAATAAATGTTGCTATACTTATTGTACTGATGGAAGGAGAAGTTTTTTATGGCAGAAAAACGGGCAGAATTCCCAATTGAAGTGCAATTGCGGAAAGACATACAAGATGCGCAGCGTGCCCGTGACCAGGTACGTCTGGATACCTTGCGTATGGCTTTGGGAGCAATTCATAACCTGGAAGTGGCGCGCACTGACCGCAAGAATCCTGAATTTGGTCAGCCCATGACCGAAGCTGATTGCTTCAAGACGTTAGAACAAGAGGTTAAGAAGCGCAATCAGGCGATCCCACTGTATAAGCAAGGTGGGCGGCTGGATCTTGCTGAGAAAGAGCAGCGCGAAATGGAAATCTTGCAAACGTATCTCCAGTCGGGGCAGATGAGTGATGATGATCTGCGGGCCGTGATTGCACAGATCGTTGAGCAGCAGGGCAAAGAATTTCGTAAGGTGATGCCGCTTGCCGCTAAAGAGACCAAAGGACGAGCGGATGGTGCGCGTGTGCAGCGCATGGTCAAAGAAATGACGCAATAATCAAGCGACCAGAGAAGGGTTTATCCTTGACAAGCGTAGGCTGAGGCTCGTACCATATGAAGGCACAACTGATTGATTGATATAGCCCTTCTCTGGGTGTCCCTCGCGTGCGGAGGTTAGAAGCACTGGCATGAAAATCTACAATACGCTCACCAGACGAATAGAAGAGATTGCTCCGATGGAAGCGAACACGCTCAAAATGTATTCGTGTGGTCCCACCGTGTACCGTTATATTCACATTGGCAACTTGCGTACATTCACGATGGCAGACTGGCTACGGCGCGCCTTCGAGTATCGCGGGTTTCGTGTTCTGCATGTCAAAAATATCACTGATGTCGGGCATATGCGGCAGGAAATGGTAGATCGGGGGGAAGATAAACTAATTGCACAAGCGCGTAAGGAAGGGAAGACATCGCGCCAGATTGCTGACTTTTATAAGCAGGCGTTTCATGATGATGAGGCTGCTTTGAATATTCTGCCCGCGCACGTGTTTCCACGTGCCACCGAGCATGTGCCTGAGATGATTACGATCATCGAGGGTCTACTGGCAAAAGGTATTGCCTACGAGGTCAATGGCTACATCTATTATGATATCAAGCGTTTTTCTGAATATGGCAAACTTTCTGGAAATCTGCTTGAAAATATGTTGGCGGGTGTGCGTGAAGGAGCTAATACCGACCGCCATAACCCGGAGGATTTTCCGCTCTGGAAGCCTGCCGAGCCTGGGCGCGAAATGGCGTGGGACAGTCCCTGGGGGCGAGGTTTCCCAGGCTGGCATATCGAATGTTCCGCCATGTCCATGAAGTACCTGGGGGAACACTTTGATCTACACACGGGCGGCGTAGATAATATCTTCCCACACCATGAAGATGAAATTGCGCAAAGCGAGGGCTTTTCAGGCAACCAGTTTGTCAATTATTGGGTTCACGCGCAACATCTGCTTGCCGACGGGCAAAAAATGGCGAAATCGACTGGCAACGCCTACACGCGTGCTGAAATTGAGGCGCGTGGCTTTGACCCGCTCGCTTTACGCTACTTCTACACTACCGCGCTCTATCGCAGCCGCGTCAACTTCACCTTCCGTGCGTTGCAGGCGTCTCAAACTTCGCTCGAACGTCTGCGTGATCGCGCCTACGAACTCTTGTTACAGGCAGATAGTGAACGGGTTTTCTCCGATGAGCCACTGGGAGCACACTCCTTGCGCGACTCCTTCCTGCATGAGGTTGAGAACGATCTGAATATGCCACGTGCAATGGCGGTGGTGTGGGCAACGGTGCGCTCGCCGCAGGATGATCCGACGACGCGCCTGCGTTTGCTGCTCGACTTTGATCGTATTCTTGGGTTTGGTCTCAAAGAATATCTGCAAAGTGAGCGGCCACGCCAGAAACGTGATCTCAATCACTACCTTGTCGCTGTTCCCTCGTCTATTGCCGACAACGTACACACACGTGAGGCATCACGCCAGCATGCTGAGTATCAGCAGGCTGATCATATCCGGCAAACAATTCAGACTGCTGGCTACGAAGTGCGTGACACACGCGCTGGCACACTGGTGCTGCAACGGCGTCTAGAGGACGAATTTACGGTGTTGTCCAGTTCGACCGACGCTCCAGATGCGACGCGCCAGCCTGATACGTTCGAGTTTTCGATCAATCTGCTGGCCCATAATAGCCGTGATGACCTGCAACGCTGTATAGAGAGCATCTGCCATTTTGCTGATCATCGCCAGCTTGAAATCGTGGTGATTGACAATGGCTCGACGGATGATACGCTAGCATACTTGCAGCAATTAGCACGGGCTGATGATCTTGTCGCGGCACAGGGCCAACGTATTGGCTTGCAGGTGCTTTTTGCCGATCATAACATGGGTTTTGCGGCTGGTCGCAATGCCACCATGCGCGCCAGTCGTGGGCGTTATATCATCTTAATGGATACCTCAATTGAGCTAAAAGGTGATATCTGGACGCCACTTGCGATGACGCTGGCTGATCGCAATATCGGCTTGGTGGGACCGTATGGCCTGGTCACTGAAGACCTGCGCGATTTTCAGGAAGCGGCAGGACCAGATGTTGATGCCATTGAAGGGTACCTGATGGCGTTTCGTCGCGAACTCTTGCCAGAAGTCGGTTGGATTGACGAAAAATTCCGTTTCTATCGTTTGATGGACATTTACTTCAGCTTCTTCTTCAAAACCTCTGGCTATCGCGCGCTCGCGATGCCTGCGTTGGCGGACCTGGTGGAGAAGCATCCACACCGCGAGTGGTACAGCTTGAGCGATGAGGAGCGTGCCACAAAAAGTAAAAAGAACTATGACATCTTCCGAGATCGCTGGCATCATGGAGAAAGTTTGCTGGTCGCGAACTATAATCCGCAGCATCTCTGGCGTGGTCACGATCATCCCTATCACCTTGAGGGTACGCATACCCATCCTGAAGAGGAATTGCCGCCACCTGGGACGATGCATACGCACCAGCACCAGCATTGGCCCGATCACTCGCATGACCATCCGCACTATCATGATCTCAGGCAATAACTTCGTATAACCTGCTTTTTTAGGGAAAGCATGCTAATTGCGGGGGAGGCTCCTAAGTACCCCCGCAACATTTGCGCGCTTTCCTCCCTTACGAGGAGAAATCATCTCATGGAAAGCGTTGACAATGTGCTAACTGTCACATCTCTCGCTCATCTGTTCTCTTTATCGGCCTATCGTGTTGTTGTGCTGCCAGCCAATCTTGGACCATTAAGCAAAGAACACGAGGAGGCTATTCGTATTTTTGTAGAGCGTGGTGGAGGACTGGTCTGCCTTGCCGATACTGTCGAGGCGTATCATGAATATGATGTGCTTGGTGAGGTACTTGGGCCTGTACATGGTATGTGTGTACCGCGTAGCGAGATTATTGCCCGCCCGGCGCAGGAGGATCATCCAATTACATGCCGTGTAGATCCGACATTTGTGTTTAACGAGGAAGTCTACCTGCTCGATGTCATTCCACCCGCTGGACAGGCACTCTGGACAACAAAATGGCACTATGCCTCCTATACGCTGGCATATACACGCTCCTACGGACAGGGGCGTGTATTTTGTGCCACTCCTGGTGCGCTTGAAGAGACGCGCAGACATCCCATGTTTCAGCAGATGGTTGCGCGTGCTATCCGCTATGTTGCTGGTCTTGAGAGTGAGGAACGTGTTCTCAAGGTGGCAATGATTGGCTATGGAGCGATTGGTTTTGAGCATGGCGCGGCGATTAGCCATGTGCCGGGTCTCCACTACTCTCTTGTCTGTGACCGCAATCCCGAACGTCTTGCATTGGCAAGGCAGAGCTTCCCAGAGGTGCGCACCTGTCTGGACCTGAACGAGGTAGCGGAAGATCCTACGATTGACGCTGTGATTGTTTCAACGCCGCCTAATACGCATGCCAGCGTTTCAATGCAAATGTTGCGTGCAGGCAAACACGTTGTAAGCGAAAAGCCGTTTTGTATCACGAGCGCGGAAGCTGATGCCTTAATCGAACTGGCCCAAGAGCAACGCCGCGCCTTGACCGTCTATCAGTGTCGTCGCTGGGATGCTGACTATGTTGCGATTCAGGAGGTATTGAAGCGCCACACGATTGGCGATGTCTTCCACGTCGAAACCTTTGTTGGCGGCTATGCCCATCCCTGTGATTACTGGCATTCGCACGAGCCTATCTCTGGTGGCGTCTTCTATGATTGGGGGTCGCACTATCTGGATTGGATACTCAATCTGATCCCAGACCCTGTCGTGAGTGTGCGTGGCGTCGAGCATAAGCGAGTCTGGCACGATGTGACGAACGCCGATCAAGCCAGCGTGTATCTGCGCTTTGCGGGCGGACAGGAGGCTGAGTTTATGCACTCGGATATCGCTGCCGCCATGAAGCCTAAATGGTATATCCTGGGTGAGCGCGGAGCGATAGTTGGTCACTGGCGACAAGAGTCTGTCAAATCGCGCCGCTGGTCTGGTGATCTGATTGAAGAACGGCTTGCGCCCTCGGAGGCATTGCCACAGCTATCAGTGTTGACGCGCGATGTGGGTGACACCATTCACGAGCAACATCTGATGCTGCCACAGGTTCCACCTTATGCATTCCACCGCAATCTAGCGAATCATCTGCATTTTGGTGAGGCACTGGCTGTTCCACCAGAGCAGGCACGGCGCAATATCGCCGTGATGGAGGCCGCAAAATACTCCGCTGCCCATGATGGCAAAGTTGTCGCCTTAGATTGCTAATGACCGTAGGGAACGTGGTGCATGGGTGCATGCCTGCATACATCACGTTCCCTATCAATCTCAACAAACTTTTGACAATGCATACAATTATGCCCCTAAACCCTTGCAATCTACCCCTGTTTGTTGCATACTATAAGCAACTTGTGTACTCGAAATATACTGTAAACCCATGCTGGTATTGACTGTACTTACAAGAAACACAGCCTAGAACACATTAGTTTTTATTACAGTTCTGAGGGCACGTAACCACATCCTTTTGGTATCAATGCCATCGCCGGCTTTGATATAAAAACTGTTTGTCACGGCACAGTATTTTCTGCTGTGACATAGCCTTCCAAGGGAGAAGGAGGACTCATGGCTACTGTCTCATCATCGCAACCTGTTACTATGCGACGCATGATGCCTATCCTCATCGCTAGCACAACAGGAACTGCAATCGAATGGTATGATTTCTTCATCTATGGTTTTCTTTCAGCCGCAGTGTTTCCCAAGCTTTTCTTCCCGACCCTCGATCCTTTAACGGGAACCATTGCCTCATTCACAACGAACTTTGTGGGCTTCGCGGCGCGCCCAATTGGTGGCGCATTCTTTGGCTGGCTTGGCGACCGCATCGGGCGTAAAGCAACCCTTGTTTCAACGCTGTTGCTGATGGGCATCGCAACAGCGTTGATGGGCGTGATGCCGGGCTATGCCGCTATAGGTATCGGGGCTCCCATTTTAATCTCTGTGCTGCGCTTCTTACAAGGTGCAGGGGTAGGCGGAGAATGGGGTGGCTCAGTCCTGTTAGCGATGGAATACGGCGACGACCATCGGCGCGGCTTCTGGTCAAGCTGGCCGCAGACAGGGGTGCCGATTGGCCTCGCACTGGCCTCGATTGCCTTGCTTGTCTTCAAATCTGTTTTCCCTGGTGATGCATTTGTCTCTATCGGCTGGCGTATTCCCTTCTTCCTGAGCCTGCTTCTGGTGATCGTCGGGCTCTATATCCGCCTGAATATTCTGGAAACACCCAGCTTTACCAAAGTGAAGGAAGAAAATCGTCTCTCGAAGTCACCATTTCTTGATACCTTCCGCTATCACTGGCGTGAGGTCATCTTGACCGCTCTCGTGCGTTCCGCGGAACAGGCTCCTTTCTATCTGTTCACCACCTTTGTCCTCACCTATGTGGCAAGTGTGTTGAAGATGGACACGACGTTTATCTTCGATGCCATTATTGTCACCGCTGTTCTGGAATTTTGTACCATTCCGCTCTTTAGTATTCTCTCTGATAGGATAGGGCGCACGCGCTGGTTTGCCATTGGCTCAGTCCTGATGGCACTCTTTGCCTTCCCGTACTACTGGTTAATGAATACGAAGAATCCGGTGATCATCATCCTGGCAGTAATTCTTTCTGTGGCTCTCTTCCACGCCTGGTTGTATGGGCCAGAGGCTGCCCTGATCTCCGAGCGTTTCGGCACGAAGGTCCGCTATAGTGGTGCGTCACTAGGCTATCAGTTGGCTTCGATTACTGCTGGTGGTCCTGCCCCTCTGATCGCGGTCGCCCTGCTAAAAGCCTACCACTCGTATGTCCCGGTCGCGATTTATATCATCATCATGGGCGTGATTTCCCTAGTTGCTGCTCTATTGCTAAAAGACTACGCGCGTAAAGCTGCAGTCGAGGATGCTACTGCTTAGTCAGTAAATTCTTCGGCTAAAAGCGACATGATTGCTGGCCGGGTAGTGCAATTGATTTGTACTACCCGGCTTTTTTTGCGGCAAATACCCCTTGTCGGTTGGGCATATTTTCGTTAAGCTATTGGGAGTATGGAAAAATATTGAAATAGCAGGAAGAGTACGTAAAGGAGAGGTTATATGTCAACTACATCGCTTGAACTACCGTTGTTCCCGCTGAATACCGTCCTCTTCCCCGGTACAGCCATTCCGTTGCACATCTTTGAGCCACGTTATCGGCAGATGATCGCTGATTGTCAACGCGATCAGAAGCCCTTTGGTATTGTATTGACGCGCCCGGAAAGTGAGCATCTCCACGAAGTTCCTTATTCGGTTGGGACAATAGCTGAAATACGCAATCTCGATCGCCTGGAAGATGGGCGTTATACGCTAATGGCAGTTGGTGTAAAACGATTTCGGATTGTCAGCCAACATCATGAAAAACCCTACTTGTCGGGCATTGTCGAACTGCTTGATGATGAAGTCGAGGGTGGATATGAATTGGATGTAGCGACCCAGCAGGCGCATCACCTCTTTTTTAACTATTTGGATGTTCTGCTTGAGTCAGCACCCGAAGAGGATATTCAGTCAACCATCCCTGACGAGCCTGAAGACCTCTCCTATTTTATTGCCTATTTTGTGGAGGTACAGAATGAGGAGCGTCAACACCTGCTGGAATTGACCTCGACGCTCCAGCGGCTCAAAGAAGAGATCACGATGCTGAGGCGCGAAATCCCATTTATGCGTCAGATGCTTGCGCATCCTGTAAAAAATGAACGTGCCATGCTCAACTAACCTTGCCGCAAAAAAACGTAGTGCTCTGTCAAACGTCATGCAATACGTTGTGTAAACGGACGGGCACAACATCTGGTAGAGGGCAGGGCGTGATGAAATCACGACCCCACGTCAATGTCCACATTATTTTTGCAACACCATCATCACGCCCCTACGGGTTTTACACATTTTACCTGTAAAACCCGTAGGGTGATATGCTGGCGAGAAGAAGGCTAGACTTCTACCTTCTTGTGCTGAGTTACCAACTCTTGTTGGATGTTGGCTGGAACCTCCTCATAATGGGCAAATTCCATGCTGAAGGTGCCGCGTCCCTGTGTGATTGAACGGAGATCAGTGGCATAATGTAGCATCTCTGATTGCGGGACCATCGCTGTGATGCGTTGCATCCCATCTCCTGTAGAGTCCATGCCCATTACGCGCCCACGTTTTGTGTTGATATCGCTCATCACGTCACCCATATTGTTTTCTGGTACGAGAATGGTCACGTTCATGACTGGTTCCAGTAACACTGGGTTGGCTAGCGGAATCGCTTCTTGCATACCGAGTGAGGCCGCAATTTCAAATGATTGTGCCGAAGAGTCTACCGGGTGATATTTGCCATCTACCAATGCAACCTTCACGTACACCATGGGGTTGCCGGAGATAAAGCCTTTCTTGAGCGACTCGCGCACACCCTTTTCAACACCTGGTATAAATTGTCCTGGCACAACACCACCTACGATACGGTCCTCAAAAACAAAGGTTTGTTCGCTATCACGTGGAAGTGGCTCGACTTCTAACCAGACATCGCCGAACTGTCCGTGTCCGCCGCTCTGGCGTTTGTGGCGTCCATTGGCACGTGCCTTCTTGCGAATGGTTTCACGGTACGCGATACGCTGGTCGTGAATCTCTAAATCGACGCCGTATTTGCGTTTAATGCTCTCTACCGCAATCTGAATATGCGTTTCACCCATGCCAGAGAGGAGCGTTTCGGCGGTTTCGGGGTCGCGCGATACGCGCAGCGTGCGATCATCTTCAACAAGGTGTGCCAGCGCATTGCTCATCTTATCCAGATCAGCCTGGCTTTTTGGTGTGACCGCTACCGTATAGCAGGGAGCTGGAAATTTGATGGTCTCTAACGCTTGTGTGACCTCTTTGCTGGCTAGTGTATCGCCCGTATGCGTGTTGGCGAGTTTGGCGACCGCACCAAAATCTCCAGCGGGAATTTCTGTTGCAGGCTCTTGCATTTTCCCACGTGGTGTGAGAAGTTGGCTCATGCGCTCATCAGCTTTCGTGCGCACATTGTGGAGATGCGTATCAGCTTTGAGTGTGCCGCTATATACGCGGAATGTGGAGATCGTACCAACCTGGGCCGCCGCTGTTTTGAAGATAAACACAGAGGGTGTGTTACCAAGCGCTTTGGCCTCTTCAGGGGTTGCTTCTGCCGCACTGGGGAGATAGTCCACAATAGCATCGAGCAGTGTTTGTACGCCGATATTTTTGCTTGCAGAGCCGCAAAGGACAGGGATCAGCTGATTGTTGCGCGTGCCTTTCTTGATGACAGTCAAAATTTCTTCGTTGCTCAGTGTCGCGCCGTCGAGAAATTTCTCCATGATTTCATCGTCGCTTTCGACGGCACTCTCGATTAATTGGTCGCGGTAGTTGCCGATGAGAGCCTGCAGGTCGGCTGGAACGGCAATCTCTTGTACCTTATTGCCGCCATCAAAGGTATACCCTTTCTGTGTGACGAGATCCACGACGCCCTTAAAACCAGCTTGTTCACCAATCGGAATCTGGAGAGGGACAACCCTTGAGCCAAATTGTTTGCGTAAAGAGTCTAACGCCTGATTGAAAGAGGTATTTTCACGGTCGAGCTTGTTGACGAGGACTATGCGCGGGAGGTTCCGTTCATCGGCATATTGCCAGGTGAGTTCGGTGCCGACCTCAACGCCTTTTTCAGCCGTGACGACGACGAGAACGGCATCGGCCACGCGTAAACCCGCCTTGACTTCACCTACGAAATCGGGGTAGCCGGGGGTATCAATAAAATTGATTTTGTGGTTTCTCCACTCTACCGGCAATACCTTTGCATTCAATGACATGCGGCGTTTGAGTTCATCAGGGTCATAGTCAGAGATAGAGGACCCTTCGTCTACTTTGCCTTGTCGAGTCACGGCACCACTGTCGTAGAGGGCTGCATCGACCAGGGAGGTCTTGCCAGCACCTACGTGCGAGATTAATGCTACGTTGCGAATCTGTTCCGCCCTATAAACTTTCATAGAACCAGTATTCCTCCTAACTTTCTAGCAAGAGGTCGGTGGCCTATCCAAACTCATCGGGGTCTGCCATAGACCGCCTCACTTGCACACAAGTGGTTGGTTCGGTACAGAAAAAGTAATCTTGTGCGGGTGCGCTTTTCCGGTGTGATAGGTGTAGTATAACAGGCTTAGCCAACTTGTTCAACCTGAGCGTGTAAAAATCACGTCTCTGTGATCTCCAATGTTGCTTTAATCTGGCTATTGTATTGTTAGCCCAACTATAGCGTTATCTGATAAACTGTGTTAAGATTCGCGTAGCTGGCAGCACGCTCTGTCCGCCTTTCGAGGTGAAACATGCGTGAACTGCTGCCCGTTAGCCAGTCGGGGCCATGTCATGGGCCGAGGCAAATGAAGAGAAGAGGTATTACAGGTGGCAACGCACGAGAGAAGATATGTTATCATCGGCAATGGTGTCGCTGGCACGACCGCCGCTGAGACGTTACGTAAGAATGATCCCAACTGTCAGATACACATTTTTACCAATGAACCATACCCATTGTATAATCGCGTCTCGCTACCGCGTTTCTTGCAAGGCGTGATCGTCGAACAAAAGGTGATGATTCGCGATTTCGCCTGGCATGAGCAACGCAATATTCACCTGGTCACGGAGACGCTGGTAACAGAAGTGAATACCGAGGAGCGTGTCGTGACGACGAATAAGGGTGAGCACTTCCCCTATGACGCGCTCTTGATTGCCAGCGGTGGCTGGGCCAATGGTTTGCGTGTGCCAGGAGCGCAGGATGCGCCTCATATTTATAACTTTGTGACACTTGATGATACGAAAACTATTATTGAGCAGATGCTGCAATCTCGCACCGCTCTGGCTTATGGTGGGAGTTTTATTGCTTACGAATTATGTGATGGTTTCGCGGTGCGCAAGCTCAATACGACCTGGTTGATGCGTGGCCCATACTGGCTGCGTAACACGATTGACGCCGATGGCGGTGAGGTCATTGATAATATCGCCAAGAAATTTGGTGTTGAGGTGATTCATGGCGATGAAGTCGCCGAGGTCGTGCCAAAGAATGGTGTGCCTGCTTATGTAAAGACCAAAAAAGGGCGCGAGATTCAGGCGGATATGATCGGCATTGGTCTGGGCTTGACGCTTAATACCTCGTTTCTGACGAGTACGCCAATTGAGCTGCGCACGGGCGTTCTGGTTAATGAGCGGCTTGAAACTAATGTGCCGGGTGTTTATGCGGCTGGTGATGTTGCCGAGTTTTTTGATATTGCGGTTGGACGGCATCACACGATGGGTACCTGGGATAATGCTATGGCGCATGGGCGCGTTGCTGGCACGAATATGGCGGGTGGACAGCTTGTCTATGATGATGTGCCGACATATACCAGTCCTCTCTTTGACGTAAATATTGCTGTCATTGGTACAGCTGAGTCGAATAATGCCGAGCTAACGAGCATCTCACGGCGTGAGCCAGGTGAGAAGGGCAACGAGAATTATCGCAAGTTGTTCTTCCGTGAAAATAAATTGGTTGGTGCCGTGATGGTTGGCAGTCCAAAGGGGCGTAAAAAATTGGTAGAGGTGGTCAAAAATCAGCAAGTCATCGCGACAGATGCCGAACGTGAAGCGTTATTAACCTTGAAATAGGCATGTGCATGGTCCTATAGACGAGGGGAGCGGCTACTACGAATGAGATAGCCAGGATGATGTATGAGGGCATATCTCGCAGGTTTCCGCTCCTTTCTGATACCTTGTTACCTGGCTGATAGGCTCATTTTATAAACATCTTGACAAACGCTATTGTATACTCTACCTTAGGCATAAGCGGACTATTAGCAAAATATAACCATTAGCAAAATATATAAGAGGGGTGTTGCGGTGATTACATGTACACATTGTGGGGCGGATATATTCCTTGAAAATGCTCGTTTTTGTGCGAAATGTGGAACTCTTGTCACAAAAGTATCTGCTGCCAAGAATCCTGTATCCGATGCAGGCTCTGTTGTTGCACAGTTACCTTTTCCTGAGCCTACTCTACCTGCTTCTGCATCAGAGCGGGAACTGCGCGTTAAAGTCTGGACAGATGTCAATGTGCAGCAGAAACAAGAACGGGCTGGATCGTCAGCATCGGCGCAGGATGTGACACAAATAGATACACACGCCTCGCCTGCGTTGGGGCATATCGATGAGTTGCCAACACGAGAAATACAGGCTCATACCCCTCAACCGCCTGTCTCTATGCCAGAGAGGGGGCATATACAGTCTCCACCACCCGCCGCAATTCCTGCGCGCCCGCCACAGTCATCAGTCGCACGTGATCGTCAGATCGCAACGGAGCAGCAGCTACCAGATGATATCAGTCACCTCAGCACTACGCCACTTATCTCGTTCCCTGTGGTTCCCTCGACACCACGTCCACAGCAGGCCGGGCAGGCAGAAAGTGTTGCTCCCCCACATATGCAAGATGTGATATTGCCCGCTGTTCATTCCACACCGCAAACCCCAAGCGCGCGCCCCTCTGTACGAGTGCTATCACAGATGGGAATGCGTTCGCGTGTGGTTATTACCTTGATTCTGGTCCTGATTCTCCTGCTCAGTGGTGTTATGGCCTGGGTGGTCATTGCACAACCATTGAATGTTGCGCCTGTCACCAATCCGTTGCAAAGTTTTCGGAATACACAATTGGGGGTGGCGTTACGCTATCCCACAGGCTGGCAAGTTCGCGTCGATCAGAAAAAATCGACGGCGGCTTTTACTGATAGCACACATACCGCTCAGGTTGATCTCCTGGTTACGCCTGCGACTGTCTTAGGTGTGGCACATTATTTGCAGGTGCTACCAGCGCAGTTGGGCATGAATGGAGCAAAGGTAGAGGCACCAGTAAATTTTGCGGGTGCTACATGGCAGCAACTAAAGGGCACGGTACAGCAAAATGGGGCCAGTTATACGGAAACAGCCCTTGTAACGATGCATGGCACGAAGCTGATAACGCTAGTCCAACTTGCGCCGCAGAGTATCTACGCGCAAGAAGAGCAGGTGGTGTTTGCCCCGCTGCGCGCTTCATTTCGCTTCATATAGTCAATGAGAATGTGAGAAATAAAGAGACGAAAAGCAAGCATTCCGTGTCACTCAAACAGTGACACGGAATGCTTGCTTTTTGGGGGTTCTAGCAAGGATATTTGGACAATATATGTATGGTTGAATACATCGTTATGATATAATGAGGACGGTTTTGTGACTTGTCTTGGCGACTAGATGCAACAGGCAGTAATCATGGTGTCAAAATGTATGACGCACTTGTGTTACCTGTTGTGCGTCTTTATAGAGCAATCAATCGTAGGTCAAGAGAAAGGAGTGCGCTGAAATCGGGCATTTTAGCGTGAATGGAAGAAGGTTATGGATGATATCCATTTTGAGCGGCATTTTCGGACGCCTTACTCCGAAGGCTATTATATTATGCAGGGTAGCAGCTTGCAGAGCAATAGCCGTCTAGGAACCATTGACATTCATTTTACAACAACAGCAGTGCATGGAACGCTTATCTTGGAGAAAGAACTGGGTGAGGCTGAGCTGACGAAATTAATCGAGCAGATTGACGAGGACCTTGTGTTATCTGCTGATATGCCACGCGATGATTTTCTTGTCAGTGTCTATGTCGGAAAAGATATGGGGTTCTATAGCGATGAATATTTTGCGGAAGAGAGTAGCGGTGGGTCCGAGTATGAGGATGAAGATCGCTAGTCTCTTCTTTTTTTACTAATTTAGTCTTCGAGCAGGCCGCGTCGCATCGCATATTTAACCAGTTCGGCGCGGCTGTGCAGGTTTAGTTTATCCATGATGTGAGTGCGATGCGTATCAACCGTCTTCGGGCTAATGATGAGGCGTTCAGCGATTTGATTGTTGGTGTAGCCCTCCGCGACAAGTTTGAGTATCTCGCGTTCACGTTCCGTTAAACTGCTGTAACTATCCTTCTCTTCTCCAGTACGAACCCGCTGAAGATAATCGCCGACCATGACTGATTGTGCCATTGGTGACAGGTAAAATTGCCCACTTTGAATGATATGCAACGCGGAGATGAGGTCAGTGTCGGCTGCCTCTTTCAGCATATAGCCCGAAGCTCCTGCGCGCAATGCTTGGAAGACATACTCTTCATGCTCATGCATCGTTAAAATGAGCACTTTGATTTCGGGCATGAGTTTTTTGATTTGTCGTGTGGCTTCAATGCCGTTCATGTCAGGCATTGTGATATCCATGAGGATAATGTCAGGGAGGAGACGTTGCGCCTCTTGAACGGCCTGGCGTCCATCCTGAGCCTCTCCGACTACTTCCATATCCGGCTGGGCATTCAGCATCATGCGTAGCCCAGCGCGTAGAAGTGTATGGTCATCAACAAGTAGTATCCGTATCTTCATCTTATCCTCTGTGAATAATGCACGTGATTGTAGGATGTGTGCATTAGGCGACATGTTCTTTTCTCTGTTCGCTGTCTGTCGCATTCGTTGTGTATAACGGGATCCGAACGTGAATTGTCGTTCCAACACCTGGTGTAGACTCAATGGTCAATGTACCTGCTAGAAGATGAGCACGTTCATGCATACCCACGAGTCCAAGCCCACGATCCTGCCCATGTGTTTTCTGTAACTGGTCGAGATCAAATCCCTGCCCATCGTCGCTAATCGTCGCGTAGACAGCTTCGGCGTCTTCGCGCAGTATGACCGTTGTACAATGAGCGTGAGAATGCTTGGCAACGTTGGTTAATGCTTCCTGTACTATCCTATAGAGTGCGGTCTCCATTTCGGCGGGTAAGCGTTGTTTGAAGCCATCAGCCTGAAAATCAACCTCAATCGGGAATTTTTGCTGATACTCTTTGACATACCAGCGTAATGCAGGCAGCAAGCCGAGATCATCAAGTGCGCTAGGGCGTAAGTCAATACTCAGGTTGCGAATTGCGCGCAAGGTCTGGTGGGCCAGTGTGCGTGTCTCCGTGATGCGTTGGCGACCCTCCTCATTGTTGATCGATTCTTCGAGAATCGCGAGGCTGATGAGGAGCGAGGTGAGGACTTGTGATGTTTCATCATGTAATTCGCGCGCGATGCGTTTGCGTTCTTGTTCCTGTGCGGTAATAATCTGATTGGCGCGTAGACGATTTGCCTCATCAATTGCTTCAAGCATGGTGTTAAATGTGCGAGCCAGCATATCTGCTTGAGCGTCCGTACCAGTTAAAGGGGCACGCAGGGTACGCTCACCAGCCTGCACACGACTCATGACTTTGCCAAGATCCATGAGAGGACGGAAGGCAATTTGGAGCACGACGAAGTTCAAAATCACGCTCACCAACCAGCCGACGGCAACAAAAACAACAAGGTAGACGGGTGTGTCTGGCGTGCTGTTAAGCCGCGAGGCGAGAAATGTGCCCCCCGTTGCTCCCACAAAGATAATAAAACTATTAGCGATCAGCACCTTATAAAACACAGGAATGCTAAGGAGCGAACGCATAAACCTGTTCGCTTCTCTCTGTTGTGCCGGATGCGGGCTGGTATTGTTTTTGGTAAAAACGTCTTGTGTATGAGAATTGCTCATTATGTTGTATCTCAATAGGTATTTTGCTCTTGCGTATACTCTCATTGTATCGGCTAGTGGTGAAGACTGTCAAACGAGGGTGTAAGTGTGCCCGGGCCGAGAGCGAGAAAGATCAGGCGTGCGAGGAAAAAATCAGGTAAGTACCTGATGACGCTGGATATGGAGACAAGGTATCTTTAGTAATGATGGGTAAGTATCGGCTTGAGCCTGCCATCGAGCTGAAGTACCAAAATTCCTTTACTCTTTTCGTTTGCCGATACAATTCATTATAATTGAGGAAAGAATATAGACGCTTTGTGCGCATGCATCTAGACGGCCAAATAACTAACATAAGAGTAATAGCCGGAGTTCTTGTCTGTTGCGTCTGTTAAAGGGGTATCCCTATAAACGCCAGTATGATATAATCGCGACACAGTACAAGAACTTGTGCAAAAGTCTATCTTTCCGTTTTGATCACATTATGATCCTTGTGAGGAGGCACAGTGAGTTCCACCACTAACAAGAGCATACTCGACGTAGTGACACAGAAGGTGGTTGAGAGCCCGGTCTGGCGTTCGATTTTCCGCCATGGCTATCCCGACACCCCTCTGAACCAGTCGTTGGTTATGATGGGGAACGTATTTCTGCATCTTCACCCCGTCAAAGTTAGCCGTCAGGCAATGAAGATCACCTATACCTGGTGTATGGGTGGCATTTCTTTCTTCCTTTTCCTGCTCCTGACCATTACCGGGGTCTTTCTGATGTTCTATTATGTCCCTGATACTAATGTCGCGTATAGCAACATTCTTCAACTAAGTAGCGCGGTCTCATTCGGACACCTAGTACGCAATATGCATCGTTGGGCGGCCCACTTGATGGTCGTTTCGGTGACGTTGCATATGATTCGCGTCTTTTATCATGGGGCCTATAAGCCGCCCAGAGAGTTTAACTGGGTGGTTGGGGTATTGCTCTTCTTCGTTACCCTATTCTTGAGTTTTACTGGCTATTTGCTGCCCTGGGACCAGATTGCGATCTGGGCTATCACGGTCGGTACAAACCTGGCTCCCTACACTCCATTGCTGGGCGATCCTGTCTACAAGGTGCTCGTCGGCGGCGGTGCTGTTGGTCAGGCAACCTTAATCCGCTTCTATGTCGGTCACGTGATCTTACTCCCATTGGCAGGAGCCTTGTTGATGGCTGTTCACTTCTGGCGTATTCGTAAGGACGGCGGCGAAGCTGGCCCACCACCTCCATCGCGCCGTGAATTGGAAGCCCGTGAGGAGCGTGCATTGGCAGGCACGAACCGATAGTGACCGTTCATATGCCCAAAAGGGGAATGAAGCATGTCAATTGAGCAGAAAGAGCCACGAGTGCAGACGCAGGCAACGGCGACACAACGCCGTTACCGCACTCTGGCTGTCGTGAAGCAAGAAGCGATTACGCGCGTCGAGAAGCCGTTAGAAGACTCGGTGTTTGTCTGGCCGCACCTGTTGGTTCGTGAATTTTTCGCGGCCACCGCGGTGATGGTGATGATTACCTTGCTTTCTATCGTCATTGATGCGCCGTTGCGTGAGCCTGCTAATCCAAACGTGACGCCAAACCCGGCAAAAGCCCCCTGGTACTTCCTGGGGTTACAGGAACTCCTTCACTACTTCCCGCCGACAACGGCAGGTGTGTTGGTTCCTGGCTTGACGCTCGGTGCCCTGGCTGTCCTGCCCTATGTTGACCGGAATCCTAGCCGCGCCTATGCGGACCGCAAGGTTGCAATTGTGACCTTCACGATGTTCCTGGTATTCTGGGCTGCGATCACTCTTGCTGGTAGTTTCTTCCGCGGTCCTGGTTGGCTGTGGATCTGGCCCTGGCAGCATATCTACTTTGACCTGTAAGAACAGGCTGGAAGTAAGAGGTTTACCATGAGTATTGATACCCCGCCGATTACACCGCAACAGTATGAGGTGCTGCATGGTGGTGGCGCAGAAGCAGCAGAGATTGCCGCACAGCGGCGTTCACGCCGCCGTTTCCTCCGCCGTTCTATGCTCGCCGTGTGGGGTCTATCGGCAACTGCTGCCGTTGCTGGCGCACTGGATATGTTGTATCCCAATCTCGCTGGTCAATTCGGTGCAGCTTTGACGGTTGGCAAAAAAACAGATTTCCCACCCGCGACTCAGTTAAACGAGTACGCTTTAGGGTCGAAGGGTGTTTTCTATCGCCAGGCGGCGAAAACGTACGTGATTCATATGGGCGCGAACACCCAGTTCTTACTGCAAGATCCCTTGCTCACTAGCGAAATAGCGTATCAATCTATCGTCAAAGATCAGGATGGTTCCTTCTGGGTCGCGCTCTATCAGAAATGTGTCCATCTAGGCTGCACGGTTCCGTTCCGTAACGATTGCAACAGTTTTAAATGTCCCTGTCATGGCTCTCACTATAACGTTGATGGTGAGTATCTGGACGGCCCTGCACCACGTAGCCTTGATCGTTTTGCCCTTTCCTTTAGCGGGCAAGATGTTATCGTTGATACCGGAACGCTCAATAGTGCCGTTCCACATCCCGATACCACCACCCGCTTGATTGCTCAGCCTACCGTACAATGTAGCGCGGGCGGTTAATCTCGTTATTCTTACGCGAGGCTTTGCGCCTATCGCTTTTGGCAAAGAGTGGCTGTGGAGTGCAGTACTCTACAGATGGCTAATGCTCCATCTTGCAAATCTAGGGGCATTAGCCATCCTGCGCCTCTCTTTTCAGGTGCAAGGTGAATGACGCCGTTGATGACGTATGCATGGAATGCATGCGCAAATCTCGATCAAAAGGTAGAGTTTTTATGGTGAATATTGGACAAGTCGTTGTCGGTATCATCCTGCTCCTGGTTGTGATTGGCGGCTTGCTGTATATATTCTATTCTCGAACAAATGCAGTTGAGAAGACAGGGTATGGGGCTTTGATTATGCTCGCTCTTGTTTCCTTGATGATTCCAATTTTCTGGATTGTTGAGAATAGCGGACAGGCAAGCGCACAAACACAACAATTTGAATTAGGCGTACAGCGCGGCATGGCTGTCTACGCGCAGTATTGTGTGAGCAATTGTTATACCATCAAAAGTAACAAACTGGTTAATCCATCATATAACGGATATACCATTAGCCAGTTAAATAACCTGAGTGATGATGACCTGAATCGTGTGATTGCATCTGGAAATTATGCTCCTGGTGTTACCCCACCGAGCAATTCAAGTCAGATCCCTGTCGGTTATCAATTTGGCGGGCCGCTCTCTTCGATGGATGAGCAGTACCTGTTTGATTTCTTACGTTCAGCCGACCCTGAGTATTTATCAAAGAGTGGTTATCCGAGTCAAAATGGTTTTGATAGTCTGGTCTCCTATCTGCAAAATAATGCCCCTGCCACGTATTCGACTGCTGTTGCTCTTGGCAGCACTGGCAGTTTTGGTGCGCCGGTCGATATGACGAATCAGAAGGCGATCACGATTGACATTGCTAATACTGTCACGGGCCAAAATTGCCAGCCATCGTGCTATCAGTATCCCAATGTGAAAGTCAAGGTTGGCACGGTGATTACCTGGGTCAATAAGAGTAGCATCGGTCACACGGTGACAGCCGCTACCAGCGAGAGCACAGCTTCTCCCCAGCCTGCGGAGAGTATCTTCGACTCGGCGGGTAGCGCAAGTTCTTACAATTTGATTGCACCAGGACAGAGCTTTACATACACTGTAACGCAAGCGGCTTATAATCTCAATCCAGATCACGCGGTAATGTACTACTGTAAGATTCACCCGATGATGCTGGCTGAGCTGACTATTGTTCCTTAGTTGTGACTGAGTTGTGTCTGTATGCGCCCACTAGAAGATAGAAGGCGCATACAGCTTCAGTTCTAACCATTCTCATGTCCCCCAGGTATGAAGAGGGGCATGTTGGAAGGGATTGCGATCCATGCAACAAGCTCAACGTCGGGAGATGTCTGATCAGATTTCATGGGCGCGCGCGATGATCTTTGCTATCGGGTTTTTCTTCATTTCCGCGCTCCTGATCGGGCAGATACCCGGATACATTTACTTACAATTAACTGCTGCATCACTGCAAGGGTTGGAGCAGGGATCCCTGGCTCTAGGTCTGACTTGCGTAGCAGCATTTATCGTTATTCAGGTGATTGTTTGGCTTTTTGACCCTAAACCTGTTGTGCCGCCAATCATTCTGACCGTAGTTGGCCTTGTCTTTGCCGTTGGCGGTCTGGCTCTCATGTTCTGGTCTACTTCCACGGGATGTAATATCAATCAAACTCCCGTTGTTACCTGTAACCAGTATTTCCCAGCCATAGGCATGTCCTGGAACCCTATACTTGGTGGTAAGGTGCTCTGGTTCCAGGCAAGTACGATCGATCTGGTAATGGTCGGTGCCGTTCTGCTCGGCATTGGTGCTGCTATGATTTTTTATAGCCAGCTTGCCATTCGCGAGCAGCGTAACCCTGATCGTCGTGATCTGGGAACTACGCCCGCCATTCGCTTCATGATTATTGCCGCCAGCATCCTACTCGTGCTATTCATGGTGTTTTACGCCTACGTGAACGATCAAGGTCTGGCCTACCAGATCTCACCCAGCGCGAGTGGCGCATTCTGGACTCAGAAGACGATTGACTACATTCTGTCAAGCATTCTCGGTATTGCGGTGTTCCTGGTCCTCGGTGCATTCGCTCTACGTCTGCACTATCTGATGCGCCCCGTGCGCAAACGCACGATGTCCGTTCTCTACGCGGTCGGCGCGTTGGGCTTCGCGCAGCTAGGCGCAATCATGGTGCTGTTTGGCTTGTTGGCTTATCCGCTGATTGATTGGATGCATAACTGGACGTTCATTGGCCTGAATAGCTACCTCACCGTTTGCTCAAACAAATTGGAGATTCCGGCTAGCTGTTTCTTCTCGCCACAGACAGGGTATATCGTTGACGCTATTGTGACAACGAATTTCTTTGTGCTGCTGATGGCTGCGGTCTGGGCCTGGAAATCTCATCGCAATCTGGTTATTATCGGTGGCGTGGTCACCACTGCTGTCCTGGCTCTTGCCACTCTTCTGTTACACTTATATCCGACCGAGTACCTGATCGGGCTTCTGCTCTGTGGTGGCTCGTTGGTGTTAGCGACGATTTGGACAAGCGTGGCGCGCCGTGAGTTCGCGGTCGTGGGTGAAAACAAACTTGGATGTCTGGGCCAATGGCTGGTCGTAGGGACATGTCTGTTTATCTACCTGGCGGCATTCGCTTTCTTCTCTATCCCAGGTTTCCGCGAAACTGAGCCGAACGTGCCATTTGTCTCGGGTAATGCGATTGCACCGCACGTTGCTGCCGGGCAACCGCCGATTCTAACGGCCTCGGACGCCGTGTTTATGCTGGTCCTGATGGCGATTCTTGGCGCAATCCAGTTTTACTTCCTGACGCGCAATCGCTATCGTGTCTAACATATGTCTGTATAGGGCAAAAAGACACAGGATTCTCACTGTGTCTCAATGAGAGATTTGTGCAGTTTGCCCTACACCCGCAAGCAAAGCACAGAAGATGCAGATCGAATACGATGCATCTTCTGTGCTTTTTATGGTACAATACATGCTATATTTAGCACGTTAGACGGGCGTTGTTTGCCAATAATCGCGTATTTTACCTTGACGCAGAGCATTTTTTGGATGACTTTAGTATATTTTTATGAACCCGAGCATGATATAATGTAACGTACAGTTTGTGTGTGGGAGGAATGATAATGCAGTATGAACGGCCCCTCCGAATCCTGATTCTTGCTGCTGAGATTGTGCCATTTGTAAAAGTTGGTGGGTTGGCAGATGTGGTGGGAGCGTTACCAAAATCGTTACAGGCTCTTGGACATGATGTGCGCCTGGCAATGCCGCGTTATCGCCAAGTCGATCCTCAACGCTTTCAGCTCACTCCTGTGGTTGATCCTCTGATGGTTAGCATGGGAACCTTTCGGCTCAATGTCAGTATTCAGCAGGGAACTATCGGTGAACAGATCCCTGTGTATATGGTGGATGCTCCGCGCTTCTTTGAGCGTGAAAATATCTATGGTTACACAGATGATGGCGAGCGATTTATTCTCTTTTGTCGCGCGGCTATAGAAGCGATGCGGGCTATTGACTGGTCACCTGATATCATCCACTGTAATGACTGGCATACTGGTATTGTGCCAAACTGGATGCATACCGTTTACCACGATGACTCATTTTATGCGGAGTCTGCAACCGTTTACACGATTCACAATCTGGCCTACCAGGGCATCTTTGGCTATCGCATTCTGGAAGTTGCAGGCGTGGCCGCGCAAGGCTTCGTCTATCCCCAAATTGCAGAATTGGCAAATGTGGTTGATATCATGGGGCGCGGCATTCTCTTCGCTGATGCCATCACGACAGTAAGTGAGCGTTACGCGCAGGAAATTCTTACACCCACATTCGGCGAAAAGCTCGATCACATGTTACGCGCGCGACGAGATCGCCTTTTTGGCATTCTCAACGGCATTGACTATCAAGAAGTCAACCCTGCTACTGACCAGTATATTCACACACGTTTTGATGCTGCTTCGCTAGAGCAACGTGCCGCAAACAAAGTTGCGTTGCAAGAGCAGGTACATCTTCCTGTTCAGCCTGATGTTCCTTTGCTGGCGATGATCTCCCGTCTGGCAGATCAAAAAGGTTTTGATCTACTGGCGCAAATTATTCAACCTTTGCTCACACAAGGTATTCAGTTTATCGTGCTTGGTGTGGGTGACCAACACTATCATGAACTATTTCAGAATTTGGCGGCACGTTATCCCGATCAGGTCGCGGTTTTTCTGACGTTCAACACGGAACTGGCCCAGCGTATCTATGCAGGGAGCGATATGTTTCTTATGCCCTCTCGTTTTGAGCCATGTGGTACAAGTCAACTTATTGCCATGCGCTACGGCTGTATCCCTATTGTGCGTCACGTGGGAGGGCTGGCCGACACTGTACAGGAATATAACTCACAAACAGGCGAAGGCAACGGTTTTGTCTTCAACAATTATGATCCCTGGGAACTCTTTGCCGCTGTTGTGCGAGCACTAACCGTCTATCGTTTCAAAGCTGTTTGGCGCGTATTACAGCAGCGTGGAATGGCAGCCGATCACTCCTGGCATGTGTCTGCGACACGGTATGTTGAGGTGTATCGTAATGCCATTGCCTTTCACAAAAGCGGCAAATAACTCTTGCCATCTTTAATCCTGTGCATGTTCTTCTCGTGTCTTTTGGCAGCGTGAATAGAAGGTGGCAGAATAATCACACACGGTATCACTGGTTAGATGAAGAAGGGTAGATTTGAGTATCTGTGGAGAGCCTGGGAATGGTGGAAAGAGAACATATACCGGATGAACATCTGTTACGCGCGAGCCTGAGAGAGTATGAACTGCATATTGTAGAGCTGTACAATGCGTTACCCTCTCCTGCTACGCCAGCTTTTTGGCCGCAATTGATAGCGGTGGAGATGCCTGTAGAAGTATTAGTGCTATGTGTACGCAAGGCACATATGAGTGGAGATTATCGTACAAGAAATCGTATTCTAGAGTTGATAGTGCAGCGTATCGGGGGCGCAACGCACTTGTGGGCAGAAGCAATATTGCGCAAGTGGCATTTGTTGCCTGATGAGAGAGAGCATCTTGTCGCAGACCTCTGTGCCGACCTCTACGAGCGTATACTTCACGCGCTCCTTGATGAAAGTCGCCTTTTTTGGGCCATAAATTTTTATCACTGTTTATATTTTGAACGGCTACATGTTTATACTACTTTTTTGAGACGTGAAGGGCTGGTACAATCCACGAAAACGCACGTAGGGATGCGGATTCCGCGTAATTTGCTGATTCGCCTCGATCAACCGCTTGTTAATGCGGAAGGGCAACCGCTTATCAGGGAGCTTGAGGACGGAGCAGCGCAGAAAATGTTGCTCTCGCTCGAATATAGCGAGCTTTTACATCTGGTTCTTCACTTACCAAGTGCGCTTAAGTTGGTTATCTTGCTGGCTTTTTGGGAAGGCCGTTCTGAGAAAGAGGTTGCGCATCTCTTAGGCATCAGTGACAGAACGGTTCGTAATCGTATACGAGCTGCATCGAAGTGGCTCTATGAACAACTAGAGGGAGATAGTGTGCATGAATAGTGAGCAATCACCGCACGAGGAGCTTTTGTGGATTACCGCCTGTTACGTTGCCGAGGTGCGTGCTGGGTTACAGCCATCCTTGAGCACATATGTTGCACGCTATCCACAGTATGCTGAGGAGATTGCTGATTTTGTTGCATATTATCATGCTATTGAAACAGAGCTTGAACAACAGGCTGAGGAGCATAAGCCGTCCGTTTCTTTCCCTGATCGGCTTGCTGCCCTCGCTTCATTAGAACAGCTAGCTTACAGGAAGCGTGTCGCTGAACAGCAACAAGATTACGTGTCTGAATCGTTACAAGGAACTTCGCATAGCGTGGCTGGCACTGGAGAACTGATGGAGCAGAGCTTTTCTATACAGAAGGATGAAGACCTGTGTTGACTAAGGTTGCATACCTGGATTGTCATTCAGGAATAAGCGGCAACATGTTTCTCGGCGCGATGCTGCACGCGGGCCTCGCGCTTGAGACGTTGCAACAGGCATTAGCTGGACTACCGTTGAGTGGCTACCATCTAGAGTTGCGCCCTTATACTGATAAAGGCATACAAGGCGTGTATTTTGATGTGCAACTACTTGCGCAGGAGCAGCCGACACGCCATCTCTCTGATATTGTCGCGCTTCTGCATGAGGCCCATATCGCTCCCAGCGTGCGTACAACCGCTCTCGCGGTGTTCCGTTGCCTGGCGGAAGCCGAGGCAACTGTGCATGGTGTGAGCATTGATGAGGTGCATTTTCATGAGGTGGGGGCGGTCGATGCGATTGTTGATATTGTCGGTGCGGCCGTCGCCATTGAAACGCTAGGGATTGCGCATCTTTATGCCTCGGCTCTGCCACTTACGCATGGGCATGTCAAAACATCGCATGGCTTATTACCTGTACCGGCACCCGCCACATTGGAAATTTTGCGTCGTGTGCAGGCTCCCTGGCAACCCCGTCCTGTTGAGGGCGAACTCGTAACGCCAACTGGGGCTGCCTTATTGGCGACATTGGCTCATTTCGAGATACCTCCCATGCATATTGAACAGGTAGGCTACGGCTTTGGCAAAAAGCAGATGCCCTGGCCTAACTGCCTTCGTCTGTGCTTAGGAACCTCTGTTGCTCAAGCTGCATCTTCAGATGTCGATACCGATTGGGTGACGGTAATTGAAACAAATATTGATACGATGAGCGGAGAGCTATTTGGTGGTCTTATGGAACGACTACTGCAAGCGGGAGCCTTAGATGTCAGCTATACCCCTATCCAGATGAAGAAAAACCGCCCGGCTATTCTGTTACGTGTCATCTGTATGCCCCAAGACAGTGAAGCTCTCTCCTATCTTCTGCTACGCGAGACAAGCACTTTGGGCGTGCGGATGCAGCAGATGCAACGTCGTAAGGCCCAACGGAGTATGCAGCAGATTTCAACTTCACTTGGTCCTATCCTGGTGAAAATTAAACGTTTGGGGCATCGTGTTATCAGTGCTGCTCCTGAATATGAGGAGTGCCAGCGTCTCGCCACTGAGCATCAGATGCCTCTGGCTGATGTGTATGAGCTTGCACGGCGTGCTATCGCGGAAGCTATAGTATAATAAGTAATAAGTACAGTAACATTCCTATTCTTCTACGAGAAAGCGACTATGGACTTTATAGATTGGCGCAAGTCACCAGAGAAAGTTACGCTCCAGGAAACACAAGGTAGTGCCAACAAATATCATGGGCGACGTTATAGGGATTATATTGAGGAGCAGATTCGCGAAGCTGAAGAGCGTGGCGCGTTTGCAAATTTGCCTGGCTATGGTAAACCGTTGCAATTAGAGGACAACGTCTACGCAGGTGACCGCGCGATGGGGTATAATCTGCTAAAAAGCAACGGCTTTGCCCCACCAGAGGTAGAGCTGATAAAAGAAATTCGCACTGAACGCGAACGTATTGATGAAAAGATCGCGCAATTAGTGCGCAGGCGTACTCTTCTGCGTTCTCGTCGATTACCTCTGTTTAGCAGCACGAAACGCATGTTTAATCATACTATTGAGCAGACTGCAAAAGAGTATGAAGCGACCTTACACGAACTGAATCGAAAAATCCTCACCCTGAATTTGATCGTTCCTACTGCCATGCATCAACAACTGCTGGATGTAGAGCAACTCGTACAACAGTTTCGCTCTGCCTGTCCTCATCTTTAGAAGCGCGCAGACGATGGTTACAAAATCTCCTCTCAGTAAACTATCGTCTGTTTTTCCCCTGTTAGATGTTTTGCCAAATTTTAATAGATTTTTTATGGACAGTTTTTATAGGCTGTGCTATTGTACCTTGCAATTCATGGGACTACTGGTCTGTGATACATTATGAGGTCGCACGTAGATTCCCTTTGTTTTTTATCGGAAAAATTTTATATGTGAAAACGAAAGATACTACAATGTGGTAGTACGAGTGGTGGAGTACCTCTATGAAGCCACAGGGAACTCTTACTGAGCGATTGAAGGATGTTCTTCAGGTCCTTCAGCTAGCTCGTAAATCAGGTACATTAACGGTTGAACGCGCTCTTGACAATGGGTTGATAGAGCGCGGGCTTATAATACTGCTAAATGGTCAAGTGACAGAGGTCAGCATGAATGGATATCAGGGGCAAAGAGCGTTTGATATGTTAATGGGCTGGCAACCTTGTTATTTTATGTTTCATCTGTCGCCACCAACTGGTCCGCTTACACAACCTGCAACCCCATTGCCTCACTATCCCACAAATACGGAGCCACTATCCAGGAATCGTAACGGCCAGACTCCGCCGCCTGTTACTGCACCATACCGTTTATATAAAGTTGAAGATGTCTTGTCACAATTCCCAACTATGGGCCTCTCTCGTTCACATCGGCAGCTTTTTTTGTTGTTAGATGGGCAACGCACGGCACGCGATCTGGCACGCCTGGTAGGACGTGGATTGGATGACGTCGAAATGTTGCTTGTTGATCTGGCTCGTGCTGGCCTCATTCACCAGTAAGTGTGTCAGTAAATATAGTAGTAAATATGTATATGTGGAAAGGCCTTATCAATGTCTCAGGTGATTGCTCGTATTCCGAGAAAGAGACGTATCTCCCTTTCTTTTTATATTTCACTGCTCTTAGTCGCGATCGCTGTTATCCCCTTGCTCGCAACTATTGCCAGCGTCGAGATATTTTTGCAACCGGCTCTGGTCTCTCAAGGTGGTACCGCCCTGGAAAGCGATGCGCAGCGACAAGTGCAATTGATTGATGCCTATTTAACAGAGCGATTGAATGATGTGCAGGTTCTCAGTAGTTCGACAGCGGTGAAGAATTTCTTGCTGAATCCGCAAGGAGATCGCGCGGCCGCTACAGATGAACTGTTCTCCGCATTGCATCGTGATGTCGCAAATTATTTGACCTGGTCTCTCTTTGATACGCAAGCCAATCTTGTGCTCTCCTATCCTACTGCTCCACAAGCGCACGGCCAATTTTACATCCTGCCAGAGGATAGGCAAAAAATGCACACCAGCGATAATATTTTTATTTCAGATGTGTTCTATGACACGACAAAAAATACTGCGATTGTTGATTTATACAAACGTATTACCACGGATAGTGGCACTTTGCTTGGATACGTGCGTGCGTCTTTGGGCTTGGAATTTATTTTTGCACGTGTGAATAACGAGTTGCAGGCCAATGGTTCTGCAAGCTATGCTTTTATTCTCGATCAAAATGGCGTTCGTATCGCTTATACCAACCCAGATGCGACTGGACAAACAACACCTGCTAGTTTAATGAAAGCAGTTGCACCCATTTCCGCGTCTCTCCAAAATCGTATTCACAGCGAAGGCCTCTATGGCACAAATACGGCCCAACTCGGCGTGGTAGCTGATGCGACACTAGCCTCATTGCAAAGGGAGAGTAATCCCCCTTCAACATTGCAATATGTGCCACAGGGACAACATATACAATATGAAATGGCTCTCTATCGTAGTACCGTCGTTCCCTGGACCTACTTTGTGCTGCGACCATTTAATCTGATAACCGCTCTTGCTGATCAGCTTATCTTGAACGTGATCCTTATTGGCTCGCTCGCGTTGTTGTTCGCAATTCTAGTTGGTGTTTTTACGGGTCGCCGTATTACGCTCCCTATTTTGCGTTCCGTTGCCGCTCTACGTGAAAATAGCCAATCATTGAAAACGCTTGCTAAAGAGGAGCATACAACAGCAAGTGAGCTATCGTGGATGGTAGAGGCCTCCGATGCTGGTCTACAGACATTTCGTCAGCATACAAATGCGAGTAGCACTGCCGCGCAACGTATTTATGCCATCGGGCGGAATATTCTGCAAACGATGCAATATATAGAGCCACAACGGCTTCAGCAAGGAGTAAGCGAGATGATGGAGGCAGCGGTCTATGTCGAGCGTACTGCAAAGCAATTGCGTGAGACAAACGAAAAGCTGCTGACAACTGTGCGTGTAACAACGCAGTCCGCTGATCAGTTGGCAAGAGGAGCGAAATCAACGGACGAGTCCGCGAGTCAGTTGGAACAGATTGTGGGCGAATTGACTGCTGTGGTGGGTGAGGGAAAGCCGCGCTCGTGAGCAACGTTGTGCCCGTGTGAAGAGAGCGAGGGACACAAGGATAGTGCTTGCTCTTTTCACATAGTGCGTAAAAATTGGAAAAAACCAAGCATTTTTATTTGAAGAGGGAAATATACAGCTTTTCTGGAGGCAAATGAGAGAAGGTAAAGTGGTTATACGCGAGCGGTTTTCAGAGCGTGAAAGCCGATGGTCGGATTCGAACCGACGACAGGTCGCTTACGAAGCGACTACTCTACCCCTGAGTTACATCGGCTTGTCATCGTTTCTCAACGAAAAAACGTGAGCGCGTTTGACAGGGATAATTATAGCGTGATGTGTTCACCATGTCAAGCGATTTTTGCCGAGATAGTACAGCCATACGAAAAATTGGGCATAGCAGCGCGGCTATGCTGATACAATGATCGAATTGCTATGGATAATCTCGACAACTATAGTATGATATGATAAGATGTAGCTTACTGATTATTGTCATCCTGGTTGGGAGATTGGCATGCGCTCGTTGTTATTGGCAACGACTAACCGTCACAAGATCGAAGAATTTCGCGCTATTTTTTCTGATTTACCCTGGCAACTGTTATCTCTCCATGATATGCATGTAGACATGGATGTTGAGGAAACTGGCACCACATTTGCCGCAAATGCCGCGTTAAAAGCCCTGGCTTATGCACATGCCGTTGGCATGCTCGCACTTGCTGATGATTCAGGAATAGAGATAGATGCTCTCGGTGGTGCTCCGGGCGTCTACTCAGCGCGTTTTATCCGACCAGATGCCTCGTATGACGAACGTTTTCGTTTTATTTTAGAGAAAATGCGAGGATTGCCCGTAGAGAAGCGCACTGCACGTTTCCGCAGTGTTATTGTCCTGGCTGAACCATCTGGCTATATGCGTTCAGTGGAAGGTGTCATTGAAGGTGTTATCGCCGATGCTCCACGGGGTCAGAACGGTTTTGGCTATGACCCAATTTTTCTCGTGCCGTCTTTAGGTAAAACAACAGCAGAGTTGTCGTCGGCAGACAAGAATAGTATTAGCCATCGTGGACTCGCTGCACAAAAGGCTCGTAAACTCTTGGAAGAGTGGCCTGTGTTCCCTATTCCTCCCCAATAATGTAGAGTTGTGTACAAATTGAGAGAAACATAGGAAGAATTATGGCGAGAAAGCCGCCCGTTCGTGTCGCTCTAGACCTGGAAACGACTGGCCTGCATGCAGAGCAGGATGCCATTCTAGAGGTTGCGGCAATCAAATTTCAAGGGGATACCGTTATTGATACATTTGAGTCATTTGTGGCTCCTGGTCGTTCCATCCCCTATCGCGTCCAGCGTCTCACGGGAATTAAACCTGAGCAACTTGTTGGTGCGCCACATTTCGATTCCATTGCCAGGCATCTGCAAGGGTTTCTGGGCGATTTGCCAATCGTTGGGCATAGTATCCCTTTTGACGCAGGCTTTTTGCGACGGCGTGGTCTGGCCCGCACCAATCCGCTGATTGATACCTTTGAACTGGCAACAGTCATGCTGCCCTCTCTAACAAGCTATAATTTGGGGCAGGTGGCGGAGTCGCTTGGCGTTCATGTACCTGAAGACCGTCATCGCGCCATGGTAGACACGTTGCTGGCAATGAATGTCTTTCTGGCATTGCATGAACGTTTCCAGAAGGTTGATGTCGCCCTGCTCAAGGATCTGGCAAACCTGGATGCGCCGCGTTCCTGGCCGCTTTTGCAGTTCTTTCGTCAGGAATTGAAAGAACGGCAGGCACAGGATGGTATGCAAGGGTCGCTTGCGCGTGGGAGTCTGGGCGACCGCCTTGCCGCCCAGCTTGGGATGGACCCACGTGTTCTCTCTTTTGTGATCGCACGTCAGAGTGACGAACAGGCAGCCCCGCCCGAACAGACCCCGGCGGCGCACGCCTCCTTGCCCGCCAAAACCCTTGAGCGTATGCAAGCTGCTTTTGAGGTGATTCCTGAACAAGCTGAGCAACCAGAGCCACGTGGCTATCAGATGGCGCGCACGGCCATCGGTGAGGCATTGGAGCAGCGACGAACCTTGATGGTAGAAGTGACCACCGGTGGAAACGAGTATATACCTGCCCTCTTGCCTGTCTTGGAATGGGTCGGTGCCGCCTCGGTTCCTCCCGATGAACCACTCAGGCGCGTGGTCATCGCTTGTGCTAACCAGCAGCAAGCAAAGCGTTTAATCGAGGAGGTGCTACCGCGCCTTCAGAGTAATCTCAAAAGTGCCCTGCCCGTGGCCTATCTTGCCGAACATGGCGGCTATTTGTGTACTCATCGCTGGTTTGGAGCGGCTTTGCGGCGTACGAGTGGAGAACTTACGGCTGAGCAGGCGCGTGGTCTGGCAAAACTTGGCCTCTGGGCACAACAGACGACAACTGGGCAGCGCAGTGAATTAACTCTGTTGCCACAAGAAATTCCGGCCTGGGAGCGCATTTCTACGGGCGCGGAACGGCTTCCATCCGCCGATACGCGCTCTAAAACGGTGTATCAGCGTTGCACCTATCGCCAAAAGGGCTATTGCTTTGTGCAACTTGCCGAAGAGCGCGTGCAGGCTGCGCAGGCGGTTGTGACCACACACGAGGGCTTGTTTGATGATCTCTCTGCTCCCCATTCTCTACTGGCTTCCATTCCGCATCGTTTAATTCTCGATGCGGACCTGCTAGAGGACGAAAATGCTCGCTGGGGGAATAGCGAGTTGATGCTGCCACGTCTGCTTGAGTTGCTTAACACGATTGGGATGGAGCTTGCTGATGGACGGTATCAGGGATTGCTGGCTTTATCTGCGCCAGCCTTACGTGAAAATGGCCCTGGTGGTCTCTCGACGACGCCCACGGTTGCCAAAAGCGAACTCGATGCGCGTATGCTTACCTGGTTTCAGACCTTGCGGCAGACACGCGCGGCGGTCGAAAAATTCTTTCTCGCGTGTAGCCATTTAATGGAAGATTTTTCACAACAGGGCGGAAGTGGAAATGGACGCGAGAAGGGACGCGCTGACACTGCTGGACGCTCTCATGCCAATCGTACCAGCGAACGTGCTGATCAACCGCTACGCTTGACTGGGCAGATAAAAAGTATGAGTTCTTGGATGGAGGTAGAGCAGTCCTGGCAGCAGACCGCGCATCGCTTGCAGGCCGCGATTGATCTCACACGCGAGGCGGAAAAGAGTATCCTTAGCGCATCGCGTAGCCGGGCGCGTGCTGACGCGGGGGCCAGTGAAGAGAGTTCGGTCGCGTCAGAATTGGCGGTGGTGGCGCAACAACTGCTTGAGCAGAAACAGCTAGGACAACGTGCCTTCTCGTTTCAGGAAGACGAGATGGTCTACTGGCTACGGATGCCACCTGTGCCACTTGTTTCACCATTAGCTGCGCAGGGAGGGCAAACACGCCAGCACGAGACTGCGACGCAAAATACTTTGCTCCCTGAAACTATGCCTGTGCTCTACTCACAGCGCGTGCGGGCGGCTTCCCTACTCAAACAACTGCTGTTCCGTGCGAATACCTGTACTATTTTTGCTGGCACATCGCTCTCTGTTGATAGCTCCTTTTCATTTTGTCGGAGCCGTCTTGGTCTGGAGCACGAGCGTTGCCCTGCCTTTTCCGTGGTGACCGAGCATCACGAGCAAACCTTAATTTATCTGCCCAATGATGTTCCTGAACCCAATACACCGCAATATCAGCGGCAATTGGATGATGCGCTCATTCAGGCGGCGACTGCGCTAGATGGCCAAACGGTCGCGCTGTTTACTTCGCATGCCGCGTTACGCAGTTCCTATGGCACGCTCAAGCCAATTATGGAGACGCGCGGTATACTGGTTTTAGGGCAAGGCATTGATGGCTCACCGCGTCAGCTGTGGCAAGTCTTTCAAAATCAAGAACGGGTAGTTATTTTGGGCACGGGTGGCTTTTGGGATAGTCTAGACGACATTGCGCAACCTCCAACGTGTCTGTTTATTTCGCGCCTGCCTCTTCCCGCTCTTAACGACCCACCAATGGCTGCTCGTGCCGAGCATTATTCCGATCAATTGCACCAATTTACTGTACCCGTAGCTGCATTGCGCTTACGGCGGACACTCAATCGCCTCTTGTGGGGAAGTACAAAGCGCAACGTGGTGGTTCTTTTTGATCGACGCATCATTTCAAAAGAGTACGGCTCGATTATTTTGAACAGCTTGCCGCGTTGTTCACAGCGACAAGCCGCTGTTTCACATCTGCCTGAAACGCTGTTAGACTGGCTTACGGGAACTGGGGCCTGGGAGTAGCATCGTTACTTTTGTGCGCATCCGCTGAAGGCGTGTATAAAACGCAATTGCTAGCAGCGCAAGAAGACTACAGAAGAGAGCTACTGGGACCAGTAAGAAGAGCCAGGGAAACGGAGGCATAAGCAACGTGGCGAGGAGCACCGCGCCAATTGCGATAAAGTAGCCTGCGGGAGTCTGGATTTCATCCATATACACTTCACCTCATCATCTCAACATCAACCCAATCGTGGTCGCCCGCGTGACGATACCATACAATATCCATTATAAAGGGTTTACCAATTCTCATCCGTAAAGAGAGACACGAGCAGTATACGCAATGGTAGCTTGAAATATGCTTTTTTCATGATGGTTGTTGACCAGAAGCACTAACAGCATAGTAAAATGTATCGTATAAACAATATTTGTTGAGGTAGGAGGATTCTGTTATGTCTCTGGAGAGAACGGAGCTAGTCGCAGGACGCTCCTTGCGCGTGGTGCGTGGAGCCTGTCCACATGATTGCCCTGATACCTGTGCGCTAGAGACGCTTGTGGATGAGCAGGGACGGGCTGTGCGTGTGCGTGGAAGTGCTGATCATCCCATTACACGTGGTTGGCTCTGTGCGAAAGTCAATCGCTATTTAGACCGTACCTATCATGCTGATCGCCTGCTATATCCCCTGCGTCGCGTGGGAGCAAAGGGTAGTGGGCAATTTACCCGTATCTCATGGGATGAGGCGATTGCGGAGATTACGCAACGCTGGCAAGAGATTATTGCCCGCCATGGCGCACAGTGTATTTTGCCATATAGTTACGCTGGGACACTGGGGTTGGTGCAGGGTGCCGTGACAGATAACCGCTTCTGGCATCGTATGGGAGCCTGTCGCCTGGAGCGCGCTATTTGTGGCCATGCTGCCGAAGAGGCGGTGCAATTGGTATTGGGAGGACGGATGGCTCCCTCGCCTGAGATGCTGCTGCAAAGTAAGTTTATTCTGATCTGGGGGAGCAATCCTGCCAGTACGGCCCCACATATCATGCCGTTTTTACGTGAGGCTCAACGTCAAGGCGCGCGCGTTGTCGTTATTGACCCTATACGTACGCTCACTGCCCGTTCCGCTGATCTGCATATCCAACCGCTACCGGGAACGGATGCTGCCCTTGCGTTGAGCATGATGTATGTGATGGTGCATGAGCAACTCCATAAGCCGGAATGGATTGCGCAACATGTGCTCGGTTGGGAAGCGATGCTTGAACGGATCATGCACTATCCGCCTGAATATGCGGCTCGTATTACAGGGCTTGCTCCTGAAACAATTATTGACCTTGCCCGTCAATACGCGACGACGACACCCGCCCTCTTGCGCGTAACTGATGGTATCAATCGTCATACGAATGGTGGGCAGACTGTACGCACACTCGCCTGCCTCCCCGCGCTGACAGGCCAATACGGTATTGCAGGTGGAGGCTTGATGTATAGCACCAGCGATTGGGTGCGTTGGGATAGAGCCGCCCGAGATCATGAACACGAGGCGGTTTGTCCGCCAGCACCGCGCACCATCAACATGAATCGGCTTGGGGCTGCGCTGACAGGAGAGGCCAATCCACCAATTTATTCTCTGTATGTGTATAACGCGAATCCGGTGGCTTCTGCGCCCAATGCCAGCAAAATTGTTGAGGGACTGCAACGCGATGATTTATTCACCGTCGTGCATGAACTCTTTGAGACTGATACCGCACGCTATGCGGATATCATCTTGCCAGCTACCAGCCAACTAGAGCAGATTGATGTGCATAAACCTTATGGACATCTCTCTTTACAATATAATGCGCGGGCTATTGCTCCACTAGGTGAAGCGCGGAGCAACTGGGATGTGATGCGTGGGCTTGCTAAAGGCATGGGATATCAGGAGATATGGCTTCAGGATGATGCGGAGTTGGTCATACGAGAGGTTTTGACGGCTTCATCGGCCAGTAACCCTCTGCTGGCTAATGTCACGCTCGAACAACTGCAAGCCGAGGGGACGGTTCCGCTCCAGATTCCTCTCGATGAACGTATTCCCTTCGCTCATGGACGCTATAACACTCCATCGGGCAAAATTGAATTTTTCTCTGAGCAGGCTGCCGCGAAAGGATACGACCCGCTTCCCGCGTGGGAACCAGAGGTAGAGACGCGCGTAGAGCGAGACGGGCGAACCGCTACATCGTTGGCGGCTGCCCATGAACCGTTACCGTTGCTCTGCCCGGCTGCCCATCATTTCGTCAGTTCTAGCTTTGGCAACCTTGATGTGATGAAGGCCAAAGAGCAGGCCCCTACATTACGTATTCATCCGTTGGATGCCGAGGTGCGTGGTATTCGTAGCGGGCAACTGGTGCGCGTGAGTAATGAACGCGGCTGGTGCCATCTTGTTGCCAATGTGAGCGAAGAGGTGCGCCCTGGTGTGCTGGCAACGACGACGGTCTGGTGGCCGCGTTTTAGTCCTGATCAGCGCAATATCAATTGGACGACCTCAGACCGCCTGGCTGATTTTAATGGTGGTAGCACCTTTTACACCAACTTAGTCGTGGTCGAGTCGGCTGAAGTTGCTGGATGAGCCTGGTAAAAAATCTCGTATAAAACGATCCCAGTGGCGACGGCCAGGTTAAGCGAGTCGCTGCGTCCCACCATTGGGATCTTTACCGTAATATCGCAGAGTGCTTGTTGCTCATCGGATAATCCTTGTCGCTCGCTTCCCATGAGCAACACAAGTGGTTGTGGATAATGTAGGGTGCGATATTCAGTGGTAGCCGCTCCCGATGTGCCAACGACAGGATAGCGATGGACTTGTTTCCATTGCGCAAAGTCTGTAAAGCTGGCCTTGATAAGGCGTTGGGAGAAGATTGCGCCCATACTGGCACGCAATGCACCTGGATCATAGGGATCTGCGCAGTTCCCGAGCAAAATCAGTCCCGCCCCTCCTGCCGAGTCACTTGTGCGCAAAATTGTGCCTATATTGCCGGGGTCTTGCGCGGCATCAAGGGCAATCCAATAGTGGTTCTTGTCCAGGCGCACGTTACTCAAGGTTTCCCATCGCTGTTGTAATACCGCTCCTATGCCCTGTGGCCCCTCTTTGAGCGAGAGACTTTTAAATACATCGGGTGTGACGCTCAGGCTAGGGACTCCTTGGGCTTCCTGGGTATGAATCAATTCGAGCGCAAAGGTACTTTTTAAGAGGGCGGGTGCATAAACGATCTGGTCAATTGGGATGTTCATTTGCACCGCTTCCGCAACAATCCGAATCCCCTCAATGAAAAATTGCCCCGTCTCCTCGCGCTCCTGACGATTGCGTAATCCCCGTATATACTTGATACGGGTGTTGCTCAGACTAGAAATTAACATTGCATATGTACCATTTTGTGTTGCTGTCGATATGATAGAACAGAGCCTGCGACTTGCGGTGAGTATACGGGCATTTTGTGTTGCTGTCAAGACGCGCAAAATCCGATATTCTCTGCAATTTTATTATTTGAGACATCCTACTCAAAATATTTGGATGTTAAGTAAGAAAGTTATCATATGTCATGTTATAATTGCTTGGGATAGCACGGATTGGGAGGCGTATATTGGGATGTACAATATAGGAAATCAGAATTTTGATGATAAGTATACTGTAGTGGAGCAACATACAATGCAGCAGCGAGAGCTTTTGCGGCATATTACCGAAATTGGTTCGTCGTTGCGTTTACATATGAACATCCAGGCTTTACTTAAACAAGTTGCACTGGCGACGTGTGAAGCATTACAATTTCGGTATTCGGCTCTTTATCTGATAGATGATGACGGCTTGTTTCACGTTCAAGCTACCTCTGGTATCGCTCCTGATTATGAGGCGTATCTGCATCAGCATCCCCTTCCCGCGTATGTGGTTCAACAGCTTTTCTTGAAGGAATACCGTATTAGTCGCTCTTATTTTATTCCCGCCGAGTCGCCGCTCTGGTTGGATGAAAAGCTCTCAAGCTTTTTTGTGGTTGTTGATGAGCAAGATGGATACAGTGGAGAGGCATCTGCTAGTGATCAGATGCGGTTGGATGAGACGCATTGGGCATCTGGCGATCTCTTAATTGTCCCATTGATGAGTGCTGATAATACGATGCTAGGCTTTCTGACGCCGGATGCACCACTTAATGAATTGCGCCCGACGAGTGTGACAATGGAATTACTCGAACTTTTTGCCAATCAGGCGGCGGTAGTAATTGAGGGCGCGCGTCTGTATGCAGAGGTCCGACGCAGCAGCGAGGCACGGGCCGCTCTCGTGAAAATCGGGCGTGTCTTGTCTGACCCGACGGCATTGCGTGATATGCAAACGGTATACCATACAATCTATGAGCAAGTGCGACGTGTGATGCCAACCGACGCTTTTTTATTGATACGCTATTATCATCATGAGGACTTGTTAAGGATAGAGTATTTGATGGATGAAGGAATACTCTATCCACCTGTCAAGTATGAACCCATACCAATCTGGATGCGCCGCGTGATAGAGCATGGAAATCCCGGCCATTTGTTCAATAGCTTGCAAGCGTATAGAGAGTTCTGTCTGGGTATGGGAAGTCCCAGTAACTTTCAAGCGGAGTTGGTAGGTAGCCAACGTCCCTCACAATCGCTGGTGTTTGTGCCCATACATTATGGTTCAGAAACGCTGGGGATGCTCTCAGTGCAAAGTTATCAATCGCATGTCTACACGATGCATGATCTGGAAATATTGCAAGAAATTGGCGTGCATGCAGGGCTGGCTATTACCAGCGCACGTCTCTACACGGAGTTGCGCGATGCAATGCAGCAGGCCCAGGCGTCGGAGCAACTCAAAAACCAATTTTTGATGACCGCCTCGCATGAATTGCGCACGCCTCTCACCGCAATCCAGGGCTATCTGGAACTCCTGAGTATCTATGATACGACCCTTAACGATGAGATACGGAGGCGTTTTGTGACCAGCGCGCGTCGTGCAACTGACGAACTGGTGCTGATGCTGGGCAATGTCATGGATACCAGTCGTGTCGATCAAGAGCATGTCACCTTAAAGCTGGATGTCGTCAATGTATACAAAACTGTGCAGGCTATTCTGGAAATTTTAGAGCCAGGAATCGTGCGCGAACGACGTAGCATCACAGTAAGTATTGACGAACAGTTGTACGTATGGGCCGATGATTTACGTTTGCGGCAGATATTGCTCAACATCTTAAGTAACGCCCTTAAATATACGCCAGTTGCTACCGATCTCTCTATTCATACAAGCTTGGTGCGCTGGGACGAGCTTGTCACGCTTATTCCAACCACCTGCCCTGCTCCACCACAACCTCCCTCTAGTAAATTTGTTGTTTTGGGCATACGTGATTGGGGTGCCGGGATTAGTAAAGATGATCAGACGCGTCTCTTTAACAAATTTATGCGCCTGTCCAACGCGATCAACAGTACACAGCGCGGGGCTGGCCTGGGCCTCTACCTCTGTCGCCAGTTGACAGAAGCAATGCGTGGGGCAATCTGGGTCGAGAGTGAAGGCATTGAAGGTCAGGGTTCCACATTCTTTATTGCTCTGCCCTATCATCCAGTTTCTTGATCTTGCTCCAATCGTCACGCTATAAGCGTCATTAGGAAAATGGGCGGGTAACCCGTCTGGGCAATAAAGAGCATAAAAATTTGACGGCCTATAGATGCTATGTTACGATACTCCTAGCAGAGCGTGTTGTCTGTCGTCAGGAGGAACAAACAATGAATCTGTATGAACAACTACGTGTTGTGCGCGGACGGCTTGAAAATATCGGCGCACATGATGATAGCATGGACCTTGTCGAGAAACTCATCAAACGCGCGGAGCCTGCGCGTAACGATAAAACGAGCACAACGCAAATTGCCGTTTTGCGCCATATGATGCGTATGCGCGAAGTGATTGACAACTATAACATCTACAATGATTTGCAGGAACTTGCGAGCGAGCGCGATGAAAACGAGATTGCTGCTCGTGAAGATTCTGCTCCACCTGCTTACGTAGATAGTGAGCGTCATCCACGTCCCAAATCGTATTACAGGCAGAAAAAGGAAAAGGAGAAAGAAAATAATAAGAAGGACTAATCATCTCTATGCATTGATTAGTCCTTCTTTTATGTATTCCTCGAGAAAGCGGCATATACTCCATGAATATTGTTTCTCAGCGTATATGCCACTTTCTCTTGTGACACCAAAGACGTAGTGCCTCGACTAGGCCAAAACACTTGACATTTGTCTGACCATCAAGTATAATTCTGCTTGTCGAAACAATCAAATGCGGGTTTGATGTAGCGGTAACATGCAACTTTCCCAAAGTTGATACCACGGGTTCGAATCCCGTAACCCGCTTTCTACAAACAGCCTCTCTTAAAATAGAGAGGCTGTTTTGTTGTCTTATGCGCTTGGCTGATGTAATTTCTCCTGCATGGCACGCATATCGCGGGCAACTGTCTTCAAACCAAACAGGCAGATAATCCCAGCCAGTAAGAGACATGCTGGTGCGGTTACCAGGAGGGCAAAGCCCAGCCCACCCGCGTTATGGTCTGCGATCAGCCCGACAATTGTTGGTGATGAGGCATCCCCAAATAAATGTGCGAGCAGCAGCACGACGCCAATCGCTGTTGCGCGTGCATCAGGTGTGATAATATCTTGAATAACGGCATTGAGCGGTCCCAGGCACAGGCTTAGGGCGACAATGGCAACGAAAAAGACGATGATAAACGGTACCAGCGAATGGATGAGGAGCGCGATCAATGTCAACGGCGTTCCCAGGATGAATGCGATGGTCGAGACCAGGAGACGGCCTTCGGGCATACGGCGTTGTAACGCATCAGCAGCCCAACCCCCAATCAGAGTGCCAATCAAGCTGCCGCCAGCTAACACTGCGCCTGAAACGGTTCCCGCGCTGCCAATTGAGAGATGAAAGGCCCGTACAAGATAGGTAGGTATCCAGACGGACGCGCTACCAATCGTGAAGAAGCTAAAGATGAAGGCTGCGAGCAAAATCCAGTAGGTCGGGATCCTGATGAGTTGTTGAATGATGGACCAAAAGTCCGCGCCGATACTGCCATGTGATGCGCTGATACTTTCGCTTCCCCCATCTCTGTCGAAGATACCACGTTGCGGCTCTTTTGAACGCCAGATAAGGATAGTCACGAGTAATCCAGGAATACCCACCATATAGAATGCGGCACGCCATCCGAAATGTTGCGCAACGAGACCGCCTAAAATCAGGCCGAGTGCCGTGCCGATGAGATTGCCGATTGACCAGAGCGAGAGGATGCGTCCGCGCTGTTCTTTGGGAAAATAGTCACCAAGTAGGGAAAGTGCTGCTGGTGCGTAGCCTGCCTCGCCAATGCCCAAGACAGAGCGTGCCGCAAACAATTGGAAAAAGTTTTGCGTGAGGCCTGCAAGCGTTGTCGCCACGCTCCAGATGCCTACGCAGAGGGCCACAATATTTTTGCGTACACTTCGGTCTGCCCAGACTCCGAGGGGCAAGGTGGCGATTGCATAGATCAAGAGAAAGGACGATGCCAGTATTCCCTGATCGGTATTGTTAAGTCCCAGGTCTGCTGCTATTTTGGGAAGGACAGCCGAAAGTACGGAACGGTCTGCATAGTTGAGAATGTTAATGGTCAGTAGCACAGCAAAGGCAAATTGTGCTTGACCAGCACTAACGATCTGTTTTTTTTGCTGTTCTGCTGGCGGCTGGGTTGTTGTCGCCATAAAGTGCGATCCCCTTCTTAACGTATTACGTGATATTGTACCTGTCACAGATGTATGCTTTTGCCAGATGTTGCAGTAAACATACATAATATGTACAACGAATATGCGAGAGATAAGAGCAGTGACACCGGTTATTACCCTCGCACAAGTTGTACGCTTTGTACGTAAAACAGGTTGCAGAGTTTTAAACGAGGTCCTATGACTAGTTGTCACATGCAACCCAATGGTAGCTTTATTCGTCCAACTAGATAAGAAATATATTGCATGTTTGTTCTTGTTTGCTTTCTAATATGGTGTGGACAGGAAAGGATTGTGGTTTGTCTTTTATCATTCATTTTTTCTTACATACAAGCCCTCTCATTATGTATATTCTCGTCGCGTTGATCCTGATGTTGGAGAGCGCGGGGGTGCCAATTACAAATAATACATTACTACTCTTCACTGGCGCGTTAGCATCATTAGGTCATGTTAACATCGGAATATTGATGCTCACTGCGTTGGGTGGGAGTGTTGCAGGGGCAATACTGGCCTATCTGATTGGCGTCTATGGCGGCCATGCGATTATCACGCGCCTCTCGTTGTTATTTCGGATTGAAGAGCTGAAAATCCTGATCGTTGAACGCTGGTTTCAAAAATCAGGCATGTGGATGATTTTCCTTTCGCGCATGACTCCGTATGTGCGTCCCTTTGCCTGTTTCCCCGCTGGCATGGCTCGGATGCCATTTGCGCGCTTTCTGCTCGCTGCCACTACGGGTTCCGCTATCTGGTGCGTGATTGTGCCCTTGATTGGCTGGACATTGGGTAATCGCTGGCGTCTGGCCCTGCATGTCTTTCAGTATTATCCGTTGCCTTCGCTGTGTGCTATTCTCTGTATCCTCTTCTGCTATGGCTTCATGATCTATCAGATCAAGCGTTCTCTCGCACGTTTTTCGGAAAACGAACATGTAAATAGATCTACTGTTTCTGTTGCCCAGACAGAAGAGGATGCCGAGCAATTGATATCGCCTGTCTCTCAGATCCAATAACACGCTCTGACAAATAGCGGGGCGTGAAAAACACGCCCCGCGACTTGTGCGCTTGCCTTATTCTTTTGCTTATTGCGCAAGCTGTGTTGCTCGTTAGAGGTGAACGACGGTAACGCCAAAGATGTCGCCCGTGTCACCAATCTCTTCTACCGCCCAATCGGGAATTGGATCATCGACGGCGATCACCATGAGAGCCGTTCCCGCCTGTCGTGCAATTTCAGCTGGTCGGGGAGCGCGTGAGGTAGGCCCAACACCCATGTGACGAATATTGACGCCTGCCTTCCCTAGGACGGTACCCACTTTGCCGATCATGCCGGGCTGGTCCTGGTTGCGGCAGAAGAGGATGTAGCCCTCTGGCACGAACTCGGTCCAATAGCGGCCAACACGCACGATGCGTGGCTCGTCATGTATCACGGTTCCGCTGATCACCTCGACTCGCTCATCGCCTGGGCCTGCTTTGCTGGCAAACGAGGCGGCGTAGCCGTTTGTGCCTGGTACGCGCACTGTCACCAGATTGGCAAATTCGCTAGGGGTGGTCGATTTCTGTTCAACGATCTCCAAGCCGCGCTGTTTTGCCAGCAATTGCGCATTAATCATGTTGACATGGGCGTCAGACACTGACTCAAGCAAGCCCTTGATAAGCGCGGCCTGAAGCGGACGTAGATCGTAATTCGCAATGTCACCGCTGCATGCCAACTCAATCTTGCTCAATGGACCCGGCTGGAGCTGTGTGTACAGGCGACCTATGCGTTCCAACAGGCGCATGTAGGGTTCCAAGATTTTGAGCGTCTCAGGCAAAATCAATGGCGCGTTGACGGCAGCGCGTGGAAAACCGCCGCGCAAGACCGTGACGATTTGTTCCGCAACGTCGGTTGCGACCCCGACCTGAGCCTCTTCTGTTGATGCACCAAGATGGGGGGTGGCAATAACGTGCTCGTGTGCCAGCAATTGTTTCAACACCTCGTTATCGCGAATTGGCTCCTGACTGAAAACGTCCAGCGCGACTCCCGCGATGTGCTTGTCGTTCAATGCCTGGAGGAGAGCTTCCTCATCAATCAAGCCGCCGCGCGCGCAGTTAATCAGACGCGATCCAGGTTTCATGATCTGAAGCTCTCTTGCTCCAATCAGACCACGTGTACCCTGTGGCCCGCTAGTGAGCGAGGTGTGCAAGGTCACAAAATCGGCCTGTTGTAACACCTCGTCAAGGCTCAGCATGGTGACGCCTATCTTGCTGGCCTGCTCAGGCGAAACAAAGGGATCAAAGGCAATGATTTGCATCTCTAGCCCTTGTGCCCGGCGTGCTACCTCACGTCCGACTTTGCCTAGCCCAATGACGCCCAGGATTTTGTTGCGTACCTCGACGCCGAGAAAACGGCTCTTCTCCCATTTTCCGGCTTTCGTGCTGGCATTCGCGGCGGGAATATGGCGTGCCAGAGCCATCAGCATTGCGATAGAATGCTCGGCGGCGGCAACGATGTTGCCTGTGGGCGAATTGACCACCATAATGCCCTGGTGCGTGGCTGCTTGCGTATCAATGTTATCAACGCCAACGCCAGCGCGTCCAACGATCTTCAGGTTGCTGGCTGCTGCGAGAATATCTTTAGTGACCTGTGTTTCGCTGCGTACGATCAGAGCCGTGTAGTTGCCGATAATCTCTTTTAATTGCTCCGGCTTGAGACCGGGCCGTTCATCAATCTGCGCGTCTGGCAGTTGGCTGCGTAGTAAGTCAATGCCCTCGTGCGCGATACGATCAGTAATTAATATTCTGATCGTATCCGTGGTGGGGGCCGCTTCCAATTGTGTCATACTCCCATATCCCTTTCGACTTAACCCCGATAGCCAAACTCGCGTAAACGCGCTTCCAATTTATCCATCGTCTCTACCAGATCGGCTTCGCTGAAGAAACCGAGGTGTCCGACACGAAAGATCTTTCCTTCCAGATGATCCTGGCCTCCTGCCAGCACAACACCATCCTGCTCACGTAGTGTCTTGAGCAACGCTTTTGTATTAATCCCTTCTGGAGTCACGATGGCCGTCACCGTATTTGAAGCGTTTTTGTGGTCGGCGAGTAGTTGCAGACCCATCGCTTTGGCCCGTTCACGGACATACGCGCCCGCTTGAGCATGACGCTCGAAAATCGCCTCACGTCCTTCGGTAAGCATCATTTCCAGTGCAACATCTAGCGCGTAGAAGAGCGAGACCGCTGGCGTTGTAGGATGCTGCCATGCCTCTAGTTTTTTGAGTGCCTGTCCCCAGTCAAAGTAAAAACGAGGCAGTTTGGCCTCTTTGTTCGCGGCACGTGCGCGTGGGCTGGCGGCGATCATCATAATCCCCGGCGGTGTCATCCAACCTTTTTGTGAGCCTGTAAAGACAACATCGACATCCCAGGCGTCCATTTCCAGTGGCATGCTACCCAATGAACTAACGGCATCCACGGCGATAAGTGCCTCGGGGCTATGGCGGCGAATTGTGGCTGTCAGAGCCTCTACATCGTTCGTCACACCCGTTGATGTCTCGTTATGTGTCATTAAGACCCCTTTGAAGGGGGGCAATGCGCGTAAGCGTTCTTCAACGACCGCAGGGTCAGCGGCTTCTCCCCAGGGAAATTCCAGGCGTGTCACCTGTAAACCGTAGATACTGGCAATTTTCGCCAGACGGTTGCCAAAGTTGCCGATAATGATCGCAACGACATGATCTCCAGGCGAGAAGAGGTTGGCAATGGTGCTTTCTTGACCACCAGTGCCAGAAGCGGGAAATGTCATCACTGGCGAGGTCGTTTGGAAGAAGTAGCCTAAACGCAATGTCACACGTTTGACAATAGCGGCAAATTCAGGACCACGATGATTTACCATCTGCGTTGCCTGCGCCGCCATTACCTCTGCAGGCAACGGTGTTGGGCCTGGAACACGCAGGTTTTGCCGTGGAATAGGGGCGCGCGCGTCTACCTGAGGAATATCAACTACTTTACGTTCTTGTGTTGTCATGGTATCATTTACTCCATCTATATCGATCAAATAGACCGATGGCACGGCTTTGTCTGGCTCGCCCCATTGCAAAAGAAGAGCGGTGGGCAACCCCATTGTTACCCGCCGCTGGTGTTGCTGTGTTGTTTTCTCTATCAGAGTATCGCATCATGTATGTTTCTGTCAAACCGAAGCGAACGCGATATTCGAGAAGTGTAACTTTCCATTCTTGCTCATTCGCCTACACGATGGAGTTTGACAAAATTGGTTCGAGCCTGACTGGCAATGGGTAAGCCACCCATGATTACCACGTGTTCGCCTTTCTGAATGAGACCATCCTCTTGCAAACGCTTATCGACCAGATTGATCAATGTCTCCGTTGTTCCCTGCATTGCAAGGCGGTGTGACCAGACCCCCCACCAGAGAGCAAGCCGCCGATATACCCCCTCTGAGGGCGTATAGGCCAGAATGGGGGTGCGTGGACGATCTTTTGAAATCAGGTGGGCTGACATGCCAGAGCGGGTAAAAACGACAATTGCCTTGACACTGGCCTCTTCCGCCAGTTCGCGTGCGGCGTGACTCACGGCTTGCGCCTTCGAGAGACGCCCTTTTTGTGTTTGATGTATGCTATGATTGTTCGTTTCGATCTCTGAAGCAACGCGTACCATCGTCTCGACGGCCTCAATTGGATAGGCTCCGACCGATGTTTCGGCACTGAGCATCACTGCGTCGGTCTGATCAATGACCGCATTGGCAACGTCGTTGACCTCTGCGCGTGTCGGTCGGGGATTGGTTATCATTGACTCAAGCATCTGGGTTGCCGTAATCACAGGTAAACATAGCTGGTTACAGCGCGCAATAATACGCTTTTGGATCAGCGGCACCTTTTCTAGCGGCATTTCGACACCTAAATCGCCCCGCGCAACCATCGCTCCATCTACAACTGCGAGAATCTCGTCCAGGCGCTCGACCGCTTCGGGCTTTTCAATCTTTGCAATCAGTGGGATCGTCTCGTTGTTCTGATGCCCTGATAGTTCTCCCTGTATCTGACGCAGATAATTTCTCGCTCGTATGACATCCTGAGCAGTGCGGACAAAACTCAATGCGATGTAGTCTACACCCTGCGCGACGCCAAAACGCAGGTCTTCGCAATCTTTCTCGGTCAGCGAAGGCGCACTTACCGCGACACCGGGCAGGTTAATGCCTTTGTGCTCTTTCAGTAGGCCACCATGAACAACTATGCATTCTACATCCGTCTGGTTAAATCCAGTGACGCGCAATTCCATCAGTCCGTCATCTAGAAGGATGCGATCACCAATTTTGACATCTTGTGGAAGAGCTGTGTAGGTGGTAGGAATCGTGTTCGCGTCGCCCGCAACTGCGCGTGTTGTGATAATGACAGTCGCATTATCTGTGAGCGTGACAGGTGCTTGCAGGGCACCAACGCGAATTTTAGGACCTTGCAAGTCCTGTAAAATAGCTATTGGTATGCCAAGTCGCTCGGAGAGTGCACGAACCCGTTTGATGACCTCGCCATGTTCCTCGTGTGTGCCATGCGAGAAATTTAGGCGGGCAACATTCATGCCAGCCTGCATTAAACGTTTCAGTTGCTCTTCGCTCTCTGTCGCTGGTCCAATAGTACAGACGATTTTTGTACGTCGCATAAAAACCCCTCTTAAAAAAATATGTTTGCCCTGAAACCGCTCTCATTTCTTCAGGTGGCAAAAAAGACCTTTCTATGGTAAATGCTTTACAAATTTTTGAGTATTTTCCCAATTGTATCATGTACAATAAAAGCATACTGCGGCGCATGAAAATAAGGAGGCACGCGCTTGTTTTAAGGATATACCAAACTATACCGTGATTGGTAAAATGCGCTCACCCGTGCTCAGGAGGTTATCAGCGTGAATGCCTTCTTTATTAGTGCATTGCAATTGTACGGTTATCCCGTACTCTGGGTTATTGTGTTTGTGGCTGCTGCTGGTGTCCCCATTTCTGGTTCGCTCCTCTTGTTTGCCGCAGGAGCATTTGCCGCTTTGGGGGATTTCAACCTGCTAGCTCTTTTTCTTGTAGCGCTTAGTGCTGCTGTTTTAGGCGACACGCTAGGCTATATCATTGGGCTACGGGTTGGCAGTTTGCTCCTGCTATGGTTTGAACGCCAAAAACGCTGGCGCTGGTTCGCTCCACAGACGCTAGAGCAAGGGCGTGTCTACTTTCGCCAGAAAGCGGCGTGGGCAATTTTCATCACGCGCTTCCTGATTGTTGCGCTGGGCGGTCCCATCAATTTTCTTGCAGGTATTGAGCAGTACCCCTATCGCAAATTTTTGGTTTGGGATGTCAGCGGACAAATCCTCAGTGTATTGCTCTCGCTTGGTTTAGGCTATATCTTTGCTGAGAGTTGGGAAGAGGTTGCCGCTGTCTTTGGCGCATTTTCAAGTCTGCTTCTCGCCTTGCTGGTTGTGATTGGGCTGAGTGTGTGGCTTGTCCATAAGATACGTCAGAGTAGAAAGAAGCGTGCTAAAGAACTGATGGCAGAGGAAGAGCCACAAATGCAAGAGGTACATTAGGGTAGTTGTGTATGGATAAAGCTCAGCAAATTATCTTGATTCTAACCACGCATACTGGCGGGGGACATCTGAATCTGGCTCAAGCCCTCAAGGGTATGCTGGAGACTCACTATGATGTGCGTATTATAAATCCTCAATCACCGACGGTAGAGCGCGGCTACGCGCTGGCAATGCGGCGTGGTGTGAAGTTGCTCTCCTGGCAATATGCCTTTACCGACCATCCTCTCCCGGCTTTATGGCTGCAACGCGTGCTTGCGCTGCTCGGACGCAAGCGTATTCGGCGCCTGGTGCAGGAGGTGCGTCCACAGCTACTTATCACTACTCACGCTATGCTTGCCTATGCAACCGCACGGGCCTGCGAGCGACTTGATAGACATATCCCGTTGATCTTTCAGCTAACTGATCTAGGCCGCTTGCATATGACGTGGTTTAGTGAGCGACATGCTGATGCCTATCTTGCCCCAACCCGCGAAATTTTTGTGCAAACTCTTGCTCAGGGTATTGCTCACGACCGCGTGTATCTTACTGGACGCCCTATTCGTCCTCAATTTTTGAATGTTGATCTCACAGCGGAGGCGCGTGCCAGGACGTTGCGCGCAATAGGATTACAGCCTGATCACCTGACAATTTTTCTTCAGGGGGGAGCGAATGGTGCCGCTGGCGTTGAGCGCACTGTCCAGCAGTTGTCTGGCGCAGGTGTCCCACTGCAGATTATCCTCGCGGTAGGCCAGAATACTGCTCTGGCCCAACGTTACGCAGACGTACCAGAGATTGTGCCGCTGCCCTTTACGCCCGTCATTGCCCCTTATATGGCGGCGGCGGACATCGTTGTAGGCAAAGCGGGTGCAAGCTTTATCAGCGAGGCGTTTATGCTTGAAAAGCCATTTCTCGTCACTGATTTTGTAGCGGGACAGGAGACGCCCAATCTGACGTTTATTGAGCACCATGGTCTCGGTTGGGTCTGCCTGGATGCCGCGTCTCAGCACGCGCTGCTACACCGTATCCAGGCTGATCCGACCCTTCTTACACAGCAGAAAGCCCGTATTTGTGCCTATAAACACTGGAATATACAGGCGAATCAGGCTATTTTGCCACTTATCGAGCGACTATTGCGGTAGCTTGGGTTCATGCGACGTGACGGTATTCTGGGCTGCGCGCCAGTTGACCGTTGGCAAAATGACCTGCGGATTGATCGCGTTACGTTGCGCGATGGCAAATGTCAGCATTGAGGCGATAACATCTTCAGTAAGGAGATGTGGCTCAAGGCCGAGTTCTAGCAGGCGTGTATGCGTGGCGTTGTAATAATGTTGTTCTTTCTCAACGCGCGGATTGGCGAAGTATTTGATCTGCGCTTCTAATCCCAAATGGCTGCTCTGCTCAATGACCTTTTCTGCCAGTTCTAGTAAGGAAAACTGTTCAGTCATCTGGTTGAAAACGCGGTATTCGCCCTCTTTTGCTGGCGAAAGGATTGCCAATTCGATGCAGCGAATCGTATCCATTAGATTGATGTATCCCCGTGTTTGCTGACCCGTGCCATAAACGGTAAGAGGTGAGCCTGCGACGGCTTGCACGCAGAAACGGTTGAGTGCTGTGCCATAAATTTGATCGTAGTCGAAACGGGTTGCCAGGCGTGGATCAAGCGCGGTCTCTTCAGTCTCAAAGCCATAAACGATGCCCTGGTTGAGATCAGTTGCGCGCAATCCCCAGATGTTACAGCAGAACATGATATTATGACTGTCATGCACCTTGCTAAGATGATAAAAAGAATTTGGTTGTTTAGGAAATGGCAGAATATCAGAGCGGCCTTTATGATGTATTTCGATAAAGCCTTCCTCAATATCAATATTTGGTGTGCCATATTCACCCATAGTTCCCAGTTTTACAAGATGGCAAGTGGGGGCAAACTCTTTCAGAGCGTAAAGCACGTTGAGCGTTCCCACGACGTTGTTTGTTTGTGTAAAAACTGCGTGCTTGCGATCAATCATTGAATAGGGGGCAGAGCGTTGTTCGGCAAAATGCACGACTGCGTCGGGTTGCACCGCTTGAAATGTGGCGGCGAGAGCCTCATAGTCCATCACATCTCCGATACGAAAGTGTATCTGTCGCCCAGAGATCGTCTGCCAGGTCGCAATGCGCTCGTGAAGCGTCTGGAGGGGAGTCAAGCTGTTAAAGCCGCGTTCAAGGTCGAAAAGCCGACGTGACAGATTATCAAAAATCGTGATATCGTGTCCTTGTGCTGAAAGATAAAGAGCCTGGGGCCACCCAAGATAGCCATCACCGCCAAGTATAAGTATGCGCATAAGTCCTCCATTACGGTACTGAGATCATCGGGTATCTCTCTTCATAGAAGAGTTTTCGGCACAAAAAAGTTACAAAAGAGCGCAGTGCAAAGTTCCCTCCCTTGTTACTAAAAAAAACAGACCTGGTGCATATTCTCTTTTTTCTCTCCTACAAGCTTTGTTTAGCTTTTTCTGTTTATTGTATTATTTCATAGTCCCAAAATCTCTGCTAGTTTCTTGTCCTGTTTGCGAGAAAATAGTTTGCAGCAAGCTGAAAAGATTGACATTTTTGGCGTTGCGTGCTATTCTAGTCAAGCCGTAGTTCAGGGGCGCGGTGACTATTGTGTGCGCCGTATACGAACTGGTGCTACCGAAAATATAAACCCCATCTAGTGGGGAAGAGGTGAGAAGAAGAAAACATGGCTGTTAAAATTCGTTTAACACGCACGGGGAAAAAGAAGGCCCCTAGCTATCGTATCGTCGTTGCCGATGCGCGCTCTCCACGCGACGGGCGTATCATTGATCGACTCGGCTGGTACAATCCTTTGGTTGAGCCATCCGCCATCCATATTGACGAAGAGAAAGCTCTTAAATGGCTTAAAACAGGGGCACAGCCGACAGATTCAGTCGCGTCTCTGCTCAAACGCACAGGCGTTCTGGCACGTTTCGAGGCGATGCAAGCAACACCTTCCGCTCAAGCGTAGTTCGGCATTCGCAGGCTCAGTCACTGCGACCTGTGAACGAGTAGCGTTGCCTTAAAACGCAACGATGGATTCGTGTGAAATATGCGTAAACTTGTTGAGTATATTGCTCAATCGCTGGTAGATAATCCATCTGCTGTGCAGGTGCGCGAAGTACGTAATGACCGCAATGCACTGGTATTGGAGCTGCATGTAGATCCTGATGATTTTGGTAAGGTGATTGGACGGCAAGGGCGAGTCGCAAAAGCAATGCGTACGCTCCTACGCGCGGGCGGTGCTCGCGAAGGTCGTCATACCTCGCTAGAAATCTTGTAAAAACAACAGAGGAATAAAAACGTGCAGAGCAAGACAGAATGGGCTACTATTGGCAAAATAGTAGCCCCTTTTGGTATTAAGGGTGAGCTAAAAATCTTCTCCTTGAGCGACATTCCTGATCGCTTTGTCACGCTCAAGCGCATTTATCTGGGGCCAGAACACCGCTCCTATGCTATTCGCGCTGTACGCCCCTATCGTGGCGATATGCTGGTTCTCAAGCTCGCAGGCATTGATAGTGCCAATGATGCTGAAACGTTGCGCAGTCTGGATATCTCTATCCCTGCCAGTGAGTTAGCTAAGCTGCCTCCTGACTCCTATTATCAACACGATATTCTTGGCTTGAATGTCATCACGCTTAAAGAACAGGCGATAGGTGTCATTACTGATATTATGGTGACGGGTGGCAATGATGTGTACGTGGTCAAAACGCCCGATGGAAACGAAGTTTTAATCCCAGCAATTAAAGATGTCGTAAAACAGATTGACCTCCTCCGTCATGTAATGTATATTGATCCTATCAAGGGTTTGCTTGACGATGATGCTATCATTGTTCAAAATGATCAGACAGACGCTATGATTGAAGAAGAAGGTGAGCAAGAAGTAACTGATCCAGGAACCGAGGAATAAATAGCGCATGCTTCGTGTTATTCCTAGTGAGTATGCTGAAGCCGGAATGCCTGGATATCCGTAAAAAGAGTAGAAGCTATGCAATAGCGAGGTTCGCTTTCATAGCATAAAGGCGTTACAGTATTTCGTAGGGAGGTGTCTCATGTCCGACCATGTCCCCACTCTTGCTGATATTTGTAGTGCTATCGCTGATGGACATATCGATGCATCGGTAGAAGGCGATGTGTACCAGTTGAATGCACGTGAACTACGCCGTTATTTAAGAAGGCTACACTCGCGTTCCTCTGCTACTATCCCTGTGGCTCCTGAACCTATGTCTTCATCCGAAACGAATCTGTGGGCTGCTTTGGCCCGTATCTCTGTTGCCTAGGCCGTTTGGGCCGTTTTTTTATTTCTGGCACTATACTATTGTCCTCTAGTGCAAGGGCGGTTGCGTTCCATTGCGAGAAGGACTATAATAGGAGACAACAGAGCGGGTCTGCTGTGAGTACAAGCCCATGCTTGTAGAGCATACGCGCTGGTCTGTTAGAGGCCAATGGAATAAAAAACCACACAGCTTGGCATCGTTGATGCTGCGTGGAGTGGTGGAATTTGCGTACTTGAAGGAAAGGGTTTCATGGAACCACTCGATAACGATTTGGACTATGCTGCGATACGCGAAAAAATCGCTGTACAACGCCGCTCACGATCTATTTCAAGAAATGCTCGCTTTAATTTTCTGTTGATTATTCCCGGACTGGCATTATTGTGGGTCTTGTATCTGATTGGGGCCGCTGTTTTCCAATGGCACGTCACTGATGTGGTCAATTCGGTCATGACCGCCATGATTTTCCTCTTCGTGATCGCCGCTGCTATCCTGTTCTGGGCCACTGCACCAAAAGCAGAGTAGCATTATTGCCATAGAAAAGCCTGCTCAGCATATTCCATACCCGTGGACATATTCTTATGCTGTACAGGCTTTTTTGTTTCCACAGCTTATATTCAGTCAAGATGCATCCAGGCGGCACAATCTGGCTGTGCTGCGGACTGTTCGCCCCAGATCGAGTATGCTAACAATTCTGCTGATTCGATTAGACGTGGGCCAGAGCGGTTCATGTAGTAGTTACCATCAATCAGATAGACTCGGCCCGTGCGTACGGCACGTAATGCTCGCCATTCGGCTCTCTGTTGTAACAGCGGTATATCTTGCAATGTGCGCTCCAGCGAGAAACCGCACGGTGAGAGGATCAGAACATCGGGGTCAGCGGTTGTCAGTGTCTGCCAGTCGAGCCAAGGCGAGTGAAGACCGCTTTCACCAAAGACGCTTTCACCTCCTGCATAACTAACTAGTTCGGGTGTCCAGTTGCCAGCCGCCATCAGCGGGTCAAGCCATTCCAGTACCCCTACTCGTGGGCGTTTTGCGCCCTGCTCATGTGCCAGTTGCTCACAACGATAGCGTAAATCTTCCAAACGCCGTTGATAGCCCGCTATCAGCCCTCGGGCCTGTGCGCTACGTCCCAACGCTTTACCGACACGCTCCATATCCTCCCAGACATCGCTCAGCCGATAGGGAGCCAGCGAGACGATGCGTGGTTGCAACCCAGTAATCTGTTGCAGGGCAAGCGTGACATCATGCTCACTAACGGCGCAAACCTCGCACTGTGTCTGCGTAAAAATAATATCTGGCTGCAATTGCTGCAAAAGATCGGTATCGATACGGTAGATGCTAAGTGCCTTTAGCGCATCTTTTTGTGCGGTATGTTTGCTCTGCGCCAGTTGCTTGATCTGTGCATCGATCTCGCTGCTACTGCCCTCAACATTGATCTGGACCGTGCTGACAAGCGGTAACTGCACTACTTCTGGTGGATAATCACACTCGTGCGAACGTCCAACCAGTTGATCCAGGCAACCGAGAGCGGCAATCATCTCCGTCGCGCTTGCCAGTAATGAGACAATACGCATATCTTCCCCTTTAGGCCAGTGCCATTTGGCGATACTGCTTTCCAAGACTATATTTCTGTTGCAAGATATTGTATCACAGGTCAGGCTGCATCCATTTTCCAGTTGATAACCGTCTTGTCAAAAGATGTGCTGGCGAGATAGCGGTCATCTGGTGGCTACGCGAGATCAAGCATAGAACTTCAATCTCTATTCTTGTCTAGCGAGATAGCACTAATGCCCTGTTTGGGCGAGCGTGAAAAATGTCGGAACGCGATTGCTCGCGTTCCGACGGAATTGTGCAATATAGGTAATAGAGGAGAAGATTAGGGGATAAGGATGCCGCGTCCACGTATCTTGCCGTGATCGAGATCGTGAATCGCGTCCAGAGCGGCGTCGAGCGGATACATCGCTGTATGTAGCGTGACCTTGCCTTGCGCGGTCAACGTCATCAGCTCGTCCAGGTCGTTATAGGTTCCGACGAGGTTGCCGATGAAGTTGATCTCCGTCGAGATGATATCAATCGTGGGCACGTTGATACGCCCGCCGTAGCCGATCACGTAGTAGCTTCCCGCGCGGCGTAACATCGCGACGCCATCCTCGATGGCCCCACCCTCGCCGACAAAGTCGATAATCACCTCGGCTCCCTGTCCGTTGGTGATATCTTTGACCGTATCGACCTGTTTACCATTCGCCACGACGGTATGGTCTGCGCCCATACTGCGCGTCAGGGCTAGCGCTTCTGCTGAGCGGTCAACCACAATGATCTCGGCAGGCGTCAGAGCTTTGAGACACTGGATGCCGATATGCCCAAGACCACCTGCACCGATCACGACGGCTTTTGTGCCTGGATAGAGGATGGCTGCCGCTTTCTTGACGGCATGATAGGCGGTCAGACCGGCATCTGCCAGAGCCGCGATATCTTTGGGTGCGAGGCTGGGATTGAGCTTGACGACTGCGCGTGCTGTGGTTTTCAGGAATGTCGCCATGCCGCCATCGATAGAGATGCCAGGAAAGGCTGAATTGCTGCAATGCATATCATCGCCTGCGCGACAGGCGCGGCAGAGTCCGCAGGTAATCAGGGGATGCACGATCACCGTATCGCCAACAGCCACATTGCTGACCGCTGAACCAATCGCGTGTACCCAACCCGCGTTCTCGTGGCCCAGCGTGTAGGGCAGCGTGACACCCGATTTCTCGACCCATTGTCCCTCGATGATGTGCAGGTCGGTACGGCAGAGGCCCGCTCCACCGATGCGCACGATCACGTCATGCGGCCCAGTGATCTTTGGATCATCAATCTCGGTTACTTTCGGCTGTTGATTGTACTCAAAAAGCCGTACAGCTTTCATAGACTATTCTCCTTCTTCGTCTTCTACATTTTCTGTTTCTTTCGTGCCATAGCGAGTGTGGAAGAGACCCTTACAAAGTGAGGTGTTGAACATGATATTGACACGAATGGAGCGCGAGCGGCGCAAAAATTCGCGCAAACCTCCTGGCTGGAGCGGCTTCCCTTCGTCATCAATAATCAGCGCGTCATCTGGGGCTGTTGGCAGGCCGAGCGTGGCACGCCGACGCAGGTAGTGTGTTGCATGTTTATGCACACGCGCGAGCGGCACTGATTGGCCTGCTACATCCAGGCTGACCGTCTCCGCTTGCTCATCGATGTGCAGATTGCGCACGCACAGGGCGGCAATCGTGTCTTCGTCCAGTCCGGCTTTGACCATCTGACGGAGCAAGGCATCCTGACGCATCAGAAAGCCCTTGCGCAAGAAGATACGGCGCAGTTCTTCCAAATGGGCATCTTCAGGAGCCTCATCGGGAAAAGCCTCGGCAAACGAAAGTCCCTGATTGACGCCGTTGGTAACCTCGTCATCGGCGCAATGATCGAGCAGAGCCACGCGTACGCTGCGCACGCCAGGAAGCGTGAGTGTGTGGTTGCGCAGGTCTGCCGCCATCAGGTAGGCGAAGTTGGGAGCGCACCAGAAAGTTGGCAGCTTGAACACAATCGTTACGTCGGCTCCATCGACCTTGACGTGGTCGATGAAGCCCAGTTTCACCAGCGACTCGTCCAGTTCTGGGTCGAGTACGTCGGCGATTGCTGTATAGACGTGTTCCTCGGTGATTACCGTGTCCGCTGCGTATGCTTGCGCCGCGCTGACAGGGGAATCACTTCGTGGCATAGAGTTGCTCCGCTTGCTGAGAGAACGTATCGCCCTTGACCTTTGCCATCTGCTCTTCTGGATTGATGTCGTACAGGCGCGCGGCGTTGAGACCGAGAATCTTGCGCCGTGTCTCCATCGTCATCTCGACGTTGTATTCAGCCTTGAGATCTTCGGGCATCTCAAAACTCATCATTCGCTCGACTAACCATTTTGGTTCCCAGAGCGCGTAGTCGCTGCCGAAAAGGATCTTGTCAGGGCCAATCCAGAACAGCAAGTTTGCCATCACTTCGGCAAAATAGCGTGGGCGTGGCTGAATGAATGGCAACACAACCGCCAGACCTGCGTAGACATTGCTTTCCTGCGTGGCAATCCAACAGAAGTCCTCAATGCGTGGCAAGCCGGCGTGCTCAACGATGAAGTTCAGGTCGGTGAAGATGGAAGCGGCATCATCGACATCAGCTACATCAAAGGCATCACGGTTGAGCGGATAGATCGTTGGTCCCTTGTGAACATGGACATTTTTGATGCCGAGTTTGATGCACTCTTCCAGGAAGCGATAGGTTTCCGGGTCAGAGAGTTTGTAGCCCTTGGAACTGCCACGCCACTCTGCCGTGTAGAGTTTGACGCCCTTGATATCCCATTCTTCTTTTTGGCGACGCAGATAATCGAGGCCGCGATCTCCGTCACGTGGGTCGAATGCGCCATTGAGGATGTAGCGATCAGGATAGGCTTTCTTCATCACGCTGTTCTGCTCAATCGTGTTGAAGCCATTTTTGTAGAAGTCGATCAAATAGGTGGGCTGGAGAATGGCGAGGTCCACATAGCCCTTGACGAACTGGTCGTGAACCATATCATCGGGCGAGTATTTCTCGTAGTGTTCCAGGGTCCAGACATACTCGGCGGGCGAGAGATTCTTGTGGTAGGCGTAGAAGCAATCAATCCAGCCACGACCATACTTGTTCGCCTGATTCTCTGGGCTGGCATCCCACAGATGTGAGTGACAATCAATGACGAAAACCTCTTCTCCTGTTGCTGTGCGATACATGGCGTACTTTGCCTCCTGTTTGTGGGTGTGGCACGACAAACGTTGTGTGCTACAGATTACATAGAACTACCATCATTGGGTTCATGGAACTACCATCATTGGGTTCATGTGCGCAAACACTACGAGGACTATGATATGAGGTTGTGTATGCTGTGCCGCTAAAGCCGCTGAACACAACACATGCAGGTGCGACAGGCAAAACCTATTGCCGGTAAGAGAGGTTGATTGTGTGTGCTCTCTACCTGAAAAAAGCATAGCATAGAACAAGGGTGTTTTATAGTGGGGTATTTCAAATTGTGAAATTACAATAGTGTTGTTTGAAAATAATATTTCGCCTATAGAAATGTTACTCTTGACTTTGCCGGTTCCGTAACTATACTTGCTAAAGTAAGTATTTTTTTACCGCGTTCTCGCTGTGTACAAAGGGGTCGCACATGGTAGCAGAACAAATACAGCCGCGTCTGTGTCCAACTTTTACCGTTCAAGAAAAGGGAGATTTGCTTCACTCGGTGCAGCGCGCATTGATGGTGCTGAGCGTGATCGCCGAACATCCACAGGGATTATTGGCTCGTGAGATTAGCAAGGCTTTACATCTCAATATTAGTACCTGTTATCATATCCTGAACACGTTGCAGGCAAGTGGCTATATTGATCGTCATCCAGGTACACAGGTTTATCAGCTAGGGCCACAAATTCCCTTTCTCAATAATGCTTTCCTGCAAGGGTTAGCCCAACTACAAGGGGTAGATATCACTCAGGAAGCAGATATTTTTCCTTCGCCCTTTACCTCCATCTCGCTTATCGGATACTTGCGTCCAATCCTCTACCGCCTGACTGAGCAGACACAAGAGCCATCGTATATGGCCTGCTGGCGGTACGGGGAAATTATTTTGCAGGCCATTGTCGAGCCATCTAATGCCGAAAAAATCACGAAACTCTATGTTGGCTATCGTGGTCAGGCTCATTCGCACGCGCTTGGCAAAGTCTTGCTGGCATATAGTGATCCGGCTCTGGTTGATCGCTATTTAGAACTGCATCCTTTGACTCCTTTTGGCCCAAATACGATTGTGCAGCGTTCGCGTTTTATCGACGAACTCAATGAGATTGTCCGTCAAGGCTATAGTGTTGATCGCGAGGAGTTTTTCCCTGACACATGCTGCATTGCTGCACCTGTTTTTGCTCCTCAAGGGCAGGCGATAGCCGCGCTGGCAATCTCTTTTACACCCAATCTGCTCGAACGGCGTTCCGAGTGGCTCATTACGCAGGTGACGAAAGCCGCCCACCACGCGCGCGCCGAGTTGCGTCTCTCGTCGGTCTATCACTGACACTTTTGGCCTCTACTCTAGAGATAGAGACAAAGAAGAGCGTATTGACAAGCCTGCATTGCCTGCCAATACGCTCTTCTTTGTCTACAGAAAATTTATAATCCTTCTAATCCCGCTTTTGCCACTTCCATATCCTCGGTCCAGTGGCCGCCGCTAACGCCGATGCCGCCAATAATGCCTTCCGCAGTCTGAATGGGGAAGCCACCGCCGAAGACGATCAGGCGATCCGTTTTGACGATGCCGTGTAGCAGTGGGGGATCGTTCTTGACGAACTCGAACCACTCGTGCGAGGCCATGCCAAAGCTAATTGCTGTATATGCCTTGTCTTGCGATATCTGGACGCTGAGCAAGGCGGCACCATCCATGCGACTGAACGCTTTGAGCGTGCCATCGCTATCGCAGACTGCGATGCACATTGGCTTGCCCATCGCACGTGCTTTGGCTTCTGCCGCCGCGATCATGCGCTGAGCCGCTGCACTGGTGATGCTACTTTTTTGGAAGGTGTTCTCTGCCATACGGGTACTCCTCTGTAAATAGTGGATAGAGAGGAACAGTCCATTCTGCTCATCTCTACTGGAACTACTATCAAGCACATGCTGATAGCGCAGAAAGAAGTTTTTATGACATGTCAGGCGCAAAATGCCTGACGTGACATCCATTTACTGGTTGACACCGTAGCGTTGTTCCAGTTGCTGCACGGCTGGTAAACCGATCAAATCGGTGAATTGCGAAAAAGTGACCATCTGCTCTGCTAATGGCGTTGGTGTCGCCCCTTGCTGCATATTTTCTAACATGGTCAACATGGCGCGTGTTGCGATAAAGAGCAGGCTGACCGGAAAGATCACCAGTTTGAAGCCGAGCGCGCGAATTTCATCGAGCGGAAGTGGAGGTGTTTTGCCGCTATCGGCCCAGTTGAAAAGTTGAGGGACATCGGGAAACGTCTGTGTAATGGTGCGTAGTTCTTCGCGTGTGCGGGGTGCCTCGATAAAGAGCACATCCGCTCCCGCCTCGCGGTATGCTTGAGCGCGTACCAGTGCATCGGCAAAACCCGTGACGGCAGCGGCATCGGTGCGCGCAATAATCACAAAATCGGGATCACGGCGTGCATCACAGGCGGCGCGAATCTTCTGCACCATTTCTTGCATCGGAATAACCTGCTTGCCTTCCATGTGACCGCACTTCTTGGGCCAGATCTGGTCCTCGATATGCACTGCCGCAACACCCGCGCGTTCGTATTCCTCGATAGTGCGGCGCACGTTAAGCGGGTTACCATAACCGGTATCAGCATCAGCAATCAAGGGGATATCACCGATAACATTGGCAAGGGCGGCAGCACGACTGACCATCTCGCTCATCGTGAGCAGGCCCACGTCAGGCTGTCCGAGGACGCTGGCGGATGTGCCGAAGCCAGTCATATAGACGGCAGGGAAGCCTGCCTGTGCGATTAAACGCGCACTCAGGCCATCATAGGCTCCAGGGGCAATAAGTAGATCAGGGCCAGCAAGTAATGTACGCAGGCGAGTTGTTGTACGCAAGGTTGCTCTCCATTGAGTGTAAAGAAAGATGCTACTCTTCTATTGTATCATGTGGCATGTTGTCTCACCAGTCAATGCTGATCAGGCTGGAACCAGGACGTGTAAACGTTGGGTTGCCATATGGACGTGAATGGGAGTCTGACCGCGTATCTCGCCGTCCAGCGTGACATCCTGCGGGTCGGCACGGGTTGTGATGGTAACGCCGCGTGCGCGTATGTGATGGATGCCTGGAATGCTCGTTAGATCAGCTATATGCTGCGGCATATTTTGTTGTGCTTCTGAAGTGTTTTGCTCTTGTTGATTGAAAATGCTGGTAATGGCGTTGCTCAAGCGGTTCAAATCAACATCTTCAATAATAACGATATCGAGCAGACCATCATTCAGACTCGCGCCGGGGATACTAAGGTTCCACTGTCCACCAAAGATGGGCGCGTTAATCACCGTTGTTTGCAGTGCGCGGCAATTCATAGATAGTATCTCAGAGGCGAGCGTTATCCTTGGTGAGCCATCCTGCTTCTGTGAGAAGAGTGCCATACCATCAAGGTCCAGATTCATTTCCAGGGCCGTATGGTTGCGTAGCACTTCTAAGGCTGCGAAGGGGTAGGTCAAGCGTCCATAGCGTTGGCGTGTGGCAACATTGGTTGCCAGGCGTGCGAACTGGACATTGAGACCCACCGTCAGAGCGTGCACAAAATAGCCGGGAGCATGAAATGTGGCGGGAAAAGGTGTATGCGTTTGGTTATGTGGTGCTTGCTCAGCGGGACGCGCAACGCCAATATCAGCTGCATGGAGATGCCCTTGGACAATAGTTTCCACTGCTGAGCGCAAGTCTTGCGGAATATTCAGCGAACGCGCGATATCATTGGCCGTTCCCAGTGGAAGAATGCCTAGTGGCAAGCCAGACTCAATGATATGACTGGCAACGCCTCCGACTAGTCCATCGCCTCCCGCCGCAATTGCGGCATCAATGCCTGCTGCCCGCCAATGTGTGCCTTGTGCCGCGAGGTGATCGAGGTCCGCGATAGAAAGGATCTCGACAAGTTCTATCTGCCTCTGGCGCAGATATTCAAGAGCCTGCGTGAGTTGTTCAGCACGACCTGAGTGCGGACTGTGAATAACAACGACGCGCTGTATTTTCGGCATACTGTTTTCTATCCATCTCTGCTTTATTGTCCTCGTTGCCATTGTACTATAACCATCTTGAGGTGTGCAATCGCATAGATGCCTGTACCTCTACTCACCAGCACGATTTGTATCGTCACTACTAGTAGGAGAACGTAAGCAGAGGTAGAGTATGAAAAAACAGGTAGAGAAGACAAAAACTTTTCCTAAGAAAAAAGGAATGTTGCCAACAAAAATTTGCGTTGTTTGTGGTAGACCTTTTGAATGGCGCAAACGCTGGGAACGCAACTGGGAAGAGGTTCGCTACTGTTCAGATCGTTGTCGGCGGGCGCGTTGAGCATAAGGTTGTTCGTGGCTCTAGTGTCTCTTTTATGAACGGCGGGGCGTGTCACAAGAGAAGACGGTTCTATTTATTGAGGCAAAATCGCTTCCCAAACAGCTAATCAACGCGATGCAAAGAAGATATGCTAAGGAGCAACCATGACGACGACACAAGTAGAATCACAAGTACAGCAGTGGATTAATCTGGCGCAACAATTGCGTGTAGATAGTATTCGTGCCACTACAGCAGCGGGTTCAGGCCATCCTACCTCCTCGATGTCAGCGGCGGACCTGATGGCCGTTTTGCTGCTCAACTACCTGCACTATGATTTCGAGCAACCCAAAAACCCGCTCAATGACCACCTCATTTTCTCAAAAGGCCATGCCTCACCGCTTCTCTACTCACTCTATAAAGCTGCCGGAGCGGTCTCCGATGAAGAATTAATGACGCTACGCAAATTTGGCAGTCGTTTACAGGGACATCCGACGCCTGCAATTCCCTGGGTAGATGTCGCCACTGGTTCGCTCGGTCAAGGCTTACCAATTGGCGTGGGTGTCGCGTTAGCAGGCAAATATCTGGATAAACTTCCATATAAGGTCTGGGTCTTACTGGGCGATAGCGAGATGGCGGAAGGTTCGATCTGGGAAGCCTTCGATCATGCCTCGCATTACCAACTTGATAACATGATTGGCATTCTGGACTGTAATCGCCTGGGACAGCGTGGCGAAACCGAACTCGGCTGGAATACCGCCGCCTATGCTGAACGGGCCAGAGCTTTTGGCTGGAATGCCATTATTATCAACGGCCATGACTATAACGAGATTAATCAAGCCTATGCGCAGGCAGTGCAGGTGACAGGCCGTCCCACGCTTATTGTGGCAAAAACCATTAAAGGCAAGGGCGTCTCGTTTCTGGAAGATAAGAGTGGCTGGCATGGCAAGGCATTGAATCAGCAGCAGGAAGAGCAGGCGATCAATGAGTTAAATCCGCCTGTACGGAGTATGGTCTTCCCCGTGCAAAAGCCAGAGAAGCATGCCCTATCGCCCGCTCCTCAACGGCAGGGGCAGAAGTTAGAATTGCCACGCTATGCGCAATCCGATGCCGTTGCGACACGCAAAGCCTATGGTGACGCGCTCAAAGCACTGGGGGCGGCCAATCAAAACATCGTAGGCCTGGATGGTGAGGTCAGCAATTCTACGTACACCGATGAGTTTGCCAAAGCTTTTCCAGATCGCTACTTTGAGCAGTATATTGCTGAACAGCAGTTGGTAGCAGCGGCAGTCGGCATGAGCGTGCGCGAGAAGATTCCTTTTGCTTCAACCTTTGCCGCGTTTTTCTCGCGTGCTTATGATTTTATTCGCATGGCAGCAATCTCACGCGCCAATATCCGTCTCGTTGGTTCACACGCTGGTGTTTCGATCGGTGAGGATGGTCCCTCGCAGATGGCTCTGGAAGATCTGGCGATGATGCGCGCCGTGTATGATAGCACGGTTCTCTATCCGTCTGACCCTAACCAGACTGCTCAGCTTGTCGCGGCAATGGCAGAACATCCCGGTATTGTTTATATGCGCACGACACGCGAGAAAACGCCCGTGCTGTATAGTCCTGATGAGCAGTTTGCTGTTGGTGGAAGTCGCGTCTTGCGCCAATCGGCACGCGATCAGGTTACTGTTGTCGCGGCTGGTATTACCGTTCATGAAGCACTTGCGGCTTACGAACAGTTAGCACAAGATGGCATTCAGATTCGCGTGATCGATGCCTACTCTGTCAAGCCGATTGACGAGGAAACGTTGTTTGCGGCTGCAGAGGAAGCAGGCAATAAGCTCGTGACGGTCGAGGATCACTGGCCCGAAGGCGGTCTTGGCGATGCAGTGCTAGAAGCGTTTACACAGCGTGAAGCCCCATTGCCGCGTGTAGTAAAGCTCGCTGTTGAGTCTATGCCGACCTCTGGTACACCTGCTGAACTGCTGGAAGATGCCGGCATCAGTGCTCATCACATCGTACAAGCTGTACGGGCGTTGGTGCGCTAAGTTCCTTTGCTGATGTTTGCTTGTGGCGTGTTTGCATCTCTTTATGCAGGCACGCCAGTTTATCGTCTAGTATCCTGATTGTGCGTTGATAGCGTCTCTTTGGTATATACTGTAAATAACAAGGTATTTATGAAGGAGTATTCGCTTGAAAGAGACAGTTGTACCATCGAAAGATGGCGCTTCTAGTATATCTAGTGAAAACGTAGCACCGCAAGGCATCGGCATGGCCGTTGCGTTTGACTGGGGGCTGGCTGTTCAAATTGTGAGCATGCCGTTGTTATCGCTCTTATTAGGCTCTAGTGGGCCATTCAGTATATTGCATCAACCGCCGTTGACAACGGCAATTATTTCTTTTGTTGCTTCCTTGCCCTTTGCTGTTCTGCTCGCTGTGTTTGGTGAAGGAGTACGGCGCGGTTGGCGTTGGACACGTCTGGTGCAGGTCGTCTTTAATGCACTGCTTTTTGTTGCTGGGCTGGTCAGTCTACCGGGTCTTTGGCAAGCTGTGACACATGGGAACTACTGGCCTCTGATCACTTCTGTGATCCTGGTCATCTTCTCGCCACTAATTGCCTGGCGTTTGAGCCGTCCGCAAACTGCGCAATGGTTCAAAACGGTCAGCAGTGTCGCCGCTCGCCAACGGCACAGTGGCGCGTGGCCTTACTTGATCGCGATCTGGGCTATCGTAGGTGGTATCCTACAAGCTTTAGCTACTATCAAGCCGTGATTGGTGGCACATGGCACAACATTCCTTTGTGCTGTATTAAGATAGCGTCTTAAATTTCAGATTTGCCTCGTGAATAGCATTGTCTGATGTGTGAACCACGAGGCGTATCTGCCAGTTTCCGCTCATTGTGAGCACACCTTGTGTGCTAAAACTGCCTTGACCATTGGATTGCATTGTTGCTGTGTCGGTTCCCATGCTCATATCAAGCATCGTAGTCTGTAGAACGACTCGTACATTCGTCGCTGGCGTATTGTTGCTGCCCAGGACAACGGCCTGGAACGTATTTGGACCAAGCGTATCAGGGCTAATCGTAACCTTGATCGTAAATTGATGATCTGTTGTTTGCACCGTTGTCCGAAAGGTTTTTGGCGTGGGTGCTGGCCCCGCAGCATTCGATGTTCCTGTACCATTGCTACACGCGCCTAGAAGGAGAGATAGAACGCTGAGCGTGACAAGAAATAAAAAGAGGTGTTTTATGGGCTTAAACATGTTAGGCATCGAGAGTTCCTTGTGAATGATGATATTTGTATACCTGTACTGTATGGAATGAGTATCTTAAGTATAAGCGCGGATAGAGAAATATCCTATTGGGAACTATCCCTATTTTTCGCCCTACGGTAGTCTTATAAGTCTTATAATACCACTTTCTCTTTATGAGTTGCAGAAAGTACAGTGTTTCTTCAGGTGTTTTCCTGATGACATCTCTCGCTTTCTGTTCTACACTCCATTTAAATGGAATAGTATACACAGGGATGTGGTGCAATAAAAGGAGGCTCTTCGATGGCGTCACCGGGTATTTTTTCACTCTTTACGGGAGATATATGGGGCTGGTTCGTCCTTATTATCATCGTGGGTGGATTACTGGCTAGCTATCTTGTCAGCGCACGCCAGCAACGCTTAGCGGACGCAAACGTCAGCAGAAAAAATATGCTTGTGCGGAGACTATGCTTCGTCGTGGGGATGATCCTGCTTGCGATTGCCTGGATTGTGCCAATGAATATCTTTGGCGATTCCCTTGATTTTACTGTGCATATGAGCCAGCATTTATTGTTATCGTTGGCAGCTCCGCCTTTGCTCTTATATGGCTTATTTACCTTTGTAAATGGGAAGGGATTGCATCTCCCGGCATTTCTTGTGCCGCTTGAAGGCAAGCGTGGGTTAATCTTTCCGCTGGTTGCCTCTGTACTGTTCAATGCCAATATCTGGCTTTGGCATGCACCGCCTCTATTTTTGGCTATGATGCAGCAAGACAGTTTGCACCTGCTCTCGAATGCGCTCTATCTCGTGACTGGTCTACTCTTCTGGTGGCCGTTGCTCGTGGCATTTCAAAATGGCGAAAATGCCTTGCCTCTTGGTGGAATTCTGGCATACATCTTTTTTAGCGATATGCCGATGATGCTGCTTGGGGCAGGTCTAACGTTTTTCCCGCCGTTTTATACCATGCCAATGGCGCATGGTGCCACCATGTCGATTTATCCGACAGATCAGCAACTGGGCGGTCTCTTCATGTGGGTGGTAAGTAACCTCTTCTTTGTCGCTGTTGCCAGTGGGTTCTTTTTACGGTGGTTGCTGAGACGCGAACGCATAGAGCAAGAAGCAGAAAGAGTACGTTTCATGGAAGAAGAAGAAGAGGAAAGTGTTCTATCCGAACAGAACTAGTAAAAGAGCACTGCTGTTTAGGCATCAGGTGAGAGCAGGCCTGTGCGAATAGCGAAACGGACGAGTTGTGTGATATCGCGCAATTCGAGCTTCTCCATGATATTTGCGCGATGGGCCTGCGCTGTTTTGACACTGATGCCAAGCAAATTGGCTATCTCCTGACTGGTACGTCCTTGCGCGACCAGCGTTAATACCTCTAACTCACGTGGCGTCAATACGTGCAATTCTCGTGCCACCTTTTGATTTTCTGTTGTCACGGGCTGCGTTGGTAAGACCGCTTGCGTAGGAGGGGTGATATAGGCGCGAACAAGAGCTTTCGCCAGACCTGGATAGAGAAACGCGCCCCCCTGCGCGATGGCACGCACAGCCGCTTGTAGCTCCTGGGGGGCCACCTTTTTTACTATATAGCCACTGGCTCCCATACGTAATGCTTTCAAAAAATATTCTTCGCTCTCGTGCATCGTTAGGATAAGAACCTGCGTTGTCGGTGTTTGTAGCCTGATACGACGACATGCCTCTAGCCCATCCATCTCCGGCAAGCTGATGTCCATCACGACTATATCAGGCTGCAACTCCTTGACAATGCTAACCGCTTCCGGCCCTGTACGTGCCTCACCGATAATCTGGATGTCTTTCTGAAGACTGAAGAGCAAGGCAATACCCTGGCGCAGAATATCATGGTCATCCGCGAGAACGATGCGAATTGGTGGCGTTTTCTCCTCCACTGACATTACTGCAATTTCCTCTCTAATGTGGGTAGCGGTAAAATTGCTTCTACGGTTGTGCCTTTTCCAATCCCTGTTATGATGTGCAATGTGCCACCTAAAAGTGCCGCTCGTTCACGCATGCCACGAATGCCTAGCCCACTGTATGTTTGTGTCTGATCGAAGCCCTTACCATTGTCGCTAATTGTTAACTTGATATATTTCATATCATAGTCCAATTTGAGCATAACGCGCTGTGCTTGTGCGTGGCGCGCGCTATTCGTTAAGCCCTCTTGTGCGATACGAAAGAGTGTGGTTTCATACACTGGCGGAAGTTGCATTTTCTGCGTTGCAGTAGACTCATGTTGTATCTGAATGTGTGCTGTAAGGTGGAGTCGTTCCTGCCCGTCTTCTACTAACCAGCGTAGTGCAGCTTCCAAACCCAGATCATCAAGCACGCTTGGGCGCAATTGTTGAGAAAGGACACGAATTTTGTCGAGCGTATCCTGGGCAAGGGTCGCAAAAACATGTAATCCTTCATCTAGCTGCTCACGTGCCACGGGTGCTATCTCTGTGGAGGAGAAAACCGCCAATCGCTGGCTGAGTATCTCATTATGAATAAGCAATGCTGTTAAGGTCTGGCTCGTTTCATCGTGTAGTTCGCGTGCAATGCGTCGTCGCTCTTCTTCCTGTGCCTGAAGGATTTGCATGGTTTGTTCGTGTTGGATGACTTCCAGACGGTCAAGCATCTCGTTGAATGCACGCGCCAGTTGACCAATATCTGGGTCTGACGAAGAGGGAGTGCGTGCTCCTGTTTTTCCTTCACTAACGGCATGCATCGTTGCCAGCAGACGGAAAAGCGGGCGAAAACTCGCGCGTAACACGAGGATATTAATGATGAGGCTGCATAACGTGGCAATAACGAGAAAACTCACATCAATCAGGTAGTGATGCGATTCGAGACTATGACTGGTAACCCACAAACCGGCCAGAGCCTCGCCAATCAGCATAATGCTGTTGATAAGGATCACTTTTTCAAACAGAGAAAGGCGCAGATAGTGACGTAAGACACGTGATTCCTGCCTGTGATGTTGCGGGTCATGTGTCTGCTTATATTTCATGCCAGAGATATTCCTTGTCGTATCAGTCATATGTTGGATGTGTTTGTTCCTGGCGTTGTATCACTATCTATGCTGAGACCATGAGTGAAAGTGTTTGGCGCGGAACCGTAAAATTCTGCGCAGATGCTGATATTTGAATAATCCATTCTCCAGTCATTGTCAGGGAAAGATTGGCCTTATAGTAGCCCGCGCCTGCTGGTACAATCCGTATTGGCGGAGGAAGCATTGCCATATCATTCATCGTTGCATGAACTGTAATATGAGTCTCGTCAAGTGGCGTTCCCTCTGTATCTGTGATGTGAATAACCAGCGTTGTCAGAGACAGTGCTGTATGTTCTATCTCTATATGGATTTGCGCTGGTACGTACTCTTGCCAGCGTGCCGCGAATAGCAACGTTCCTAAACAGCAGACTAACAGAATGCACCAATAGAGGGGCCGTACACGCATGGTAGAACCTCTTATTTCTTCCCAAGTGCAAGTCGATGACCTGACCCTTCTTCTGCAACTCATTATACCATGTCAGGAAGGGTGAGTCATCTTTTTACAGATGGCTCTTGTGACTGTGTTGCACTCGATAATACATTGCGTACCACTTATCTGTTCGCTTTAGTATAGTGGTCGTGATCAGAGACTGTCCATTGGGAAAATTACCTAAGCAACGCTGTAAGGTATGCAAGTGGATAGATACTCTTTAAAAAAATTAGGCCCGCTACGAATCCGCTCATTATACAGGGAACAAATTCTCAATGTATGCATTTGCTGTGCTATGGTGTTCTTGTCTCTTATGGTACACTTGGGACGGTTATCTCTGTTATACAGGTATAGCAATTTTGCGTAAAGGGAAGAAGTGTGGAGAATATACAAACATCGTTGGAATGGCAATCTGTGCTTGATGCCGTGTTGAATGTTGATATACGCAAAACACTGCCAACGCTCGATCAGAGTGGTGTTGTCGCGTATACAGATGGTGCATGCATCAAGAATCCTGGTGGTCCTGCGGGGTGGTCAGCACTCCTCTGGGCCGCTGTTGATACTACCGATGGCAAGGTCCATGCAGGCGCATCTTGCCTGGAATGCTATGGACATATCCCGCAAGCATCGACAACCACGAATAATCGGGCCGAAATTTCAGCCGTCTTGGCCGTTCTCTCGATTGCACCGCCAACGTTGCCGCTGATGATCTATAGTGATAGTGAATATACGATCAAGGTGGCGCAGGGAACCTATCAAATGAAGGCCAATCCCGATCTTTGGGAAATCTATCGCAAACTACTCGGTTATCGCAAGATACCCCCGCGCTTTACCTGGGTACGTGGTCACGCCGGACAAGAGCATAACGAGCGTGCTGACGAACTTGCTGGACTAGGTGCGTTTAATGGCAGTCTTGCGGCCTATCAGAAATGGCAGGGATCGCAGGTTGCTGAGGCGCGTAATGGGCTTCCACAAGATGAATTTGTTGCGTTGCAGCGTAGCGTACAGCAATTGCAGGCACTTTTCGAGACCATTGCTGTGGATAGCCCGCGTGTTAGTCAGCAGGAGCGTCAATTTGTAGCTGACATGGTGAAACGCTTGCAGAAAAATCGTTTTGTGCCCTCCGAAAAACAGAGCAACTGGCTTCGCGGCCTGTTAAAGAAATATCGCATCGAAGGATGAAGCGTCCTGTGATAGAATAACACAAGAGAATACGCCACGTTTTTCTCGTTGTGATGCAGTAGCGTTTCGCGTATCAGGCATGAATGTGCCTGATAGTGCCTTGGAGTAGAAAAGAAGCGAATGATGTATCAAGAAGTTACTCAGCGTTTTATTGAGCTGTTACAGTTGCCGCATCCCCCGGTTGGTTTGGCCTTTGTCGAGAGCATTCCTGAAAACGTTCAGCATATGGCGACGCCCGTGCCATCTGCTTGCACTTACTGGCGTCTGGGCGAAAAGGGCGTCTTTTATGCCAATGCCGACGATCATCAAAACTGCCCGATTGGCATGATGACGATGGGCTTTACGATGCCGGAGTCCGCCCAAGCGCGTGCGCAAGAACTAGTGGGGACGATGGCGAGCGTACAATATTTCTCGCCCGCCGAGGTTAGCGCGTTGCCTGTTATCAAAAAACCGCATCAGAGCATTGTCTATGGGCGTCTCGATCAGATGCCGATTGTGGCTGATGTCGTGCTGTGTATCCTGAACACGCAACAGGCCATGCTGATTGCCGAGGCAATGGGCAACGTCAACTGGTTACAGGGCGGTCAGACGGCCTTTGGGCGTCCCACGTGCGGTGTTATTCCACGCACCATGCTGACCGGCGAAACCTCGATGAGTTTTGGCTGTATCGGTGCGCGCACTTACATCAATCTCTCGCCCGCCGAACTGGTCTTGACCGTCCCTGGCGACAAATTCGTGGGACTGGTCGAGAATCTGGCAACCATCGTTTCGGCGAACAACGCCCTTGCGCCCTTTCATCAGGGCCAGAAGGAACTTTTCCCCGCGCTTAAGGGATAGTTTAATGTAAGCAGCTAGAAAATAGTGTGAGGACGCGATTTATCGCCATTCTATGAAAAACATGTTTTCTTCACAGTTACATTTTTCATGGAGGACAGGCAATAAATTGCCGTTGGACGCGATAAATCGGGTCCCTACGATGGCCGCTTGTTATTTGGTACCCGCTAGCTGCTTACTGTATTCATCACCTTTGTTCTGCCAAAGACGCTTGCTAGCAGCAGAAACACTACGGGACTCAGCCCTGCGTATCCCAGGATACCGATCATACGAAGTTGGATATTGCCCAATGGCAGAAAAATCAGGCCCGCAATACTTAGTACTCCACTTGCGATCATCGCGATACGTGCTGATAGTTCCAGTTTGCTCCCTCTCAACACTGGTGCTGCAAACAGCATCGAGAGGCCGTAGAACCAGTCCCATGCGAGGACATCGAGAGCATAAACTACGGACGGCCATTGATATGAAAAAAACAGAGGGAACCATGCCAAGTGGGTGAATGCGCTCTGGCGGCCAACTGTGAGTATCAAGAAATGGATGCCTGTTGTGATAGTCGCACACGCAATCATACATGCGAGTGCCGTCAGGCTATAGACCTTCATTTCAGGTGCGGCAGAAGCATGAATTGCCGCCATAACGATCACGTATAAAGGGGCCGTGATGACGATGAGAACTTCCATCAGAAAAAAGAATGGGTCCTGGATAGGCTCCTGGGGAGATTTCAATGAGACGAGTCCGGCAATCGTGATAATGACATACGCCACTCCGAATAGGACGAGGGCCAGAGCCGCGACCCTCCCAATCTGGCGAGATGCCTGCGTACCTGTATATTGCATATTCGTTCCTCAATTATCATCGCTATTATTGTCGATTGAACTTCCATTCAACAAGAAAAATAAAGCCTGAAAATTATAAGAACATCACAAAGCAGGCTGTTTTCTCACAGTGTTCTCTCAAAGAAGAAGGTTCAGAGTCAGGTATACAGTTTTCCGTCAAGCCAGAAAGAACGAATCCCATCCGCGAGGAATAATTGAGGAATAATTAAAGAAGGAGTATATAATGATCGTTTCTCCTGAACAGGCCACGCCTGTATGGCTAACCAGCGTACTGCGCGAGGTAGGTATCCTCCCACATGGTGAGGTGCTGGAAATTAATCGACAAACAACGGGGGCTTTTAACTCTGCAACTGTCCGTCTACAGGTTACTTACACCCCGGATGTGCCAGAGGATGCTCCTCGCTCCCTGATTCTTAAGTGCAGCAATGGTACGGAATGGGGTAATCAGGCCAACCGTGATGAGGTGTGTTTCTATCAGCTTATCGCTTCACTACCGAACTACCCCCCCATTATGGTTCCTTATATCTTGCACCACGCATGCAGGCAAAGTCGCGCATCACGCTGATCCATGGCGATGCCTATTTTGCCAATATGCTCAGTCCACGCGAGGACACTGATGGTATCACCTATCTGATCGATTAGCAATCAGCTGAGCCGCATCTGGGCGCGTTCGATTTGGTTAATCTCTGTGCCACATTCTGGACTCGTGAGCAACGCCACGAGGGTCAGCGCGAACAATGCATACTCCAACGCTATTTTGCGCAACTTCAGGCGGGCGGTGTGCGAAATTATAATTGGGATAATCTGCTCCTCGATTATCGTCTGACAATTATCGAATGGCTGCTGAGTACCGTGCAGGATGCCTGTAATGGCTCGAAGCGTAGCTACTGGTTGCCCAAGCTTCAAGGTATGTCAGCAGCCTTTGAGGATTGGAACTGCTTAGATGTACTTGCTTGATAATCTTTACAAGGTCGCTATTAAGGCAATATACTAACAACAGAAGATCAAATCAGTTATGAGTTCCACCTACTCAATCAAGAAACTGGAAGTTTTGTGATGCAGATAAATCCCTCTACCAGGACAATAACCACAAATGAACAAACAAACTTGCCAGCGGAGACCGATGACCACTTTATCTTGATGACCAAGCTTGCCATTCCTCCTATCCGTTCCAATGTGGTGGGGCGTCCGCGCCTGACGAGCAAATTAGAGGTGGGTCTGCGTGGACCGCTGACGTTGCTGACCGCTTCGGCAGGTTTTGGCAAAACAACCTTACTCAGTGCCGCCATCCAATATTATCAGTGGCCTACTGCCTGGCTCTCGCTAGATAGTGGGGACGATGATCTTACGCGCTTCTGGTTATATGTATTTTCCGCACTAGAAAGTGCCTATCCTGGCGCAAGTAGAGGTACATTGTCAGTGCTCCAGGCACCGCGCCATCCACCTATTGAGGCCATTCTAACAATGCTCATGAACAACCTGCTCCATCTTCAACAGGATATCTTCCTCGTTCTGGATGATTATCACCTCATCACGGCAGAACCCATTCATACCTCACTCACCTTCCTGCTAGATCACCTGCCGCCGCGCCTGCATCTCGTCATTGCTACACGAGTCGATCCCCCGCTACCTCTGGCACGCCTGCGCACGCGTGGTCAGCTAACAGAATTTCGCACTGCTGATCTGCGCTTCACCGATGAGGAGACGACATTGTTTCTCAAGCAGGTACATGGACTTGATCTCTCACTTGAGGATATTCAGGCATTAGAGGCGCGTACAGAGGGCTGGATTGCCGGTTTGCAACTGGCAGCCCTCTCTATGCAGGGACGCAAGGATATTTCCAGCTTTATCAAAGCATTCACTGGCAGTCACCGTTATATTGTCGATTACCTGGTTCAGGAAGTCCTGGCGCGTCAAACCCAGGAGGTGCAATACTTCTTGCTGCAAACCTCCGTCCTTGACCGTCTGAATGGTCCACTGTGTGAAGCGGTAACGGGCCAGCAGGATGGGCAGGCTATGCTTGAGCAATTGGAACAGGCCAATCTATTCCTCGTACCGCTTGATGACGAGCGGCACTGGTATCGCTATCACCCCCTGTTCACCGACCTGCTACGTCATCGCTTGCAGCGTGAACAGCCAGAACTACTGCCAACCTTACACCGACGAGCCTGCCAATGGTACGAGCAACAGGGTCTGATACCGGAGGCCATTGCGCACTCGTTAGCCATTGCAGATTTCGAGCAAGCTGCTAGCCTTATCGAAAGTGTCGGCATCACATTTACCAGGCGAGGCGAACTCACTACATTGCATACATGGCTGAAGGCGCTTCCTGCTGAAGTTGTGCAATCTCGGCTGGCGCTGAGCATGATC
>DAIDJF010000007.1:0-286 GCA_027451525.1 Ktedonobacterales bacterium
CAGACCACTGGCTGGAGTGTAGCTCTGAAATGTGCCTACAAACGTCATCGAGTCGCCCTGACTGATACCACTTTGAATTTCAACAGATACTGCTGTATATGTCCCATCAGAATTCATTTGCGCTTTCACCTGCACCGTTTGCCCTTGCTGAATTTGTGCGGTAGAGCCTGTGCTATCGGTAATACTTGTCTGGTTCGTAACCTGGATGGTGAAAGACTGGGAGTCATTCCCTAACAGGCTCATTATATTGGTGGTAGTATCATAAGTCTGAACAACACCTTCTATC
>DAIDJF010000007.1:296-112663 GCA_027451525.1 Ktedonobacterales bacterium
GTTGCTATCAGTTGCATCTATCTTAACAACAGTCAACGTTCCATCACTGGCGATTGTCACAGAGAATTGGTAGGTGCTTCCAACCTGTAGCGCGGCCAATAGCGTTGCAGATGCCTGGAGTTGGAGCGCGTTCCCGCTCTGATCCACCACTGAGATACTGTTTGTCGTCGTATCTAACGCGGTTACCGTACCAATTAGCTCCACATGAACTTCATGGCCTGTATCGACTGTAATCTGTTGTTCGTCTAGATTACCCCGACTGTCAGTCGTGCCTCTGACTGTCACTTTCTCTCCAACATGCAAGCTCGTGAGCTTAGGTTGACTATGCGATGCGGAGATTTGCAAAATAGTAATCGCACTTCCTTGGGGAGTCAACAGGCTAAAACGAGCAGGACGAGTACTGATAGTGTTGATTACACCTTGTACCTGATAATTCTTGGCATGTCGGGCCAGGATACGTATCTGCTGTGCATGAAGCTGATTGGACGAATTGAATACAGCATGAAGCTGCACTTGCATGCCTGTATGCACTGTCTTGATAGCTATAGAGGGAACATACGTGACAAGAACTGCGCCATTCGTCAAGGCCAGATCAAGCGTAGAATTGACATGCACAGCCACAACTACACCTTGTAACGTAAGTTGAGTTCTATTAGGCTGTAGCTGAATTTGTACTGCATTCCAGTTTCCAGAAGCATTGGTCACACCACTCACGTGCACGTACACATTTGCAGCGAGTTGTGACGCGGATTGGTGCGATGCGAAATGAGTTTGGGACGTCACATGGAAGGTACTGGCTTTCCCAGTAGAATCAGTTACCGAGAGGATAATATCCTTCGTATTGGTGCGATCTACCTGGACAATAACGCCCTGCATACTATACACATGGCTTGGGCCTTTTGCGTGGACAATTGCACCCGGCAATAAATAGACGAGCAGCCAGAGACAACATAAAAGAAGACTTCCTTTTCCTACGTACCCCCAGACTGCACGAGAAGAAAAGGGACGAACGTGACTACGCAATGAGGTAAATAGGCGCGGTAAATGATGAGTTAGAGTATACACAAGAATACCATTGCCTTTCTTATATTATTGACCCTCTCTTTCTGTTATACTCCACCCTCCAAATCATTTTGCCTCAAAACGTTTCATGGGATGTCATAATAACCCAAAAACCAGGTCTCTCTGATTTGGGAGACCTGGTTTTTGGGTGTATCATACTCATTCTTAGCAGTTAACTGTTATCTGGGTTACGTTCGTTACTAGCCTATTGGGGTTGCTGTAGCAGCCATGCCCGTAAATGTTGCGGTTGCTGTAGGGCCATTGGAGACCAATGGTGCAGAACCGAGAACATTCCCGTTGACATCTGTGATGGATACAACCAGATCGTTTGGTATAGTAGCTACACCGCGCAACCTATTGATTACCGTAGAAGCTGTGTTTGCGCCGTTGCCACCAGTATTTTCTCTCTGGTGCAGGACCAGAGTGCCTGTGGCCGAGTTTTTGACATTCACAAAGAACGTCTGGTTTGCAAAGTTCGCAATCGTAAGATTGAGAGCGACCTGAGCATTGCCAGCATTGGTATTCAGAGTGACGTTGACTGTCCCTGTCACAGTATTTGCCGTGGCTGTTGTTGTACCTGTTGTGGTCGTCGCGGTGGCTGTGACTCCACCATTCCCATTCCCATTAGCAGGTAAAGGCTGGGTAGCAATCATGGCAGAGGTCACCACACCATTGCCATTGGTAATCAATGTCACAGGGTTTTGGATATTGAGGAGACCAACACAATTCAAACCATTGGCACTCAAGGTAACATTCAAGCGGTTGGCAAGGAAACCGAAGAGGTTCGTCGCTGTCATGCCATTATCAGGTGATGCTTGATTCTGGAACAGTGTCATATCGAGTTGTAAGCGTGGCAGTGCCACATTCACCAGATTCTGACAATACGTAGTGGTGTTAGCATCGGTAGCAGTAGTACCAGTGAGCGACGCGGCAGGAGGCTGATCAGCCCCAACGCGATAGAGGTTGGTCTTTGCCAGGCGTTGCTGACCATTTACCAGCGTCATATCGTCCCCACCAGGAACCAGAGCTATCGGAGCCTGTTGATCAGCCATCGCCTGCAAAGCATCAGTAGCATACGTGGCGATTGGCGTATTGTTGTTCGCCAGGTCTGGCACAGTCCAGGGAGTGCAACCCAGAGCAGGATCAACAAATCTGGTCAGCAGGGCATTATCACTCGGATTGCCCAGCACAGTCGCATTCGGCAATGCGGCCTGATTAGCAGCGGTAAGCTGGGCAGTCTGACCATTGGCATTGACCAGATACTGCGTCTGCACGTTGTCGCTCTGATCCATGTCAACAATCGAGAAATTTTCGGTTGTGGGACACGCCTGCCCATCTTTAGCTGTTCCTATGGCAGGAACCTTGAGCAACCCGGCCTGGATCGCAGTATTGGCTGCAGTGAAGAATGCAGGGGCGTTACAGTAGCCAAACTGTCCAAAGGGAGAGCCAGGCAGACCATTGACGCAGTTACCATTGGTGCCCCCTTGTACAGACAACATTCCATTGAAGCGACGACCATGTCCTTTTGTGCGGGCATTATTTTGTAAAGTCAGCACGTTGCCATTGAAGCCGAACCAGATGCCTACAACAGCATTGGCAGGCAGTACTGGAGCAGTTGGAGCGATGGCAGGTTGGCTACCCTGATTGATAACCAAAGGATTGTAATTAGTGATCTGACCAGTGGCTGGGTTCAGAATATCAGCCATGACAAAAGCCGACTGATTAGGGTTGGCCTCGTTACAGGGACCATTGGCAGCATTGGCAGTGGCAAGCTGATAGGGTGTTGCCAGACCAGTTGCCGATAAGGGATTGGCAGGTATCACGAGGGTACAACTCATATTTACACCTGCTGCCGCGTGTGATGCCTGATATTGCTGAAAAGCAAATACACCGACACCAATGAATACGACAAGCACGGTGACAATTGCGCCAATAAGCATCAGTGGTGAGAAGCGGCTCTTTCTCCGCGACGATGGAGCATTTCCTAGCATCTTTACGGGATCACGTGGCTTTGTAAGCATCTTTTCCTAGACCTCTTTCAAATAGGCTGAAGCAACTTCTACTGTTTACAGAGACCCTTGCTGCTGCCTGGGTATCTCACGCAAAGCTGTCGCTGATAACGCTTAACACCGTGAGCCTTATGAATACTCATCCCTCTATAGTTAGCTAGCACACGGTGAAATTTTTTGACACGCTTTGCATAAACATGAGTCCTGAGGAAATAGTAACACAACGATTTTACTCTGCTACAGCATTTTCTTGAAGTTCACTAATAAGTACCACTCGTATGTTAAGATATCTCAACCACTAATATTACCGTCTAACCAATGTTTCCTAAATTGCACGGCTTTTGTAAAAAAAGAAGGCATTGTACGTTGCTGATATATATTTCTGCTTGTTTGCATGGAGTAAGTGAGACACGCTGAGTGGCGAGCCTCAATTGCTCTCTCATCAGGCCGCTCTGCTGATAAAATTTTTTCACCCACTGATAAAAGGTCGCTCCAGAAAAGGGACATTCACAAAAAGACTGGAAAGAACGAGCTTCTTTCCAGTCTCATGGCTATACGAATATTTTCAGCAAGGGGTGCGATGAACAGTGATGTATCACCTACTGCGTGCCAGCTTCCTGTTTGACTTTGATGGGGATCTGCTTCGGTTTCGTGCCTTCGGATTTAGGAACTTGTAGCATCAAAACACCTTGCTCATAGGAGGCCTGCACTTTCGAGGCATCGATTAGCGTAGGCAACGTGATAGTGCGGCTTACTTCGCCTTCGTAATGCTCGCGCCGTACATACGTTCCCTTACCTTTTTTCTCCTTTTCCATCTTACTGGTGGCACGAATAGTTATTGTATCGCCCTCAGCAGTAACTTGTATATCCTCTGGTTTGACGCCCGGCAGCGATGCTTCAAGCACATATTGCTGCTTATCTTCTGTCTCGCGGATATCTACAGGAAAAACCTGACCAGCAAAAAGCTCAAAGCGTGGACGGACAAAACTTTCCTCAAAAAGCCGACCGACCGCATCTCGCAATGGAGTCAGTGTTTCAAATGGGTCTCTAGGGACCATACTCATGACGTTGCTCCTTAACACTCTAACACTCATCTACCACATGTACAACAGAACAGGATCATCATATCTACGTTGCTCACGAATTTTGTAATCCCGCCGTTACAACACAAACAACAATCACTTTCCAGCTTATAAGCTTGATGTTGTATATTATTTCTAGCAGAAGGGAAAAACCAGTATACAGGCATATCAAGGAGATTTCGCTCATGCAAGCACGACCCGCCACGCTGCAAGATGCAGCAGCCATTGCGCTTATTTACAATCAGGGTATTGAAGATCGCGTCGCGACGTTTGAAACTCGTTTGCGCACGGCAGAAGATATCCGGGATTGGTTTGATGGCACGCACCCCATTCTCGTCGTTGAAGATGAGCAAGGCATTATCGCCTTTGCCTCTACCTCATCGTATCGTAGCCGCGAGTGCTACGCGGGCATCGCCGAATGTTCAGTCTACGTCAAACGAGAAAATCGCCATCAGGGAGCTGGCAGTCTGGCCGGCGAGGCACTCATTCATGCAGCGGAAGAGGCCGGTTTCTGGAAACTCGTTTCGCGCGTCTTCGTCGAGAATACAGCTAGTAGAGGTCTCTTGCGCACACTCAATTTTCGCGAGGTTGGTGTGTACTATAAACACGCACAACTGGATGGTGTATGGCGTGATGTCATCATTGTTGAACGACTACTTCCAGCCAATCTCACCCACTAACAGAGCGTGCCACGTTGTTGAGGCTATGCCGCTAAGCTGAGACATGTTATAATGCTTCTACAGCCCATCCTATTGGACAGCGTGAATGCCCACGCGACAGGCTACCTCTTGCGCGGTAGCATGGGTCGTCATATGGTATGTCAAAAGAGATCAATCAGAAACGGTAGAGATATTTTACGTGGAAGAATACGCTCAAACATCTGACCAGTTCGCCCATTATTCTTGGGAACACCATGACCCCTATAGTCTCGATGTTCCCAAACATCCCCTCTATCTTCTGCGCGAACAAACAAACAGCCTGGATAAACTAGTAACCCCCACACCAGACCTACTGCAACAGCAACTTGCAACCGCTTACCGCATGATTCATGCCAGTGGCATCACGCCAGTATTATTTATCCATGCAGAGAGTATGCAGACTGAAAAGACAAAGAACATGACGCTTTTTGCCTGGCAGATGCAGCAACGCGGCGTGCGTACCTTATTTATGATGCCCGCTCATGCTGTTGGAGATGCACACCAGCGTGGAGAGACGCCAGATGCAGGCTTTGTTGTTAGCCGTGCTTTTCCACATAAGAAGATGCCCGCCCTTGTCGTCACGTCAAACAGCCTACATGCAATTCGTGATCAACTCGCCGCCAGAGGCATTACACCAGTGAATACCGACCTGTTGTGCATCGACGAGATACAGCTTTTCACGGAACAAACACCGCTAGAGGCCATTGCCGGACTACTTCAGTTACAGCAGGCAGGTTTTTCTATCGTCATGAACGGCATTGACTACGATTTCAAGGCAGATCCCTTCACCCACATGCATCATGTGTTACTGATGGCTCGTTTCCTCCCTGGCTGGCAAACCTTTCAGCTTGCTACGATGTGCCGCCACTGCTCTCATCCCGCCAGAGGCTCACGGCGCGTACTCACCTTCCCAGATGGACGCACGCATATCGCAGATGCCACATCGCCGATTGTTATGCCGGGACTCAGCCATTACTATGCTGTCTGCGATATCTTCCATAAATCCTGTACGCGCCTGAGCGCAAGCGACGAGCATACACGCCCGCCGCTACCAACAACATTGACGCTTGAGCAGATACACCAGACGCCCTGGATGCAAGACACTCTCGCCCACTTCGCAGTGACAACGTTTGCGCACCCTCTTAATGTGGCAAGCAGCGTAGCACGCGCTGATATAACTGGCTATATGCACTAGCACTGGCAGACCAGCGCGAGTCATAGCCCATCGCGCGCGTAAGTAACTCAGGCCAACGCTCGCGCTCTCCATAGAGACGTAATGCTCGCTGAAGCGCATCAAGCAAGGCCGCAGGCGAATAGTCTGCAAAGCTAATGCCGTTTCCATGCGTCGGGTCGGCATCTATATCCGTTACCGTATCAGCCAGCCCACCAGTTGCATGGACGATGGGCAGCGTTCCATAACGTAGAGCAATGAGTTGGCCCAAACCGCCCGGCTCAAATGCGCTCGGCATTAAGAAGAAGTCTGAGCCAGCATAAATACGATGCGAAAGCGCACTATCAAAGCCGATGTGCGCGCGCACTTTATCTGTAGTAGCTGCTAATTCGCGGAACATCTGCTCATATTGCCAGTGCCCATTGCCTAATACGACCAGTTGCAAAGGCAATTGACGTAACTCAGCCGTCAGAGCAGCTAATAAATCAAAGCCTTTTTGATCAACCAATCGGCTCACGATGCCGACAACCGGCAATACAGGGTCATCAGGTAAACCAAATTCTTGCCGTAGCGCACTACGATTGTGTTTTTTTGCCTCTTCGACGCTCTCTCCTGGGGCCTCTGCGGAGTAGTGTGCGGCGATCATCGTATCAATTTCAGGATTCCAGGCGTGCCAATCCAGCCCATTGGGAATCCCAAAGAGGCGCGAACGGCGTTGCGCTAACACCTCGTCGAGTCCCCAGCCATAATCGAGCGTCTGAATCTCCTCAGAGTAGCGATGCGATACAGTGGTTAAGGCATCAGCATACATGATACCTGCCTTCATCCAGTTCACATCGCCCCAGAACTCAAGGCCGCTACTAATAAAAACCTGGGCCGGATTCAGACCAACCTCGTCAAGAATTGATGGATCCCACAATCCCTGATATTGCAAATTATGGATCGTATAAATGATGCGCATAGCCCCTTTCCGTAGCAGATGGCGATATGTACTACGTAAATAGGCGGCGCAGGGAGCGGTCTGCCAATCATTCAAGTGGATGATATCAGGTACAAAGCCTGTATGAGGAAATAGTTCCAACAAACCTCTACAAAACAGGATAAATCGCCACTGCTCCTCACGCTGATCCAGGCCGAGATACAGGCGCGGATGACGCCCAAAGAACCAACCATGCTCTAGCAAATAGACAACCACCGATGAGTCAGGCAGCTTGCTTTCCCAGAGTGAGACCGTTTGTTCATGCCCGGCAAAATAAAATGTTCGCGTTATTCCTGTAGGATGTAAATTCCAATAGACGGGGTCAATAATACCGTAGCGGGGCAGAATAATCCGCACATCATGGCCCAAACGCGCCAATTCTTGTGGCAGACTACCGATAACATCGGCAACGCCCCCCTCTTTGGCAAAAGGGACGGCTTCAGTCGCGACCATTAAAATGTTCAAACGCGCCTCCTCTGTCTTCATTACCATACACGCTCAGATGAACTCCGTAATGGAGTCATCATATCATCTAACTTCTTCTTAGAGAAAGAACACCGCTGTTTTGCAATCACAGGACTTCTATAGGATATAATAAAGCGTATCTATCTTCATTGCGCAGATAGAGGCTTCGCAGAGAAAGGATGAGCTGTGCTATGAGTAAAGTGCTAGCGGTCATTCTCGCAGGTGGGCAGGGTGAGCGGTTAAGTCTCCTCTCACAAAAACGCGCTAAACCCGCCGTTCCATTTGCAGGAAAGTATCGCATCATTGATTTTGCCTTGAGCAACTGCGTCAACTCCGGCATCGCTGATGTTGCCGTGCTGACACAGTATCGTCCCCATTCATTACACGACCATATCGGTATTGGTAAACCCTGGGATCTGGACCGACAAAAAGGCGGCATTCGTTTACTACAACCGTATATTGGACGACAGGAGTCGGATTGGTATCAGGGGACTGCGGATGCAGTCTACCAAAACCTGAGCTTCATTATGGAAACCCGTTGCGATTATGTGCTGATTTTAGCAGGTGACCACATCTATCGCATGGACTATACGCCGATGATCACCTTTCATCAACAGCACAACGCCGATGTAACGCTCGGTGCTGTCGTGATCCCTATTGAAGAAGGACCGCGTTTCGGTATTTTAGAGACTGGAGCCGAAGGGCAGGTGCTCTCGTTTGAGGAGAAACCGAGCGCGCCACGTGGTAACCTCGGCTCAATGGGTATTTATGTATTTAACCGCGAAACACTGATGCGTGTACTGATTGAAGACGCACGCACAGATAACTCGACACAGCACGACTTCGGACGCAATATCATCCCATCCATGATGGAACGCGGAGAGCGCGTCTATGCGTATCCCTTTACAGGCTACTGGCAAGATGTTGGCACGATACAATCCTACTGGGAAGCCCACATGGCCCTCCTCAGTGATCAGCCATCGTTTGACCTGTATGACCCATCCTGGGTTATTCACACCCGTAGCGAAGAGCGGCCTCCCGCCCATATCCGCAGCAGTGGTCAGGTCGTAAGTAGTCACATCTCGCATGGGTGCATTATCAAGGGCCACGTTGAACGGAGCGTCCTTTCGCCCGGCGTGATTGTCGAAGAGGGAGCCGTCATTCGCGACTCAATTATCTTGTTTGACTGTGTGATCGGGGCCAATAGTGTGATTGATCGTGTTATTCTAGATAAAGAGGTGATTGTCGGCAAAAACAGCCATATTGGACATGGCGACGATATGACCCCCAATAAACTTGAACCCTCGCGCCTGAATACAGGCATCACGCTGATTGGCAAACGCGCCCACTTGCCTGAGAACCTGATCGTAGGACGCAACTGCAAAATTGGAGCGGACTTACGCCCAGAAGATATCACAACCTCTACACTGCCAAGTGGTGAGACTATCGAAGATCGCACTTTTGCACATGGCTGGGAGCGCGATTTAGTTCGAAGAGGAACAACCACCTTATAAAATTGCGCCAACACAGCATGGAGCACACAGTTTTTACCGTGTGCTCCATGTAGTGCATTACATTTTAGTTGCATAAGCAACCCTTAGCATTATCTTACGCCTGCCGTCTGCGGCTCCTGCTGAATTTGCTTGATGAATTCCTGATAATTTACTGGATAGATCGCGTGAACATCAAAATCTATCAAGTCCATATATGGTTGCAGAAAAACAGTGAGATCGTGTGGATTGTCGGTCTCAACAAGCAAAAATCCTGCTCCACCGCCCGCCAAATTGTACCACCCCTTGATACGCTCAGGATGATTTGTCCCCTGCTCATGCTGCCGTACAATACGCTTTGTAACCTGCTCGCGGGTTGTCTCTGGATGCCATTTAAACTTGCAATACCATAACATCTAAAAATGCCTCCTTCTCTCTATAAGAGAAATACTTCATTTTTCAGCTTCCTGCAGATCAAGGCTATGTTCCTCACGAATCCCCCTATCGGGTTGTTACACTTTCACAAGTCTATAAGAAATCGCTATTGACAAAGCTCCCTATCGTACATACACTAATACCTAGTTACTTTTTTATTCGTGTGGTTGAAAGATGAAGGGACACATCGTGATGACACATTCTATACCGATCGAACCGCGCGCATTGCGGCATACACAACCTTTTCTGACAGATGATATCACCTTAAAAACATCCTCGCGTACATTTTTTACTACGCACCGTTCACCCCTCTACTGTTCCTCCTTGCACAATCTCTGCTGTTGCCTCCAGGGCTAATTTTTTCGCGCAGCGCATTCTAGCAACCTGTTCCGTACCGCTCCCACAGTTCATCTCTACAAAAACATCAACAAGTGACATATGAGAGTATTACGCGCTACCTAACATTTGCGTGTTCACACAGTGGAAAGCGTGTGTACTCTAGCACTGGGAGCTTGCCCATACCTCGCTTCACATAAGAGCATCGTTCCGCGTACTAGACAATGTGTAAGGATTATCTCTATGACTGCTATCTGCTATGAACTGTTGCCTGTTACTATTCAAGCACACCGCCCCGTACTTGTTCAACGGGGAGCCTCATCTATGCCCTGGCTCATTCAAAATGTGCCTCATGTTCACCCTAATGCAGTTGTCCTACGCCAGCTTGCGGATTTCTTTGGCGATAGCATTCCACTCGATCAAGCAATCGTTCATTCGACCTCGTGGCGTTATGACCATACCAGTGACCACTTACTCCTGACCTATCTAGCAGTATTGCCACAAGGCGAATGGCTCCATCACAGGACAGCCCAGGGAAGCATCTCTCTTCAGCCAATTTACAACTTCGCTATGCAATATGGCGATCACCTCTTTCCACCTGCGCACATCGAACTTCTGAATGTTATCGCCCATGCCCTCGATCATCTGGCCTCTCTCAGTACCTACGATCCCGCTATTCAGCATATGCTGGAAGCGGAGTGGTGGGAGATTCTTCGTCTCAGAGTGCCGCGTGCCGCTGGCTATCTCCAACTCTGTTGCTGACTTGCACTACAGGCCACTATCTTTCTATGCATTTTCCATATTGCATTATACGCCTCGATTGTTGCACAATTGGAACATTGCAAACAACCACGTGTAGCAGAGATGCACTTTCTCTCTTGCATCTCTCTTCACATTCTTCTTCGCGCAACGGGGAAACAGGAGACATACATATGAGCTTTAATTTGCGTAACAGGAATTTCCTGACGCTGGACGATTTTTCTCCACAAGAAATCGCCTTTCTGTTACAGCTCTCTGCCGAACTAAAAACAGCCCGACGTACGGGAACAGAGGTACAACATCTAAAAGGCAAGCAGATCGCCTTGATCTTTGAAAAAGACTCGACGCGCACGCGCTGTAGCTTCGAGGTTGCCGCTACCGACCAGGGAGCGCACATCACCTATATTGGCCCTAGCGGCTCGCACATTGGCAGCAAGGAGACAATGAAGGACACCGCGCGCGTGCTGGGGCGCATGTATGATGGCATCGAATACCGTGGCTTTACACAGACCGCTATTGAGGAACTCGCACGCTACTCCGGCGTTCCAGTCTGGAATGGTTTGACCGATGAAGCTCACCCAATTCAGGTCTTAGCCGACTTGTTGACTATTCAAGAACATACGCATAAGCCTTTAGAGGCTGTTTCGCTCTGCTTTCTAGGCGACATCGGCTATAATATGGCGGATTCTCTACTCATTGGGGCCACGAAAATGGGGATGGATATCCGACTTGCAGGCCCTGCCAGCACATGGCCGCAAGAGCATCGCCTGGATCTGGCATATAGTGTTGCCAGTGAGACGGGAGCGCGCATTCTGGTTACAGAAAACGTCGCAGAGGCCGTCCAGGGCTGTGACTTCCTCTACACCGATGTCTGGGTTTCAATGGGCAACCCCTCGACACTCTGGGGCGAACGTATCAAGACCATGCTCCCTTATCAGGTCAATAGTCAGCTGATGGCGGCGACGCAAAATCCCGCCACCAAGTTTATGCACTGTCTGCCAGCATTGCATAACACCGAAACCAAGCTCGGCAAAGAAATTTATGAGAAATATGGTCTGGACGCGCTAGAAGTTACTGAAGAAGTTTTTGAATCCAGCGCATCCATTGTCTTTGATCAGGCCGAGAACCGCTTGCATACCGCCAAAGCAGTTATGCTTGCAACGCTCGGCTTATAAGAGGCAACACACGCTGTCATCATGACAGACGGTATGCATGGAGATCACCAATGCAGACGGCGACCAGACCATCAGCGACCGCTGGTCTGGTCGGTTTCCTGCTACCTACGCTCATTGATGTTAATAATTTGCCCTGTTTTGCATCTATCGCGTGTATCTCACCGCTAAATGTACTGACATACACGACCTCGTTAGAGATAACGGGCGGAGCCACCGCAATAGAACGCAGCGTCGCAACCCAATTTTGCTGTCCTGTATTGATGTTGATCGAAAACAATCGTTCACGCGCACTATCGCTATAGCCACCGTGTGACGCAACATAAATCGTCTGTTGCGCGATTGTCAAACCCGCTCCTGATAACTGCTTATCGATCATGGAATACCAGAGTGTCTTACCACCTGCAACTTCGTCACCATACAAGCCATCATTATACAGGCCCACACAGATCACACCGTCTTGTGCCTGACCGACCGCGTAGATATTGCCCACATCCGAGAACGCGCTCCGATGATGGCCCGTTACCATGTCTAAACCATAGCATTTTCCGGTCTTTGTGCTCACATACACCACGCCATCAAGGAGCGTCGGCGGAGCAAATACCTCTTCATCCACAGCAACAGCCCAGCGTCTCTGCCCATTTTCAGCATCTAACACATAGAGTGCGTGCTGCGAGTAGATATAGACCGTGCCATCAAGCACCTGTGGCGATGCTAGCAGTGCCTCTTTTGTCCCTAATGCCCAGATTTTCTCGCCCGTGCGCGCATCCAATGCGTAAATCTTGCCATGCGCATCCCGCTGACTGGTACAGACAAACACGATACCATCAGCAACCGCAGGGGCGGACCACACGCCTTGCTCTACTTTGAAAGCCCACAGCAGTTGACCTGTGGCACCGTCAAGGCATTGAACCTGGAAGTGCCCCTCTGTATGGTGTTCCGTTGTGGTATACGTGCCAACATAGATCAACCCATCACTAATCGTGGGTTCCGCAAAATATGTATGGTCCAGGTCAGTTGCTCTACTCCAAAGATGTGTTAAGCGCACACTTGCCCGCTGCGCACCAGAACTGGAGACAGCACGTTCTGAACGTGGCCCGGTTGCGGGCGATGGCACACTTTGGGGCATTGGTTGAGACGGCAGGTCTCTAGAGTATTGCCCATCAAAAGAGATATTGAGATGGGGAGTATGTTGCCCTTGCGCTCCTGTTGTATGCGCAGTGGGAGGATTTGGTACTACATCGATCCCTTGATTGACCGTATATATTTCTGGCGTCTCTGCCTGCATTTCCGTGGATAATCCCGCAGCCACACGCAGCGCGACCACGAAATCTTCAATGTTGGGATAGCGATCATCACGGTCCTTCGACAGTGCCTTTAATACGACTTGTTCGATTTCATCAGGAATTGTGGGATTGATCGCACGCAACTCAAGCGGTGGCTCGTAAATGTGTTTATAGCCGATCTCATAGGGATCATCAGCAGTAAACAGCAGGCGACCTGTGAGCAACTCATAGGCTACACACGCCAAAGAATACTGGTCACTCTTCTTACTAATTAGCCCTTTAAACTGTTCAGGAGCCATGTAAATCGGTGTACCAACTTTATCTACACGCCCCGTTTTGTGCAGCTGTACAGAAATACCAAAATCTGCCAGGAGCGCGTCATCCTGCGCATTAAACAAAATGTTTGCAGGTTTCAAATCGCGATGAATAATATCTAGATCATGCGCGTACTGCAAGGCAAGTCCGACCTGTGTCAGAATACGAATCGCCTCAGTAAGAGGAAACGCATAGCCATCTGCATCCTCAAGCCTGTCTTGCAGGGAACCATTGGAAGCCAATTCCGCGACAAAAAAGGGATAGCCCTCATAAATATTTGCGTCCAGCACTTGCAAAATATTTGGGTGTGTCAATTTATCGAGGATCAGAGCCTCTTGAAAAAAGCGATCAAGCTCCTCTTGAGAGGTCAAAGTCGTATTCAGAACTTTGACTGCAACAGGTGGCTTATGCTCTAGCAAAAAATGTTTGCCCAGGTAGACGCTACCGAACGCACCGCGCCCTAGTCGTTGTACCAGTCGGTAGCTCCCCAATTGATGATTCAGTAATTCGTCGCTCACGCCGCTATCCTTTTATATTTCTGGATCATGATGAAATCAATCCATCGCCCACGCTCTCTTGTTGGGTATTATACACGCTAAACGTTGCTACTCGAAAGAGGTTGCCAGCAATGTAGTATACTATAGTGACGAATACAGCATCTCTGTATCAGCAGAGATTTCCATTCCAACCGTATCCACATGAAGGGAAATCCGCACCGATTTAAATAGTATACTAACTAGCACTCGCTATGACATAGAAAGGATCATCATGACAACTTTTCCCTTAAAGCTCGGTTATAAAGCGTCAGCTGAGCAATTTGGCCCGCGCCAACTGCTAGATTTCACCTCTGAGGCTGAAGATTGCGGTTTCGATAGCGTCTGGATTAGTGATCACTTCCAACCCTGGCGTCACACGAACGGTCACGCACCGTTTGCGCTCTCATGGCTTGGCTCCGCCGCCGAGCGTACCAAGCGCGTTATCCTCGGCACCAGCGTGTTAACACCCACATTTCGCTATCAGCCCGCGATAGTCGCGCAGGCATTTGGGACGTTGGGTGCGCTCTACCCGGGTCGTATCATCCTGGGTGTTGGCTCTGGCGAATCGCTGAACGAGGTCGCGGTGACAGCAGCAGAATGGCCCGCTACAAAAGAGCGTTTAGCGCGTTTACGTGAGTCTGTAGAACTTATTCACCGTCTCTGGACAGAAGAGATGGTAACGTTCAATGGTCAGTATTACCACACGCTTAACGCCACAATTTATGATAAGCCAGAGCAGCCTGTTCCCATCTATATCAGCGCGGGTGGCCCTGTCGCGGCAAAATTCGCGGGACGCACTGGCGATGGCTTCATCTGCACCTCTGGCAAAGGTGACGAACTGTATCGTGACCAACTCTTACCAGCAGTAGAAGAGGGTGCCAAAGCAGCGGGCCGTGATCCTTCGGCTATCGAGCGCACAATTGAAGTCAAGGTCTCGTTCGATACCGATAAAGCGCGCGCAATGGCGGATACGCGCATCTGGGCCGCTCTCGCGCTACCCGCTGAAGAGAAGGTAACGATCCACGATGCACGCGAGATGGAAAAACGGGCAGAAACGGTTGCCGATCAGGCGCATCGCCGCTGGCTTGTCTCCGACAACGTTGAGGAGCATGTCGAACAGGTTGGACACTATATCAAGCTAGGGTTTACCCATCTCATCTTCCATGCGCCAGGAGATGACCAGTCGCGCTTCCTTCAGTTATACGCGAAGGAGATCCTGCCACGCCTGCGCCAACGCTGGGGCTAAAAAGATAAGCGAAAGGACACACCGATGAACAAGTATGGTTGTCAGAGTATGATCGCGCCATTGCGGACCGTACTGGTAAAACGCCCAGACGAGGCGTTTGCCGTAGAGGACCCACAGGTCTGGCACTACGCTAGTCGTCCAGATCTGCCGAACGCACAGCAAGAACACGATGCCCTCGTTGCCTTGCTACGTGACGCGGGGGCCGAGGTTATTCACCACGACGTGCCGCAGCCAGAACGAGCCGATAGCATCTTTGTCTTCGATCCCGTGTTGATTACTGAGCAAGGGGCGATTATCCTCTCGATGGGGAAACAACAGCGACGTGGAGAAGAGGCGGCGATGGCGCAACAGCTAGAGGCACTTGGCATCCCCACGCTCTACACGCTGCACGGCGAGGCACGCGCAGAAGGTGGCGACCTGCTCTGGCTCGCTCATGACACACTGGCTGTTGGACAAGGCTTTCGCACGAATGCCGAGGGCCTCCGCCAGTTGCATGAGGCTCTTGACCCCATCGGTGTGCATGTCATCCCCGTCGAATTGCCCTACTACACCGGGCCAGATGCCTGCCTGCACCTGCTTTCTTTGATCAGCATCGTCGATGAGCAACTGGCCGTTGTCTATCCTTCGTTAATGGCGGTTTCTTTCTGGCAAGAACTACAGCGGCGCAACTTTCGCGTAATCGAGGTCCCAGAGCATGAATTTCTCACAATGGGACCAAACGTGTTGGCAACTGCTCCCGGTCGCTGCATCATGTTAGAAGGGAATCCTATTACAAAACGTCGGCTGGAAGACGCAGGCTGTGTTGTTATGACCTATAAGGGCAACGAAATCTCGCTTAAAGCCGAGGGCGGGGCTACCTGTCTCACACGCCCACTGCTGCGCGCCTAAGTAGCAAGATCGCCACGTATGGCACGCGAAAAGGCAGGGCGACAGTTATCATCGCCCTGCCTTTTCGCTTCCTCATCCCGCTTTATACAGGCTCGCCCTCTTGCTCCACGTCTACAAGATGCACGACAGCGTAGTCCTGTTGCACATCTACAGACACATGTTCCTTCAAGCCAATACGCTCCTGAAGTGCCTGTAGTGGACGCGGTGCCCACCAGTTCCATGTACCCAGCAGATTCATCATCGCGGGCACGAGTAAAACACGCACAAGTGTCGCATCCATGATAATTGCCAGTGCCACCCCCAGACCAATCTGCTGAATCAGTACGAGCTTTGAAGTGGCAAATGCGCCTACTACGACCGTTAACAGCAGGGCCGCACTGGTAATAAGTTGCCCTGTCCGCTGCAAACCTATTGCTACAGATTCACGGTTATTACCCGTTTTATCAAACTGTTCTTTGATACGACTGAGCAAGAACACCTCATAATCCATGGAGAGACCAAACGCAATTGCGAAAACCAAGACTGGCTGCGTGCTATCTAAGCTGCCCACCGATTGAAAGCCCAATACATTTGCCAGATGCCCATCCTGAAAAATCCAGACCAACGCGCCAAAGGTCGCAGAAAGCGATAACACATTCAGAATAACGGCTTTGAGTGGCATAACTAGTGAGCCAGTCAGCAGGAAGAGCAATACGAAGATCGCAGAAATCATCACAAGCAGTGCATAGGGAATAGTCGTACGCAAGCTGGAAAAGAGGTCCATCTGTGCAGCCGTACTCCCCGCAACGAATGTCACTATGCCCTCAGGAACGCTCAATGCTCGAATCTGGCGTACAACCCGCTGCGCATCAGCAGAAGTAAATGCGTAATTCGTTTGCACAATAACTTTCGAGAGGTTGCCATTTGCCAGAAGATGCGCAACAGAGGCAATTTGTGGACTCGCTTGAGGATAGGCGTAAATTTGCTGATATTCGCCCAGCGTGATACGGGGGTCGACACTGACCAGACTGCGGACATTGGTAATCCCCTTAATTGCCTGCACTTTCTGCACATAGAATGAGAGGAGGGCCAGATTTCCTGAAGACGTGGCTGTGCCATTCGTGCGAACCACAATATCAATCTCACTCCCATTCTGATTAGGAAAATCATATTTCAAATGGTGCAAGACAATTGCGGACGAGGAACCAGGAGGCAACACGCTCTCATCCGCCGTCGAGAACGAAGCATGCAGAAAAGGCGAGCCAAGAAACAGCAGGAGTGCAACCGTCACTATCGTTACAGGAAGCGACCAGCGCATCACACGATACGAGAGACGATACCACGCTCCCTGTGCGTGTTTATGGGTAGTCCGACGACGAAACAGGCGTGCGAAGGAGAGCAGATTGATGTTTCGCCCTAGCAAAGCTAATAAAACAGGCAATACCAGCAGGGCCGCCAGCATTGCCACTAACGCGGTCGCAATCGCCGCCAAGCCAATACTCTGCAACAACACCTCTGGAAAGAGGAGCAGTGCAATCAGGCTAGTGCCAACGGTCAGGCCAGAAAAAATAATCGTGCGGCCCGCCGTCGCCATTGTGCGTTGCAAGGCTCCGATCACATCGCGCTCATCTGCCGCTAGCTCTTCGCGAAAGCGCGTCACAATAAACAGCGAATAGTCGATAGCAAGCCCCAAACCAATAAACGAGGTCACATTGATGGCGAAGCTGGAGACGCCAATAAAATTTGTCAAGATCCGTAAAACCGAAAACGAACATGCTATTGCGATACCACCAATAAGGAGAGGAAGGAGTGCGGCAATCGGGCTACCAAAGATAAACAGCAGCATGATTACTACAATCGGTAGTGTGATAGTTTCCGCGAAGCTCAGGTCAGTGCTCACTTGGTGGTTAAACTGCATATCGGCAACTACACTACCGCCAAGCGTGATATGCAGCACAGGTGAGGTTATAAGAGGAGCAATAGCGTTGTAGTTGCTGTCACGCTCGCCTTTGGTTGCTAATTGGAGCAGCGCAATTGTCTCATGCCCATCACGCGATATGAGAGAGCTATCTTGTGTCGAGTAATACGATGTGATTGAGGCCACTTGCGGTCGCGCCTTGAGAGTGGTGAGGAGTTGCGTAGCAGCCTGCGTAAATGCAGGGTCAGTAGCGTGCAACGTAGAACTACTCATTAAGATAACAACATCAATTGCATCGGCATTCAGTTTTGAGTCAAGCAATGCCTGTCCTTGCGCTGACTGGCTATGTGGGTCTTCAATAGAGGATGTACCTTTAAGGGCGTCAAAAACGCCACTGCCAAAAAGAGCCGCGACCAGCGTGATCGCCATTGCGATGAGGAGGGCACTTACGCGAAAACGGTAGAGTATTCTACCAACCCAGGTTAACATACATCTTTTCCTCTCAAAAGTGGGGAGTATCGCGAATACTCATCAATATGAAGACGAATATCATTCATTTCAGGTCTTGCTTTCATGCAGCACACCTAAACGGCGCATCTCAGGCCAGATCAGAGCGACACAGAGCACAACCAGAACAGTTCCCACTCCTCCCCCAGCAACAGCAACCATAGGTCCCAAGAATTGCGCAGCTAAACCAGACTCGAAACCACCTAGTTCATTCGACGCGCCAATAAAAAGCGAGTTGACGGATGCGACACGCCCACGCAACTCATCGGGCGTGCGCGTCAGCAAGAGGGTACTACGAATAACCACACTAATATTATCGAAACCACCAAGAAGAGCCAGCATGAGCATTGATAGCCAGAACGAATGCGAAAGACCAAAGATAACTGTCGCGACCCCAAACCCTGCGACAGCCCACAGGAGTACACGCCCAGCATTTTTAAAAGGCGGGATATAAGCCAATCCAATAGAAACGCTGATGGCCCCGAGAGAGGGGGCGGCGCGTAACCAACCTAAACCAGTGGCACCCACATACAAAATATCTTTCGCAAAAATTGGTAAGAGCGTCGTCGCCCCACCTAAAAGCACAGCAAACATATCCAGTGTAATCGCTGCGAGGATAATGCGCGTGTCACGTAGGAAACGTATTCCCTCAACAAGAGAACTGATGGCTGTTTCCTCGCGCTTCTGCACAACACGTGGTTTGATGCGCAACAATGATATGACCACCAGAAAAAGGAGGGCTGCACACGCATTAAAAGCATAGATCAGCGTTGTTCCATGCGACAGGGCAATAATAAAGCCACCAAGCGCAGGCCCTAACACTGAGGCAAGCTGCCAGGCACTACTGCTCCAGGTTGCTGCATTGCCATATGCCTCTTCAGGAACAATCTGCGGTAGTAGCGTCGAGGTTGCAGGGCTACTAAAGGCCATCGCAATCCCTATCATAAATAAGCATGCATAGATAAGAAGTAATGACCCATGCGTATAGGCCAATATCATTAGGCCCAAGGATGCAAGGGCAAGCAAGATTTGCGTCAGCAGCACAATCATCTTGCGATTAAAGCGATCAGCCAGATGACCAGCAAGCAGCGAGAAGACCAGCACAGGCGACACCTGCACCAGACCGACCAGCCCTAATGCTAACGCAGACCCGGTATACTCATATATCTGCCAGCCAATTGCCACATTGATCATCTGCTCACCGATTGTCACAATCAGCGTTCCCACAAAAAGCAAACAAAAAGTTTTTGAGCGAAAAGCTTGATAGGGATCGTGAGACGATGCTGACACGGGAGTTTCAGAGGATTGTTGCTCAATTTCGTGGAATGATTCCACGTGCTCGTCTGTTTTATTGTCTGAAGGCTTCACGTTTCACAAATTTCCGGCTCTCCTAATGTGTATCACGTCCATAGTATAGCATGTTCTCAGCTATAAATGGGAGGGCAAGTGAGCGAATATGCCAGCGTATTAGAGTAATAGATAGCGATAAAGTGAGGAAATAGATGTCTCAATTGGATACCGCGACACTGGCAAGTGGCTGCTTCTGGTGTACAGAAGCTGTTTTTCAGCGGCTCAAGGGCGTTACGAGCGTTGTTTCAGGCTATGCAGCCTCCAAGGTGCCTAACCCAACATATGAGGCCGTCTGCTCAGGTAAAACAGGTGCGGCAGAGGCTATTCAGGTCACCTATGACCCTTCAATCATCTCCTACGAGAAAATTCTGGAAATCTTTTGGCATATGCATGATCCAACGACGCTCAATCGCCAGGGCAACGATGTTGGTACACAGTACCGCTCTGCCGTCTTTTATCACAATGGCGAACAGCAACAGGTTGCACTTGCAACAAAAGCCTCCATCGAACAATCGGGCTTCTACAAGAAACCCATTGTCACCGAGATCTCGCCTTTCACCAATTTTTATCCGGCTGAAAGCTATCATAAAGAGTATTATGATCGAAATCGCACGCAACCCTACTGCATGTTTGTCATCGACCCTAAAGTGCAAAAACTTTTGAAAGAGTACCGCAAGGACCTGAAGGATGCCAGTGCGCGCTAACGCGAGCATTTTTCGGCAACAAAAAACGACGAATAGGGTATTCGTCGTTTTTTGTTGCCAGGGTTTCCGTAGCCATCTGCACTGAAGTCCTTCACCTCCTTCAATCATTTCGCGAGACTGAATTGCCAGAGGCATCTTTAAGGTCGGTTTTTATCCAACTGCGATGGGAAACCACGGCTAACGTAAGTTATGAGGAAACAGCATGTAATTCTGGCTGCTGGTTCTTCGCGTCCTCGGTCAGCTTTTTCCTAGTGCGCGGCCAGCCGACCTGCATCCCAATGAAACACAACACGGAGAAGAAGGCGGTAATCAAGGTAGCGTGAATAAGAGCCGGAATCATCTGTCCTTCGGTCAAGAACGTTGTTGCCCCACTTGCGGCTTGCAAGGTCAATAAGCCAAAAGCCCACCAACCGCCTTGCACGAGGTCGCGGCGCGTGCGATATTGGCGTAGAATTACAACCAGCAATGCCAACATCAAGAACCAGAGTGCGCCCGCAAAATAGCGATGGAGGAGCTGGATACCATCCATTGATGTAAAGCTGGGCAGAAACGTAGAGCCACATGTAGGATATTGCTGCCCACAGGCAACGACGGCACCACTGTGCTCAACTAACGCTCCTGTATATACCACAATAAAGGTATAGAGAGCCATCCACCACACAGGTTTTTGCAGTTTGGGAACCGGGACATACGATGGTTCATCGGGATATTGCCGCTCATGCTCAATCTGGAACAGACGAATCGTTAGCAGAATAACAGCGGCAAAGGCAATAAGTGAAAGGCCAAAATGGATTGCAAGCAACCAGACTTTTGCGAAGGTGCCCTCAAATACGACCGTTAGCGCACCCAATCCCCCTTGTAGTACGACAAAAAACAGGCTCAGGAAACCAAAGAGCTTGACGCGAAAATCTTTCTTATACAAAAACCAGGTCGCAATAGTCAAGATGAGTACCAGAAAACCATCTACGCCCGCCATCACACGATGGCTGTACTCAATAACGCCAGCAATAGAAATGACACCAGGAACAATCTCGCCGTGACAGAAAGGCCAGGAATTGCCACACCCTTGTCCCGAACCAGTTGTAGTCACTAATGTCCCTAATAGGACCATCCAATATGCACCAAACGAGGTGATTATAGCAAACCACCGCATGAAACGATGAATATTCACTGCTTTCTTCCCTTACATCTTCAGGCATTGCGTAACACGCGCAAAGATAACACAAATCCATCTAGCGAAATCATAACGGAAGATTAGCAAATTGTCAAAGATGAGACTTTCCTGTACAATAGAAGAAAGTTTTATGTGGATAGTGAGGAGGTACAATGATTGATATTCACCTGCACATCTTACCCGGTGTGGACGATGGTCCCGCAACACTGCAAGAAGCTCTAGAATTGGCGATAGCACTTGTCCAGCAAGGCGTTTCTGCCGCTGTTGCAACACCCCATTACAATGATGAGTTTCCCCGTCGTCCTGTTAACGAGATTCGCGAACGTATTGCCAGCCTGCAAGCAATATTACACCAATACCGTATCCCGCTCCATCTCTTTGTTGGACACGAGGCGTTAATACAGCCCGGCCTACTTGATGATATTTATGCAGGTCGCTTATCCACGCTCAACGGTAGTCGTTATCTATTACTCGAACTGTGGAACACTTCATGGCTACCAGAAACAGATCGTGTAATCTTCGAGTTGCTTGCCAACGGCATTATCCCTGTTCTTGCCCACCCCGAACGCTATCGTACCATTCAACATCATCCCGAACGCCTGCATGGACTCTTACAACAAGGCTTGCTGACACAGCTTACAGCCAGCAGCCTTGTGGGCTTACAGGGCAATAGCGCGCAGAAATGTGCTGAACTGTTGCTCAAAAAAGGTCTGATCTCGTGCATTGCCTCTGATGCACATGGTCTTAAACGGCGCATCCCTGCTATCACCCAGGGATTGCAGCGTGCCGCTCTTCTGGTTGGACCACAGCGCGTGCACCAGATGATTGAAGCATGTCCAATGAGCATTCTTAACAATCAAACGATGTACGAGGCAAGTCAGCCATAAGCAGACATTAAAAACGTCCTCACAAATAGACTTCTGTGAGGACGTTTTTTGTGCCTGCTTATGGCTGCGCGTAGATTACCAAATTTTTGACCTGCACGCTCGCGCCACTGCTTACGGCCAGACCAATGCTCCCGCTTGTATAGTTACTATCCTGTATGCCGCCTTGCCACTGACCGTTATAGTAGAGTTTGAAGGTATCTCCTTTTACAGAGATATCAACAGTTATAAAACCTGAACCCATTCCATAACCGGCTCCGCTCTGAACACTGGAAGGCTGACCACTAGTATCATCGATACTATTCGCATTCCAATAGCCTGAAGGCTGAATCATAAACGAATAGGCTCCGTGATGACCCGCACCCATCTGCATACGAAAATACACGCCAAAAGCTGAGCTACTGGATGATGAGGTAGCCTGCACCTGCAGCTGTAAGACATAGTCGTTGGGAATTGGCCTCCCATTAGAGAAACTATTGAGGACTGCCTCCGCTATGCCCTGTCCCGCAGTAGTATTAGTAAGGACTGTATAGCCACTGTTACACGAAACTCCTACGGCAGGATTGGGAGTCCACAGGTGGCTCTGACCACCACATAGCGGCTGTGGCACTCCATAGAGGAAATTGCCCACTGGAATCGCTGGTGATGGAAAGGCATTTTGCGGGACATCCGTCGGGGTTGCTGCGACAGATTTTGTGGGAGTAATATGCGGACCAATTGTCGCTGTACTATGCCCAGAAGAGTTTGAGGTTGACTTCCCACCCGGTAACAGGTGGAAATAGAACACGCCTCCTCCCGCTAACAGGAGGATAATAATGATCACACTCACTATGCTAATCCAAAATGAAACACGGCCAGCGGGACGTTGCGGTGGCGTGGGGGCGGGAACTACGGGTGACATAGGCCCTCTGGCACTACTAGCAAGCGAGACAGGTTGCACCTCTCCGGTAGAAGATGCTGAAATCGTTGGCGAGGTATTAATTTTTTCGCCTGAAGGTGGTGTATTGACAAAACCGCTAACAGGCGCACCGGGCACAGTTTCAAATGCCGCGTTATCTCTCAGCACAATTGGAACTGTGCCGTCCCCTACAGCCCTAAGGTTAGAGGATGCCGAGGGATCTTTCTGCATGATTGTTTGCGCGCCCATCATTGACACCGACTCACGCAGTGCTCGCGCCATCTCCCCAGCAGAGGAGTAGCGGTTTTCTGGTTTTTTGGACATTGCTTTGATAATCACCTGCTCTACCGCGGGAGGGATGGCAGGATTTAGCAAGGCCAGTTGTGGGGGTGTCTCCATCGCGTGTTTGATAGCAACAGCAACAGGCGTTGTACCAGTAAACGGCACTTGTCCACTTAACATCTGGAAGAGAACTACGCCAAGCGAGTAAATATCAGCACGCCGGTCAATCATGCCCCCCGAAGCTTGCTCTGGCGAAAGATACTCTGGCGTACCAATAATTGTGCCCGCTGTTGTCAATGTTTGCATCGCAGTCAGATTTGCCTCCGCCGACTCACTCACCACTTTTGCGATGCCAAAATCAGTGAGCATCAAACGCCCATCGGCGTGAAATAAGATATTTCCTGGTTTTAAATCACGATGTACAATGCCATGTTCGTGTGCATAATCAAGAGCAGATGCAGTCTGCTCAACAATATTTATTGCTTCGCCGAGCGGTAGCTTCCCGCGCTTTACCATAATATCGCGCAATGTGCCGCCCATCACATATGGCATAACGAGATAAGCCATATGTTCCTGCTCACCATATTCATAAATCGGCATAATATGCACATGGTCAAGCGCGGCAATCGCGTCTGCCTCGCGGCGAAAACGCACGAGAAATTCATTAAATTTCGTCGTTTCTTGTGACAACTCTGGTAGCAGCAATTTTACAGCAACAGTGCGTCGTGGGCGTGACTGTTGCGCAAGGTAGACTGCCCCCATACCTCCTCGTCCGAGCAAACGCTGGAGCGTGCATGTACCCAGCGTCTTCCCGATTAGTTGTTTATCTGTGCTATCGAGACTCACTGTTTTACTGGCCTCCTGGAGCATTATTCCATTATTGGATGGGGGATTTTGTTCGCTCATGGTCCAGTCTCTTGAGAAGTAATGGAACAGCAGTTACAAGAAGGCAGACCAGAACTGACACCATTGTATATCAAACCCAGCTACATTAGCAAGCAGGAGGATGAATGTCCCCTCCAAGAATAAAAACGTAGCATCACACTTATTTCCTACGAACAAGTGTGATGCTACAGTCATAACCAGGTACTGGTACAGGATGTCTAGTATCTTGTGACAGGAACTTTCACATCATCCTCTAAAACAGAGTTTGTTGCATCAGTCAAGACAGTCTCAGCGATGGCGTGGCGAGCAAGCATTGCAGCTGGCACACGATACACGTCATGGGCCAATCCAACACGCTCTAACACGCGAATGAGATAGCCCGCAAAATCAACCTGCCACCAGTGAAGACCATGAAAAGCCGAACGGGGAAAGGCATGATGGTTGTTATGCCATCCCTCACCGAAGGCTAGCAAACCAACAATCCATTCATTACGACTGCGATCTTTCGTCTCAAATTCGCGCTTGCCAAAAGTATGACAGATCGAGTTCACACTCCATGTTACATGATGTGTCAGGAAAATGCGTACCAATCCGCCCCAGAGTAGTCCCGTCCAGCCACCAAAGGCAAAGGGAATAATCAGAGCAAGTGCAAACCAGACCAGGAAGGTTTGGCTGACAAACACGACCATCTTATCATTGGTCAGATTGCGGCAGTAGAATTGTGGGTCAGCATCGGTCACACGAAACATCCAACCCAGATGCGAGTGCCAAAACCCCTCTAACGGACTATGTGGATCGCCCTCACGGTCCGAATGCGCGTGATGTTTAATATGGGTCGCAGCCCATTCCAACGCAGAACCTTCTAGTGCCATAGAACCAAAGACAAGCAGCAGAAATTTAACGACAGGATGTGGGCGAAAACTACGATGGGTCAACATACGGTGAAAACCAGCCGTAACGCCAAAGGCGGTCAGTGTGTACATGACCCCCAGTATTATTACATCAGACCAATGTACAGCACGTTGCCAGAGGAAGTACATTGCTAAGAAGGTTGCAAGCAAAGGAACAACCACGACAACCAAGACAATCACTTTACGCAGTGTGGATTGCATCACATCTCCATGTATATGTGCTCTCACTCAATCGAGAACACTAATTAGACCGCAGTAATGTCAGTTTTGTTTCAAAAAAATAGGCACTTTTCACATGGGAAGAAATCACAACAAAATTTGTTATCGTACATAGAGAGCAAGCTCTATCCCAAACACACAACCCATAGCGCACATAACGCTGATAACGGAGATATTCTCATGGAAGAAACAAAATCTTTGACCCCAACCTCTATCCACCCCGATACACATATTGGTCTGGTAACACTACGCGTATCTGATCTTGCCCGTTCTTTACAATTTTACGAAGGCATTCTAGGATTTCAGACTATTACGCGCACACCTTCGCAGGTGACACTCGGAGGACAGGACAACGTTCCCTTATTAGAATTGCACGAATTAAAAGGGGCACCCCCTCAGCCACACAGGTCTACCGGTCTCTATCACGTGGCGATTCTCCTGCCCACTCGTCCAGACCTGGGGCGCGTACTTTTGCGCCTCGCTCAGGCCCATTGGGAGATTGGTCAGGGCGATCACCTTGTCAGCGAGGCTCTGTATATCTCTGACCCAGATGGGAATGGCCTTGAACTCTATCAGGACCGCCCACGCTCTACCTGGAATTGGAACAACGGCATGGTCAAAATGGCAACCGATCCTGTTGATCTACACTCTCTGTTGGAAGAGGGCATGCGTGATGCCTATCCCTGGGATGTCTTGCCGGCTGGTACAAGCGTAGGCCATATCCATTTACAAGTGGCGGATATCGCCCAGGCAGCTCAATTCTATCATACCATTCTTGGCTTCGACATTACCGCGCGGATGCCCAGCGCACTCTTCATTAGTGCGGGCGGCTATCACCATCATATCGGGTTGAATACCTGGCAATCACGTGGAGCAGGTTCAGCCCCCAAACATACCACGGGCCTTCAGGCTTTCGTTATTGCTCTCCCTCACCATGAGGCTCTTGCAGAGGTGCGTGCGCGCCTTGTCGCACACAATATCACATTTCAGGAGCAGGACAATCGTATTCTGGTTGATGATCCCTGGCAGAATGCGATTGTATTAGAGGTCATCTCGCACAATTAACAGACTGTAAAAAAGCGCGCATCCATCTTTGTAAGATGGATGCGCGCTTTTTTACAGTCTGATCAAACAGGAGGATTTAACTCGAGCGGCGGTGGCGACGTCTCTGCGCTTCAGCTTTGCGCTTACGCCGCGCCTGCGGGCTTTCATAATGCCTACGTCTGCGCGCCTCTGACAAAATTCCAGCTTCCTGTACTTTCCGATTGAAGCGTTTAAGAGCCACTTCAAACGAATCGCCAGGTTTCACAATGATTTCTGTCATAAGACTACCAGCGCGAACGGCGGTCGTTTGAGCGACCGGAACTCTGTGAGCGGTAGCAATCGCTACAATACACAGGTCGATCATCGCGCGGCTGGAAAGGCACTAATGCCTCACGTCCACAACTTGCACACGTGGCACTGTACATCTGGCGTTCTTCGCGGTCGCGATAACCACCACCACCGCTACCACCACGGTTGCCGCCGCCATACGAACCTTGACCACCACGCGCGGACTGCTTGCGTGCCTGACGGCACTCTGGGCAGCGTGTTGGCGCATTGGTCAAACCACGACTTGCATAAAACTCTTGCTCACCAACGGTAAACGTAAACTCTTGATTGCAATCACGGCAATACAGAATTTGATCACTTAAGGCCATCTGTTACTTCCAATTCCAGGGATGCCTACATCCCTCATTACATTTTCTGTATCGCGCCGCTTCTAATAGACAATCTACTCTGAGCAACAATGCACCATACAGCATGAAATAATTATATCACCTTTGTCTAGTGGTGACTAGCCCATTTTTGTAACACGTTCAGGTTCGACAACAACGACCACACGCTCGTCGCCAGGCTGATGCCAGGGGTACACATCCTGATTGATATATTTCTTCGCCATCGAGTTAATGAACTTGTTGTTCTGGTCCTCGTCAATGCTTACCACTTTGCCACGAATCTCAAGATAACGATACGGATTCTCAGGATCCACAATCGAAATCGCCACGCGCGGCTCTCGCTGTACATTATGGTACTTCTGCCGATTCTTCGTCTGGCTGAACAGCAGATGCTCTCCATCCCAATCAAACCAGACAGGATTGCTCTGTGGTTCGCCTTTTGGCCCAATTGTTGCCACATGCGCCAACGCTGTCGTCTTCAACAAATCTCCGTAATTCTCTGGAATCGCTGCCATATTACGAATACTCCCTTATTTTGTACTGTTTCTACCGTTTTTCGTCTTTCGTCAAAGCACTTAGCAGATACGCTTATCTACCAGCCTTGACATGTCTTACTCTTAGTATAACTCATATCCTCTCACTCCTATTCCCGCCAGCCACGTACGCTGGCAAATTGCTATCTTCTTACCTATCGCACTGAGCACGCGCTCTTTTTCTGCCGCGAAATCCTTGCCAATGTAATTTATAATAGGGCTGTATCTGATTAGTCTAATCTGACTAATCGTTGAGCGTTCTCACAGTTAAGGAGTGAATAAGCATGCTCGTTATAGTCAATAAAATTCAGGTTCCAGCGGAACACCGCCAGATGGCATTGATGGGTTTTGAAAAAGCGATGCCCGGTATGAAACAATTTAAGGGCTTTCTGGGGATGGAACTCTGGACAGCGGAAGATGGCAATGTTCTAGCAGTCTCACGTTGGGAATCTGAGGCCGCCCTTGCCGAATACACCAATAGCGAACTATTCAAACAGCATCACGGTGGCATTGCCAGCGGCCCTGGACAAAGCAACGCTTACGAGGCAAAAGTCCTCGCATAAGCCATAATACGCTGAATATCATGGGCATTTTGGCTATATGAAGACAACCCTCACATTTCTGACTTGCCCATGAGCACTCTTTCCAGGCAGATCAAACAGCCTCGCCCCTCTCATGTCAGCATTACTGAGAACACTCTTATGTTTCTCGTGTATGATTATTTTAGCTAAGAAAAGCGAGAAAGCATAAAGGAATGAAGAACAAAAGTGATGTAGAAGCAATGTTTGTTCAGATGGGCCTGACACGCTTGCTCAAAGACCTTGATCGGCTCATGCAGCCTTCGATCAGATTACACGCGACACCCACCGAAGAGTCCTCACTCCAGATTGGCTCCTCAAAAATAGGTGGTCTTCCCGACCTTCCTTCTGATATACCGTGGCCCCAGTGGAGTGGACGTGCGCAGTCGTTCGTCGTGCAACTTCGCTTTGAAGAGCTTCAAAGCGATAATACTGCTCGGCATCTCCCGACACAAGGCATGCTCTGGCTCTTTTACGATGCGCGCCAGGAAACCTACGGCGAGAACCCTACTGATAAAGATGGCTGGCACGTTATCTTTCGCACAGAAATTGGCACACTACAGCGCGTACAGCCACCAACAAACCTCCCCACAAGCAGCATTTTCCGACCTTGCACGCTCAGTTTCGCCCAGGAGATCACGCTCTCGCACGCTCCACAGTTCGATATCCCCAACTACGATTGGACATCCACAGAACAGGCGCAATACGAGAAGCTACTGGCAACTTTTCCTAATCCAGACGATCATGCCACCATTCATCACCGCCTGCTCGGCTTTCCAGACACTATTCAAGATGATATGCGTGTACAATGCCAGCTTGTTTCACATGGTATCACGGACGAAGAAGATGCGCGCGCAGCCACACTACTGCCGGAAGCGCATAACTGGCAATTGCTGTTGCAAATCGACTCGGATGAACGCATCAATATGCGCTGGGCTGATGCAGGTATGCTCTACTATTGGTTGCGCGAAACCGATTTACAGGCAAGGCAATTTGATACAGGTTGGCTGATCTTGCAATCCGATTGACATTTGATGTGCATTCTGTGACTCTGAAAGGAACTGTCCATGCGCAGAAGACGTAATTCTATCACCCCCGGACTTCTTGTCCTACTGATCATTGCGGTCGTCGTAGCCTATCGCTTTCTCAATCCTTCAGGCTCAACTCAGTCAGGCAGTTCTGGAACAGGTTCTGGGGGATCAGCGGTCTCTTCGCCTGTCAATAGTGGCAACCATCAATGGGGTGTCCAAACGAAAACATCGGGCTGTGTAGCTCAAGGCGCACTGGAAGACGCCGCATGTACACCCGGCGCAATTATCTCAACTGCCACAAAGGCACAGATTTGCCAGTCTGGGTATGCAAGCTCGGTACGCAATGTGCCTCAAAGCGAAAAGGATCAGGTCTATGCCGAATATGGCATCACACATCACTCAACAGGACAGTATGAAGTAGATCATCTGGTGAGCCTCGAACTCGGCGGTTCTAATGATATTTCTAACCTCTGGCCTGAAGCTGCCAGCCCTAAACCGGGGTTTCACGAGAAGGATAAAGTTGAAAACTACCTGCACGATCAGGTTTGCGCTGGTGCTATTTCACTACCACAAGCGCAACAGCAAATTGCGACAAACTGGCTGACCATTTATAACCAGATGCCGAATAAATAGAGCGTCACAAGGGGCACGCTCATTTAGCCAAAAGAGAACTACTTCGCCTTTCTAACCTCGGAAACAACACAAAAAAAGTAAGAGGCCGATGTTGTATCGTAACGATTAACATCGGCCTTACAGGTGGTCCAAGGGAGTTCTCCTTTGCTAGATAGCTATCGCTATCCGGTAGGGGGGATTGCCTGGAATGTTACATGTGACAAGATCAGCGAATGCTAGAGAACTTTGACCATAATCTTCGTGATCTTACGTCTCTTCAGGACAGTATGTCCTATGAGCATTTACTCTGTGTCTATGTTACTCCTTTCACCTCTTGTCAGAATTTCCACTCTCACGCTTTTTTGGTCTCCCTTCCAGCGTTCTTGTGAGGTTTTCCTTCTCACGTCTATAGTATAGTATAGAATAATTAGCAGATCAAGAATTTGAGATCACTGTTACGTCACAAAACTGGAAGGAGTCCTCTCTTGAGTTCTACCCACCAAGCCCATGCAAACGGCGATAGCACAACACAGGTGTTTGCCTCGCTCCAATGGCGTTCCATCGGGCCATATCGTGGCGGGCGCGTTGTCGCAGTTGCTGCAGACAGGGTTCACAAACAAGTATTTTATTTCGGCTCGACTGGCGGCGGCGTCTGGAAGACGAACGATGGCGGTATGTATTGGGAAAATGTGTCCGATGGTTTCTTCAAACGTGCCTCTGTCGGCGCGCTAGCAGTCGCGCCCTCTGACTCCAACGTCATCTACGCGGGCATGGGCGAGACGACAATTCGTGGCAACGTCTCGCATGGCGATGGCGTGTATAAATCCACCGATGGAGGCAAAAATTGGAGCCACCTGGGATTAGCCGAAACACGCCACATCGGCAAAATTCGCATCCATCCTAACAATCCTGATCTTGTCTACGTCGCCGCACTGGGTCACGCGCACGGACCCAATAAAGAGCGTGGCATTTTCCGCTCACATGACGGCGGGAAACACTGGCAGCACATTTTATTCCGCGACGAGGATACTGGCTCACACGATCTGGCAATGGCTCCCAACAATCCGCGTATCCTGTATGCTGCCTTCTGGCGCGCACGCCGTCTGCCTCATACACTTCAGAGTGGTGGCGCAGGCTGTGGACTTTTCCGCTCAACCGACGGTGGTGATACCTGGACAGAGATCACACGCAAGCCCGGATTACCAACCGGGACGATTGGTAAGATTGGCATCGCGGTTTCAGGGGCACAACCCGGTCGCGTGTGGGCACTCATCGAGGCTGAGGATGGCGCACTTTTCCGCTCGGACGATGGCGGCGAGAACTGGCAACGCACGAGCGAGGAACGCGACCTGCGCACGCGCCCCTGGTATTACATGCATGTTATCGCCGATCCATGTGATGCTGAAACACTCTGGGTCCTCAATGAAAAATGTCTCCAATCTAACGATGGCGGTAAAACTTTTTTTCGCGTTGCGACTCCCCATGGCGACCATCACGATCTCTGGATCGACCCAGAAGATTCACGACGCATGATTCTTGGCAACGATGGCGGCGCGTGCGTGACCTTTAACAGCGCGGAAACCTGGTCATCAATCTATAATCAGCCTACCGCCGAGTTTTATCATGTAACGACCGATACGCGCATCCCCTATCGCATTTATGGGGCACAACAGGATAACAGCACAATTACCGTACCCAGCCGTTCACCACTTGCCGCTATCGCACTTCCTGATTACTACGAGGTTGGCGGCGGTGAAAGCGGCTACATCGCGGTTCGTCCCGATAATCCCAACATTATCTACGCCGGTAGCTATCTCGGCTATCTCACGCGCTACGACCACAGCACAGGCCAGTTGCACGATATCACCGTCTGGCCCGATGCCACACTTGGCGCACCTGCTACCGACGCAAAATATCGCTTTCAGTGGACCTTTCCTATCCTGCTCTCACCACATGACCCGAACGTGTTGTACACAACAGGCAACCATGTGTTTTGCTCGACCGACGAGGGCAACAGTTGGGAGGAGATCAGCCCCGATCTGACACGCAACGATACCAGCAAGATGGGACCATCGGGTGGCATTCTGACGCAGGACAATGTTGGCACTGAATACTACGGCACAATTTTCGCATTCGCCGAATCACCCGTGAAACGCGGCCTCTTCTGGGCAGGCTCCGATGATGGTCTCGTGCATATTTCGCGGGATAATGGCGCAAATTGGCAGAACGTTACCCCCCCCAATCTGCCAGAATGGGCCTTGATTAGCATGATCGAACCTTCGCCACATGATCCAGCAACAGCATATCTCGCCGCCACACGCTACAAGTTGGACGACTTTCAGCCATATCTCTATCAAACTCACGATTATGGCAACACCTGGACGATGATTACCACAGGTCTGCCAGAGGGTGTCTTCACGCGCGTTATTCGCGAAGACACTGTCCGACGCGGTCTGCTCTTCGCCGGCACGGAGACTGGAGTGTTTGTTTCCTTCAACGATGGAGCCGACTGGCATCCATTGCAACTCAATCTACCAGTCGTTCCCATTCATGACCTTGTTATCAAGGAGAATGATCTGGTCGCTGCCACGCACGGACGCTCTTTCTGGGTTCTCGATGAAATTTCGCCGCTGCGCACGTTAAACGACGAAATGCGTCAAGCTTCTGTACATCTTTTTGCCCCTGGCATAACCACGCGCTTTGCAAGCAGCGGCGGTTATGGCTCTCCCGCTCCCTGGAACAAAAACTACAAGCATAGTGGAGCGTTTGTCGTTGCCTATCGTCAACAAGAACTGCCGACTGGCGAAAAGATCAACAAGTATCTGGATGCTGGACAAAATCCGCCCGATGGCGTCGTTGTCCGCTACTTCTTCAAAGAACAACCGACTGGCCCCGTCACGCTAACGTTCCTCGACGCCAATGGAGTTGAGATCAAAACTTTTAGCAGCGAAGAAAAAGTGGCGGCGGGTGAACAAAAGAAGGAGAAAGACAAAGAGTTACGTGTGCCAAAGGCGGCGGGAGCCAACCGCTTCGTCTGGAATATGCGCTATCCCGACGCGACAAAGCTTGAAGGCGAAGGGAGCGAGGATAGTGCGCATGAGGGTCCACTGGCCCTTCCCGGGCACTATCAAGTTCGGCTCACCGTCGATCAACAGCACTATATCGCCCCATTCGAGATTCGCATGGACCCGCGCCTCTCAATCACGCAAGCCGCATTGCAAGCGCAATTTACCTTGCTACTGGCACTACGTGATAAGGTTTCTGAGACGTATAAAGCAGCCAATAGCGTGCGTTCCATACGCAAGCAAATCGCGGATTGGGAACAGCGTGCCACCAACAACACAGACATTGTGGAGTCCGGCAAGCAAATCAGGCAAAAGCTGACCGCCATCGAGGAAGAACTTATTCAGGTCAAGGCAAAAGATCAGATGGATACGCTCGATTTCCCGATGAAGCTCAGCGCGAAGTTCGCCTCTCTTGCGGGCACAGTAGGCAGCGCGGATGCCGCCCCTACTCGTCAGGCTCAGCAGGTATTTGCAGAGTTATCCGCGCGTCTGGAAATGCTACAACAGCAATTGCACACAATTATCGCCAGTGATGTGGCCGCATTCAACGAGCAGATTCGTGGCGCGAATCTGCCTGCGGTCATTCCACCATCACTTTAGAAGAGATCTGCAAGTGGTTAGAGCGTGGCAGCACGCTCTAACCACTTTAGTGTGCGCGCCAGATCCGTACCGTTTTATCTTCCCCTGCCGATGCGATCACACTCCCGTCAGGCGACCATGCCAGCGTATGTACGCTCCCTTGATGTTCTTTGTAGGAGAGATCAACTACTCCCGTCCAGGCATCCCAGATCAGCACCGTAGCATCTTTACAAGCCGATGCAATGAGTACACCCCCCGGTTGCCAGGATACCGCTGTCACCAGACGTTTATGCTGCTCAAACGTTCGCCGCACATGCCCCGTGGATGTATCCCAGACATGTACAGTACGATCCCAGGAGCCAGATACCAGCAGTTTGCCATCCGATGACCAGCTTACGCTCCGCACGATGTTACGATGTTTGTCATAACACACGCTCCGTTGACCCGTCATGGCATTCCAGATATGCACTGTGCCATCATCGCTACCAGAAGCGATACGCATGCTATCAGGTGACCACGCCAGAGCCATGACGGTATCACTATGCGCGCTATAGCTCACCACCAGCGACCCAGTCATGGCATCCCAGACCTGCACCGTCCCATCCTCACTACTCGAGGCAATGTAGGCTCCACTCGGGGACCAGGCTATCGCACGAAGTTTATTGCGATGGCCGTGATAGGAGAGGAGAGCATTCCCATTTCGGCTTTCCCATATCTGCACCGTGTGTCCGCCCGTTTTATCACTGATACCATCGGCGATATAACAACCATCAGGTGACCACGCAAACATTCTAACAAGCGGGCTATGCTGCGCGTGCATGTAAAGCTGCTGCCCGTTCGCGGCTTGCCAGATATGTAGCGTCATATCGTCACCGGCTGAGGCAACCACTTTGCCATCAGGTGCCCAAGCCAGCCCATTTACCCCCTCACGATGCTCTTCATACATACTGATCGTGTATCCAACAGGCACAACGGGCAGAGACAATGCGGCGAATTGGGCCTGCACCGTCTGCTGAGGATGCAAAATCTGTTCTAACGCCTCTCTCACCTCACCTGCACTCACAGGTCTGTTAACCACGTTACGTTCAAGCATACGTTGGATAAGGGCATCTAACTCAGCAGGCACACCGTGTAATGGGGCAAAGTTCGCAACTGGGCCTGAAGGCTCTTCACCACACAACAGGGCGTGCAGCGTCGCTCCCAAGCTATAAATATCGGAAAGTGGACTGGTCGATTTTTTAAATTGCTCAGGAGCAGCATACCCTAATGAACCAATTGCTTGTGTATCACCGCGTCCAGGTGTAAAGTGGCGGGCAATGCCAAAATCAATCAGATAGATCGTACCATCAGAGGCACGCATAATATTGGCAGGCTTGAGATCACGAAAAATAATTGGCGGTTGGCGCGTGTGCAGATAATCCAAAACGTCACACAAGACAATGCCAATTTCAATGGCCTCATCAACTGCTATACCCATCCGCCTGGCCTGTTGTGCCTCATCTAAAATCTTCTCTAAAGTCCGCCCTTCAATGTAGTCCATTGCCAGATAGGAACGCCCCTGCTCATCAAAATAATCACGAATACGGGGCAGATTAGGATGAGAGAGACTAGCCAGGATAGTTGCTTCGCGCTTAAACGCCTCTGTTGCCTCTGTGATTTCTTTGGCTGTACGCAGATTACTCTTGCCCATCTCCTTGATTGCGACTTTTTCCTGACTAAAGAGTGTATCTTCCGCCAGATAGACCGCTCCCATCCCCCCCTGGCCTAACTGTTTGAGAATGGTATAGCGTTGTTTTAATACCTGATTGGTCGGCAGCAAACCCGTCGCGGTCTGGCTCACCTGTCCAAAAGCCAAAACTCTAGGCAACGTCGGCTGCATGTCTGCAAGGTCTTGCTGACAAAATATACAGAGTGTCGCCAATAGATCATTTGCCCCGCCACAATAATTACAAAATATAGGCGATGGAATCATAACTTACCCACTTCTTCTCATCAAAAATACGGCATCGTGCGCTTTAATCACGCTACCAGATACGCACGGTTCAATCGTAGTTCGCTGACGCCAGACGATAGCCCTTACCCAATCCATGTGATCGCGGTATAGCAACGTTTCACCTCCACATTTACATACAACAATATGCACTTGCTAGTATACTAGAATAACAAATGACAAAAAGACATTTTTCCTATTCCTTGACGAAAAATGTGATCTCTGCTATTCTACAGCTATATTTACTATTATATCTTCATCTCAAAGAGCAATATAGCAGCAATTGCAAAAAATGTATGCATACTTCTCTTCTGTTCTTCAGGTTGTGCCAGCACGATGAACAGCACTTGCAACTATTTTCTTTTGTGCTACAGCTATGGGAAGCTATCATACCATCTTACCCAACAATCAGACAACTGCCTCTATGGCTCAAATCAACGCATGGGATGAAGGGTAATTTATGGGAGGTTCATGTGGTTGTTTTTGAGACTGCCTTTGCAACACTGGAAACACAGGATAAACAGTTGGCCCAGGAGATTCACGCCGTATGGCAAGAGGCCAAAGGACTGGGTGCCAACGAGGGAGCAAAACGCTTAGAAATTGTCGCGCAACATTTTAACGCACTCTCTCTTGAAGAAGCCTATAAGATTATTGATCTTGATGCCTTTATAAAAGAGATTGAGCGCGTCTATATCAGCACGAACAAGCTTAAACTTGCCTACACGGTGCGCAATGGTTGGGCTATTCTGCCCTTAACATTTACGTGGTTTACATTATCAGACGCCTCAAGCCGTTACCAACAAGATGTAACAAACCCTAAATATCCAAATGATATTTATCTCCCATTTCTCAAGCTTTGGCAAGACGGTTTTCATGGCACAACGGTTTTCACCTTTTCCAACGCCGCTTTTATTGATGGTATTTTACTGTCTATCTACTTATTGCTTATCATTGGCCTTCCCATCTACGAGCAGCGGAAACTTGATCAGGGAAAACGGTTTGTACAAAGATTGCAGGATGTGACGAAGCATATTGCTGATTTTATTGCCGCCAAAGGTACACCGTCACTTCTACCCGATAAAGATCTCACGAAAATGGCGGAACTGATCAGTGATGCCATAAAAAGCTCGATTGATCGCGCCCTCTATGGAGGGCGTAAGGTCGCAGAGGAATCAGAAAAATTTGTGAGGGAGACCTCTACACTCGTAAAGACTCTGCTAAACGAATTTCAGGGCGATTTGGTAACCTTCAGCACTGATGTGGGCATGCTCACCGCCGATCTGCATACACTCCAAGGCAGCGTGCAGAGCCAGGATGTCAGGCTGCAAGAACTCACAGAAGCCAGCAATGACCTTGCCACATCCTCAAAAGCCCTTGTTACCAACGCACAAAAGATGAGCGAGAGCGCAGATGGTGTCACACATGCCACACAACATATCGCAAGCAATACCTCTTCCATCAGCGATCATTTAAGTGATCTCAAAACAACGCAACTACAGATGGTGACAACTATCTCCTCCACGCAGCAGCAACTCATACACGATTTTGAAAATACACAGCATACTGTTGCGCAAGAACTGGACAATACACAACAACAGGTGGTAACCGCGATCATCTCCACACAGAAACAGATGATACAAGAGGTAGGCACAACACAGCAGACAGTAGTACAGGAACTCGGTGATACGCAGACACGCTTTATCCAGAGCATGGAGAATACACAAAACCAGATTGTCGGCGAGATGGCATTGACACAGCAGCATTTTGTGCAGGGTATAACTAGCGCGCAACAAACGCTGATTGGAAGTATACAGGACACAGCGGACATGATGGGTGACGTAGCCAAAGATACAAAAGCCGTTGCTAAAAACCTTGGACAGATAACGCAAACGGATATTCAGCAACTCACTAAAGATATTGCTGGAGCGATCGCAACGCTTAACGCATCTACGCAAAGCGACATTAAGCGCATAAACGATCAGGTTGCGCAAGATATGAAAGATATCAGTGACGAGGTAAGGCAGATGATGAGCAATATGCGTCAGGTGAATCAGCAGCTAGAACAGACGATTATTGCGCTAGGGCAGGCTTCGCAATCGCTCAACACGGGCGGAGGCTTCACACAAATGAGCAATGATCTGAGAGCCACTACAAAAGTTTTGGGGGAACTTACCAAAACGCTGCAACGCCGCCCCAGATTGTGGCCCTTCTAATTTGCAGAGAATGTATACGATACGCTTGACGAATAAGGAATACAGACGCCATGATGCATATGCCTTTTAAGGACCATGTTCAAGGATCATCACTCGCCTCGGTGGGCTGGCTCTTCGCAGACTTACTGCTCGCCCTCGCCATGCTTTTTATGGTTGCCAGCACTGTCGGAGTCAGGCCATTTATCTTGCCTCCACCCAAATTGGCGGTAGATACAACACACTTAACGCCATCCGATAAGCGTTGTACGGGCACACTTCTCGCTCCTCAATGCACTATTACGCTTACAGAGACCGCTGCCTCCGCAGGTTCCGTTACTTGGAACGCCAGCAGCGATATGAGCGATAGCGTGGTCTTTCAACCATCCACAGGCACGCTCATTCCAGGACACGCAGTCTCTATCGCTATCAGCGCATTCCCCTGCCATAATGGCTCTTTCACGTTTTCAGGCTCGCGCAATGCCATGCCTGTTGTCGTTTTCTGGCAATGCACGCTACCCCAGGAACGACTAGATTTCCACTACCAGGAAATTACGCTCACCGTGCCCGATGTCCCGGCCTTATTAAACGACTCGCCAACAGCAATTACCGCTATTGAACAACAGATCAAAGGTCAAAGCATTCTCGCTAACCGTAGCGTGGGTCTAGCTATCGCTTATGGTGGTGCCGCCACCCTGAGCCAGATTGGGCAAGCGCAAGAGGTTGCCAATAAAATCTACGCGATCTTAAAACAACTTGGACAAGAGGGCTTTGCTTTTCAGCGCGCATCCTATTATGTACCACTCTACTCGCTTGGTAGCACCCTCAACACGGTCACGCTTGATATCTACCTTTTCAATTCCTAAAGGATATACATGATGAGCAAACATGGGGATTCATCTGGGCAGGCGGAACAGTTATCGTTGGTGGCCGCGCGCCAAAGAGCGTAAGAACCATTGTGCGCTTCTAAAAAAGTCTCTATCGGGGGCAGTTAATGCCCCCGATAGAGACGCTCTTCTTAAGGCAGTTTGATAACAGGCCCGCTCACGGGACTATTGCTACGAATAGTAGGATTATTAACCTGACCGCCAAGATAAGCAATATAGGTGAATAACACAGAATTGAACAGGAGAATAACCAGCACGCCTGTTAAGAGCAGACGCGGCAATTTAGGCTTGTTGCTATAGAACAGTACAGCACCAAGCGCGATAACGCCTGTCACAAACATTGCCGCCAGACCGAGTTGCGCCGCCTTTCGGTGTGCATCCAGGATCGCGCTGGAATAGGTCGGCAGATTTTCTACAAGCGCAACGGAATGATCGCCCGTAAAGTACACAACCGCCGTAGACAAAGCCACCACCACCAGAAACCAAAGCGAAACTTTCTGCATAAAAACGTTGCGAAAAACTAACGCAATAATAAACAGCACAGTCACGAATAGTGCCCCTAAGACAGGGATATGGTTCAGAATCAGATGCAAATGGACCATGTTCAGGTTAATATTCATTGGTAATCAGAATTTCCTATCTCATAAACTTGTGATATTTCTGCTTCAGTCACAAGACCGACTAGCAGTAGTATCACAAGTATACCTTAAACGCGAATTAAAAAAAGTATCCGACGGACTTTTTTACCAGCTACCATACGATCTATCGATCAGATCGAGCAGGCAATGAAAGGTCGGTAATGAGATAATCGGCTGAATCACCGGTTCATGAGTATATTGCGTGACAATTTTGACCAATTTCCCCATCTTAAACTGATAACCAATCCCGTGCTCTTGAAAACGCACATTCAGCTCCTCAATTGCATCATCAGGCGTCTGTGTAATTTTTGAATAGCGCACATCATCGAACGAGAGACGACGAATATTGCGATCTATCACATGAAATGAGAGATCAATAATATCTAATGCCCCATTCGTATCTGTATTCAAAAGATATTGCTGGCATTGCACGAACGGGTTGGCATCCTTATCACCTAAAGCAAAGACCCCTAATTCACGCGCAAGCGTACTAAAAATGTGTATCCAGATCGCATTCGAAGCAGGCGGCGGATTGCGCAGAATATTGAGCGAACTATGATCTTCTAAAGCGGCATAAGGACCAATCGCACTCATCCAGATGTAAATAACCTGCCTGCGAAACACAGCTGGCAAGATATCATATTGATAGGTCGTAGGCTGCTTCACCTGCGCATTTCTCCTCTGACGTTTTGAAAACGTTTCAAACACTCCCACTCAAATCTCCTCCTGACATCCCATCCGCTCTCTGTGGTACGTTCCTTTCCGTCAAAGAACAGATACGTTCTGTGTGCTCCCTATTGTAGCAGATAGCTAGCAGCATATCAATTGTTAGGATAATTTTCCTATACTATTATACATATATTTATATCTAAAAATAGATCATTATGTGTTTTTACTCTAGAAAAGGGCACGTGGGCGTACCCTCTTCTATGCGCTATTCCATTCTAAAAGAGGGTTCTCTGTTCAGGTGTAGCATCTTCCTTCTTCTTTGCGTTGCCCACCTGGATTATTTCTCCTCCTGGGACAAAGAGAAATTCGCTCAAGGGATCATGTTCACGAAAGCGTTGCAGCGCGATATCACGACGTTGGACGGCGTAGCAGTAGACGCAACCATGCGGACAGGTATCGTACTCGCCAATGTCACGCGAGGCAAAACAGCCACATTCTTTGCGATTTCCTTTCTGGTGCGCTTTCCCAATGATAGGATGACCAGCAACACGCTCTAACCTATCGGCATCCACACAACGTGCCTCCTCGACAACACCCGGAATGAGAAAAGCCTTCTGCGAACAAATTTTGAGTCGCATGCCATGAGACTGCGCGATCTGGGCAACCTCCTGGGCAAGTGCTCGACCAACAGATAACACATGGGCTTCATCTTGATGCTCACGCCAATCAAAAGCATACTCACGTGCCGCCTCTTCCACATTGCGTTTTGTCTTGCGATATACCTGCGCAAACGAGATGACCACTTCGTCCGTTGTACCTTCCAACTGGCGGGCCAGATGCGCAAAATTGTCTCGATGCCACTCAACTGGTGTGAGTGAGGTAAACAAAATTGGGTCATAACGCCAGACCAGACGCTCTGGCCCATACGTAGTAGCCAGTGTCTTCATATGCTCAACGGTGTGATTATAGTTGATGACCCGACTCTCCAGTTCACGCGGATAGCCATTGATCGTATGCTGCACGATAAAAGGATAGCCGCGTTTAACAACCTCAGGCAGGTACTTGAGAAACGGGCCGATGTTTTTTGTCCAAAAGACAAAGCCATCGACCTGCTGCGGAGAGAGATCAACCGTGTATACCTGCCGTCCATACGGATTGACCATCTTGCAATATCCCGCTCGCAGTCGGTTGATGAACCACTCGCCGTAAAATGTGGGGATATCTGTTTTGTAGCTGACCGATATAATCATAGTGATCTATTCTTATCTAATGTGTTCAATATAGACATACGTGCCATTCTCACGTAGAATAGGAGCGATATAGAACAGACTACCACACAAACCAAGGGATGTTATGGCTCTGGGTCACTGCTAGATTGATGAAGGAAATGATATGCCAGAATTACCAGAGGTTGAATATACTGCCCGCCAGTTACGTGCCAGCGTAATTGGCGCGACGATGAGTGATGCGCAGGTCTTTTGGGAGCGCACTATCGGCTATCCCGACATTGCCCAATTTCTTACACAGATCAAGGGTAGACGCATTGAGGGAGTACGCAGACGCGGCAAATTTCTCCTCGTCGATCTCAGTGGTGAATATTTTCTCTCTATTCATCGCCGTATGAGCGGGAACTTCTTGCTCCTGCCCATGGGTTGGCAGATTGATACCAGCACACGAGAGAACGATCCCGCGCGCTGGAGCGTCAAAGGTCCGATCTTTTACAACGAGCAGGCAGAACTTCCAGTCAGCGCAGATAGCGGCAAGGTCAGCGTGATGGCACCTATTGCCCCTGCGACCATCTCACTCTCAGCTACGACACACTGCCGTGTCTGTTTTAGCTTGCATGATGGACGCACACTGCTTTTTACTGACCCACGCAAGTTCGGACGCATTGAGCTATGGGCAAAGTCGCAAGAGGATGAAGCGTTTGCCTTTATGGGTCCAGAGCCACTCGGCCCTCTCTTTACGCCTATCAGCCTCACAGAAGCCCTCACACGCCGCAAAACGCCGATCAAGACGACACTACTCGATCAGGAGGTTGTTGCGGGTCTTGGCAACATCTACGCGGACGAGGCTCTTTTTGACGCACAAATCCACCCACTTCGTCCCGCCAACACACTGAACCACGATGAGATACAGCGTTTACACGCGAGTATTATCGCCGTACTGCAATTGGGCATTGAGCATGGCGGCACATCCTTTAACGATTATCGCGACATCTGGGGCGAGGAGGGCAGCAACTTTGATCATATGCGAGTCTATCAGCGTACGAATCGGCCCTGCTTGACCTGCGCGACCCCTATCGAACGTATTACTGTTGCCCAACGCAGTACACACTATTGTCCCATCTGCCAGCCCACACACCAAAAGCAGTTTATTCAGGTGTAAAGAAAGCTGGCGTGCAGGCAATTTTCGTTGACCCAACAGTAAATATAACATCCACCGTTGTGGGAACAAGCCTGGGTTGCCGTCCTTGTAGTGGGAGCGTGAACGAGACATAGCCGCCCTGGTCACTAGTGGCTTGTTGGTCGAGTGGCAAATCACCGTCCTGAAAATGTGCCGTGGCTTGTGCGGTTGCCCCACTCACGCCCTGGGTATTTTTTGTCAACTTTGCGTAGATAGTAATAGTGCTATAAGGCGAAGGGGCATTATTGGAAGACCAGGCACCGCAACGATATGTGGCAGGCGTTGGGATGGGTGACATCTGAGCTTGAAACGCTGGACTTACAGTTGCATCGGTCTGCACTGCCTGAGAGGTTGTGCTCAGACCACACCCACTCAGCGCAAAGAGCATACCAGCAGCAAATATGCTGTGTTGAAACAATTTACTATGTTTTATCATACGTAGTTCGTAATTCCTATCCATCGCTAAAACTACTTGCCAAGTACACTCGTATTATATACACTGGATGACTGTAGACGCCATGAGAAGCGACTATAGTATATTATATGCCAGGATGCCAGATACGTAGCTGCTGTCGGCTTGCTGATTAAAGTAGACTGTGCTACACTATAACATGGTTATGAGGTTCCCGATCAGTATGCATAGAGATGCTAGCAATAGCAGACCTGGAGAGGGTTTTTAGGCATGTCTCATGAATTACATGAGTCTCAAGAGCAACTGGAATTGTTGAACAAGCTGCTCATGAGTGAACAATTTGGTTATACGAGCAGTCAAGGGGCACAAGCGTCCCCATTATACAATCCCAGTGAGTCGCCGACCACCTTACAAGAACAAGTTGCTAGACACGCACCACTGATCGAAGCGCGTGCAGACCCAGGTAGAGAGAGACGTAAAGGTGCGCCAGAGATCATTTTTGGTGAGACAAAAGATGTTTCACAAATTATTGTTATGGCGCAAAGCTTACTACAGGGATCAGGACGCGCCATTATTAGCCGTATGCGACCAGAGATGGTTGCTCCAGTGCGAGCCGCATTTCAGGACTACACTGTTCGAGTTGTGGAGTTAGCTCGTGCAATGGTCATTACCAGTCCGAACTATGAACGACGCACGACAAATGGACATATTGGTGTTATTAGCGCAGGCACATCTGATATCCCAATGGCGGAGGAAGCAGCCCTGGTCGTTGAAGAGATGGGATGTCACGTCACACGTATCTACGATGTCGGCGTGGCAGGGCTTCATCGTTTGTTAGAGCCGTTACGAGACCTGTTTGCCGCTGAGGTAGACGCTATTATCGTCGCGGCTGGTATGGATGGAGCATTGCCATCAGTAGTTGCGGGCTTGGCACCAGTTCCAGTGATCGGATTGCCAACATCGATTGGTTATGGCATCGGCGGCAAAGGGTTTGCCGCGTTGCTCTCGATGTTGCAGACATGCGCCCCCGGATTATCGGTTGTCAATATCGATAACGGTGTAGGTGCGGGCATCACCGCAGCATTAATTGCGAACCGTGTAGCCGAAAGTCGTCAACAGAGAGAGCATCTATCGTCGTAGGGATGCAGCGAGATGTTCTAAACACTCTCATTCCGTTTTGTCATGTGTGGATCACAACACCGCAAAACAAGAGCGAGAATGTCTCACCGCGTTACATGTTGGGTGTAAGTGGAAGTATGAAGTTTTAGAGAGGCGGGACTTTCTATGGCAAGCAATAAACGTGGACCCGAACCAGGATCACAAAAAGCAAAGCATGGTGGACAGGCAGTACGTGAAAAATACGGACCAGAGTTTTATTCGCGTATTGGGAAGAAGGGTGGCGAGACGGTGAAAGAGAAACGCGGCCCGCAATTTTATGCAGAAATTGGGAAGAAGGGTGGCGAATCTACGAAGCGTCAGCAAGGTTCTGAATTTTACTCTAAAATTGGTAAAAAAGGTGGCGAGCGTGGACGCGCCGCCGCTGAAAGTAAAGAATAGTACTCATAGCACGACTGTGAGCGTGGCTCTCGTCTATGTATTAACATAGGCGAGAGCCACTTTTTCTCTATGTATACTGAGTTTATTCTGGCCGTTTCAAGAATGGTGGCACATCAATACCATCATCATCTTCACTGTCACCACGATGATAAGGTTGTCGTCTTCCCATATCACGAATACCGCGCAAATCATTTAAACTACGTTGTTGGCGTGTGGGCTGAGGTGGCACAGGACGCGGCAAGGCCGGACGCGCTGGCGTCTGCGGGATTGCGGGCGGCACACGTGGAACAGGAGGAGGCTCTATTGGGGGCTGAGCGGGCACGCCCGGCACATTGCCACCAATATTCCCACTTGTGCGTGGCGGCACAAGCCCTTGTCCCTGTCTCTCCTGTGACGGTTGCCCTGGATACCCCATGCCCCGTCCCGGCTGCGGCTGGCGCGGTGGTATTCCCGGCGCAGGGCGCGGAGCCGATGGAGCGATCTTATCTAATCGCACCGCCTCCAGACGCGTTGTGCGCATCTCTTCCATACCTGCCGCAATCAGCGTCACACGAATGGTATCATCCAACGTGGGATCAATAACCGCTCCAAAGGTGATGTCTGCGGTATCATCAATCGCCTGACCGATCCGTTCCGCGACCTCATTCACCTCAAACAGCGTCATATCATCTCCGCCGCTGATATTAAACAGCACGCGACGCGCTCCACGAATTGTCACATTGAGGAACCCACCCGCGACAGCTTCCTCAGCAGCATGCTGCGCACGGTTGCGCCCTTGCCCCTGCCCAATGCTCATTAACGCCGTTCCTGCCTCGCGCAACACGCTACGCACATCGGCAAAATCCACATTAATCATGCCAGGCACATTAATTACTTCCGCAATACCTTGCACACCCTGGCGCAAAACATCGTCGGCCACCTTAAATGCATCACTCAGGCTATACTCACGCCCAACAGTTGCAAGCAAGCGATCATTGGGAACCGTAATCAAGGCATCAATCTCGGTATTCAGTTCGGCGATGCCCTCCATCGCGACACGGCGGCGGCGTGACCCTTCAAAGGTAAAAGGAAGGGTCACAATACCAACGGTTAATGCCCCCAGTTTTTTGGCGATTGAGGCCACCACAGGAGCCGCTCCTGTACCAGTACCACCCCCCATGCCAGCAGCGATAAACACAAGGTCCGCATCTCCCAATGCGGCGCGAATCTCTGCGGCACTTTCGGTTGCGGCACGCATACCAACTGCGGCATTGCCACCAGCCCCCAACCCTTTCGTGTAGTGACGCCCCAAACAGAGGCGCACGGGGGCAGGGGACAATTCCAGGACCTGAGCATCTGTGTTCATTGCCACAAAACGCACCCCACGTACATGCGTTTGCATCATACGGTTGATCGCGTTCATGCCACCTCCACCAACACCGACTACCACGATATCTACGTGATGCTCTGGATTGGGCTGAAAATCAGAGGGGAATGCCGACGGATCACCATCAGTATTACGCGCCTCCCATCCACCATGCCCAAGCTCATTCTCAATTTCTCCCCAACGACCTGCTCCGTTTTGGACCTCGTGACTCAACACCGCCCATTGATCCTCTTGTCCCGCATGCACGTCTGGTCTCCCCTCCTGTCCTGAAACAGGCTGCCTCCCAGACTGCTCTCCCCACCGCTCAGGGGACTTCTCGCGTCTGTATGCATCATGGGACATCGGCTGCATGCACACCCCCATTTTCTTCTTTGCCTGTTCAGTAAAGCAGATTACCAGGTTGCCCGTCTGCTATAATGCTCAGGTGTTACGACGTTGGACAATATTCAAACTTATGAGCATTGTAACAATAGTGTCAAGAATTGGCAAGGGTTTACATGCTCTTTTTTCCTTTATATAAAAACGAGCTACTAGCGCACATGACACACCAGTAGCCCGTCTTCCTTTTCAAAACAGCTTTATTCTTTCTTCAACGTAGCGTTACCTGCTTTTGCTGCTTTCTTCTCACGTTGCGCTTCTTTTTTTTGCTTGTTTGACTTCGGGAGAGCTTTCTGCTCTTTCTTCTGACTCTGCTCTTTATTTGCCACAAGGCACCTCCTGACAGTATTAGTTTAGGGGCATGCCCCCTACCAAGATATCTCTATTGTAGCAGAGGCGTCAAACAAAAACGAGTCTTCAGGTACTTTTTACAGCAAAAAGAGATCTCTTCACTAAGAACAATATTGTTCCTGTACCTGCTGCTCCTCTGCACTGGCAATCGCATGCGTAATCATACGCACCACGTTCCCCACATCCATCGGTTTACGCAATTGATGAATATTGCGTTTCCGAATCTCTTCTACAGGAAGGTTTGCACTCATCATAATCGCAGGAACATTGCGCATATCCTCTCTCTGCTGAAGACGATCATAGAGTTCCAAGCCATTCATGCCTGGCAAACGATAGTCGATCAAAAGCAAGCAGGGATTTACAAGCGGAGCCTGCTCCAGTGCTGTCACCCCATTCCCAATCACAGATGAATGGTAAGGCGTATCCTCCTCGATAAGTTGCTGAAGAAATTGTCCGACGTCCGCATCATCCTCAACAATGAGAATCGTAGCGTTGTGAGAACCACGCAGGGCGGGTGGAAAAATTTCTTGCGGCATTTTGCTCTCCTTCCATAAAATCGTTGAGATAATCTACAAATGGCTGATATTATACTCTAACGGATTCATCAGTCAGTTGGTGACAAAGAACGAGAGCAATTTTTCTTTTTTATCGTTCCGGGGGCAACTCTACCCACTTTGACTCATAGGCTGGCGATGTATACGAGATCATACCCGCTACCAGTTCGCTCACATTCTCCTGCACCAGCAAAAGACGGGAATGGCTAGATGCGATAAAGCCCTCTACGCTTGCATGCTCTACCAAAGCGAGCAGCGGATCAAAATAGTGGGCGACATTTAACAGACCGATTGGTTTATGGTGCAATCCAATTTGTGCCCATGTCGTTATCTCAAACAACTCGTCAAATGTACCAAAACCTCCCGGTAAAGCAATAAAACCGTCTGAGAGGTCCGACATCAACGCTTTCCGTTCATGCATACTCCCCACCTCGTGCAGGGCCGTCAGATACGTATGAGCAACCTCCTGTCGAAATAATCCACGTGGCAACACGCCAATGATTTCACCTCCACATTCCAGTACTGTATCAGCAAGCACCCCCATTAATCCTACGCTGCCTCCTCCATAAACCACGCCGAGACCGCATGCGACCAATTCTTTCGCCAGGGCACGCGCTGCCTCCCGATACTCTGGGCGATTTCCTGGGTTAGAACCGGCAAAAACGCAAATTCGTTGCATCTCTTCTTTTATCCTTTCACATGTATCATTAAAAACACGTTTATCTCATCCACTGTATGATACAATAGACTAACAAACAGCTATATGGGTAGCACGAAAAAGAAAAACAAAGGGACATATGATACAGGCACTCATTTTTGATTTTGATGGTCTCATTCTGGATACAGAAGAGTCGGAATTTCGTTCCTGGCAGGAATTATACGCCGAGCACAACGCGACATTACCACTTGAAGATTGGGCTGTTTGCATTGGTAGCGGTGTAGAAGTCTTCGATGTCTTTGCATACCTGGAACGGCAAATTGGCCGTCCGGTCGAGCGCGAACAGATTGCCTTGCGACGACGAGAACGTCATCTCGTATTACTGGCAGAAAAAACGCTACTTCCAGGCGTTGAGGACTATATCGCCAGCGCAAAACAACTTGGGCTAAAACTGGGCGTTGCCTCCAGTTCCTCACGACGTTGGGTCACAGGCCACCTGGAACGACTGGGTATTTTGCATCACTTCGACTATATCCGCTGCGGTGACGAGGTAACACGCAAAAAACCTGATCCCGAACTCTATCTGACCGCGATGCAGGGACTCGGCGTAGAAGCCCAGCAATCTATTGCCCTGGAAGATTCGCCCAATGGTGTGCGCGCCGCCCAACGCGCAGGCATCTTCTGTGTTGCGATTCCTAATATTATTACCGGTCAGTTACCACTCGATCACGCTGATTTGCGCCTCACCTCAATGGATGAGATGCCACTAGAAAAGTTGATTGACTACGTGGAACAGCAACGTACGTTACAAAAAAAGGCATGACACCACGACAATACTTTCGATGGTTATTCGCCACGCGCTGCCCGTACGGCGGTAGGCGTTGTTCCCCCTCGTAGCAACCAGGCCAGCAAGACAGCGAATAGCACGCCGATCAGCGGACCGACGATATAAATCCAGGCATAAGTCAGGTCGCCACTGACCAGCATGGGACCTAACGAACGAGCCGTATTCATCGAGGCTCCGCTGATCGGGGCAGCAAACAGGCCATCCAGCACAATCGTTGCTCCAACCGCCAGAGCCGCGTTATGTCCAACCAGTTTCTCATTGGTCGCGGTCGCGAGAATCACTGTCAAGAGGATGAATGTTAATACGATTTCCATTACGACAGCCGATAAGATACCATGTTCCGGCAATGTTGCGCCAACATGTCCAGCCAACCCAAAAAGAGAACGCAGCAATAAGGCCGCCAGTATGGCACCGAGCATTTGTATCAACCAATAGCCTGGAACGCGCCGCCAGGGGAAATCGCGCCGCAGCGCAAAAGCTAGCGTTACTCCTGGGTTAAAATGCGCCCCCGAAATGTTACCCACCGAGTAAATCATCGCCATCACTAACAGGCCGGGCGCGACAACACGTGCGGTCAAACTCACTTCGCCATGACTGACGGCAGCGATCACATCTCCTCCAGCGGCAACAAGTGTCAGGAAAAATGTGCCAACGAGTTCAGCGAGGAGGCGGCGCAACGCTCTGTAGCGACGTACATGTATATCTTCTTTTTCAGCATCTTTGTCTGGACGAGACTGCTCTGTCTCATTGCTATTGACGCTCATTGCGCACTTCCTTTTCACTTTATATGCCCGATTATTGCAATCATCATATCATATCAACTCAGAAGCACACTCACAAGCTGCTCACAAACTTGCTTTTCCACCATAAAAAATATGCAGCATTGCAATTGGAAAACATTTTTGTGATACAATTTTAGGAGATTTTTATTTTTGCTTGCATCGTGCATAGTTTGTGACAAAACATGTGTGGTGTGGGCAGACTGACGGGACCATATTCAACGGGGAAAGGTGATCTCAACAATGGCAATTGAAGTACGTATTTTAACTGAGGCCGACTCTGAAGCCTTCTGGAATATTCGTTTACGCGCATTACGTGATAACCCTGAATCTTTTGGCTCCTCCTATGAAGACATTCTTGAGCGCGGTATCGCCAGCACGAGCAGTACGCATAGCTTGCGCAAGACAGGTGCCAGCAGCGATGATGCGACATTTGGCGCGTTCGATGGCAAAACACTCGTTGGTATCGCAGCCTTTGCACGCGAAAAAGATACCAAAAAGCGTCATAAAGGGCAGATATGGGGCATGTACGTGCCCAATGAATTGCGCGGCAAGGGTATTGGCAAAGCACTCTTACAAGCTGCAATTGACCACGCTAAAGCGCTACCACAGTTGGAGCAGATTAACCTGAGTGTCGTCTTAGTGAGCAAAGAGGCACGCTTGCTCTTCGTCTCGCAGGGTTTTGAAACATACGGGCTAGAACGCCGTGCGCTTAAACTGCATGAACAGTATTTTGATCAAGAGCTGATGGTTCTGCGCCTTGCCTGATCTATCTGTGCCCATAGGAACGTCGTTCAAACGTTCCTATGGACGTAGCTCTAATTTTCTACTGGTAAGTAAATAGTAAAGAGAGAGCCGTTCCCTTCTTCACTAGACACAACAATTTTCCCACCATGGAGTTGAATAATCTGTTGCGCATTTGCCAGCCCAACACCTGTTCCCCGATATGTGCCCACAACATTGCTAGCACGTTTAAATCGCTCAAAAATATAGGGCAAATCAACTGCAGGAATACCGATTCCGTAGTCGCGCACCTGCAAGACGGCCCATCGCTCTGCCTCTTGCCGGCCCACGACAGGCTTCTCTTCATACTCCAGCGTAATATCCACATAATCTACGTTAGGTGAATATTTAATGGCATTGGTAAGGAGATTGGTAAGGACGCGCTCGATGCGAGCCACATCAAGCCTGACGAGTAGAGGCTGAGAGGGTGTTGAGAGGCGTAGCGTATGCCGTTGTGTCGTTTGTTGAAACTCTGCCACACATTGACGAAGTAAACTCACCAGATCAGTTTCCTGGCGTATCAATTCAAGCCTTTGTCCCAATTGTAAATGGGTGATATCTAACAACTCATTGACCTGCATAGTCATTTTTACCACAGTCGCGTTAATGCGTTCCAGGCCAAAGGCAATCTGCCGCTCCATATCAGGCGTTTTACGTTGAAGACTGCGCTGCAACAGTTGCGCATAGCCCTTTATTGTGCCGAGAGGATTTTTGAGGTCATGCGAGACAACCGACAATAACTGGTCGCGAGCCACTACCGCCTCACGAGACTGCTGATAGAGCCGCACATTTGTAATGGCGATGGAGGTCATTTGCGCCATTTGCACAATTATTGCCTCATCCTCTACGGTGAACTCGCCCTCATATTTGTCAGAGAGTACCAACATACCGAAAGGAAAGGAGTCGCTACCGCGCAACGCCACACCCAACAAGCCATGTAAGAGAGGATGCAGTTCACGCTCCTCGTACAAATTCCCCCACAGTGGATGCGCCCGCACTTCCATATCAGTTAAGCGCAAGGGCGTATCGCGTTGAGATAATACCTCGTACAATGATGGCTCACTAACACCTGTGAAATCCTCTTCCTCGCGCCATCTGGCGTATTTTTGCGAGAACGACATCATCTGGATGGCACGTTCACTATCTGATTGCGCAGAAAGCAGCGCTACCGCCGTATGCGCTCCAATTAGTTCACGCGCTTTTGCAATCACCATACTCAGTATCTCTTCAGCTGGGCGCAACGAATTGACCACCAGCGACACATTTGCCAGTTGCTGTAGATGATGTGCATGGGCCTCCATTTGCTTTGTAAGAGCCTGGCGCATCCGTACTCGCTCCAGACGCGAGCTTACCCGTGCCAACAGTTCTCGTGCAGAGAACGGCTTGACCAAATAATCATCTGCACCGGCCTGTAATCCCTCCACCGCAGCCTCTTCGCCAGCGCGTGCCGAGAGCAGCATAATCGGAATAGTATGTGTCCCGGCGTGCTCGCGTATAGAACGCGCAAACTGCAAGCCATCCATGCCGGGCATCATAACATCACTGATAATCAGATCTGGCTTGTGCTCAAGCAGCATCTGCCATGCCTGATACCCATTTGTGGCAATCTCGACGTGATAATGTGGACGTAAGAGACGTGTTAAATAGTCGCGCATGTCCGCGTTATCATCGACGAGTAGAATATGGGGAATCTCTATCCCAGATGCAGGTGCGGGAGGACGCTCCTGCTCACCAGATAAGGCTGACTCAGATAAGGCTGACAAAGAGTCAGAGTTCTTTGGCGCAAGCCAGCTTGTAGCTTCCTCGACATAGACAAATGCATTCGCCAGAACATTTTCGTCGGTTTGCGACTCATCCTCGCGAATTTGCTCCGCCGGTAGATGCGCCATGCCAAACGGCAACCTCACGTGAAAAGTTGTGCCAACACCGGACGCACTAGCGACATCGATTGTGCCACCATGTAGATGCACAAGCTCTCGCACTAACGAGAGACCAATGCCCGATCCCTCAAACGAGCGTCCCTGAACTCCATAGACGCGATGAAAACGCTCGAAGATATGCACAAGCTCACTCGTCGCGATTCCGACACCCGTATCGCTCACTGTTAATACTGCCTGCTTATTCTCGCTATGGAGTGTTACAGTAATCTCGCCGCTAAGGGTAAACTTAAAAGCATTTGAGAGCAGGTTTAAGACTATTTTTTCCCACATATCGCGTGCCACATACACCGGTTCCGCTAAAGGAGCGCACTCCACCCGGAAATTCAGACCTGCACGTTCCATCAGTTCATGAAAAGAGCTTGCTAGTTCGCGCGTAAAACGCGCAAGGTCAGTCGGCTGGTATACGGCATCTACACGTCCCGCCTCAATACGCGAAAAATCGAGCAGCGTGTTAACAAGCTTGAGTAAACGCCTGCCATTGCGATAGACAATCTCAAGTAAAGCCTGCTGCTCATCACTAAAATAAGGATCCCGTGCCGAGAGCGCATTTTCAATAGGAGCGAGTAGCAATGTCAATGGTGTGCGAAACTCATGGCTGATATTGCTAAAAAACGTTGTCTTGGCACGATCTAGCTCCGCCAGAGCTTCAGCCCGTGCGCGTTCTTCCTCATAAGCACGCACATTCGCAATATTCGCGGCAGCCTGTCCCGCAAGCAACGTTAGAAAGCCTTGATATTCATTATCAAGTAGACAATGTGGGCTTACGCCGACAACCAATATGCCATACAAACTCTCTTGACCCGATTTTGCAACAGGCAGCAAGAGGACAGTTTGCACAGGCGTACCTAAAGGGGATAAGACCTGAATATGAGAAAAAGCTGTAGAGAGGTTATCAATCCGTTTTATTTTGCCCGAACGCGCAACATAGAGCAAAGGGTCTTGCTCCATTTGCTCTTGTATCTCATCCTCGAGAAGCTGCACCGTTTCTGGATAGATTACTTGTTCAGTATTAATACCCGTCGCACCTGCAAAACGGGCACACGTACCAGCATTATCTAATAAATAGAGCAGAGTGAATGGTAGATCAGCCTTATTCGTGACCAACGCTTCAATGATAATGCGAGATGCTTCCTCAGCACTCTTCGCCTCCGTATTGCGGACTGCCATTTCACGGAGTGTACGTAGACGCCGCTGGCTCAAGACTTGGGGAGTTGTCTCCGTTACCGCAGTAAATACACCCGCGACACCATTTTCATCGCGAATAGGGCTATACGAATACGTAAAGTAACACTCTTCCACATAGCCATTGCGCTCCAGCAGCAAGAGTTGATTATCAGACCATGTAGCCTCGCCCGTGGTGATCACTTTTGTCAACATGGGGCCAATAACATTCCAGATTTCGGGCCAACATTCGTGCCCACGCTGCCCCATCGCATTTGGATGCTTGATGGCACCCAACATTGGGCGATAGGCATCATTATAGAGCATCACAAGTTCTGGCCCCCACCAGATTAGCATAGGGAAACGTGATGCAAGGCAGATACTCAACGTTGTACATAAGCTTTGAGGCCAGTTTTCTACCGGGCCAAGTGGAGTTTCGGCCCAATTAATTTGACGCATCAATGCCCCCATCTCGCCCCCACTGGCAAAAATACTATATACGGTTGTCATTCTCTCCGAGGATGTCAGCGGTGTCGATGTGTGATCCATCAAATCTATCTTTCTTGCTGAGTTCTCTATTTTTAGGATGATTATATCTTATGCCATCTTTTAGTACAAGCTCAACGTACCAGACCTCACAACGAAACGTTTTACCGATACATTGCGTGAATAGCATGAATGCACAAGCCAGGATTCCTGTGCGCGAGAGTAACAAGGCATATGAGCGATTACCCGATCTGTGACAGTGGAGGAGAACACAAGCATGGGCAGCGCAACTGCTCCTACATCCACAACATCAATGTTTGACAATCAATTTTCTATCGAAGACCTGCTCGTCTTTGATAAAGAGGCGTTGCACCATCTTATCTCTGAGCAACAATTTGGTATAACACTTGAGATGTTTGCAGCTAGCTTGCATGGGACCTCTCCCGCGCTTCGAAATCACGTGCAGGACGCGCTTGCCCCAGAACAACGTGAGCTGTTTGCCTGTTATTTAAAAGCACCTTGTTCCAATGAACACATTCGTACTGCGCGCAAAAATGTTTTAGATGGGCTGTTTTGGGAATTGACCTACTGGAAGACCCCAGAACTCTACGAGGCCCTTACCGAAGGTGAGAAGCTCCATCCAGGGATCTTTCAACGCCTATCTCGTGATCTACGCGCAAAAACAGTCCTTGACGCAGGCGCAGGCAGCGGACGTGCCTCTTTCGCTGCCTTAAAAGCTGGGGCAACCTTGGTCTATGCAGTTGAGCCTTCACCAGGTTTGCTGCGCATTCTCAGGCGCAAAATTCAGCAACAAGGGGTTGAAGGGCGTATTGTTCCCCGCACTGGTCGCTTTGATGCCCTTCCCTTACCAGATCAAAGCGTTGATGTGACCCTTTCCTGTTCTGCCTTTACCGCTCTCCCTGGGCAAGGGGGTGAAACAGGTCTGGCAGAACTGCGGCGCGTTACTCGCTCTGGTGGGAAAATTGTTTTGATTTGGCCGCGCTCTGAGGATCGCGAGTGGCTATGCGCACAAGGTTTTCAGTATGTCACGCTGCCCGTACAAGAAGATTTTGCAGTACATTTTCAATCGCTCCATAGCGCATTACAGTGCGCGCGCTGTTTCTATGCACACAATTACGCTGTGCTTCACTATCTCTTAACCAAACGAAGACCAACACTACCATTTTCCGTTATCGGCATTCATCCACCCTGTGAATATTGCTGGCTTCCAGTAAAACATGCACATGGCTGTTAGCCGAAAACTGTAAAAGAGAACATCATCGCAAGAGCAAAGGAGATTTTTAACAGCTATGACGACTTCAGAAACAACAACATCCACACCCACGAGCTGGATGGAGACTCCACCACAAAACCCACCATTGAAACGTATTGCAGCAGAGGTTGTCACAACAATACCCTGGCTTGACACACTAGCTCGTCCCCTCCGCCACTGGCTTACAAACCTGTATGGGCAACCCGGCAAAAGCAGCTACCGGATAAAAGATTTTCTTAATGGTGTCTGGTTTGGGCATCCCCTCCACCCCGTATTTGTTACTATCCCTCTTGGTGCATGGACAGCCACGTTGATGCTCGACATGGCCTGGTTAAAGGATATGGACGAGACAACCGCACGTAATGCTGATCTTACCCTCTGGCTCGGACTTGCTGGCGCAGGTCTCTCCGCCATGACAGGAGCAACAAACTGGATTGATACCGATGGCATGGAACAACGCACTGGCATGCTACACGGATTACTTAACGCAGGTATCACTGTAAGCAACCTGACTTCTGCCTTCCTTCGCATGACAGGCCAACGCCGCGCTGCAATCACGCTTGCCACACTCGGCTATGCAGTCTCGCTCTACTCGGCCTATCTGGGCGGCGAACTCTCCTATTCAAATGCCATCGGCGTAAATCATGTCGCATGGCAGGGCGGCTCAGACGATTTTGTGGCCGTGATGAATGAACAAGATCTCAAACCAGGGAAACTCACGCGCGTCGATGTCAATGGCATTCCCGCTGTTCTCTATAAAGAAGGCCGTGCCATCTATGCCATCGCCGCTACCTGTTCACATCTAGGCGGACCGCTTGACGAAGGGCAAGTCACTGATGGCGTCGTCTACTGTCCCTGGCATAATTCTGGTTTTCGTCTGTGTGATGGGAGCGTAGCCAACAGCCCGGCAGTATATCCACAACCGACATTTGCAGTACGAACGCGCAACAGTAGAATTGAATTGCGTCGTCTCGAACACGCATAAATTACGCAACTATTCTATAAATGGCTTATTAAAGAGCTAAGATTTTCTGCACCTCTTACGCATTTAGCACATATTGCATCTTAATCACGTGTAATATGTGCTAATAAATACCCCCTTTAGCAAGGATAAGAAGCAGTTTGGTTTAAAATACCTGAATATAAGAAATATCTTAAATTTTCTTACCCTTCTTTAATTTTTGATTACAGATACAAATAGCGGAGCTTTTTTCGTAAAAAATCTATTGAATTTCTTCACAGCACACGCTACTCTTTTAATGTGGAAAAATTAAAATTAAGCAAGCATTTTAGAAGAGATAGATGGAGGCCATTGTGCAAATACAAGAGTTTAGCAAACGCTCAACCGCTGATTTATCTGATGCTATTTTGGCACAGCAGGCACTTCAAGGTGATCAAGATGCCTATGAAATCCTCGTTCGTCGCTACAGCACCCCCCTATTCAACTTTATCTGTCGTTTTTTGGGAGATTATGATCAATCCTGTGATGTCTTACAGCAAGTATTCTTGCGTTTCTATACTTCTCTTCCGCATCTAAGTACAGGAGAGCCTTTTAAGCCCTGGCTGTTTCAAGTTGCCCGTAACTGCTGTGTAGATGAACTGCGTCGCCGTAAACGCTATGCTATTCACTTTTCGCAGCTTGAAACAGAAAATAACGATGGTGAGATCACTTTTCTCGGCGATATGCCTGATCCAGGTCCACTCCCAGAAGAGATCATGGAACATCACGACTTACAACAATACCTGCAGCGTGCAATACAAGCCTTACCGCCAAAGTTTCGGGCCGTTGTCTTGTTACGCTACGTCGCGCAATTAAGTTTCTCTGAAATTGGGCGCACGTTAAGTATGCCAGAAGCTACCGCTAAAACGTATTTTCACCGTGCAAAGGTGTTACTACGTAAAACATTAAATACAAAAGTACAAAGCGTTTTAGTATAAATTCCAGGTAACCCTTCATGTGAAGATCAAGGTACTTTTAGCAATTTCGTAGTAACTCATCTTGTATATTGTCCACAATTACCGTTTTAAAAGAGTTTTATATGCAGACACAAGTACATGGCGTTCTGTTTGATATTGATGGTACACTACTCGATAGCAACGATGCGCAGGCCCAGGCATGGATAGATGCCATGGATCAGCATGGCTATCAAGTCCCCTTTGAAAGGGTGCGCTCCTTAATTGGTAAAGGAGGCGATAGGGTCTTACTAGAAACCATTGGTGTAGAAAAAGAGAGCGAACTGGGCAAACAGCTTAGCCAGCAGCGTAAGCAAATCTTCCTCAATCGCTATCTTCCCGCCGTACAAGCACTGCCAGAGGCTCAGGCATTATTACAGCGTCTACATGATGCAGGTTTACAACTCGTTGTCGCCACCTCAGCTGAACCCGACGAACTTGAAGCTCTGCTGCACGCGGTTGGTCCACATGCAGATAAACTCTTTGCGCAACACATCACTTCACGCGATGTGAAAGAATCGAAGCCATCATCCGATACGGTACAACGCGCACTCCAGCAATGCGGGTGTGCCCCACACGAAGCAATCATGATTGGCGATACACCTTATGATGTACAAGCGGCTACGCAAGCACATGTGCCAGTTATTGCCTTCCGTAGCGGGGGCTGGTCAGATAAAGATCTCCATAACGCGATTGCGATCTATGATGGTCCCGCTGATCTACTCGCCCACTATGCGCAGTCACCGCTCAGTCGCGGCGTCTCTGCAAAAATGCTTTAGTCTACAAAAACAGGTCTTTCATACTTGTGAAAGACCTGTTTTTGTGTGTAAGCGACTACTTAAAAGCCAAAGCGTTCGCGATAGGTTTGCCATTGGGCAAATAGCTGATTGCGCATTTCCGCGCCTGGTTTGGGCGTATAGAGCAATGCCAGGATTACACCTGCAACCAGCCCAATACGGAAGAGTCTGCGTGCCCGTTGCCTCCTGCGCTGATAATGCTCATAATTCTCTTGTAGTGTTTCTCTCATATCTTTCATATTCTCGCTTGCCTGGCTCAATCCCTTCCCTGCTTGCACACTACTCTTGCTCAAGACATCCATTGTTTTCGCGCGCGTCTTGCCCATGCTCTCCTGCACAGTATCCTGAACGTCTCCGAGCTTTTTCTGCGCTTGCATCAAGCCTTTGCTCATCTGGCGTGATTGCTTGCTCAGAACATCCTGCGCCTTGCCCAAGCCACCCTGCAACGCGACCTGTGCCTGGGTCAAACCAGCCTGGGCAGAACTCCCCTGGCGGTGTACATTGCCCAGTATATTGCTCGCATCTTCTCCATGCTTTGTACCAATATGCAACCACTCCTGCACAGCATCGAGTATTTCTTGTGTTCTGCCCGGTCCAGTTTGTAGTGCGTCCTGTGCGTTCACTGCGGCCATCTCCACATTGCCTTTTGCCTTATCAACAGTTGCCTGTAGGCGATCTTTCAAATTTGCCATGGTCTCTCCATTCCCTTTCCCTGCGCATGAGCGCATCTAACGTTCCATAATCGATCCAGAGTATGGCTCTACTTCCTTTTCACGTACAGCACGTAGCACTCGGCACTCAGGTTTCACTATCTCAGCTTCTTTCTTCGATCACCATTTGTGATATGCTGTTTTCAGAATGATATTCTCTATTCTAGAGAGGAACCCGTAAAAAGATGCAAATCAAACGTTTAGGCCGCACAGGTCTGAAAGTATCTGAAATCTGCCTGGGAACGATGACCTTTGGCAATCAGTGCGATGAAGCCACCTCACGCGCAATCATGGACAAAGCTTTTGATGCTGGGGTCTTCTTTTTCGATACCGCCGACGCATACCCGCTCGGTCACACACCCGATATGGTAGGCCGCACAGAAGAATTTGTAGGCCGCTGGCTGAAAGGAAGACGCGAACAGATTGTGCTGGCAACCAAATGCCGCATGCCAGTAGGGTCCACGCCCAACAGCCAGGGTGCGTCACGCAAACATATTATGCAATCCATTGAGGCCAGTCTGCGCCGCCTCGATACTGACTACATTGACCTCTATCAGATCCATGCTCCTGATCCCGAGACCCCGCTCGACGAGACCATGAGTGCTCTCGACGATCTGGTGCATAGCGGCAAAGTACGCTACATCGGCTGCTCGAACTATCCTGCCTGGGAACTCTGCAAGGCACTCTGGATCAGCGACAAACGCGGTCTTGCGCGCTTTGATTGCGTACAGCCACGCTACAATCTGCTCTTCCGTCATATTGAGGTCGAACTCTTTCCGCTCGTAGAAGATCAGGGCATCGGCGTTATCAGCTATAATCCGCTCGCGGGTGGCCTGCTGACAGGTCGCTACCAGCCAGGGCAGGCTCCCATGGAAGGCACGCGCTTCACGCTGCACAATGCGGGCAAGACCTATCAGGCCCGTTACTGGCATGATGCACAAATGCAAGCGGTCGATCAATTAAAGAAAGCGTGTAGCGAGCGCAATCTCTCCGTCGCACAGGTTGCTCTGGCCTGGGTTCTCACACACAAGCCCATCACGTCGGCAATATTGGGTGCGAGTAAGCCAGAACAGCTTGACCAGACCCTACCAGCGATTAACCTGACACTCGATGATGATATCAAGAGTCTCTGCGACGATGTCTGGTATCAATTGCCGCGCGAGCGCAATCCCCAGGTTGCCTATCGCTAAAAAGCACTACGCTACGCTATATCTTGCGTATGGGTGTCTTCCTGCACCCATACGTTCTCTCGAAAGGAGTGTGAATGAAACGCACAGTGTGCTTATGCCTATCGTTGGTCCTCTTTTTGGCGGCATGCGGTGGTACTACAGGACCAAACGCAACGCGTACGGAGAGCCGTACTGTATCCACCCCACCTGCTGGCATCACACCACTGCGCGATCTTGCACAAAAGCGCGCCATCTTCATCGGGGCAGCAGTCGATTACGACGCACTACAAAATGAACCACAGTATGCCTACGTGTTAGGCAGCGAGTTCAATATCTTGACACCCGAAAATATGATGAAGTTCGATGCAACCGAACCAGAGCCAAATGTATTTAATTTCGTTCCCGCTGACGCTATTGTCAAATTTGCACAACAGCATCATATGCGCGTGCGCGGCCACACACTCGTCTGGTACAACGCGCTCCCCACGTGGATCACCAATGGTACGTTTTCACGCGACCAGTTGATAGCCATCCTCAAGCAACATATTATGACCGAGGTCTCACATTATCGTTCATCTGTCAATATCTGGGATGTCGTGAACGAGGCAGTAGCCGACGATGGCACATTACGCCAATCCATCTGGGAGCGCGTCATTGGCCCCAATTACATCGATATGGCTTTTAGCTGGGCACATGAGGCCAATCCACAAGCACATCTCTTCTATAACGACTATGCAGGTGAGGGACTAGGCACAAAATCAGACGCAATCTACAATCTTGTCAAGGGCATGCGCCAGCGCGGCGTCCCTATCTACGGGGTTGGGCTGCAAATGCATGTTAGCACACAATATTATCCCTCTACGCAAGATGTCATCACTAACATGCAACGCTTAGCTGCACTTGGCTTGAAAGTACAGATCACCGAGATGGATGTGAAAACACAGGATGACCCCAACCCACCAGCACAACGCTTACAAGATGAAGCACAGATTTATCACGCCGAGATGAGCGCGTGTCTGGCCGTTACAGCCTGTGAAGCATTTGTCATGTGGGGTTTTACTGACGCACATTCCTGGATCCCCATCTTTACCAATCACGCTGACGCACCGCTACCTTTCGACACAAATTATCAGCCTAAACCAGCTTTCTTCGCGCTTGAACAGGCGTTAAAAGAACAATAACCTTCTTTTCACGGAGACAGTATACAGATACACAAAGAACAGGAGTATATCAATGGAGATGTTACGCACACCTGACGAGCGTTTCGCCAATCTGCCAGATTATCCTTTTACACCACACTATATCGAGGTAGATGGCATTCGCATCCACTATCTCGATGAAGGACCGCGTGCAGCCGCGCCCGTGTTGATGCTGCACGGAGAGCCTTCCTGGTCCTACCTCTATCGCAAGATGATTCCCATCATTGCCGCCGCTGGACATCGCGTCATCGTTCCCGACCTCGTCGGCTTCGGACGCTCCGATAAACCGACGCGGCGCACTGATTATACCTATCAGCGGCATGTCGATTGGATGAGCGGCCTGCTCACAACGCTGGACTTGCAACAGATCACGCTCGTTTGCCAGGATTGGGGTGGTCTGATCGGCCTGCGCCTCGCCGCTGAACACGAGGAACGCTTTGCGCGCATTGTCGCCGCTAACACCTTTCTGCCGACGGGCGATATCGCGCCCGGTCCAGCTTTCCTGCGCTGGCAACGCTTTTCGCAAGAGGTTCCCGTCTTTATCGCCAGTAGCAGCGTCAAAAGTGGCTGTGTCACAGAACTTTCACCCGCCGTCCTTGCAGCGTACGACGCGCCTTTCCCCGATAATCGCTTTCTTGAAGGGGCACGCCAGTTTCCCATGCTCGTTCCCACCACACCCGATGATCCCGCCTCCGAGCCAAATCGCAAGGCGTGGGGCGTGCTGCAACGCTGGACAAAACCCTTCTTGACCGTCTTTGGCGACTCCGATCCCATCACCAGAGGCAGTGATCGCTTCTTACAGGCGGCAATTCCGGGCGCACAAGGGCAACCGCATACCACACTAAACGGCGCGGGACACTTTTTGCAAGAGGATAAAGGACCAGAATTTGCCCACATCATCGTTGATTTTCTACAGCGCACACAGTCAGCAGTAGAGCAATAAAAAAACGAGTACCGATCACGTGCTCCGCTGCATCAGAGCATAAGTATCCGCCACAGTGATGACGATGAAGCGTTTCTTCTGCAATTAGTTGTGACGGATACTTATTTGATAAGTACTCATACATTGAGTATAACAGCCAATCTTTGTTGATGTCAAGTGCGCATGCACGCTTACAAAGAGAGGGATGAATACCCCTGATACATCCTTCCCCAATTAAACTCTTCCCACAATGTGGCTATTCCGTTATTACAGCTCGCATACGCACGTTCTATGGCTGTATAGCAGAATACTTATTACGCTTTGGGAGCAGATAATGGATATGACACATCTCTCTGAAGCATCCACTACCGCGCCATCTGAAACACGCGCATCTACGCGGGCAGAGGATATTCAGGCAAAAACAATAGAAAAACGTTCTTTTTTACGCACCTGGCTGACAGCTTTTTACGAGGTCTTTCCGACTTATCTCGCCGTTCATATGGCAGCACTGGTTATCAGTTGTCTGGCATTTCTGTTTACGATTCGCGATTTTTACTGGCAAGCTCAACCATTCTATATGCTCTGGCAACAATGGTATCGCTGGGATACCGGCTTATTTATGAAGATTGCAGAACACGGCTACACTACTATTTCTCATACCGCATTTTTTCCACTCTATCCATTGCTAGAACGTTATGTCAGCTATCTGCTACCCCATCACCATACATTGATTGCAGGTCTGATTATCTCCAACGTGGCGGGGCTAATTCTTCTGATGGTACTGTATCAACTGGTATATGAAGACTTTGGGCGTGAGCAGGCTTCTCGTACTGTCCTCTATCTCTCGCTCTTCCCAACCGCGTTCTACTTCATATCAGGTTATAATGAATCGCTTTTCGTTTGCCTCTCTCTACTCTGCTTCTATAACATCCGGCATGGCAACTGGTGGCTGGCGAGCATTATCGGCTTCTTTGCCGCTCTGACCCGTTCCGTGGGTCTTCTGCTTGTTATTCCGTTCTGTTATGAATATCTCCGTCAACGCGAGTTTAATATTCGTCGTATCCGCCTTAATGTGGTCGGAGTCGCGCTCATACCAATAGCTCTCGGTCTCTATGCCCTCTACTGCTATCACAAATTCCATGACTTCCTGGCTTTCTCGCATGTGCAGGCAAGCGTCTGGAACCGCCATCTGCATGGCCCCTGGACAGGCATTGTGCGCTCCATTCACTCAATTTTTACGAGCAATGGCTTTCTAAGCTTCCAGTCGATGCGCAATCTGACCGATCTCTTGCCTGACCTCTTTGTGCTGGCTCTGCTCATTCTCTGCTTTGTTGGCCCCTGGCGGTTACCCAGAAAACTCTGGGTCTATGGCATCTATGCTGTCGCGCTCTACCTGTTCGTCATGATTTTCCCAATGGAAGGCTTTTATCCGCTGCAATCAAGCGGGCGTTTCATGATCGAGGTCTTTCCCGCATTCATCATTCTGGCCGCCCTTGGTCGCTATAGAATGATCAACATGAACTATCTAATGATTGCCGGAGCGGGTTTCTTTTTCCTGCTTACACAATTTCTCACCAACCACTGGGTTCCCTAAACTGCATAAGCGCGTTGCTTTTTACACGAATAGATGTTTCTATGCCGGAACATCTATTCGTGTTTTGCTATCCCCTTCCCTAAAGGACTACAATAGGAGAGAACAGTGTTATAAAGGTAGAGAAAAAAATGTTTTGTGCCACGCGCTCTCCAGCACAGTGGTCTCAGGATAGATAGAATGAATAGTGCAACACGTGACATCATCCGACGCTTGCAAAGTACCGAGCAACAGCAGGTTATTCCAGCAGCCCTTGAAGTGGCAGCCCAGCGGGCACGTCATTTACAACGTCCCATTCTTGCTAGCGTCACCCTACCCATTGCGCCCTTCGATGCCGTCCATGCCTTCTCCGCTTCCCGCTTGACAGGATTGGGAGAATGCTTTATGTGGGAACAGGCAACCTCTCGGCTTGCTCTGGTTGGCGCGGGTATCGCCCATACCGTAGAGATACATGAACAAAATCGCTTTCCTGTTGCCGCTGACGCATGGCGCGAACTACTCGCAGATGCGGCCATCGTCACAGAGGTTCCAACGTTCAACAATCCGCTCCTCTTTGGTGGTTTCTCTTTTGACCCATCTCGTCCACGCACATCGCTCTGGTCAGCCTTCCCATCTGGATTGCTTATTCTTCCCTTACTCCTGCTACGCCAACAGGGATTGACCGCAACGCTCACACTCAATCGCATGATTACGCCTGATGATGAGCCAGCACTGTGCGCAGCCGAAATGATCGAATACGCTACCCAACTCCTGGAAGCAATCGATGATACATTTCTAGCAACTCCAGAAGAGGTTGCCTACAAGATGACCCTGCAAGACTCCTTGCCAGCGTCTAGTTGGATGAAGCTGATTGAGCGTACCACGCGCCATATTCGCAACGGCGAGTATGAAAAAGTTGTGTTCGCCCGTAGCGTCCAGGTGATGCCGGATGAGGAGATTGGAGCATTCAATATCAGTGCCACCCTTCTGCGTCTGCGCGCCAGTTATCCCAATGCCTATGTGTTCGCCTTGCAGCGCGGAGGACGCTTCTTCTTGGGAGCAACCCCTGAACGTCTGGTAAAAGTGCAGCAGGGACAACTACATACAGTGGCACTTGCTGGCACTGCTCGACGTGGCAATACAGCACAAGAAGATATGCATATTGGTGAGGAATTGCTGCTCAGTACAAAAAATATGCAGGAACACGCGATTGTCGTTGAGCGCATTCGCGAGTCACTGGCGGATCACTGCACGGAGATTGACACGTCTGCCACCCCGCGCCTGCTTCGACTGAAAAACGTGCAGCACCTGGAGACGCCCATCGTGGCGACCATGCGCCCCGGTCATACGATGCTTGATGTCATGGCACAATTACATCCGACGCCAGCCGTTGGTGGTTTCCCGCGCGAAAAGGCTCTGATGCTCATTCGCAAAACAGAGCGGCTTGATCGCGGCTGGTACGCAGGTCCACTCGGCTGGATTGGCGCAGACGGCGATGGCGAATTTGTGGTTGCCTTGCGCTCCGGCTTGATCGAACGCGAACGTGCCACGCTCTTCGCAGGTTGTGGCATCGTTGCCGACTCCGACCCACAAAGCGAATATATCGAGACGTGTTTGAAACTGCAAGCCATGTTGCGTGGTCTGGGTGCGCCAGCCAGCATCTAGCATCGGTATTACGCGCATTTTAGAAAAAGCGTGTTATGAATGTGGATAGTATTATGAATACAGTAGCAAATCCAACGTATGCCTACGTAGGTGCATTTATTGACGAAATCGAGCGTGCTGGGGTACAACATGTCGTTGTCTGCCCCGGTTCGCGCTCCACACCGCTCGCATTGTGCGTCGCTGACCATCCACGCATTCAGATGTGGATGCACATTGACGAACGTTCCGCCGCATTTTTCGCGCTCGGACTGGCAAAACGCTTGCAGCAGCCCGTCGCGCTTGTCTGCACCTCTGGCACAGCGGCTGCAAATTTTTTGCCCGCCATCGTCGAGGCCAAACTGACCCATATTCCATTATTGGTTCTCACGGCTGACCGTCCGCACGAATTGCGCGAGAACGGCGCACCGCAGAGTATTGATCAGAATCGTCTGTACGGTACGCATGTCAAATGGTTTGCCGAGGCCCCACTGCCCGAAGCTACCAATGCCGCCATGCGTTTTATCCGCACGCTAGCTGATCGCGCTACTGCTTTGACGCAAGCCGTGCCTGCTGGTCCTGTGCATCTCAATTTTCCATTCCGTGAGCCGCTCACGCCTGACCAGCTAGCAGATCAACCACTACCGCCGTCATCTGAACGCGATAGCACTGCATGGGATGGACGCCCAGATCATCAAGCCTATATCCACGTTCAAGACACACCGCTGGCACTCCCAACATCTGTAGAGATTACGGAGCTTGCCAATCGCCTGCGATCCGTACAGCGCGGCCTGCTTATTGTCGGCCCTTATCTGGATACAGCATTGCGTTCCCCGCTTGTTCAACTAGCCGAACGTCTGGGCTATCCTATTCTGGCTGATCCACTTTCGCAGGTACGCCATGGACAAAGCCACGTTCTCAGCAGCTATGACGCCTTTTTACGCATCGAGCCATTTATCCAACAAACACAACCAGAACTCATCGTGCGCTTTGGTGCCATGCCCGTCTCGAAACCCGTTCTGCTCTATCTCAAACGCTATGCCGATTGCCCACAGATTGTTGTTGATGAACACGGCACATGGGAAGAACCAACGCAACTTGCCAGCGAGATGCTGCACACGAATCCCGTCGCCCTCTGTGAAGCGTTGCTCTCCACGCTACCCGTCCATGAAACGCGCACATCCACGTGGCTGGCGCGTTGGCAACAAGCCGAACAGGTCACACGGCAGGCACTACAAGACGTGATGCAGCAGCAAGCAGCTATGTTCGAGGGACGGGTATTCAGCGAACTTGCCGCCCTTCTGCCAGAAAATACCACGCTCTATGTTGGCAACAGTATGCCCGTGCGTGATCTAGACACTTTCTTCTGGCAACCAGTACATCCAATCTATATATTGGGCAATAGAGGAGCAAACGGCATTGATGGTGTCATCTCCAGTGCGCTGGGAGCCAGTGCCGCCACGCGGCATAAGACGCCAACGGTGCTGGTTATTGGCGATCTCTCGTTTCTACACGATCTCAACGGCCTGCTTGCCGCTCACTTACACCATCTGGACTTGACAATCGTGCTAATTAATAACGATGGTGGCGGCATCTTCTCATTTTTGCCTCAGGCATCACATCCTGAACATTTCGAGCAGGTCTTTGGCACACCAACAGGCTTAAACCTGCAACCTGCGGTAGAAATGTATGGCGGCCACTTCCATCAGAGCGCGAACTGGGAACAGTTTCGCAAAGCGGTAACACACGGTGTGACAGCAGGTGGTCTGCATGTCGTCGAGGTGACAACGGAGCGCGCGCGCAACGTGCAACAGCATCGCCAACTCTGGCAGGTCGTTGAACGGACCTTGCGTCAGGCTGGGGTCGTACAATGAATGGGCCAACGACGATAGAGGTAAACGGCATACGTCTCGGCGTCGCATTACAAGAGGGACAGCAACAGCGAGCGGAGATGCCGACACTTGTATTACTGCATGGCTTTACAGGAAGCGCGACTGGCTGGCATCAGCATATAGACTACTTCGCACGGCATGGTGTGCACGTCGCTGCATTAGATATGCTCGGTCACGGGAACTCAGACGCTCCCACAGATGCGCAACGCTACAGCATTGAGCATTGTCGCGCCGATATCCTGGCAGCAATGCAAACGCTCAATATCGCTCCCGCCAGCACTATTCTGCTTGGCTATTCGATGGGTGGACGTATCGCTTTGTATAGCGCGCTCTCCGGCTATTTCCGTGCTCTTATCCTGGAAAGCGCATCGCCCGGCATAGAGGACCATTTTGAACGTTTGCAGCGTCGTAATAGTGATGAAGCACTTGCGCAACGCATCGAACGTGAGGGTATCGCCGCCTTTGTCGATTACTGGGAGAATATTCCGTTATTCGCCAGTCAGCAACGTCTACCTGTTTCGCTGCAACAGGCATTGCACGCGCAACGTCTGCGCAATCGCGTTGAAGGATTGGCCGGCAGTTTACGCGGCGTTGGCACAGGAGTGCAACCGTCGCTGTGGGACGCGCTAGCCACGCTCACGCTTCCGACCTTGCTGCTAGCAGGCAGGCTTGACCAGAAATTTACGGCTATTGCCCAACGTATGCAGCAACTGTTGCCAGATGCGCACTTGCGGCTTGTCGAGAACGCGGGTCATACGATACACTTAGAGCAACCCGCTATTTTTCAGCAACACGTGCTGACTTTTTGTGAGCAATTGATACAAAATCCGCACGCATAGCAACTCATTACATCTATTAAGAGGAGATACAGCGTTATGTCATCAGTAGAGTGGAAAAAGGTTCGAGATTATACGGACATCATTTTTGAAAAAGGCGACGGCATTGGCAAAATTACGATTAATCGCCCAGAGGTGCGCAATGCCTTCCGTCCAGAGACGCTGGACGAACTGATTGATGCCTTCAACCGCTGCCGCGACGATCAGGAGATTGGCGTCGTCATTTTCACTGGCGCGGGCACAAAAGCTTTTTGCTCGGGCGGCGATCAGCGCGTGCGCGGCGAAGGCGGTTATGTTGGTGGCGACGGCGTGCCACGTCTGAACGCCCTGGACCTGCAACGCACGATCAAATATCTGCCCAAACCCGTTATCGCGATGGTCGCGGGCTATGCGATTGGTGGCGGACACGTCCTGCACCTGCTCTGCGACCTGACCATTGCCGCCGACAATGCGCGTTTTGGACAGACTGGGCCGCGTGTTGGTAGCTTCGATGCTGGCTGGGGCGCAACCTATATGGCGCGTGTCGTGGGACACAAAAAAGCGCGCGAAATCTGGTATCTCTGCCGCCAGTATGACGCGCAGGAAGCCCTGGATATGGGACTGGTCAATACAGTAGTGCCCCTTGACCAACTGGAAGAAGAGACGATCAAGTGGGCACAAGAGATTCTGGAGAAAAGTCCGATTGCGATCCGTTTCTTGAAAGCCGCCTTCAATGCCGATACCGATGGTCTGGCTGGTATTCAGCAGTTGGCAGGTGACGCAACCATGCTTTACTATATGACCGAAGAGGGCAAAGAGGGCAAAAATGCCTTCCTTGAGAAGCGCAAACCCGATTTCTCACGCTTCCCACGCCTACCTTAAAAGAGAAACATGGCAAAAACAACAATTTCGGCGATACACTGCTATCCCTATCGCCTCCCTTTCGCCAATAGCTTCACAACCGCACACGGAGCCATGCGCGTGCGTGAGGGCGCGATTGTGGAGGTTGAGACAAGCGCGGGTATCAGTGGCATCGGTGAGATTGCGCCCCTTCCAGAATTTGGCGGGGGCACACTTGCCGATGCACTCTCATTTATACCCGCAATAACAGACCAACTTATCCATCGCCCGTTACCAGATATCCGCAAATGTCTCGCAGACGGAGACATATATAGCAAGCCTTCTTTGGCTATAAGAAGGAGCTTAACCGCGCTCACATTTGGTTTTGAGACTGCCCTACTAGATGCGCAAGGGAAACACGAGCTATGTTCTGTCAGCACACTGCTTGTAGGGACCGATGGACCGCGTCCGCGTACACATATTCCCGTTAATGCTGTTGTGGGTATTCCGTCTATCGCGATGGCTGTAGAGGCCGCACAACAGGCGGAGAGGCGCGGTTTCGGCTGTGTCAAGCTGAAAGTGGGCAACATGGCACACGCCACGCAAGAGGTTGAGCGCATCAAAGCTGTACGGCTGGCACTCGCGCCCGCTACAAGTTTGCGCTTGGATGCAAACGAGGCGTGGACATTACACGAGGCGACAGACATTCTCGAGCAGTGTGCTGATTGCGCTATTGAATATATCGAACAACCGCTAAAAGCCGCTGATCTGACTGGCATGCGCCTGCTACGAGAACGTACGCAAATACCACTGGCTGCTGACGAGGCAATCCATGATCTGGCAAGCCTCAAGCGTGTTATCGCGGAGAAAGCAGCGGATGTTGTGATTATCAAGCCACAACTTGCGGGAGGACTCCACACCATTCAGCGTATGCTCAATACAGCGGAACAGCATGGTTTGCAGTGCGTCTTCACAACAACGATTGAAGCGGGCATCAGTCTTGCCGCGACAGTCCATCTGGCGGCAACCGCGCCCGCGGTGACACGAGCTTGTGGTCTCGCAACCAGTGTACTACAGGTCGATGATCTTTTGCAAACTGAAATTGGCATTCACAACGGACAGATCAGCGTTCCCACTAGCGCGGGTCTGGGCGTAGAGTTAGATAGAGTCGCATTAGAGAAATATAGATATACACCATGAACCCAACATACCTTCCCGATTGGCTCACACGTTGCGCGCAGAACCATCCTGACCAACTCGCGCTCAAAGATCAGCACACAAGCTGGAGCTTTGCCGAACTGGATCACCGCGTGACACGTCTCGCTCGTCAGCTTGCCAGCATAGGCGTTAAGGCTGATGAACGCATTGCATTACTAGCAGCAAATGGCCTATCCTATGTCACATGTGTCCACGCGCTTACGCGACTGGGAGCTATTCTCGTGCCGCTCAACACGCGCCTGACATGCGATGAACTATGCTGGCAACTGCGCGACGTGCGCGCTATGCTGTTACTGCATGATGATACCTGGGCAACACGTGCCCACGAGGTCAAGCAGGAGTTACCTGAAATCCACTGTGCGGCGTTGGAAGAACAGGCATACGAAGATGAGCTTATCGTCGCCCAACAGCCAGAAGCCCCCATTGAGTTGCGCACGCTGATTGATCTGGATGCAACACAGGCAATCATGTATACATCAGGCACGACAGGCCATCCAAAGGGTGCACTCATCACCTACGGTATGCAGTGGTGGAATGCCATCGGTTCGGCTTTAAACCTGGGACATAGCGGTGATGATTGCTGGCTGGCTTGCATGCCCTTTTTCCACATCGGCGGTCTTTCAATCCTCATGCGCAGCGTCATTTACGGCATTAGCGTGATTATCCACCAAAAATTCGATGCACACGAGGTCAATCGCGCAATTCGTGAAGAGCGCGTGACGATTATCTCCGTCGTCGCGATCATGCTACAGCGCATGTTAAACGTACTTGATGCTGAAACGGGCAACAATGCGCATGGCACACACTATCCCGCGACATTGCGCTGTGTACTGCTCGGCGGCGGTCCCGCTCCTCAACCGCTTTTAGAAGACTGCGCGGCACGTGCTATCCCCGTTGTGCAGACCTATGGCCTGACCGAAGCCTGTTCGCAGGCTGTCACGCTTGCCCCAGAGGATGCCCTACGCAAGCTCGGCTCAGCAGGTCGCCCACTCGCTCCCGTGCAACTGCGTATCATACACGATGGACAGGAAGTGCCAGCGGGTGAGAGCGGCGAAATTTTCCTGAAAGGACCGACCATCACCCCTGGCTATGCTGATCGGCCAGAAGCAACCGCAAAGGCATTGCGCGATGGTTGGCTGGCAACAGGCGACCTCGGCTATCTGGACAGCGATGGCTATCTCTACGTGCTTGACCGCCGCTCTGACCTGATTATCTCTGGTGGAGAGAACGTCTATCCTGCCGAAATCGAGGCCATTCTGCTCTCTCACCCGGCGGTTGCCGAGGCGGGCGTGTGTGGTCAAAGCGACGCGCAGTGGGGGCAGGTTCCTATCGCCTTTGTATGTCTACACGCCCAGCACACAGTCACAAGCGCGGCATTAATGGAGTATGCCACACAACGGCTGGCACGCTATAAGCAGCCACGCAACATTTATATCGTCACACAACTGCCACGCAACTCATCGGGCAAACTGCTCAGGCGCGAACTGCCAAAGCTGCTCGCGGAGGCTCAACGCTAACAGAGCATCATATGCCATAAAAGGCATAGAACAGCTCGATAGGAGCTTCAACAATCAGCATCTGATAGGGGAAACATTGCTCTTGCTGTTCAATTATGCGCAACTGGCTCACCCGCTTTAAGAAGAGGTCAGCCAGTTGCTGATTTATTCGCTCATCACGACGCAAGAACTGACCCCACAATCCACGCCCAATCAGACTGAGTCTACTGGCGCGTGCTGACTCCCCGTACTCCTTCGGAAAGAGGCGCGTGTATGCCTCGCGGTTATAAAGCCAGGACGAACCGATAACTTTCTGTGCATCGGGATGAAAGCGTTTGATATGTGCGTACATGGAGCGCAGGTCAGCAATACGTGCATCTTTGCGCAGATGGCTTAATGGGCCATAGCCGGAAAAATCCAGATTGGAAAAATGCATGTGAATAACCTGCTGCTCAGAGGCATATTCATAGGAGAAGCAGCCCCAGCGCGGCGTATTATATGAGGGAATGGTATCGGCAGCATAGCGTTCAAGATAGTATTGATATGTCCAATGTACATCTTCTTCAGTCTGTTTCAAGCCCTGCACGTATGCCTGCCAGACAGGATGCACAGGATCGAGACTCCAATCCAGGCCAAAGATGCGATAGAGTGCGGTATTCCGTAAGATAGCTTCCGCGTATAGCTGCGATGAAATCTCGCTTGTTTTGCGCGCAAAGGCTATCTGGATAGCAAAAAATTCCTCTGGATATGGGTGTTGCATGTATCACTCCTTCCAATGATAGCACAGTGCTCGCGCGCAACTTTTTTGCCATTGGTTTGGCGTGCTATACTGCTTATACAAGCGTGACCTACTATAGATCACTCATCAAACGAGATAGAGGTAAAGCTGATGAAGGCAATTGTTTTACATCGCGTCGGTGAGCCAGAAGACCTACACCTGGAAAATGTCGCGGACCCCACACCCGCGCCAGGTGAAGTTGTCGTGCGTCTGCGCGCGGCGGCACTCAATCACCGCGACCTGTATATTTGTCGCGGACAATACGCTGGTCTGCGTTTTCCTATTATACCCGGTTCTGACGGTGTTGGCGAGATTGCCGCGCTTGGTAATGGCGTCGAGAATCTCAAAGTCGGCGATCAGGTTATCATCAACCCAAGCATCAACTGGGGCAATAACCCGCGTGTGCAGGGGCCAGATTTCCGTATTCTCGGCTTGCCAGATAATGGCACGCTGGCGCAATTGGTCAAAGTGCCCGCGCAAAACGTGCTACCACGTCCGGCAGGTCTCTCAGATGAAGAGGTTGCAGCGATTCCACTGGCTGGTCTCACAGCCTATCGCGCAGTTGTAACACGGGGAGAACTACAGGCGGGAGAGACGGTCTTGGTTCTAGGTATCGGCGGCGGCGTTGCCACATTTGCCCTCATGATCGCCAAACAGCTAGGAGCACGTGTGCTGGTGACTTCCGGTAGCGAAGAGAAAATCGCGCGTGCCCGTGCGCTCGGTGCAGAAGAGGGTTTCAACTACAAGACCACCAACTGGGTGAAGGCTGTACAGGCAGCAACAGGCGGCCAGGGACCAGACCTGATTATCGACGGCACGGGCGGTCAAACGTTTGATCTGGCCCTTGATGCCGCGCGTCCCGGCGGGCGTATCGTCAATTATGGTGCGACAACGGGCGTTGTACCAGAGGTTGCTGTGCGCCGTATCTTCTGGAAACAGCTAGATGTACGTGGCTCAACCATGGGCTCGCCCGCCGATTTTCGTGCCATGCTCTCCCTCTTCGGCGAAGGTAAACTGCGCCCGATGGTTGATCGCGTCTTCCCACTTGCAGAAACAGGGGCCGCGCTCAAACATATGGACCACGCAGCGCAATTCGGCAAAATTGTCCTCAAAATAGAGTAGAGACCGCTTCATCACGTTTAACATTTAATGCATGGGCGTGATAATCGTATTCAACAAAATAATGTAAATATGGTGTAGGGGCGTGATGAATCACGCCCTTGTCCTGCGTCACACGGCCCCCCAGGCGGATTGGCGCACGGGCAGGGCGTGATTGAATCACGCCCCCACACCACCATGTGATATGTTCGCTTTCATTTTTAAACGCCGTAATCGTTCTATACACATATCTAAGATATTTCATATACATAAATATAATTTATCACATCATACAAATTCTCATTTCTTATTGAATACGATTATCACGTACAATACAATAATTTGCCGCTTTTCGGGGATAAAATATTATCATCTCCTTCGTTCAATCACCATGTAGTGAAACGGATTGGCTGAGTCAGGCGTTCTAAAGAAAAGAGGCTAACGGCAATTGCGTCGCAACGCTGTATACGCAATAACCAAGAAGGATGTACCAACCAATGTCAAGCAATCCATTTGAAGTTCTCTCATCTTACACATCACATGATGCAATTCGCATCGTACCACTATACAGTCAAGTAGGGGCAAAAACGACTACAGCAGGCGCATCGCCACAACTCGTCTACAACAACGGCCCGCTCCTGAACAATGTGCAGGTTTTCACCATCTTTTGGGGTAGCGCATGGCAACAGGCTCCCATGAGCGACATGCTCCAGAAGATCAACGCCTTCTTTGACTACATCCTGACCAGCCCACTCATGGATCAACTCGCAGAATACAGCACGCCCCAGCAGACTATCGGGCAGGGTAGCCATATTGGAACAACAACGCTGACAACTGACCCCGGCACAACGGTGGCCGATAGTGCCATCCAACAAATGTTACAAGATGCTATCGCCAATAACAGTGCCTTTCCTCAACCGACAGCCAATACCCTTTATTTCGTCTATCTCCCGTCAGGAACCGCAGTCACGCAGGGAGGCTCAAGTTCATGCCAGTCCTTCTGCGGTTACCATGATGCCATCAGTGGACAAGGACAAAATCAACAGATTTTCTACGCCGTTATGCCTTATCCCGACTGCAGTGGTTGCGTGAGCAATCTCGCACCTTTCGACGCGCTGACCGCAACCAGCTCACACGAACTGTGTGAAGCCGTGACAGACCCCATTCCTGGACAGGGCTGGTACGACCAGAGCAATGGCGAGATTGGCGATATCTGCGCGTGGCAAATGAAACAGGTAGGTAACTACACCGTACAAAAAGAATGGTCGAATAACGCCAATTCGTGCATTTAGTCAGCAGAATAGCTGTAAAACTGAGAAAACTCAGTTTTACAGCTATCTCATCCTATCCTTCTAATGCCTGTTTACCGAGCATGGTAATTGTTGCATCGTCCATGGGCGGGTTGGAGAGTCCTGCACGCACATCGCGGTAGTAACGCTGCATCGGCGATTGCAGTGAGAGAGCCGCAGCACCGACAAGACGCATCGCCAGATCAACAACCTCAACTGCGTGGTTCGTGACCAGATATTTGACGGCGGCACAATCGCTGGCGGAAACACTCGTGGGACTGCTGGAGAATTGCGCTGAGAGACCATAGAGCAGTGCCCGACTCTCTGTCAACAGCAGTTCCATCTTTGCTGCCTTCTCTTGAATATGCGGCACGCTAGAGATTGGCTTATCCAGCGAATTCGGACGCCGCTGACGCGCAAAGCGAATCGCCTCATTGCGCGCACCTTCCGCGATACCATGATAGACAGCAGTGGTCACCATCTGCCACGCGGCAACCTGATTCTGTACAGCGGGATTGGTCGGAATTTGGGCATCGACATGGTAGTTGGCAGGTACATGTACATCCTCAAGCACAAGATCATTGCTGCCAGAGCCACGCATCGCGACCGTGTTCCATGTAAACTCGACATGCACACCCGGCATATCGCGCGTTACCAGGATTGTGCCACGCTCGCCCTTCAATGGTGGTAGATTTGCCTCTGCGCCTGCCTCGTCTTCAAGCGTGCAATTGACCAGAAAATGCGTGAGAACGGGACTGCCGGTAGTATATGTCTTGCGCCCACTGATAATCCACGAGCCATCGCGTTGCCGTCGCGCTATAGTGGCGAAGCGGCCCCCACGACTAGGGCTGCCCGTTGCAGGCTCAGAGGCGGCAGTGTTGATGATCGCGCCATCTTGCACAACAGCCTGACAAATCTGCGCAAACAGCTCGTTTGATCCGGTGACATTCACCCCCAGACGGACGATATTCGCGAGATGCATACTCATCACTAGCGCGGTCGCACCATCCCCTTGCGCCAGACGTTGTTGCGCCAAGACGGCTTCAAGCAGGTCTGCTCCCAAGCCACCAAAGTCGCGCGGCACGGGCAAACGCAGATAGCCTGCCTGCTGCAAATCTTTATAATTTTCATAGGGGAAACTGCCCTCCCACTCATGCGCGGCGGCACGTTGGGCAAAAGTATCGGCAAGTTCACCTGCCATTGTTACCAGTTGTTTCTGACGATCAGTTAACGGATACGCTGGAAAAGTCATGAAATGTTTGCTCCTGATTGCTGTGTTACTATTGCTCTGTTTATCTATTCAAAATAACTATTAGGACAGAGACGCTAAGAAAGCGGCAATTGCCTGTCCGATCTCATGTGGCGCGTCTTCCTGGATAAAGTGAATGCCACGCACCGTCACCTCGCGCTGATTGGGCCAACTGCGACAAAATTCGCGTTGCGCTCCAGTCAGGATAGAACCGGGATCAGCATTGATAAACAGTTTGGGCAGCGGACTGGTCGCCAGCCACTGCGCGTAGTTCGCGACAAGTTGCACAACATCGGCAGGCTCCCCAGCGACGGGGATCTCACGAGGCCACGTGAGTGTGGGACGGCGCGACTCTCCCGCTTCCTGATAGGGACGGCGATAGACCGCCATCTCTTCCGGCGTCAAACCGCGCAAAACGCTGGAAGGCAGGATGCGCTCCACAAAGACATTCTTTTGTAAGACGATCTCCTCACCCGCAAGAGAACGCAGTGCCTGAAATATCTTGCGCGCATTCTCAGGCCACTCTTCCCACGTGACAGGACGCACAATAGCCTCCATATAAACGATAGCGCGAATCTGCTCAGGATGACAATACGCGCGGTGAAACCCTAATGCCGATCCCCAATCATGCACAACCAGCACCACGTTCTCTGTCAAGTTCAACGCTTCAAACCAGGCATCAAGATAACGGATATGATCTGCCAGGCGATACGAACCATTGGGAGCTTTGCCAGACTCGCCCATACCGACCAGGTCGGGTGCAAGACAACGCCCCAATCCACTCAGATGAGGAATAATATTGCGCCAGAGATAGGAAGAAGTGGGATTGCCATGCAAAAAGACGATGGGCGCGCCTGTGCCCTCATCGACATAAGCCATTTCTGTATCCAGCACGCGCACACGTTTCCGTTGATAGGGGTCATGCGCTGAAATATCTGTTTGCAATGACATGTGATCTGCTCACTTTCTTTCAAAACGAACAAAAACAGGCAGGCGGGGATAACCAGCCTGCTCAATCACTTCACGTCTTACACGTTTGTGCCGCTACAAGCGTCCGCGCTCGGCAAGCTCAGCGGCATACATGATAATGCTGCGCACACGGCTACCAAACGAGGCAAAACGTTCATCGTGCGTCTGCCCACGTTTCCAGCGCGCATAAATCTGCTGAATAATCACCACCAGACGGAAGTAGGCAAAGACCATATAGAAGTGCATCGAAGAGATATCGCGTCCGCTCTTCTGTGCATACAGGTCAATAAACTGTTCACGATGAATAAATCCAGGAAAGGTCGTGACAGTCGGTAGCACATTCTGCAAATATTCCGGGTCATTCTGATTGACCCAATAACTCAGCGTGATTGCCAGATCAACCAATGGGTCGCCAATCGTTGCCATTTCCCAGTCGAGGACCGCCGTTGGTCTGGTAAGGTCTTCATAACTGAGCAGCATATTATTGAGTTTGAAGTCATTATGGATAAGCGTCGGGGCGGGACTCTGCGGCACATGCTCGCTCAGCCAGCGGGTCAGCGGCTCAACCTGCGGAATATCATCGGTTTGCGAGCGATGGTAGCGTTCAATCCACGCCTTAACTTGACGCTGGAGAAAGCCTTCTGGATAGCCAAATGCGCCCAGGCCAGCAGCTTGCCAGTCTACCGCGTGTATCTGCGCCAGCGTCTCGGCAACCATTGTAGATAAAGCACGACACAACTGCTCATTTGGAGTTATATCTGCCGGAAACTCGGTATTGAGCACTATTCCCTTGCGCCGCTCCATGATGTAAAAGGGCACGCCCAGCACGCTTAGATCATTGCAAAATACGTAGGGCTTGGGAGCCAGCGGGAAGACGGGATTGACCTTTTGCAATAAACCAGCCTCGCGCTCCATATCATGGGCCTTTGGTGGCACTGGACCAAAGGGCGGGCGGCGCAACACGCCCTCCCACGAGCCAACTCGCACTAGATAGGTGAGATTTGAGGCTCCTGAAGGGAACTGGCGCACGTCTAAAGATTCTGGCCCCAAGCCAGCAATATGCTTACGCATATAGCGTTCAACAGCGGATAGATCAAGCTCTTCACCTGAACGTACAACCATCGTATCATCATTGGCACGCATGTTTTGCTCCTAAATTGCAGTGTTATAAAGAGGGAGTAACAATCTTGCTAAGAACAATATGCTTCTATATCGCTCTGCTTGTCAATGGTTGGCAGGCTAAGAGGAGTAACTCACTTATCCCTGACCAGTGGCAAGACCATAGAAAAGCAAGATAGCCACCACTATCAGCACGAGACACGACAGCACGAGCCAGCTATTGGTTAGCCAGCCCAAGCGATCTCGCCCCATGATTTTGCGACTATTGCCAATCACCAACAGATAGATGATTAAAACAGGGGCTAAAATTCCAGAATTGAGGCCGCAACACGCAGAGGAATCCCCGCCAGATAGCAGAGATAGGCTGCGGGCAACGGACTTTGGCGAAACGAGGTGAAGATCAGCGCACCATCAAAGTGCCGCTCCTTGAGCAGGGCGATCATATGCTGCTCACGCGCACTATCGAGCGGCAATTGCTGCCAGGGGTCCATCCAGGGAGCTTGATAGACAATCACCTCATCCAGATCGGGATTAAGTTGACCCACCTGCGCTCCAACAGGACTAGCCAGAAGCGTTAAATGGGCCTCTGGCAATGCATGACGTACAGCATGAAAAGCAGGCGTCGTGACCAACACATCGCCCAAATTATCCAGCCGCACAAGTAGAACGTTGCGCACCTGTTGCCAGCGCGAATCTTTCATACCAACTGTTTCCCCTCAGGTGAATTATCGCCATGAGTAGTATTTCCGGCGACACGAGCTATGCGGTCAATTATTGCACTTGTACTCATACTTCCAACTAACGGCAGAATCACGATACGGCCACCACATGCATACACCATTTCTGCTTCAGGTAAGGACTCTTTCGCATAATCACCGCCTTTGACGTGAACATCTGGACGCAACACACGAATAAGTTCCGCTGGCGTCTCTTCGTCGAACAGAATGACATGATCGACCATATCCAGGGCCGCAACCAGAGCTAAACGGTCACGTGCACTCGTCAATGGGCGTCCTGGGCCTTTGAGCGCGCGCGTACTGCTATCGCTATTGATACCCACGACGAGCACATCGCCGAGGGCCTTTGCCTGCCGCAAAAATTGAATATGGCCTGCGTGCAGAATATCAAATACACCATTGGTGAAAACGATACGCCGCCCCTCAGAGCGTTCGTGCTCAAGAACCTGGACAAGACGCGCCAGTGCCAGACGACTCTGCTCATCATCAGACGACGGATAGGTGCGTTGCTGCCCATACACGCGCACGCTCACGCGCTGCAATAGTTCTTGCTGCTGCACCACCGCAGTCCAGCGTCTGCTGACCGCGATACTTGCAGCATCGAGCGCAATTTGTACCGCTTCCGGCATAGCGGCACCCGCCGCAAGTGAGAGAGCCAACGCCGCTGCAAATGTGTCGCCTGCCCCAATATCATACGCCCGTACAACAGGATGGGCGGGCATATGTATCATTTGTCCCTGGCGTCCAGCCAGTAAGACTCCATGCTCGGCCAATGTAATTGCCACATATTGCGTTTCCAGATGCTCCAGCATAGTATAGGCCATGTAGCGCATCGTTTCCCACCCAGCAGCCGTCTGCAAAGTAATCTCCTCGCGCAGAGCGGCATCAGCCAACAACAGGCGTGCCTCGTGATAGTTGGGCGTCACCACACTCGCTTTGAATTGCCAAAAGCGTTGCAACGCCTTTGAGTCAATGAGCAAAGGCTTGGGCGAACGCTCATGTAACTCATATAAGCGCGCAATCAGCGCGTCCGACATAACACCATAGCAATAGTCAGAGATCACCACAACATCACAGAGAGGATAGACCGTCTCCAAGGAATGTAGAAGATGCTGCTGAGTCTCCGCGTTTAGCATCTCAATAGCATTACCCTCATCAAAACGCACGACATACTGCCCATCAGCGAGAATACGTACCTTATGCTGTGTCTGAATGCGTTCATCTTGGACAAGCCAGCAATCATTTATACCACGTTCGCGCAGGACAGTGCGTAACAGTCCACCCACATGATCTGTACCAACTACGCTTAAAAACATCACATCGGCTTCAAGTGCGCGTATATTGGCGGCAGTATTGGCAGCACCACCAGGGACGCGATGTTCCGTGGTCTTATGTACAACAGCAATCGGCCCTTCGCTGCATAAACGGGTGGCTGTCCCTTCCATATAGGTGTCTAGCATTGCGTCGCCAATTACCAGGGCACGTAACTGGCGAAAATGCTGGACAAACTCAATAGCGGTAGCCATGAGCGGCTCCTCCACGAGTTGCAAGAGCGGGGGCAATACGGGATGTGCGACCTCCATATTGGCCCGATGGTGGACAATAGATACTATATTGCCTGGTTGATGAGGGAGGGCGTTTCTCCTGGCTCTGCCGCTGAAGGATATAATTGACGCCACGCCTGTTCGCATTACGCTGGGCAGACGAAGAACCCGACGTACCATGCCTTTGAATAATCATACGCAATGCTTGACTTGTGCTAGAAGCAATGTATGTCGGCTGGCGTAGAGCACTATTTGATGGCTGCTCCGTACCAAGATCAACCAGGATGGTGCGACAACCAGCGCGATTGCCCGCTTCAACATCATCCAGAATATCACCGATAAGCCAGGATTGTCTTACATCAATCTGGTGCTCACGAGCAGCACGCAAAATCATGCCTGTACCGGGCTTGCGACATTCGCACACGCGCGTAAACTCTGGAACCACACCTTCGGGATGGTGTGGACAGTGATAAATGCCATCTACACGCACGCCGCGAGCGATCAGTTCTTCCGCTAAGTACTTGTGCATCCGCTGCAAATCAGCTTCAGTAAAGTAGCCACGCGCAATGCCCGCCTGATTCGTCACAACGATCAATAGAAATCCCATACGCTGTAAACGTACCAGTTCAGGGCCAATATCTTCATATAACCGTAGTTGTTCGGGACGAGATGGATAATGTGATGGGTAGACCAAAGTCCCATCACGGTCTAAAAAAAGAGCCGCACGACTCATACACTATACCTCACCTTCAAGCGTGCAAAGTTGCCGCTCGGTAATATCGCACAACATGTGGGTCACGACCATATGCAACTCCTGCACGACCGCTCTATCAGCAACAGGCATACGTATCGTGACATCTGCCAAACTTTCCAGACGACTTGCACACTCACCAGTGATTGCGACAATTGACATCAGACGTTGCCGTCCCGCCTCTGCCGCCCGCAGTACATTTTCAGACTCTCCGCTGGTACTGAAAATGATGAGTAAATCGCCCGGTTGCCCAAGAGCAGGTATTTGACAGGCAAATACCTGCTCATACCCATAATCATTGGCAATCGCGGTAATAATTGAGGTATCGGTGGTCAACGCTATCACGGCATAAGCTGCACGCTCCCGTTTGAAACGCCCCACCAGTTCTGCGGCAAAATGTTGGGCCTCTGCCGCGCTTCCCCCATTTCCGGCTACCAGGGCTTTACGCCCACTTGACAATGCCTCCACCAACATAATCGCCACATCCACTAACTGAGTTGTCTGCCCAGTCAATCTCCCCAACGCATTCTCTAACATCTTACGTCGACTATTCATCATACCCACCAGTGAATTATGACACTCTACACGTCGCGTAGCTGTTTTCAAAGATGGGACACAGAGCATTGTTGTCTCATGATCTGCTATTTTCATGCCGTGTATACCCTACCTGCTTCCAAAACTTTGTGTTTTTCCTTATATACATATTTTCTTTATTGTAGAGCCACCACACACATTCCTGACATTGATAATAGTAAAGCAGGCTCGTCCATTTTCACAAGTCAGCAGTAAACTACTAAGCTTCTTTTTAACAACTGCTAATCTTAACTAATTTTTATTTTCTATTATTTAAATAACACTCCCGAAATTGATCACGCATATAAGACATATGCGCACGGGATATTGCGCTAGCAAGAGGTGCGGCATGGCACTCTTTTACGCTTGTATTGCTATGCAAAACAGGGAAGAGGTTGCAAAATAGCAGAGAAAACGTATATTTTTCCTGTGTTTATCGCGTTTTCTCAAGATGAGGCAACAGACATCTCAATGGATATAAGAAAACAGAGGTATTACACTGGTAGAGTATTTATTGAGGAGATGACAGACTATACACAAGCATTATGCATCGCAAAGCACAACAGCATATAGCCCATTTGCTCTACCAGTGACACACACGAGTACTACCTACCAGTTTATCCCAGTTTGCGGGTAGGACGCCCACGTGAACGAGCGGGAGGTGGATAATAGGCAGGAGTTGTCGCAATAATATCCCCAATGCGCAATTGCACTTGCAGGTAACGATTGGCAGGACGATGGTAGTGCGCAAAGAGCATCAGGCTATGGTGTGCAAGGATATCTGCCTCGTCGGTATGACGTGAGAGCAACATCTGTCCACCCAGCGTTTCTTCGGCTGTTGTCACCGCTGCCTCCTCGCCATCGTCACTGATGACAAGCTTGCGCGTTTCTCGCCGTAAGACATTAGGCCAGAGGATCAACGCGATAGCCTGCCCTTTAAGACGTTGCTCGATCAAGCGTTCGCTTAAGTAGTTCGCAAGGCGGCGAATCGCGGCGCAGGTTTCATCGGCATCAGCGGCTTGATGGAAGCGAATGCGGGCATTCTGGCTCAAGGGCGGCGCGTCTGGCACAACTAGACTACTATCCTCTCCACTAGCAACCTGATAGACCCATCCGCCGAGACGCCCAAGACGACGAATCAAGCCCTCTTCGCTCAATGTTGCCACTTGCGCGAAAGAGGTAATGCCGAAATCGCGCAGATGGGCGACTAACTCCGCCAGAGCGACCGCGTCTATCTGCTCACTCTTGCCTTCGACCTCTGGCGCACGCATAACGCCATTACTATTCTGCTCGTGCAGTTCTCCCAATTCTGGTAGTGCGCCCGGTGTGCCACCACCCGCCGCCCGCAGTTGCAGCAACAGAGAGAGTGGGAGCGTTTGCACAAACGACGCCTCACGTCCGGGAGGGATGTATAACACACCTTGCCGCCCGTCTTTTCGACTCATCAAGGCCGCCAGTTCCGCGATAGCTTTGCCGTTCGCAATGCCGATCATCGCTGTTAAGCCCATCTCGGCAATTTCCGCGCACAAGCGTTCGCCCAAAGCCACAGGTGTATCAAACGTCAATTCACAGCCGCGCAGATCAATAAACGTGTCTGCGATTGGTACAGACTCGATGATACGCGAGTATGCACGATATCGCTCTTTAAGATTCTGAATAATCGGTTGATAGCGATCATGCGCGGCGGGCAGAAAGCGCGTGCGTGGGGCAAGACGATGCACCCGCCGTAACGGCATGCCCGGACTGACGCCAAGCCGCATAGCCGCGGGAGATGCATCAATCACCCGTCCCGGTTCATTCGGGCGTCCCGTGCCTGTTCCAACCACGAAGGCTTGCCCCCGTAGCGATGCATCATACATCTCTTCTAAGGTGCAATAAAAATGGCGAATGCGTACGTGCATCACGCCTTGTCGCAAACGCGCGCGCTCCGCTGCACGGACTATCTCTTGCGCCTTTGCCATATCGACACCCGCAGTATCGGCAGCGTATGCCAATCCCGCCGTATCAGCTTCTGTTTGTGGTGATTGTGCCAATGAGTAAACATTAAAATGCTGCATATTCGCCTTCTAGCATATCTTCTAACTCTGCCTTATTTTATGAAAAAGGAACCTTCTTTTCTGCGCATTAGTAGTCTTGTAATACGTGTACAGACGGGTATCTACCATCACAGATAACGTTTTTTTAATGAATTTTTATTCTCTCTTGCGCGAGAACAATACGTCCACCATACTAGTAAATTTAGATTGCAAAAAAATCATTCTTCTCTAAAACGAACGTAAATTGGGACATTTTTGCTACTATATTTTCCTCTTCTGCCCCCTTCCTGTCAAGATACCTCTGCCTTTTCTTCAAAATTATGACACAGCAGTACAATAGAATGAGGGTAGCTTTCACGTACGCTCAACCCAGGCATATCTATCATGGCTTATAGGAGTGTTGCTATGAAAAGCTCACATATCGACCACAACCAGCGACAGGAACAATCAATGCAAAGGAGCAACCATCTCGCTTTGCCATCCTCAACAGACTCATATGCATGGATCACCCTTGTCACGACGCATCTACACAACTATTATCATCCGCACATGCATGACGAGGATATACAAATGCTTGATTTCAGCTTACATCACATTTTCTCGCACGTCGCGTGGCTATATCTAACAGGTTTACCCGCTCTTACCCACGAGACTACACTGCCTTTTCGCGATCAGTTGGAGCACACCTTTCTTTGTTGGCAGCACATACGTACGCTGCTACATGCACTTGAACGCTTGAAAGTTATCGCGCATCTCCTCAACGTGACCGCCATGAGTATTATGCATACATTGAATAATGAGGCTCCGCCAGAAGAGATGCAGGGGGCACCATCTTCCCCGTTCATTACATTTACGCAAGAAGAGGAGGAGTGGGCTGTTGCTTTTCGGGAACTCGCTGAGCATCTACATTCCTGGCAACACTCCTATACAGCGTGCAACGCTTTCAGCACACAATTCTCCACACAGGCTCTCTCTCTGCCTACGCTAGAGATGATTGATAAATCTTTTGACACTATCTTATTTCACAGCAACACGCTCTTTGGTGATATTTTACCCGATCTTCGCGCAACAAGTATTGACGACGATGAAGCTCTCTCTACCTGCCTATTTGACCTTTTACAACAGAATGATGCCCTCTTAATCGCCATAGATAGCATCATCGAACCACTTACAACGTTACTCCAATACCATGCAATTACGACGGTATTGCGTTGATCTTAACCGTAAAACGCTACTCTTAACAAATATACAACCTGTTTCGCGCCTTTTTCTCAGCCTTCACTCAGTAAAATATATAGACAAAGGGATTTGTAAAATAATTATTCCTGGGATTGAAGGAGCGATACAATGTACGCCGAAGCGAATTCTCGTTGTGCAATTATGCAAAAGTTACGGGCAGAAGAAATACCAACAAATATAAAAGTGGAAACTGTCTCATCTTTAGAGCAGATTCTTGAGCAGATGACACATATCTGTGGGCAACAACTTGCTGTCGTTACTATTACGCTACAATTTGAACAAAAGGGCAAAACGCTACCACGTTATAGTCAGGAAATAGATCGCAGCATTCAGTATTTTCAGGAATTTTTACGCCCGTTAGTGCGCGCAACAGATATTGTGGCACAGGTCAAACATACCTTTTATTTCTTCTTGTTGGGTGCTACCCTTCAAGGCGCAACGATTGTACAATCCCGTCTCTGGAACGCGCTCCTTTGGCGTACCCACGATATGGAAGAATTAGAGATTGTGCGTCCACAGCAGATGACGCTTGGCTATAGTGCCTATCCCGACCCGTCAACACACATCACAGAATGTTTGAAAGACGCAATGCAGGTACAGAAACACTTCGCCCTCATAAAGGGAAAAAGTGCCCATTTTTCGCCAACCCATGCTCATACTGAAACATCAAATGAGAGTGAACTTTCACGGCAGGCACAACAATTTGGTATTCCCTACCTCTCGCTCTTACCGCGCACACGGCCCGCGAGTATCCAGCGCATTATTCACCCTAAACTCGCGCAGGAATTGCAATGCTACCCATTGGGACGCGAAAAGGATGTTCTCACTGTCGCTATCGCTAATCCACGAAATCGCGACATCATTGATCGTCTGGCACGCGAAACGGGCCTACATATCTTTCCCGTACTCGCACCTGCCCAAGAGCTACAAACCGCCCTTGAACAACTTATCTAATTGCCATTATTTCTCGCGATTGCTATAATGTTCTGGAATTCGCTGTATGCCTATTCAAAAACAGAGAGGAATCGCAAATTCATGAAGATATTAGTTACCGGTGGTGCTGGGTTTATCGGCTCGCATATTGTAGACCAATGTATCGAGGCAGGGCACGAGGTTGCTATCATAGATAACCTCTGGGATGAAGGTGGTGGTAAGCGCACCAATGTGAACGCGCAGGCCCACTTTTATCGTGCCGATATCACCGATGAAGAGGCCATGCGCCGTATCTTTGACGAATTCAAGCCAGAAATCGTCAGCCATCAGGCAGCACAGCACAGTGTTGCCGTCTCGACCAAGAAACCCAAACTGGATGCACAGGTCAACGTTCTTGGCCTGCTTAACATCCTTGAAAACTGCACGCGCGTCGGGGTACGCAAAATTGTTTTTGCCTCATCTGGCGCAACCTATGGAACACCAGCCCGTCTTCCCATTGATGAAGAGGTCATCCAGCGACCAGAGTCGCCCTACGGCATTACCAAAATGGTTACAGAACACTACCTGCGCTACTGGCACGACGCCAACGGCCTGACCTACACAGCCCTGCGCTATGGGAACGTCTATGGCCCACGCCAGGACCCCAACGGCGAAGCCGGCGTCATTGCTATCTTCGCCAAACGTTTCCTCGCTCATGAGCCTGTCCGCATCGACTGGGACGGAGAGCAACGTAAAGACTACGTGTTCGTGAAGGATGTAGCACGCGCAAACCTGCTCGCCCTTGAGCATGGTAACAACGATATCTTTTGTATTGGCACTGGCCGTCCCGTCTCCGTCAACGAGATTTACAACGAGTTAGCCAAAATCACGGGCTATCAGCCAGAAATCACGCGCGCCCCCAAACGCCCTGGTGATATCTATCTGGCCTACTTCAATAGTGTGAAGGCTGAGCATCACCTGGGTTGGAAACCAGCTGTCAACTTTGAAGATGGCGCGCGCGCCACAGTGGATTTCTTCCGCGCCTGATTAGCCAGAGGGTATCAACCACCCGCTGAGACTATAGAGGCTGGGCATGTGATGCCCTACAGTGTCACATGCCACTAGGCACCGAAGTGCAGAATGACCAGTAATAGCAATATAAAAGTCTCCGTTACTTCGGCAATGCTCCCATAACTATCACCGGTCAAGCCATTTAACTCGTGCGTAATCCAGAAAGCCAGCCCAAAGGTCAGCCCTGTGACTAGCAGCAAAGCTGCAAAGCCAATCACTTGTGCTACCGCCACGACAACAAAAAGGGCGATGCAGGCTGCAATAAACAAATGGGGCAACGTTACTGCCTGACGAAATAAATTGCCCAACCCGCTACTGCGCGCGCTAGGAAAGCGTTGTAGGGCCAGCGTCATACACCAACGCGACGCTGGCAAAGCAATCAGTAGCGCACTCGGCAAAGCATGCACGGGCGGGCTGGCAAGACAGACGAATTTGAGCAAGAGCAGACTAACCCCACCCAGCACGCCAAAACTGCCTACGCGACTGTCGCGCATAATCTCCAGTTTACGGTCGCGTGTGCGTCCGCCGAAGAGACCATCGCAAGTATCCATCAGGCCATCCAGATGCAGACCACCAGTCAGCAAAATCAGCGCGATTACCAATAAAGCCGCCAACACCAGCGGTGGAATAAAACGCGCCATAAGGGCGAGGCATCCCCACAACAGCAGGCCTAGCAGGACACCAACTAAGGGGAAATACGCCGCTCCGACAATCATGCGTTCGCCAAGCTCTTCCGGTTTGAACAATTGCGTCGTGCCAGGAACAGGTATAGTGGTCAGAAAACGAAGCGCGGCAACAAATTCGCGCCATTGTTCGAGTAGCATTGCGATCCTTTCACTCATTTCTCTCTATTTGTATTCTCATCTATTGAGCGATGATGGGCGCGTGTGGACAGGACGTTGAGCATTCAGAGAGAGCAGAATGCCCTCTGGAAAGAGCGTATCGCGCTGCTGTGTCCCTGGTTCAGATGGCAGGATTTCGAGCAAGCTCAACGAACCAGTATCCAGGCGCAACTGCCAGTAATGCGTAAGCGGAATATGGAGCATACCACACAGTAAGATGCGCAACGGGCCACTATGACTGACCAGCACGATATCGCCTTTTTTCGCTCTACTCTCCAGCAAATCTTGTAGAGCCGTCTGAACACGCCGAGCGAGAGCATCCAAGGTCTCACCCTCTGGTGGAGCATGTTGCTCCGGGTCACTAAAAAAGCCTAGCTGCGTGGGATAACGCGCCACAATCTCATCGTAGGTAAGGCCCTCCCACGCGCCAAAAGCGATCTCACGCCATGCCCCTGAACGCTGGATAGGGACAGGGCGTGCCTGCTGTCCCGCGATAATCTGTGCCGTTTCGTGCGTGCGACGTAGATCGCTACTATATACAACGGAGATCGGCTTCTTACGCAATTGATAGGCCAACCATCTGGCCTGTGCGCGTCCTGTGGGCGACAGGGGAATATCGCTATGCCCACAGAAACGGTGCGTGCTGTTCCACTCGGTCTCTCCGTGCCGCACAAGCCAGAGCCGTTGGGTGGTGTTTGCCATAACGTCCTTTCACTCTATACAAGGTATCGCTTCACATTCCCTTGCGCACACCCACATAATACCAGCAGTAGTCTGTTTTTATCCTTGACTGTTTATAGGCCAAGAGCATACCATGAGCATTCTGACACTCTCCTGCACAAAATGCAAGAGATTCTTCTTTCTACCAGCCCACTTGCGCCCCGGGCCTTGCGGCACGAAACGTAGAGGCGGTCTGTCCAGAAGCGTTTTACACCGCGAGGGTGCCAGTTCCCGCATGCCCTGCGGTACTGCCTACTGCCTTCACACGCGCTGCTTGGGGTAGCACCACGCGCGCCTCCTGCCCTGGCTGTTCGTCTGCGCTCTGTTGCACCTGACAGGCAGAAGGTGGAAGTGCCACATCCTCCCCTGGGTGCAATTGTGTTGCCAGTGCCGCCTGTTCGCTCTGTGTGATCTCGGTACGCAAGCCCACCTCTGCACGGGTGATATCGTCTGGCGTGGCGGTCTGGTAGGTACGGGCATCCTACCCCCTATAAAGGCACGATTGACCACGAAGAGGTTTGCACCGCAACACGGCCCGTTGATGGCGCGTGCTCCAATGTTGCCTGCTGATCCACTGGTGACCGCTTGGCTGCTCCTGTCGCCTGCCCAAAGAGCGGATAGGAGGCCGCTGGAACAACCACCTCTTCCAGTAGGACCACTTGGACCCCGTTGGGACTACCTGACTGGTGGAGGAAGCGTTGTAGAACGTGAGGATGCCCTGTGCTTGCTGTGCCTGCTGTCTGACCATGCCCGTTGTGGGCACGCGCTGTTGTTGCTGCATGCTCACGGTCGTGGGATAGTCATAGTGCTCCCTTCCTTGACAGGATAAGGCTACCTGTGACCTAATGGCTACAGGAGCTGTGTACAACGGTTCCAAAAGAGAGGGACATCATCTGGCTACAATCGGAGTGATGTCCCTTTTTCGCGTCTACAAAGACGGATTGTAATCAAAGAATACCTTCATTAACCTTATTTTGTCAAGCCCTATCGTATTCTATCAAGAGAAATAACTTATTGACCGATGAACGCTGAAGAAGTATAATCTTGTAAAATTAGAATTTGATAAAACGGATGGTGTTACTTTGGCTGACGAGTTGCTGACAATTGACCAAGTAGCCTCTGAGCTACAACTTCATCCAGATACGATACGGCGATATATCCGCGAGAAGAAGCTGAAAGCGATACGGATAGCGCCGACCGCACTTCGCGTCCGGCGGTCTGATCTGGATCAGTTTATTGCTAAACGGGAAACAGGTACGGAAGAGGAGTCAACAGACGAGGAACCATAGTATCGTTGGTTCTCGTGTTCCCGATTAGCAATAGTGGCTGTTGTATTGCCACAGATAAACTAGATGCGTGGATGGAACGGGGAACAATGATCAACGGATAATGGGTTGGGTAATACAGAAAGTTGGACACTTATAGGTCCATTTCAAAGGAAGATGGATGGATGCTCAATACTATTGGAGGGTTTGATGGCAACTACGACGAAACCTGAAATTAGCGAGCTACTGCATCGTATCAATGAGGGCGCGACGGACAGTAGCACACCTTTAGAAGAGGTAATGCGCCTTTGCCTACGCCTGGGTTGGCTACTCGGTAACAAGGAGTTAAGCGATTGGGCAAAAGCCGAAGCAGGTGGATATACACCCAAAGTTAGCTTGCCAGATTACCGAATTTTTGAGACCCAAGTACAAGGTACTTTTTGGGGTCGTTTGGCAGTAGCATTAAAAATGCCTCCATTCCTCAGTTTGTTATAGACGATTCACACCGAGACTCGTTATTTAAGGTTTATATAAAACAGTCGGTTGGTGAATTGGAACAGCTTGCACGTGGGCGGGCGGATACTAATCGTGTAACTATTCCTTGGTCGGGGGATACAATCCTATACTACCAGCAGAAAGAAATCTATCAGGGCTATGCATTAAGTGATGCTTGGCAAGTGATAACGACAACCGCCATTCTTGGCATTCTGGAGGACATACGAACCAGGGTACTCGAGTTTGTAATAACAATTGAAAAGGAGTTAGATATCGATATTATGGACTACGATAACAATAAAAAGCCTTTGGAGACACCTGCCCAGGAGAAAGTCGGCCAGAGATTTAACATGACTATCAACGGTGGTAGCAATTTTGCTTTTGGCAACAGCGGCACCCCCAATCAGCAAACCATTCAGGTCCAGCCTGGTGATTTGCAGAGTCTCAAAGAGAAGCTCGCTCAACTCGGCGTACCGGATGTGTTTCTCAACGACCTCGATACGGCACTGGCTAAAGACGCCGATTCTGAAGAGCAGCCAGGTCTATACGTCAATAGCTGGTTCGGACGGCTAATGAGCAAGGTAGGTACCGGAGCAGTGCAGCTTGCCGGAACTGCGGCGACAACGGTGGTTATGGCAGAGGTGAGGAGATTCTTGGGGTTACCCCCGTTTGAGCATAACCCTACGCCCCGACATCAGATGGACCCAGAACCAACAGCATACGCACAGTAAGCAGAAACAACAAAGGAGCGACAAAGAGTTTCTTCTCTAGGCTTTCTGTTGTCTATGATAACACTAACTGGTCTGATCTATAATAAAGGGTAAGTACCATGATAAAATTACATGCGAGGTAGACACTCATGCCAGTAAAGATATTTTTCTGCTATGCACATGAAGACAAAAAAATGCTGGTTCAACTACAAAAACATCTGAAACCATTGGAAAGGCATGGTTATATTGAGACATGGTACGACCAAGATATTAGTGCAGGTAACGAGTGGGAACCAGAAATAGTTAAACGCCTGCGTGAGGCCCAGATCATTCTCCTTCTTATCAGCGCGGACTTCATTAACTCTGAATACTGTTACGACAAAGAGATGAAATGGGCGTTGGAGCGGCATCGACGAGGTGAGGCGCGTGTTATTCCTATTATACTGCGCGATGTAGTCTGGAAGTACGGACTGTTTAGCATACTTCAAGCACTACCTTCTGAAGCCAAACCGGTATATAAATGGACTCGTAGAGATGAGGCGTATGTAGACATAACAGAAGGTATCGCCAGAGTTATTGAGGAACTGTCTCTCGCTTCGCTACTAAAATCCGCTGTACAAAGCCCTCAAGTGCCATCATCTCAGCATAAGCGTGCTTTGCTCATATTAACAGGTAATGCCGTATTACCAGACATTCGCTTATTGCTTCACTACCGACCGCAGTTAGTCTGTATTGTGACGCCGCACGGTTGGCTGTATCAGAGGACATATATTGATATCGTACAAGCAATACCTTCGTGTGAGATTAAGATAGAGCCTTCAGTCAACCCTCATGACATCGATGAATGTCTGCAAGCCTGTCTCAATAGTTATCGTCCCTATGCTCACGAAGAATTCGAATGGATAATGACATTTGCTTCGGCAAATAAAGTGATGGCACTAGCAGGGTATGAGTTCGCAAAACAGAACAAGATACGTTTCTGGCATATAAATCCAGAAGAGGAACATATAATCACGCAGGGAACGCATATGGCAGTCGATATACGAAAATTCTTCCGTCCAACTGTTTCCGAATATCTGGATGATTATGGCTATACCATTGGCAATTTTAAATCAGCAGAAAAAGCATATCGGGCAAATGAAGAAAAATGGAGCGGCATTGTAAGTGAGATAATACATTCATCCGACGCTCTGATCTGGCTTTCCTTGTTCACGGATAAAAGCAAAAACGAGCCCATAGTAATTCCTGCAACACTGAGTGTAACGTCCCTACTCTCATCTCTCGTCACAACGGAGGCGTTGAAAATAATCCTGGAGCACGATGATGGTACGGTAACTTGTTGCTTTCCATCCGCTGATTGCGCTCGTTTTTTCGGCTCAGGAGAGTGGTTAATGCTACAGGCTTTTTGTTACCAGTGACGTGAGTGTCCCGACCCCTCCACAATCATTTTATGAGCATGCGCAATTACGAAATGTAGCCGTAGCTACCTGGGAAGATTTACCGAACATTAGATATATTATACAGCGGACATTACGCACTCCCACATATATACGAGCATAATGCATTTTTTAGATAGGGGTTTGTTCGCTGCAAGTTATAACCTCTTACCTATTAGATGGGAAGATGGACACCGAGCACCCACAACGCTCGTAAGGGCTTGAAGTATCATTTACTTAGATGGTAATTTGATCGGGTGTGCCTTGCAAAGAAACGGTGCATTCATCCCCCCGCATGAATGACGTGGGCTTTCCCGCGCCCGCTTAGTAACAGGAAACATATGCATGAGTGAAGAGAGCGAAGAGATACAGCAGCTTCCCGATGAAGAGGAGATAGAAGAACTCACAGAAGAGGGACGTGCGCGCAGGAGACAGGAATTAGCAGAAGCGCGCGCAAAACGTAATAAAAGCAAGGGGCTGGTAATCGTCAATACGGGCGATGGCAAAGGCAAAACGACAGCAGCATTGGGTATCCTCATGCGCGCATGGGGTCAGCAGATGCGCGTTGTTATGCTGCAATTTCTTAAAGCACAGACAGGCAATTGGGGCGAAATTCGCGCGGCACAGCGCATGGGCGTCGAGATCATTCCGCTGGGACAGGGCTTTACCTGGACAAGCGAAAACCTCGCCCAGGACCGCGCTTTAGCGCAAAGTTGTTGGCAACAGTGTCGTGAACGCATTGAGAGCGGAAATTACGATGTCGTCATCATGGATGAGCTTACCTATGCCCTCAATTATCGCTGGCTCGATATCGAAGAGGTACTGGACGTACTGCGCAAACGCGACCCGATGCAGCATATCATCATCACGGGACGTGACGCGCCAGAGGCGTTGATCGAATTTGCCGACCTCGTGACCGAGATGCGCGAGATCAAACATCCGTACAAAGCACAAGGTATTCTAGCCCAGAAGGGCATTGAGTTTTAATCAGAGGAGCAACGAACCCATGGCGAACGAAGAAACCATCACTATTTTGGTCACTGCGCATTTTCTGCCCGCGTGGTTAGAACGTCTGCAACGTATCTCTCCCAACCTCAACGTTATCTTACGTCCAACTGATTGGGACGAGAAGATTCCCGATGAACTCTGGCACGATGTGGAAATTCTTTACACCTTTCCCTCGTTCATGCACTTTCCCACACGCCAGCAGGCTCCCCGCCTGCGCTGGATACAACTCTATTCGGCAGGAGCCGACCGCTTGATGCAGCACGAACTCTACCAGACGGATGTGCAGGTCACGACTGCCAGCGGCGTACACGCGACCGCAATTGGCGAATATGTGCTGATGACGATGCTCGCCTGGTTTCATCGCCTGCCCACGCTCTTTTCATGGCAACACGAACGGCTCTGGCCCAGAGGTGTTCAGCGTTCGTCGCAATTTCAGCCCGAAGAACTACGCGACAAAACCATTGGCATTGTTGGCTATGGCAGCATCGGACGCGAAGTAGCACGTCTGGCAACGGCTTTCGGCATGCGCGTGCTGGCAATGCAACGCGGGAACGATCACCGCGATCCTGGCTTTATCTTTCCGGGCGTGGGCGACCACGAGGGAACACTCCCCGAACGATATTATTCACCGCAACAGTTGCACGAGATGCTTGCCGAATGCGATGTCGTCGTCGCGGGTGTCCCACTGACCACAGAGACGCGCGGACTCTTTGATGATGCCGCTTTTCGTGCCATGAAATCGACGGCATTCTTTGTCAATATCGCACGTGGTGACGTAGCGGATGAAGACGCGCTTATTCGCGCCTTAGAAGAGCAGCGCATTGCTGGGGCGGCACTCGATGTCTTTCATCAGGAGCCATTGCCCGCAAGCAGTCCGCTCTGGAGCATGCCCAACGTGCTGATCAGTCCGCATATTACGGGCGTCAATGGACAGTATGACGAAAGGGCAGCAACCATCTTCATCGAAAATGTCCGCCAGTATGTGCAGAAGCAACCGCTATACAATCTCGTCGATAAAGGACGGGGATATTAACACGCTATTTTAGGAACATGAAAACATCACTTTCTGAATTCTTATACGGGGTCAGGGACGAGATACCAATGCTGTTGGGCGCGCTCCCTTTCGGTATGATCTATGGCGTGGCAGCGATCAGCGCGGGCATTCCGGCGAGCATAGCACAAGCGATGTCGAGCATTGTCTTTGCGGGTTCGGCACAATTCGTGATGGTTCAGCTTATCGCCTCTGGTACGCCCGCGCTTGTCGTTATTCTGACAGGCTTTATCGTCAATATTCGCCACATGCTTTACAGTGCATCCATATCGCCCCACACCCGCATGCTACACCCACTGTGGAAGTGGCTGCTGGCATATCTTTTAACAGATGAGGCTTACGGGGTAAGCATCTTGCACTACCAGAAACCAGGAGACGACAAACAGAAACGCTGGTATTTTCTAGGTGGTGGGCTGGCATTGTGGACCACATGGCAACTCAGTACGGCTGCGGGTATTTTCCTGGGAGGGCATATCCCTGCCAATTGGTCACTGGACTTTGCATCGACACTCACGTTTATCGCTCTCGTCGTACCCGCGCTCAAGGATCGTATAAGTACATCTGCGGCACTGACTGCCGCGCTGACCGCTCTGCTTGTCATTGCTTTGCCACTGAAACTAGGAATAGCACTCGCGGCACTAGTTGGCATAGCAGTCGGCCTCACTCTAGAGGTAAAGAAAAACACAGCGATATAGCAAGGAGACGCATATGTCACAGGGATGGCTTTGGGCAATCATCATCATTGTCGGACTACTGACCTTTAGTCTTCGCCTGTCCTTCATCGTGTTCATGGGCAAGATGCAGATCGCCCCCATAGCGCAACGATCTTTGCGTTTCGTGCCAATTGCTGTGCTTTCAGCACTGATCGCGCCCGCGCTCTTCTTCCCTAACGGCTCACTAGAGCTATCATTGAGCAATGCCCGTCTCATAGCAGGACTTCTTGCGATCCTGGTCGCCTGGCGCACAAAAAACGTCCTGCTAACCATAGTGAGCGGTATGGCGTGCTTGCTTATCTTACAAGTCTTTGTGTTACCTCATTAGCTATACTGGTTTCTCCTGCCCAAGTGAGCCGAAGCTCTTCTCGTGTGAATTGGGGTCTCCAGGTTTCTTAGTTCGTCCAGACTGGATGACTTGCCGCGTCAACGCCGCCAGTCGTCACTTGGACAGGGTTGCCCTGCAGACTATATTTGCCCGTCTTGGCGTCATAGCTCACATTCGCAATCCAGAGATCGAAGGTATTGTTGACATCAGTATAATAAGCAATCTGCTTCCCATCAGGAGACCAGACAGGCTCAGAGAGATAGGTACTGGTTAGTAGATGAGAAGAAGCTGTCGCATAGGCATGCAATGCCAGCTGCTCCGTCGCGGGATCATTGGGCGTTTGTGTAATTGTCGCAGGTGGAACAGGCATCACATCCAGTTCCATCTGGTTGCTCGCGTTGTCCGTCTTGATAAAAGCCAGGGCATTGCCATCAGGCGAGAACGCAGGGTCAGTCACGATACTGCTGGTTGGAGTAATCGCAATAGAGGGATCATAGCCACCGCCCGGCGAACCAGGATAATATACGCCAGGATTATTGCTAATGGCATTAGGGTCTTCCATATACAACTGAACCACCTGCTGTGTCTGGCTCGTTGTGTCATAGGTATAGTGCGTATAGATGATCTGGTTGGGGTGTTTGGGGCGATAGCTCGCATTTTGATCACCACCATCACCAAAGGTTGCATAGGCCACGGCAGTTGGCGTTCCTGTGGGCTGGGCAAATGGAACCGCAAACACCTGCAAATCAAGCAAAGGAGCGTCTTGACCAGTCTGCTGATACCAGTTCTCTTTTTGCAGATCGCTTAAAAAGAGTAGCGTTGCGCTATCCTGCGACCAGGCAGGCTGCACATACCAGGCATACGTATTGTGAATAAAGCCACTATTATTATAGAAATGCCCATTACCACTGCGTAGGACACGGACCTTTCCACCAGTAGCAGGGATAACACAGAGATCAGAGTAATTTTGGTATTTTTTGACAAAGGCTACCCATTTCCCATTAGGGGAGACGGCAGGGTCCATCACGTTACCCGTCTTGACCAACGCTTGTGTGGTCCCATCTGCGCCATTGAGAACGTAGAGATTGCCATTGACGGTCAGATAGAATTTACCATTAAAGGTCCCCTCGTGTACTGTCACTGACTGGCCGTTAACATTGGTCGCAAACGGTTGCGCGTTTGAGCCAAAGCAACTCTGAACACCGAGGGCAACAAAGATAAGCCCAAGCAGCGTCCTCCAGGAGAACAGGCGACGTTTGCGCATTTTGATATTCCCCTCCCCTTAAATGTGAAGCCCGTCCGGCGATTCAAAAACGACCAGGAACATCAGATCAAGCAAACTGTGCCACCCAAAGAGGTTACCAGGGTCGTCTAGCATACTCACCGCAGCATTCCCTCCCATGTTCTCCATGGCGTTACTATGCTTGCCACTGGTCCCCGCTATAGTAGTCAAAGGTGAAGAAGGATTTGAGGAAGAAACCGCAAGGTTCTTCCAGGACGTTTCACGCAAGATCACACCAGGATTGCCTGCAATATTGCACTTCACCTGGAAGCTCTGCTGAAACAGTTTCTGAAGAGCGGGAGTAATCTCTGAACAATTAGGGAAGACCACCGATGCACCCGCGTCAGTACCTGCATTAGCGGGAGCCGTTCCTGGCAGCGAATAAGGTGGCCCCAGGATCAGCCGCTGAATAGTTTTGGTATCCAGGCCCTTTGCAAAGTTCATCAGCTTCAAGACATCACTGAGTTGCATGTCTGTCTTGACAGACCCTTGCAATTCATGAACAATCGTCGTCAGCTTGCCAAAAATATTCGGGTTGTTCAGTTTGCTCTTGAGCGAAAGCAAGACCTGCTGCTGGCGAGCCGAGCGGCCAAAATCGCCGACCAGATCTGCATGGCGAGAACGAACGTACTCTAAGGCCTGTTGTCCATTCAGATATTGAGGACCAGGAGCAAGGTAGAGCCGTTCCAGCGCGTACGGGTCGGTTTTGTTGTTGATATCGTTAGGGTAGTTATCATCGACGATAGCATGCGTCACATTGACATCGACTCCCCCCACGGTATTGATCACATTGATAAAACCATTGAGTCCGACCCAGGCATAGTAATTGAGAGGAATGCCAAAATCCTGCTCGATCGTGCGGCAACTGAGCGTCACGCCACCGAGACTGTAGGCTTCATCTAGTTTATGCATGCCATAGCCGGGCACATTAAGAAAGAAATCGCGTGGAATGGAGAGCATACCCACTGTTTTGGCCGTCGAATCGATAGTCACCACGATATCGGTCTGAGCAAGAGGCTGGCCTTGAAATTTCTGATCAGTATCACTACCCAGCAAGAGCAGATTAATGCGACCCTGGGAAGCTTTACTCGTCGTTCCGCCAGCGCAAGATGCTTGCTGGCCTATGATCTGGCTCAAAGGATTAGATAACGTCAAATAATAGTAGGCTCCCACGCCTCCAAATATGAGCAGAAAGACACCAAGCACAATCAGAACAATACGCATGCGCATTGAACGTCTGCGTTGCCGCACAGGTTTTTGAGGTGACCACGGTGCGGGTGCTTTATGCGCTACCTTTCCTTGCGGACCTGGTAAAGGTTTTTGTTGCGGTGAAATACGTGACTGTATTGGTGCTTCAGAGGCTTGTGCCCGTCTCTGTTCAGCGACAAAGCGACCATACCGTGCTCCACCGCCTCTGAAGCGCGATGACGATAGCTCTGGTCGCTTCCTCTGGTACTGCTTATCCGGGTCAATCGGGCGATTCTCTGGCATAGCTCCTTCTTCTTTCTCGTCGTGAAGTGGCATCAGGCTTACTTGCCGAATATGCGCGCTTTTGAGGGCTACATACGAGAAGGCTGGCGTTCGTCGTCGTTTTCAGCCCTCCCTTGTCTCTACAACGAACAAACACCTGAGAAGTTGCAAATTCATCACCTGCTTGATGTCAAGCGTTATCCATGAACATTACCACTTTTGACATACCCCATAAGCAGACCGACCATAATCACAAAAAACAATTATCTATGGAACCAGACGGCAAAAGAGGATGTTCTTGCTACGCCCTACGCCCTGAAAGAAACCCGGCTCCTCGACGCTAAGAAGGACGGCAGGAGCCGAGATTTGAGACAAGCAAAACGCAGCACATGCAGACAAAATTTATCTCATCCACGCGACTCAACGTTGTTGTAATAGTGCGTTGCACGCGGGTCATCAGCGGAGGCACGCCCAGCAGCAACCCAGGCATAACGCATTATCAGGCCACCGAGCAGAACCAGGAGCGACGTGCCAATGTTCATCGAGCGCGTTGGCTTGCGCCCACTAAGACGCCAAACCAGACGTAACAGCAACGGTAATAGCAAGCCACCGCCCACTGTGCCAACGCTAAAAGCAACACCCGTCTTGCCCTTAAACAGTGGCTCGGCAAGCGGTCCGAGTGTTGGTCTAATTGAAGCAATCAGGCTAAGCTCGGTAAGCATCGTCGCAAATTCCGCACTTTCCAGGCGATCCAGCGTATCAGAATCGGCCTTGCTGGCCGCCTCGACCAGTGAAAGGCTGGCAAGGCCGGTTGACAGACCAGAGGTAAGGAAGAGTGGTCCCAGGATATGGCGCGCGCGTCCCCATAACGGGACTGCGGTTGATGAGAGCAAGACACCCGTGTACGAGGCCACAAACATGCCAATAAAACTGGTGATGCTTGCCAATACTCTGATTGGCATTGCTCTTAGCATACGCGCCAGCCAGGGCAGCCAATTGAGCAAGCCATCCTGGGCCATCTGATAGATCACGAGCAGGCCAGAGAAAATGCCAAAGAACGTAATGCCCCACGAACCTAACGACATTGCCGAACGCAGTTTGAGGACACGCAACATGTGCAGGAAACGCTCAGGCCGCCCCAGGTCTTTAATCAACAGAATGGGACTGAGCAGCATACAGACGAGCGAGATATAGCGTCCCGCCCGCACAAGCGTTTTATCGCGCTCTGACCCTAACAGATGAACAAGGGTGGTCACGAGAGAAGTGCCACCCGCCAAGCCACCGAGGAAGAGGTACAGCACGACCTCCCAGCTCCAATGCGCCTTTTTAATCAGCGGCAAATCGTAGTATGTCGCAGGCTCTTTCGTCCACTGGGCCTTTGCTTGCTCTCGCAAATCGCTCTGTGTTGGCTTGGCTTCTTGTGAGCGCGTCAAGGTCACAGTTGAACTACGCTTGCTGCTATTAGTAGCAGAATGCCCGTTATGCATTATTCACTCCTATAGCAAAAATGTCATGGCCTACGCCAGAGCGAGAACGCCGTCATAAGCGTCAGGACTGTCGCGGCAAGGAAGCTAGCGACAAAACCCGGTACGAGATTATCCCCCGGCAAGTGGGGTTTCTCTGGCAAGTTGTAGACAGAAGGACGGTCCATCAGCAAGAAAAACGCATTGAGTTGGCCCACGTTCGTTTCTCTATCTACACCGTAGAGATAGGCCCGTGTCTCGCCTCGCGCATGCAGGTCACCAACACGCTGGCGGGCCTTGGCACGCAACTCGTCCAGGTCGCCAAAGGTAATCGAGTCGGTTGGACAGGCTTTGGCGCACGCCGGTTCCAGACCATCCTTCTGACGGTCATAGCAAAGCGTACATTTGAAGGCACGCCCATCATCTTTTCTCAGCGCGACCACGCCAAAAGGACAGGAGGGAACACAATAGCCACAGCCATTGCAGACATCTGGTTGCAGGTAGACATCGCCAAATTCGTTGCGTATGAGCGCACCCGTCGGGCAGGCTTCCATACAGCCAGGGCGTTCACAGTGCTTACAGACATCGCTCATCATTAGCCAGTTGGTTGTCTTACCAGACCCATCCGAGGGCGGTTGGGCATGCTCGACAAACGCAACGTGCCGCCATGTGGTTGCCGAGAGCATCTTTGTGTTATCGTAGCTATTGCCCGTCCAGTTATAGCCATCGGCGGGTAGCTGGTTCCACTGCTTACAGGCCACCTCGCACGCTTTGCAGCCGATACACAGCGTGGTATCCGTGAAGAAGCCCATTTGAGCCATAGGTTACTCCTCTCTTACATGCCCTTGTCCGGCGAGAGATAGCTGCCTGCGGATGGCAACGTTGCTGTATGTTTACGTCTGCCAGGTCGCATATTGCAGGTAAATGATTTGGCCTCGTGCATCGACACATTACGATCTGCGACAATCATGCTGAGATCATTGACGATATCGCCCTGCACAAGCCCCTGGTAGCCCCATTGATAGGGCAAACCAATTTGATGTACTGTACGCCCATTAATCGTCAAGGGGCGTATACGATCTGTGACTAAGGCTTTGGCCTCGATTTCAGCACGCGCCGTATAGATGGTGATCCAATCACCATTTTTTACGCCGTGTTGCGCAGCTAAATCAAGGCTGATCTCAGCGAAAAGTTCTGGTTGCAGCTCACTTAGCCAGGAAACCCAACGCGACATCGCTCCACTCACGTGATGCTCCGTGATGCGATACGTCGTGATGGCATAGGGATAGCGCGGATTTTCGCTATTTTGCAGATGATTATCCGGGCGATCCCAGCGTTTGAGCACCGGATTATTGGGGCGATGCTTGTAAAGCAGGTTCGCAGTAGGCGACTCTACGGGTTCGTAGTGTGTTGGCAGGGGTCCATCGGTCAGGCCACGCGGCACAAAGAGCCACGCGCACCCATCGGTCATCATCGTAAATGGATTCGCACCAGAATGCGCTTCCATGCCCTTGCCCATTGGCTGCGCGGGCGTAGCAGGCGACTTCGTTTCCTGGAAATCTGGCACATCATAGCCAACCCAACGTCCCTGTGTGCCATTGCCGTTATCATGCGTTGCATCCCACCAGATGTATTTCTTGCGCTCCGACCAGGGCTTGCCCTCTGGATCAGCCGAGGCGCGATTATAGAGGATGTGGCGATTAGAGGGCCAAGTGTAGCCCCAATCCAGGCTCACATAGTCATCGGCTTTTCTGTTGCGCGCAAGATTGACGCCTTCTTTGGGCATAATGCCGCTGAAAATCCAACAGCCACAAGCCGTACTGCCATCGTCCTTGAGCGCGGTATAATCCTTGACGACTTTATAGTCAGCAACGGTATAGCCGTTGATCTCCTTGACGATATCCTCAACAACAGGTTCCTGCCATGGCCCTTCACGGCGATAATTCCAGGTCAGGTCCAGAATTGGCTTATCGCGTTCCTTCGTGCTGTTCTTATAGAAAGCACGTACACGCTGATAGAGTTCCGTCAAGAACCAGTTTTCTGAGCGCGCATCATCGGGCGGTTCGACAGCTTTATCACGATATTGAATCAGGCGTTGTGTGTTGGTAAAACTGCCCTCTTTCTCAACATGGGCGGCGGCAGGCAAGAAAAACACTTCCGTGCCAATCTGCGTCGGGTCAACGCCCTCGCGCTTCCAGAAGGCCGCGCTCTCTGTCTCATAGAGGTCACGCACCACCAGCCACTCTAGCTTTTCCAGGCCCTCGCGATGCAGGCGCGCATTGGGACTGCCCGCCGCGGGATTCTGACCCATCAGGAAGAAGCCCTTGACGTTGCCATCCTTCATCGCTATCGCTGTCGGCAGATGCGAATGGTCGGCAGTAATCTTCGGCAGGTAATTAAAGGCGAAATCATTCTCCTTTGTTGCCGCATCACCGTACCACGCCTTGAGCATACTCACGATATAATTTTTGTTGTAGTACCACCAGCCGGAATCTTGTTCGCTATGTTCCAGGTAGGTCTTAAAATCAAACTCGCCCCGTAATGCACTGGGAACGAGCAGATAGCCAGGAAAGATGTCATAGAGGGTGGCAATATCGGTTGAGCCTTGAATATTGGCATGCCCACGCAAGGCTAGAATGCCGCCGCCGGGCCGCCCCATATTGCCGAGCAAGGCCTGCAAGATCGAGCCAGCGCGAATCATCTGCACGCCAACGGTATGCTGAGTCCAGCCAACCGCATAGACCAGCGCAGTCGTGCGCTCACGCCCAGAATTTTTCGTCAAGGCATCAGCAATTTTGTAAAACTGTGCTTGCGGGATGCCACAAACCTGCTCGACTACCTCTGGCGTGTAGCGCGCAAAATGGCGTTTAACGATTTGAAAAACACACCTGGGGTCCTGCATCGTCTCATCGCGTGCCATCTGTGTTGGATACAAATGCGGCAAGAGGCCACGTCCCTCTTCCCCTGTCGGCATCACCTGTTGCTCATCATGCATATCCTCACTACCCTGACCAGAAACACCTCCATTCTTGAGCTTATACTGCCAGCTTTCCGTATTGTAAGCACCCTTATCGCTCATCCAACCAGAGAAAAGTCCTTCCAGGTCTTCCGCATCCTGATACGCGTCGTTAATGATTGCTGTTGCGTTTGTATATGCTTTTACATATTCCTTAAAGTAGAGTTCTTTTTCCATGATATAGTGAATTAAGCCACCCAAAAACGCAATGTCTGAACCGGTGCGAATTGGCGCATAGAGGTCCGCTATCTGCGAGGTACGCGAGAAACGCGGATCAACATGGATAATTGTCGCGCCGCGCTCTTTGGCAGCCGTGACAAAACGAAAGCCGACAGGATGACATTCCGCCATATTGCTCCCTTGGATGAGGATGCAATCGCTATTCTGTAAATCCTGCAAGAAGGTAGAGGCGCTACCGCGCCCAAAACTGGAGCCGAGACCCGGCACCGATGCACTGTGTCATATACGGGCCTGGTTCTCAATGCTCACCATACCCCATGAATGGAAGAGTTTGGTGATGAGATAGTTCTCCTCATTGTCCAGGGTTGCGCCGCCAAGCGAGGCCATCGCGGTTGTCTGGTTAATGGGTTTACCATCCTCGTTGGTTTCACGGAAGGTCGCTTCGCGCGTCTCATAAATGCGTTGCGCAAGGCGATCAAGCATCCAATCGAGTGGTTTATCTTCCCATTCGGTGCTATACGGTGCGCGATACTTCACCTTCGTCCAGCGATTGGGATTGACGACCAGTTCAAAGCTCGCCGCTCCTTTCGGGCAGAGGCAACCGCCGCTAATTGGGCTTTCCGGGTCGCCCTCAATATCAATCACTTTGTCATCTTTAACATAGACACGCTGTGCGCAGCCGACCGCGCAATAGGGGCAGACGCTATGAAACATCTTTGCCCCATGCAGACGCGACTCAAGCCGCTTACTATGCTCACTTAGTGGGTTGGGAACCGCACCCACATGGCTCCGTAGGGTCTCACCAATCGCCTGCGGAGAAATCCGTTGGGCCAGGCGACCAAACAGGGAAGCAAAAACCGCCATACACTCACTCCTTCATGTGACGCTGTGCTGACAATAGGTGTAATAAAGCAACCATTATGATAGGCACGCAAATTGCTGAAAAAAGGTTACTCGGCTGATGTCGGGATGCAAGAGGAAATTTCAAATAGCGAAATGATGGCATTGAATGGGTAAATATCTCCATGTATACTCAACAAGAGGTATGCCTTCTACAAAAACCAGTGTATCGCGTCTGTGGGTATCGATTTAGCACCTGATGATGTCGTCAGGAGTGAACAAGGAGGTACTATGCAGCTTGATAAAGAGACCTTGCTGCACCTGTATGAGACGATGGTGACAATTCGCCTGTTTGAGAACCGGGTCAAGGATGAGTTTGCGAAGGGGCGCGTTCCGGGCTTTGTGCATCTCTACGCGGGCGAGGAGGCAGTAGCGACCGGAGTATGCAGCAATCTGCGGAATGATGACAAGATTACCAGCACGCACCGGGGACATGGGCATTGCATCGCGAAAGGTTGCGATGTCAACGGCATGATGGCGGAAATTTTCGGCAAGGCGACAGGCTTGTGCAAAGGCAAAGGTGGCAGCATGCATATTGCCGACGTTGAAAAAGGCATGCTGGGAGCCAATGGCATTGTCGGCGGTGGCCCTCCATTGGCCTGTGGAGCAGCACTGACCGCGAAGGTTCTGGGAACCGATCAGGTCTGTATCTGTTTCTTTGGCGATGGCGCGGCAGAGCAGGGCACATTCCACGAATCGATGAACCTAGCGGCAATCTGGAAATTACCCGTTATTTTTGTGGCAGAGAACAACGGCTTTGCCGAATCCACCCCTGCTTCTTACCACTGCGCGATTGAAAATATCAGTGATCGCGCGGCTGGCTATGGTGTGCCAGGCGTTACTGTTGATGGCATGGACGTGTTCGCGGTCTACGAAGCGGCCCACGAGGCAATCAATCGTGCCCGACGCGGACAGGGGCCGAGCCTGATTGAATGCAAAACCTATCGCTACAACGGGCATTTTGAGGGCGACCAGCAATTGTACAAAACAGATGAGCTTCAGCACAACATGATGGAGCATGACGCCATTGCAGGTTTCCGCAAAAGCGTGACTGAGCAGGGCTTGCTGACGCATGCAGAGCTTGACGCCATCGATGCCAAAGTCAATAAGCAGATCGAAGATGCCGTTGCTTTTGCTGACGAGAGTCCCTATCCCGACCTGTCCGAGGTCGCAACCGACGTGTATGTCATGGCATAAAGAAGGAGGCTAGCATGGCAGTACAGATGCAGACCCGAACAGTAACGGTTGCCGAGGCAATCAATGAAGCGATGCGCCTGGAGATGCGGCGCAATCCGCGTGTGATCCTGATGGGCGAGGATGTCGCGGGCGGCGCAACATTGCCACACCTGGAAGATGACGAGGCGTGGGGCGGTGTATTGGGTGTGACAAAAGGACTCGTGCAAGAATTTGGACGTGAACGCATACGCGACACGCCCATCTCCGAGTCGGCCTTTATTGGCGCGGCAGTTGGAGCCGCCGCCACGGGCCTTGTACCCATCGCGGAACTGATGTTTTGCAGCTTTATCGGTAGCTGTATGGACTCGATGCTCAACCAGGGTTCCAAGATACGCTACATGTTTGGTGGCAAAGCTTCTATCCCCGTTGTCATCCGCACAATTATTGGTGGTGGCTTCCGCGCAGCCGCACAACACTCGATGTCCCTCTACCCTGTCTTCGCGCACATTCCGGGCCTCAAAGTCGTCGCTCCCTCGAATCCCGCCGACGCGAAGGGATTGCTCACAGCCGCCATCCGTGATGGTAACCCTGTTATCGTCTGCGAGCATATCGCGATGTATCAGCTCAAAGGCGAGATGCCCGAAGGTGAATATGTCGTGCCGATTGGCAAAGCCGCAGTTACACGTTCCGGCAAAGACGTAACGCTCGTCGGACTGAGCATGACAGCCCGCTACGCACTCGATGCCGCCGAGGAACTCGCCAAAGATGGGATCGACGCCGAGGTGGTTGATCTGCGCAGCGTTTCGCCGCTTGACGAGGAGACAATCCTGCAATCGGTCGCGAAGACTGGTCGTCTTGTGATTGCGGACGAGGCCAATCCGACCTGTGGCATTGCCTCGCATATCGCAGGCATCGTCGCCAGTAAAGGATTCTCTTCGTTACACGCCGCAGTCGAACTTGTGACACCCCCACATGCACCCGTTCCATTCAGTCCTGTACTTGAGGATGCCTATCTGCCAAGCCCCGAAAAGATCGTGGCGGCAGCACGCAAGGCATGTGGACGCTAATAAACAAGCGCGTGGTGGGGTATGCCAGCAGAAAGGCATACCCCATTATGTCCGCTGAATAATCCACTAGCAGCGGTAGAGGGAGTATAGAACAATGGATGTCATCATGCCAAAACTGGGTATGACTATGACCTCTGGCACGGTTGTCCGTTGGAATAAACACAATGGAGAGTTGGTAACGGCAGGCGAGCCACTGTGCGAAGTAGAAACCGACAAGCTCAATAACGAGATCGAAGCGGCAGCGACGGGTATTTTGACAATCATCGCGCAAGAGGGCGATGAATTAGGTGTGGGCGATATTTTAGGCCAGATCGCGGTCGTAGAGGGCAGCGAACAGGCAGTCGTGGTAAAAACACAAACAACTGGCGGCTCCGCGCTGGAAAAGATCTCTGCCAATGGCATTTCACTGGCTGTACAGCGCAGCGGGAGCGGCTATCCGCTGATCCTCATTCACGGTCTCGCGAGCAGCATGAGCCTGTGGGCAGGGCTAGATCAGAGCCAGTTCTCTGCTGTAGAGATTATCAGCTACGATCTGCGCGGTCATGGCGCATCTGAACGCCCAACAGGAGCGCACACGCTGGCAAAACATGTTGCGGACCTTAAAGGCTTGCTAAGCGCATTGGGCATTCAGCGCGCTGTCTTTGCGGGCCTCTCGCTTGGCGGTATGATTGCGATGGAACTGGCAGCAAGCATGCCAGAAATGGTGGCGGCCCTTGCTCTGATCGATACTACCGCCAGTTTTCCACAGGAGACACGCAATCTCTTTTTCGAGCTTGCCAGCAGTGCCAGCTTTAACGGTATGGGAGCAATTGCTGATACATTGCTGCAGCTCAGCTTTACACAGCAATTTATGGATGCCAACCCTAAGATGACAACAACCATTCGTAAGGGTATGCTTGCCAGCGATGCCGCCAGTATCGCCGCCGCCTGTCGTATGGTCGCGAAGATTGATCTACAAGCACGCCTTGCAGCCATTCACTGCCCAACAGTTGTCATCGTTGGGGCACAAGATCAGCTCACCCCTCCCGCGCTCTCCGAACAATTAGCGACGGGTATCAGCGGCGCGGCATTGCATATAATCGCGGACAGCGGGCACGCCGCACCAGTAGAGCAACCAGCAGCAGTCACGGCGATTCTAGCGGACCTGATAAAGGCTCGTGCATGACAGGAAGAAAAAGATGGTAACAGTCGGGATTATTGCCAACCCATCAAGCGGCAAAGATATCAGGCGTATCGTGGCACAAGGATGGGTGGTATCCAACCAGGAGAAGATCGCGATTGTGCGAAGACTCTTGCGCGGTCTGGAGACGGCGGGCGTCGAGCGCGTGCTGTTCATGCGCGAATCGTATGGGATTGGCTACGGTGCGTTAGACGCGCTTGGTGACACCACGATCCAGGCCGAAGTGCTGGAGATGGAGATCACAGCACGCCAGGAGGACTCGACGCGAGCCGCCGAAATGATGGTGCAGCGCGGTGCCACCTGCCTGATTACGCTCGGCGGCGATGGCACAAATCGGGCCGTCTTTAAGGGCTGTGGAAGTGCCATTCCACTCCTGCCCATCTCGACAGGAACCAATAACGTCTTTCCAGAATTTCATGAAGGGACAACGGCAGGATTGGCGGCAGGTATGGTCGCAACAGGCCAGGTGCCACGTTCTGCCGCTTGCTGGCAAGCTAAAGTCTTGCGCCTCTATCGGCAGGAACAGCCCGTAGATTTGGCACTGGTCGATCTGGCAATCGCCAGCGACACGATGATTGGAGCCAGGGCGATCTGGGGTATTGACCGTCTCCACCAGTTGTTCCTGACCTGCGCGCAACCCTGGTGCATCGGACTATCGGCCATTGGTGGGATGTTACGCCCACTTGATGCCCACAGTCCATCGGGTCTGCATCTCGTCTTTGGGGCTGGTGGCAAGAACGTCAAAGCGGCCATTGGACCAGGACTCTTTGCGACCGCTTCAGTACAGCACATGCAGGAACTGACGTTGCAACAGCGCGTTCCCTTAACCTTTGAGCAACGGATGACATTGGCCTTTGATGGTGAACGCGACATGACCGCCAGCCCAAGCGATCAGCTTAGTGTCGAACTGAGCAGCGAAGGTCCCTGGATTCTTGATGTACGACGCACACTCGAAGAAGGCGTTAAGGCAAGCCAACAGGCAGATTAGCCAAGCCCCAGACTCGTCTGCCCATAAATGGCGCGATGGCGCGCACGATCTAGCGGCTTGCCCCGCCGCATATGGCTCAGTCCGCGCTGAGGCTGAAAGCCATAGTGTGCCAGCAAACGCAAGGCTTCAGTATTATTCGCTGAGAGAAACACGCCCGGTGCCACATCAAAAGATAATGTAAGCGCGTATTGCAGCAAACCTTCTGCACTCGCTGCGTTTGTGGCAATCCAGGGACCAAGCGAGCGAGACTGCGCGATAAGATAGCCAGTGATCTGTCCGTTGTCATCATGCGCAACAAGCACGCGCTCTGGGCCATCATCGCGATATGAAGCCAGCACTGCACCCCGTTCCGCGCCAAAATGTGGTGCGTCAAAGGCAACCAAAGCGGGCCATTCCTCGGCGCGCAACGGGGCAACATTGTCTGTAAGTTGGAGCGGTTGCGAGAACTGGCGTGCCAGATGCATCACAACCGTCTGGTCATCCTCCACGAATTGAAAGTAGCGATAAATTGGCGCACCCAGCGGAGTCGCATCAAGCAAAGCGGTTGGGCATCTCTGCTCATCCAACCAGACCAGCAGTTGTTGCAAGATCAAATGCCCAATGCCCTGTCTTTGCATAGCCGGGTGAACGGACATGAGGCCGACATAGGCAAAAGGACCATAATTCAGCGCACCACCAAAACCAACAATTATGTTATTATGTTTCGCCACGAACGACCCACCAGGTTGCAGGTTGAGATAGCGCACCAGCGACTCCTCGCGGCTATGCGTGATGTTGTACGCAGCCATAACCACCTGATCGGTCTCCTCAAGATCAACTTCTTGAAATGGATGAATGGTGATCTGCATTGCCCGTTGCGACTCACTTTCTAAATAGGCGTTAATAGGTGTTACAATCCTGCCCAACGCCGCTCTTGCGGCTAGCTACGCTCAGGGCAGGAAAGAAGGTGTTTTCGTTACCTGTCCTTCTGTATCTTATCGCACAGGCAGTCTCCTTTTCCACCCCTGCCAAAAAAGTGTGTAAGGCCCAAGAGACTGAGTCTTACACACTCTACTTAAGCGTTCTCGCCCAGGTATCGCTGCCACATGGCATGGGCCAGTTCTTCAGCCCTGGCCTGGACACCATAATGGCTGAAATACTGGCAGACACGCTCGATATCACGCACAAGCAGCGGGTAGACATCCGGGTTATAGTGTGGGTCTACCCCTTGCGCGAAATCGATCAGCGTGATAATGCCTTGCCAGTAGAGCAGATTATAGGCCGAGAGGTCACCATGAATGCACTGTTGCGCGAGACATAACTCAATGTTCTCGATTATGTCATCGAACAGCGCTTGTGCCTCTGCGCGCTCCAGCGTCACCGTTTGCAAGGTGGGGGCAGGATCGCCGAGGTCGCCAATATATTCCATGAGAATCGAGTTACCAACCTGCGCCAATGGACGAGGCACACGCACGCCTCCTTCATACAATACTTGCTGCACAGCAAACTCATGCTCAATCCAATGCGCAACCTGCGCGGCGCGTTTACGCTCATTGCTCGCCTTCTGCACACTACGCTGCTGACGCCCACGCACAATATTGCCATCCAGATCATACTGCGCGCGGTTAAAACGATAGACAGCATCGTTTTTCAGACTGCGGAACATCCGTGGACGATAGATTTTCGCGGCAAGATACTCAAAACCTGTTGATGGATGGGCGGTACAACAGTAGACGGTCGCTTCTTTACCGCTCTTCACGACATGCACAACATCGGTAATCAGATCATCCTCATAAAACTGCACCAGCGACGAACGCACCCAGGGTCCATCGCGCAGAGAGGCAAGAAATGCTGGGTTAAACGGAGGTTTTGCGCTCTCCTCATCCTCGCGGTGCATGGTGAGCCAACGCTGTACATCCTCGCTCTGCTCATAGCTGGTTTTGCGCGTCGGCTTAGGAGCACTGGCAATCGGTTTTTTTGTCACCTCCACATGCAAACGCTTTCTTTGGCGATTCACGCCCTTATAGATCAAAGCGTCTTCAAAATCCTGGTCCTCACGTAAAAAATCATCTTCTCGATAATCAGTCATCCTGAATCCTTCCCTGGCAACAGTTTGCAGAAAGAATAATGAAATGTGTATTGCAGCCAAAGAAGATGATAAAACGCAAAAGCACAGCGTTATTTCTCTATAAATGGTTGAGCAAACAGACCACAAGACACAAAAACTCCTGCAATTTTTCCTTGTAAGCACAATGGAATAATAGTGGTACATGCGTCTGTAACCTGATAGCACAGCTAGCTATCGGCTCTGGAGAAAGAATAGTGTCAACAGTCAGCTTTTCAACAAAAGCGACTGCCCTCTATTCCCGAAGAAAATGAGTTGAAGAGAATATGCGATAGTGGGCTACGCGGCGCATGTTACGCCTGGGCAACTCTCAGCCCAGGAAGGATTGTATAAAGCATTGCCATTATATATGCCCTCCTTCCATGTTGTCGTATGGAGACAGTATTTGTATGCAGATAGCGTACCATGTAGCAACGTTGGCGTCAAGGGAACTATACGCATTTTATTATGACAACACGATAGCCTATCTTTGCTAGTAAGGGTTGTAATGTACCGAAACTGACAAGCGGCGCGTATTAGTACCATATAGACAATAAAATGAAACCATTCCCTGTTCTGTAGAAATTAAGAACAGGGCCATTTTAGTGTCTTGATGACTTTATTTATAGAAGGGATATGACTCCAATGCTTAAGCATATTCTCCCGCTAATGCCCGTTGCCGCCATTATTTTGATTGGTATTTTACTTATTTTGCTCTTCCTGCGTCCACGTCCATTCACGCTCGAAAAGATTGCGCGTGAGGGAACCCCTGGTCAGGAGATACTGGGCATCCTATTTGGTCTGATTAGTGCTGATCTCCTGGCCTATGTCCTCTGGCGTTCCACACTCCCGCGCAACACTTTTTACTTTATGGTAGGAAGCGTCAATCTGCTCTTCCTATTTTTTGTGGGCGTCAATGCGATGGGAGCATGGCGGAGTGGACGCGCGGCCCATTCCTCACAGCATCTTGATACGCCCGACGCGCAAAGCATTCAAGATGACGATTACATCAATAATCTCTTGCAGAATAGCTCCAACGGGAGGGGTGATGTAACCGAAAGCGGCAACGATCATCGCGATGATGCTCAGCCCCATACCGATCATGATCCCCTGGCGAGCGATATACATGACACGCCGTCCCAGGTGTACAGCCGTCACGACGCGCATAATATCGCTTGAGAGCAACACTGCGTCAGCCGCACTCGCCGCCGCCGTCAAGCCTTGCGCCCCTAAGGCCATGCCTACAGTCGCCGTTGCCAGAGCGGGCGCATCGTTGACGCCATCACCTACCATCAAAACACGATTATGCTGTTGTTCAAGCTCACGCACCGAGCGCACCTTGTCTTCTGGCAAGCAACGGGCAATCACGCGGTCTACCTGCGCGATTTGCCCAATCTTCTGCGCCACGACCTCGCCATCGCCAGTCAGCAACACCGTTTGCTTAATGCCTTCACGCTTCAACGCGGGCGAGAGTTGCGCTAACTCTACCCGTGGCACATCCTCTAACACTAAAAGGCCTCTGACCTCATGGTTCAAAGCAATGAAACTACAGATTTGCCCCTGTTCCGTACGCCGCTCGCGCTCTTCTAATAAATCCGCAGAGATCTCAACGCTCAGGTGGCGCATAAATGTGCGATTGCCCACAGCAACATGTGTTTCTCTCACCTGCGCACTATCGTTTACCTGTACCATACCATGTATACCCTTACCAAACACCTCCTCGAAATCATGGGCAGGACTGAGCAATAACGCGCGCTCCTGTGCGGCTTCAACCACAGCACGTGCCAATATATGCGTTGAAAGCTGCTCAAGCGAGGCGATAGCCTGCAACAGCGTATTCTCAGTCTGCTGTCGTTCCTCTATAGAGGTGGGTGCATCGCGCAACAGAATTGCGGTGAGTTTAGGAATCCCCAACGTGAGTGTACCAGTCTTATCAAAAACGGCGACGTTCACCTCGCCTAGTTGCTCCATTGTTGCTCCACTTTTCGCAATGATGCCATGCCGCGCCGCCACATCAATCCCAGACATAATCGCAATCGGCGTCGCCAAAATTAATGGGCAAGGCGTGGCAACCACGAGGACAGCCAGCGCATAGGTACTATCTTTTGATAGAAACCAGGCCAGAGCTGCCAACAGTACGGTAGCCGCCGTAAAAAACAGGCTATAGCGATCAGCCAGACGATGAATAGGAGCCTTCTGCTCTTGAGCTTCTTGCACCAAACGCACAATCTGCGCATACTTGCTTTCAATACTGCGCTTGCTAGCACGCACTTCAAGCACACCATCCAGGTTTACGCTACCAGAGAGAATTACAGAACCAAGGACTT
>DAIDJF010000008.1 GCA_027451525.1 Ktedonobacterales bacterium
AGGCAAAAGAGACCGATACATTGGTCATCGAACGCGCTATTGGGCGTCCCGCCCGTGTCCTGAAAAATAGTGTTGCCGAGCATATTTTGCAACTTGAAATGGAGATGGAGCAACAGCATCTGCCTGCTGACGAGTGCCTTCGTCGCCTTTTGCCGCATATCATGGGAACAGTAAACACGCAAGCGGCCTTAGAAGGAAAGATGGATGAAGGTTTTGTCTGGGCCGGACAGGTCGTTGGATTAATCAACGATGTGCCAACGGCCCAGGAACTGCTTGAACGCATCGTGCGCGAAGCCTATGCGATCACGCAACGCCTGCAACATTTCTGGTAGGCTAGAGACGTTGATATTTGCGCATAATCTGCTGAACATCTTCGAGGGGCAGCGCGTGAACTGTATGACCTTGATAGCCTGTCATTGTTTCTGCGGCGGTTAAGGCATTGAGAATAGCCTCTTCGACGGCTTCAACAACAGCGACAAATAGCAGGTCCATCTGTTCGTGTGGGAGCATGGCAAGCGTAAAGGGCGTTAGCTGTTTAGTCGGGAGATGATTGCCCGTTGAGAAGGCTAGAAAGATGTCACCGCTGCCGTTGTAGCCAATGCCGCCCACACGCGCCAGACCACTTGTTGCGCGTCGTGCCAGACGTTTGCACTGGACGGGTAGTAGTGGGGCATCGGTCGCGATAATGACGATGATGGAACTACTGGCTGAGAAGCGGTCTTCATATGGGATTGGAACACGCTTCGGGCCAAGTTCCAGCCCGACAGGCACGCCATCAATGCGCAGAAGTTGGCGATCTCCATAGTTGGTCTGAACAAGCGCACCAACTGTATAGCGACCACTTGGGCAGGTTGCTATACGCGAGGACGTGCCGATACCGCCTTTGAATTTATGGCAGATCATGCCTGTGCCGCCGCCCACATTGCCTTCTGCAACGGGACCGCTGCTTGCGTTGTGCAGGGCCTCGGTGACATGCTCTCTCGTGACATGAAAGGCGTTGATGTCGTTGAGATGCCCATCCCAGGTTTCTGCGGCGACTGGAAGCGCGCCGTTGCTATCCCAGTCCTCAGCTTCGGTCGCAACGAGCGCATCGCGTACCACGCCGACCGAGTTCGTATTGGTGATGCCGATGGGCGATTGCAGCAGGCCGGACTCTTCGATCCAGGGCAGACCAGTCATCTCGCCACAGCCGTTGAACGAGAAGTAGCCCGCAAAAACTGAGTCTTGCCAGATAGCTTTGCCGCGTGGCATCACAACGGTGACGCCAGTACGCGCGATGCGTGGCTCATCGCGAATGATCGTGCTGTGTCCAACTGTCACGCCTGGAACATCAGTAATCGCGTTATATGTTCCAGGCGTGAGACAGCCAGGTGAGATGCCGAGATCACGAAGACGTGCTCTTGCCATTATTGCGCTTCTCCTCTTGAGAGATTTTCTTTAGCTAGAAATTGTCCAATTTCAGCCAGGGCTGCCATTGCGCGACACGTAACCTCGACTGACTCGTAGTAGGGGATGCCTTGCTCGCGCAAGATGTGTAGGGCAGGGATGTCGTGACGGGCATAGACGGTTTGTACAAGGACTGGCTTTTTGTAATGACGGACAAGATGGCTGAGGGCGTGAGCTGCCGCCTCTTCGCGTGGGCCAAAGTCTTCAGAGAGCAGCATGCGATAGCCACCAAACAGGCCTGTGATGATGACACCATCGACATCGGGGTCTTTGAGACAAACTTCTGTCAGATGCGCGAAGGAGAGTGGGTCTTCGTCTGCTGCTCCTGCGACATCAACCGGGTTGGTTGCTGTTGCGCGTGCAGGCATCAGGGCGCGTAAAGCATGCTGTGTTTCAGAGCATAAGATAGGAACCTCTAAGCCAGCGCGAATCGCGGCATCACCAGAGGCAACAACACTGCCTCCGCCATCGCCGACTATCGCGATGCGACCTCTGCCTTGAGGCGTGGGTGGTTGTGTTGCGAGAGCCTGTGCGACAGGGAAGAGTTCATCAGAGCGCAGGACACGTACGACGCCGCTTCCGCGCAGGCTGGTGTCATGATCGGGTCGAATTTCGGCTTGTGAGCCTGTGTGAGCCAGGGCAGCCCGCACACCAACCTCGGTTGCTCCACTGAGTAGAATGACAACGGGTTTGTAACGGCCCTGGAGCGCAAGTTCATGCGTAGTTGCGCGGAGTGCCTCTTCCTGAATCGCTTCCACATAGCCGGCGATCACTTTTGTCTCAGGGTCATTGGCAAGATAGTGCATGCATTCTGGGAAGCCAACATCTATTGCGTTGCCCATGCTAATAAAAGTTGTGAAGCCGAGGCCATCCAGATGAGCCTGTGCGTAGAAATACATGCCCAGGTTGCCACTTTGTGAGACAAGGCCAATTGGCCCCGCTGGCAAAGGGAAGACCATACCGAGCGTGTTTAAGCGCGATTTACGGATATAGAGGCCCATACAGTTTGTGCCAATGATGCGAATGCCATGCTCGTGACAGCGTGAGACAAGTTGTTGTTCGAGTTGGCGACCCTCTGGCCCTGTTTCACTGAAACCAGCGGTAATAATCACAATGCCCTTCACGCCGTGCGCAATGCAGTCCTCGACCGATTGGTTCACATGGGCGAACGAAGTTGCAATAATTGCCAGATCAACAGGCGCGGAAACCTGGCGTAGTGATGGATAGGTTGTCTGACCGAGAATTTCCGGGACAGTTGGGTTAATCAGATACATAGGACCGGGGAAGCCTCCGGCCATAAGTTGCTTGGCAGCTACGTTGCCCCATTTCTGAGGCGCACGAGATGCGCCCAGTATAGCAACTGAGCGCGGCTGAAAAACTTCTTCTAAGGAATAGAGCGTACTACTCATGCATCACCCTCGTCATCATCATCAAAATTTCTAAACGTGCCGTTTTCGCGTTGTTTACGCAAAAGTTCTTCTACGCCACGAATAAGGGTATCGGCACTTGGAAGTGGACCAGTACCAGGAACGATGTCAGGGTTAGTGAGACTATCCTCGTCCTCGTCCTCCTCGTCCGTGTCGTCATCCGCGTCATTGGCCTGTTCTTCCAGACGGCGCACATAGGCACTGGCTTCGGGATCACGCGCGACAAGCATTGAGATTTGCTGCTCAAAGCGCGTGGCATCTGCTTGAATTTCGTGCAGGTCCAGGCCAAAGGATAGAAACGTATTAACTGCCGCCAGAATTGCTGATGTCACCTTGATATTAGGAGAGGCCGCTAGATAGTGTGGAGCGGCAGCCCAGACACTGGCGGCGGGAATATCAGCGCGACGACAGACATCTTGCAGCACACCAACGATACCAGTTGGGCCTTCATAGCGCGACTGGCGGATGTTCATTTCGCGTAAACGTTCAACCGTCTCAGGTGTTGTTGCATTACCGGAGAGCGGAACAACAGCGGTGTGTGGTACATCTGCCAGCAATGCACCCAGAAATACTACTTCTGAGACCATCATCTGCTGGCAAAGGTCGAGAAATGCCTCACTGAACGTTTTCCATTTGAGCTGAGGTTCAACACCCAGCAGCAAAATGACATCACGAGTCTGGTCTGGTTCAGTGTGCGCAAAAAATTGATTTGAGGGCCAGATGACTGTGCGTTGCAAACCATCAGTAAATTTTACCGTCGGTCTGGTTTCGGTAAAATCAAAAAAATCCTCTGCATCAATCTCGGCAAATTTTGTGGGCTTCCAGCGATCAACCAGAAACTTAATGGCTGTTGTCGCTGCATCTGCCGCGTCGTTCCATCCCCCAAAGGCGACAATCACGACCGGGTCGCGGAGTATGGGATGTGAATGATAGCGAATATATGACATAATAGATACCTCTTTGCTTTGCCCGGTGTTTTACCCTATATTGGTACGTGGTATTATTCTATCATGCCTGCAAAGAGGTTGTCTTTGTTACAGGTGTGAGGTATGGAATTTGCAAGAAACAATTGCTATTGTCTATCAAGATCATCACTTGCTGGTGCTGAATAAGCCCGCGGGCATTGTGATGCATCCAACCTACAAGCATGTGGATGGAACGACACTTTGGGATGCTTTACTGGAACATTTAGCGCGACAGGAACCTGAAATCTGGCAACCGAGAGACGTTCCAGATGACCCTGAATGGCAGCAAGCCCCACTCGCCGTGCGCGAGATGTTGCGCGAGCGACGCAGGCAGCAACTTTGGCGCGAAGAAGGGTTATTAGAGCGGCCCTGTCTGCTTCATCGCCTGGATAAAGACACATCCGGCGTGGTTGCATTGGCACGCACTGAACGGGCACGTCGTCATCTTGTGCGCCAATTCCATGAACATACGATCATAAAACGTTATCTTGCCGTTGTGCAAAAAGGTGCTCCTTCCTGGTGTGAACCGCGCATTCCGCTACTGGTGACACGCCGGGGGGCAACCGGTGCAGTCTCTGCTGCCTCTGCCGATGATCTCTTCGCACTTGGCAATGATGAGATGTACATTGAGGGAGCATTGCAGCGCGACCCCGATGAGCGGCGGCGTTGCATTGTTGGCCCAGATGGGCAGGATGCGCTGACAAGTGTGCGTCTACTGGCAAGGGAGGAGCAGTTTGCCTTGCTTGATGTGCGTCCTATTACTGGGCGTACCCACCAACTTCGGGCGCATCTGGCGGCGTTAGGATATGCGATTGTTGGCGATCAGGTCTATGCTCTTACGCCTGTCGCGGGAACTCCCGCTGCCGCTCTGCAGCGGCAATTTCTCCATGCCCATAGTCTTGAGTTGAATCACTACCCCGATAGTGTGCTTAGTCTTTACGTTGCGCCGCTGGCAAATGATTTGTATACCTGGCTACAGTGTTATTTCCCAACAGGATTAGGAGCAATTGATGAACCAGACAGAATATCCATCTGATACTGGACCGTTGGCGACGCTGGCAGAAGATGAGAAGAAGAAGCGTCTTGATGCAATGGTGAAAATCTGGCAGAGTGATACAGAGCGTCGCCTAGAGCGCGATGGTTATCGTGCTTTTGTGTCATGGGCAGGGTTAGACGAGTATCGCTATAGCGTTGGTTTGCGTTTTCCTGAGTGGGCGCGTTCCGCAGTAGTAGGGCAGGTCTTGACGTTGCAGCGTTCGCAGAGTGGCGCACCAGAAGATCCTGCGCTCTTTGGTCTCTGGCGTAAAGAGGTTTTGCTAAAAAAGATGCCAGATTGGAAACAGCAACTGCCGAATGAGAATGTTTTGAATATCATGGTCCGTATGACCCCTGGTGGACTGGGCGAAGGAACAAAATGGGCAGTTGCAATGCCAAAAGAGATGCAGACACGCTATAGGGCTGGCTGGCCTACACAGCAAGCATGGGTGGAATGGACGCGCTCGTTTGATTGGCTGGCTGTGGCAGTGAGCTTTATTCGTGCGATGTTAGACGAAACTGCACGGCAGAGAGAGTAAATCCCTAGCATTTCAGCTTGCTCGATTACTTCCAACAAAGCATACTGTTTACAGTTTGTTAAACAAGCTATTACAATGCGTGGCTATACTTGTTGTGATTGGATAATTCGTGTTCCAATCTATATCAGTATGGAGGCACCGCCATATCAGACGTGGACAGTCGGCTGGCTTCGTGATGCGTTTTGGGAACCGCTACTAAACCTCTGAAATAAGCAAGCGCAGTTGCATACACGGTGTGCAACTGCGCTTTTTGCATGTCCGAAGCTTTATTGGTCACTGTGACCATGCATAGAACGTCCATAATGCGATACAATAGAAGGGTTAACCAGTTGATCTGCTTACCCGACAAAAGGAGCTTGCCCTGTGTTACCGCGTTTCCCGTTCACTGATGATGTGTATAAGATGACAATGGGTGTGCGTGCCCTGGAGCATCGTTCGTTGTTTGAAGTGGATGTACAGAGCTACCATACCGAAATTGCATTAAAAAATACATTACTTACAGAAGAGTACGCGCAATATTTCCAGGGTCCAGCGGGAACAGAGGCACAGCAGTGGGAGGTAGTTGCTCTTGCACTGGCAGACCTCGCGCGCTATTATCCAGATTATTTTCGTCTGGAGATCAGGGGGGAACATTGGCGATGGGTCAATCAATTGCTCATGCAAGAAACCTGCTTCACCTATGGTGAGCAGACGAGCTTACCCTATCCGCCACTTGACTGGCTTGGACGACAGGTGCAGGAAGATCTGTTGATTATGAGTGGCGTAGAGACTGACGGTATGCCACTAATTGCTGGGCATCTGTGTTTTCCGAGTTCGTGGTGCCTGGACGATAAGATGAACAAAGCGTTTTTAGGTATTCACGAGGAGGTTCCCTTCTTCGCCAGCACAATAGGACGTTCATCCTCGCTGCTGTTGGAACGTTTGAAGGTTGGACGACCTGTCTGGCGCGTGAATTGGTCTATACAAGCCACTTCACGCTTGAACCTGCTACCGCGTTTTCTGCACGAAGTCAGGCAAGCGGCTCACGAGATGACAGCGGAGAATATTGGAGAACGGTGTTTCTTGCGTATAGAGATGCAGACCCTCTCGCGTTTGCCGCAGACTCGTGCTATTCTCTTCACGGTACGTACCTATCAGGAGGCGATTGGGCTGGTAGCGAATACTACCAGCCATGCACAACGTATGCTCAATGTGTTACGTACCGTTCCAATGGAAACCCTGACCTACAAGGGGATGGCACCCTATCTTGATACGCTACTCACCTATCTTGAGCAGAGAGCAATGACCCATTAGCTCTGTGTGCTCGAATCGTGTAACAGGGCTTGGGCGGCATTATGACCCGGTGCGCCCATCACACCTCCGCCAGGATGCGTGCCGGAACCACAGAGATAGAGACCCTCGACGGGAGTGCGGTAACGGGCGCACTCGGGTGTGGGGCGTAGCGAGAAAAGTTGGTCGGGCGTGATCTCGCCATGAAAGATGTTGCCGTTTGGCATGCCATAGCGTTGCTCGATATCGACTGGACTGAGTACCTGACGATGGAGAACCGCATCGGCAAAATTAGGGGCAAACTCGCTCATGGTCGCGATAATGCGGTCAGCCATCTCGTTTTTCACTGCTTCAGACCATTCACGACCGCGCAGATGATAGGGGGCATATTGGCAGAACATCGAAATTGTGTGATAGCCTGCGGGAGCGACTGTCGGATCGGTCGCGGACTGCATGTAGGCTTCGATATACGGTTTCTGTGAGAGTTCGCCGTGTGCTGCATCCTCGTAAGCATTTTGTGCCCAATCGGGCGTTGGCGAGATATCGCAGGAACCTGCATGTTGCAAGCCAGGAGCCGTTCCGGGCAGACAGGTGAAGTTCGGCAGTTCTTTGAGCGCAATATTGAGTTTGATAACCGCGCTTTCGGTCTTAAAGTTCGCAATGCGTTTGAGGAAACCCTTATCCAGATCCGCATCGGCGCAGAACTGGAAGAAGGTCCGTTTGGGTTCGGCATTAGAGAGGACGGCAGAGCCACGAATTTCTTCGCCGCTTTCCAGGCGCACGCCCTCGGCTCGTCCATTAGAGATCAGGATTTTGGCAACAGGGGTGTTGGTGCGGATAATGACACCTTGTGCTTCAGCAGAAGCGGCGAGCGCGAAACTGATGCGTCCCATGCCGCCGCGTACATAGCCCCACATGCCTTGTTCACCATTGACCTCGCCAAACATATGATGCCACATGACATAAACAGAACCAGGGGTTTTAGGGCCGATAAATGTACCAATGACACCTTGCCCTGCAAATGCGGCGCGTAGATAGTCAGACTCAAAATAATCAGCCAGCATATCGTACAAGTTGCCGAACATCAGATAGCGGTAAATCTCTTCGTCTTCACCGCGAAAACGGGCGGCGAGATCAGCGACCGAGGGTGGTTCTTCGAGCAAGATAGGGTTAAGGATCTCAGAAGCACGCTCAAAGAAGCGCAGAAACTTTGGATAGGCTTCGGCGTCGTGCTGTGAGAGGCGACGAATGCCTGCGATGGTTTTTTCGGTGCTGGCGCGGAAGAAGAGATAGTTGCCATCCTGGAAGGGAACGAACATTTGCGGGTCTTTGACATAGGCATCGAAGCCGTAACGATGTAGTTCGAGATCGCGAATAATCTCAGGACGGAGCAGGCTGACCACGTAGGCACAAGGTGACATCGTGAAGCCGGGGAATGGCTCTTCGAGTGTGCAAGCCCCACCGACGCGGTCGCGTTGCTCGATAACGATTACTTTTTTACCAGCGCGGGCCAGGTAGCCAGCTGCTACCAATCCATTATGACCCGCGCCGATAATAATTGCATCGAACTGCTCATGTTGTGTTGTCATAAAATCAAGGCTCCCTTCCGACTGAAAAGCAGGTTATTGCGTTTACAGCTTGTAGTATAGCACAGCAGTCGGGAGTCTTGATATGCTTATGGCTGGTTGCCTGCTATGTGTGTTGCGCTTACCACACGCGTCCGTCTGCGCCAGCGCAAGACAAGCCAGGCGATGATTGCTACTGGAATAATATAGATCAGGAAGGCCAGCAGCCAGATTAGCACGCTAAGTAGTCCTTGCGCGAACGCGAGCGAGGCAGCAAAGGCATCGTGGAAAATCTGTCCGATATTCCATGTTGGAGTGTTTGGCGGTGGCGGCGTGACACCCTCTAGCGGTTGCAGACCAATCACGACGGTATAGTAGCTCGTTTGTGAACTTAATTCCTTAAGGTGCGCTTCAATCTGCTCAATATCACCTTCTACCTGCGTCAAGCGGTCTTGAATGGAAATGATATCGCCAAGAGCCTGCGCATGACTCATGAGATCAAGCAGGCGTGTTTGCTCACTCTTGAGGTTGGTCAGGCGCGATTGCGTGTCGATGTAATCGTTGGTGACATCTTGCACAGTTTCGTTTAAGCTCAAAAGTTGGCCGCCATGTTGAGCGGGATAGTTGGTGAGGTATTGCTCGATCTGTGGGTAAAGCGTTGTTTCCACGGAAAAGGTCAGCGAGATGTTATAGAGATTATTGCCAACCTGATTATACGTGATGCCTGCTGAATAGGCGCGTGGATCGGTTGTAGTAATCCAATTTTGCAGATCATTAGCGATCTTCTGCGTGTCTTTGACACTCATGCTTACATTCAGTGTCTTTATCAGGTATTGGGCGATAGGAATGTTCGATGTGCCTTGTCCAGCAGGAGACGAACTACTACTAGAAGACGCGCTGCCAGCAGAAGAACCAGATGCTTGTGCGGGTTGATGGGCGGCTGAGAATATTGCAGGGTTGCTACTTCCGCCGGTAGTACTACTGCCACTGCCACAGGCGGCAAGTAGCAATGAGAGCGAGAGAATACATCCTGAGATGAAAAAATGCCAGCGCGTATTGCGTTGCTTTCGCATAGACAAATCCTCCACATAATGTCTTGTAACAAGGACATTATGACATAGAAATTATAGTGTGGAATAGCTTCATAAAGATTAGAGCGATCTTCTGAAGTATACTCATCATCTTAATACAGAGACGCTAGTGGAGAGAAAATAGTTCCCCTAAAGATATATGGTACGGTGGAGGCTGTATCTCATGCATGAACTATAGAGTGGCAAGATGGATGCGATATGCCATTTATACGATTAATAAATGGCATATTAATTTTTTACATCACAAATGTTTCTAAAATCGGTGTGTCGCTGCGTGGGAGGAGAGCAAATGCCGTACGGATAATACGTGTTTGCAATTCTACATTATCTGGTTTGCCAAGCGGATAGCCAAGTTGGAATGGGACAAAGAGTGCCCGTGGAGGCTGTATCTTCTCGGTAATTTCACGTAGTAGTGAGAGAGAGACAGTTGTGATACCTGCGTATTCGATTGCGCGTTGAATCAATCCGACCGATTGATTACACATGGGTCAAACAGGGGTGAGAAGAACAACATCTACGCCATCGTGGACAAGGCGACGAGCTACCTCTGGTGCATTCTCACGTATTAATTTTGCAGGTCCAACAATAGACCCCATAAAACTGTAGTGATGAGAGGCGATAGCTCCAATTTCGTTGCGTGAACGCATTTCGCGCAAGCGATCTATTGGTAATACAAGATTGCGGTCGCGTAGTATCCCTGTCTGGTCAAAAGCCCAGCTACGATGGTTCATTTCTAACTGCTGGGGGTCAATATCACCTGGCAACGCGCGGAAGGAACTATCGCCCATCTTGATTGAGGTATCAAATGGTGGTTGGTCGGGTAGACTCAAGCCTGCTGTCGTGATGAGCGCGACGGTACAAGCAGATAGCGGCTTGCGCAACGGTGTTACTGCAGTCGCGACGGGGTCATCGGCTTTGGGTGTGTACTGTTTGAAAGGATAGCCTCTCAAAAAGAGCCGTTCAACTAGGTCAATATCATCAAAGGATGCCATAGATATATCCTTTTGTCTATTTTGTACAATATGGTTGATCTTACAGGTCTCACAGAGTATATTATATCGCGTGAAAAATGATATGACAGGGTAAGAGTGAACGATTTGTAACGATATGTTCGGCAGTTGCGATGACATAGTAGAGGCAGAGGAGTAGAGGTAGCCGAATTACGATTTTTATACATATATCTATTTCGGAGTTTTGAATGAAAAAAAAAGCATTTTTTCGTGTACAGCATTTTTTGTTTCTATGTTGTAGCCTCATTCTGTTACTTTCATCGTGCAGGAGACCGGGAACTGTCTTGTATGGAGGCATGACACCGGGAAGTTCTCCGACACAAACGCCAGGTAGTTCGCCAACAGTATTGCCTCAAACAGCCACGCCGACACCGGGGACGCCCGTCGATGCGATAAGTGCTACTCTACAGGAACAAACGGCGCGGATTCAACAAATTATGCAAGGCATGTCGCTCGATCAAAAGCTTGGTCAGCTCATTCTTGTCGAGTATTTGGGCAATAGCTATCAGGGAAGCGGTCTACAAGAGATGATTACGCAGCAAGATGTAGGTGGTTTTATGTATCAGGAGAGCAATCATAATTTTGCTGCTCCAGATGACAGTGTGAATAATGTTGCCGCGATTTCGCAGCAGGCCATGCAGGATGCGCATATTCCCTTGTTGATTGCGACGGACCAGGAGGGTGGCCTAGTAAATCGGCTCTACATTTTTCATGGCTATCTGCCATCTGCGCAAGAAATGGGGGCGAGTGGCAATCCACAGGTGGCCCAACAGCAAGGGAGTCAGTCCGCGAAATGGTTGCAGCAACTAGGGATTAACACTGATCTGGCTCCTGTTGTTGATGTGCAGACTGTTACCCCTCCTATCCTGGAGTCACGGATGTTTGGCAGTGACCCACAGAGTGTAGCTACCTATGCGGGAGCATTTCTGAATGGCCTGCAAACGAACGGTGTGATAGGGTGCCTGAAGCATTTTCCTGGTTTGGGTGCTGTGACCTCTGACCCGCATGCAGGCTTGCCTATTGTAGATCGCAGCATGGCGCAGCTAGATCAGATTGATCTGGCCCCTTATCAAATGATGATCGCAAAAGACTCGCCTGGAATGATTATGGCGACGGATGTATTAATGCCCGCGATAGACCCAAATTTGCCCGCAGAACTTTCACCGAAAGCCATTGATGGTGTGCTACGCGGCCAACTGGGCTATAACGGTGTGGTCATTACTGATGGCTTGTATATGGCTGGTATCAGTGATCGCTGGACGCTTGGTCAAGCCGCCGTGCTGTCAATTATGGCTGGCGATGATATTGTAGAAGGGCCATATACTCCCTCACTCGTTGCCAGTGTAATCGCGGCATTTAAACAGGCTATTCAGCAAGGGCAGTTGAGTGTAGGGCGCATTGATCAATCTGTGCAACGCATTCTGCTGTTAAAAATGCAATATGGCCTACTAAAATAAGTGTTATGAATCTTTTTCTGTAGAAGATTCTTGATCTATGATATCTGCAAAAAGCGTATTCAATGCGTGAACAAGAGCGGGACCGGTCGTACGTAATTCGGTTTTCACAGTCGCCGAAAGTTGGTGTAGAATAGCTTCACCTTGTACGGTAAGGTGGATAAGAACGCGCCGCTGGTCCTGCTCATCCCTTTGTCGCTCAACCAGACCCCGTTCAACTAGCCGATCAATCAACTCAACCGTACTGTGATGGTGAATTTGCAGGCGTTCCGCTAATTCGCCGACAGTGGCACTTTTCCCCTCAGGTAGACCCTTAACCATGAGTAAGAGTTGATGTTGTTGTGGTTCAAGTCCGCCTGCTCGTGCCATTTGTTCGCTGAAGCGCAAGAAGCGGCGGAGCTGATAACGAAATTCCGCCAGTGCCCGATAATCCTTGAGTTGTATCTCACTCTCTTGATCTATTTCCATAGGTGATTTTTCCACTACTTCTTCTTAACAAATTGATCTCCCTCTTGCACGTCGTGAGTGAAGGAGGATGTTGTCTTTTTGACAGCATAACATGCCAAGGCAAGACTGAAAAATGGCTTAGGAGCAAATTGCTGTGTAACGGATGTCGCTTGTCATCCGTGTCCTTTAGTGTCCTGGGCATAAATATCGTTAAACGAGATAATTGTGTGAGCGAAAGAGGAGCGGTTCTTATGTATGCGGGACCATTGGTTATTGCGGCACTTGGATTTCCCTGGTGGCTAAGATTAGATCATTTCATAAATCTGCTATTTATTGGACTACTGATCCGTAGTGGCATCCAGATACTTGCGGCGCATCCACGTCTCTACTGGAATGATGGCTGTAAGCCGAGTAGCAACTGGTTGAATTTCACGCGCAAGAAGATTCCGAGAGGAGGTATCTGGACTTCAATGAATGAAGAGGTTGCAGTATCGCCGCTGATTGCGCAACCAGGGAAAGATAATTTGGGTCTGGGTCGGCACTGGCATTTTTTTTCAGTTGCGATCTGGCTTCTCAATGGGATTGTCTACATTGTGTTACTGTTTGCGACAGGTGAGTGGGTGCGTTTGATACCAACCTCATGGAGTATTTTCCCTCAGGCGTGGCAGACGTTTCTTATCTATGCCAGTTTTCATATTCCGCCACTCAGTGACTTTCACCCATATGACCCGCTACAACAACTGGCATATGCAGGGGTAGTATTCCTGCTTGGTCCATTTATGTTACTGACAGGTGCGACGATGTCGCCTGCTATAGAGGCACGTTTCCCCTGGTATATCAAGCTCTTTGGAGGGCGACAGGCGGGGCGGAGCTTACATTTTTTGAGTTTAGTTGCTTTTATTATCTTTATCATCATTCACACACTACTCGTGCTAGTGGTGCGTTTTCAAAACAATATACGCGATATTGTGTTGGGGAGCCATACAGGAACAAGTTTTGGGCTGGCATTGGCGGTTGCTATTTCTGCTCTGGTGTTCGTGTTTGCGTTTTATGCATTGAGTTCGTGGTACTCATTGAGGCATAAACGTCAGGCGCAAGATGCACTGGGAGCAGTAGTTGATCCTTTACGAAAGTTGCTGTTGCATCACGAGGCCTCGAAACAGCATTACGAAAAAAAGGATATTACGCCCTACTTTTGGGTAAATGGTGCGCCGCCTGATAGTGAAGAATATAAGAAGTTGGCGCGCAAAAAGTTTGTGGATTGGCGGCTAGAGGTGAAAGGGTTAGTGATTAGCCCGTTGCATCTTTCGCTTGCTGATTTGCGTAAGTTGCCGAAGCAGACGCAGATAACTAAACACAATTGTATTCAAGGTTGGTCGGGTGTGGGTGAATGGGGAGGCGTACCACTAAGTGAAATATTAAAGCTTTGTGGGGCGAAACCCGAAGCGGGTTACATCGTGTTTACTTCATATCAGGAGGGGAAGAAAGCCTATCCAGATAGTGAAGGAGAAGCGCGTGATACCCCCTTTTACGAGATTATCGATATGCGTCAGGCATATCACGCGCAAACTATTCTGGCCTACGAGATGAATGGGCAGCCGTTGCCAATGGATCATGGAGCACCGTTACGGCTGCGTGTAGAGACTGTGTTGGGGTATAAGATGATTAAGTATATCCGTTCTATGGAGCTAGTGGCTGATTATACAACGATTGGCAAGGGTCATGGTGGATATCGTGAAGATTATCAATACTATGGACGAGGAGCGGAGATCTAATGGTCATCTTAACGGTTGAAATAGTGTTGGAAGTGTCAGTTTTGGTTGCTGGATGCAGATAAGACTGTATCTATAGCCAAAGAGCTAGAAGGAGGAACTTGTGGTTAGTGCATTTTTCGCAATTGGTCCTGGTTTGGGAGCACCGTCGAGTATTGTGCTCTGGATCACCTGTGCCGTCATGATTGCCGCTGCTATCATATTCTCTATCATGACACGCTCAGCATCACCAGAATCACGGCATTTCTATTATGCTTCGGCGTTTATCGTCTTGTGGGCTGCTACGCTCTACTTTGTGCTTGCCTCTGGTTATGGCTATGTTACGCAACCAGGAGGGCACGTCTTTTTGTTTGGTCGCTATATTGACTGGGTAGTAACAACGCCATTGTTGTTGCTTGACATGGCATTTGTTGCGTTGCCAAAGGGCTTCCCTGGACGCAATGCGTTGATTGCCACGTTATTGGGAGCCGATGTCTACATGATCTTGACAGGTTTTGCTGCGGCTTTCATCCGTACAGGTTTTCGCTGGGCTTTCTTCGGTATGAGTTGTGCGGGCTTCCTGGTTATTCTTTATATCATTGTGACCAAACTGACGCCGGAGGCAGCGCGGCGTAGCCCTGATGTCAAAAAACTCTATACGCAAATATCCCCTTTACTGATGGGCTTGTGGATCTGCTACCCAATTATCTGGGTGCTTAGCCCAAGTGGTTGGGGTGTTTTCAACGCATTTGTTGCAACCCTGTTGTTTGCGGTCCTTGATGTGCTGGCAAAGGTCGGCTATGGGTTTGTTCTACTGAAGCAGCCAGCAACCCTTAATCAGGCCGAGACGCAAACTGTGGAAGCAACAGGAGCTAGCCGTGTAGCAACACAGTACTAGCATGCAATCCTGTCAGGTAAAGAAATTTGTAGAGCGAATGAAAAGCGGCAAGGAGATATAAACAGGAGAGAAGCAAAGGTGTCCTTATATGCTCAGCAGTATGTAAGGACATCATTTATGGAAACAGTAAAGGTGGACAACCTTGCAATGCAGAAAGGCAGAGGAAGACATGACAAAACTAGTGAGTGATTTTATTCTGGAGCGTGTAGCTGAGTGGGGCGTAAAACGTATCTTTGGGTTCCCTGGCGATGGCATTAATGGAATTCTTGGCGGCTTGGAGCGTCATCAGAATCTGTTTCACTTTGTGCAGGTGCGCCACGAAGAGGAAGCCGCTTTTATGGCATGTGCGCATGCCAAGTATACAGGCGAGGTGGGTGTATGTATGGCAACCTCTGGTCCGGGGGCCATTCATTTACTGAATGGCCTGTATGATGGCAAAATGGACCACCAACCAATCGTTGCCATTGTTGGTCAGTCGGCACGCTCTGCGATGGGCGGGAGCTATCAACAGGAGGTTGATCTTCAGAGCTTGTTCAAGGATGTTGCCAGTGAGTATGTGCAGACGATCACGGATGCTGTACAGGTACGGCAGGTAATTGATCGCGCATTCCGTATTGCGATGGCGGAACGGACCGTGACATGCATCATTATTCCAAAGGATGTTCAGGACCAGAAAGCGGTTGAGCAGCCACCGCATAAGCACAATACGGTTCACACGGGGCTGGGCTTCTACCCACCACTGGTGACGCCTAAGAAGGAAGATTTGCAAAAGGCGGCAGATATCCTCAATGCGGGATCAAAAGTTGCGATGTTGGTTGGGGCAGGAGCCAGACATGCGACAGATGAAGTTATTGAGGTCGCAGAACTGTTGGGCTGTGGCGTTGCGAAAGCCCTCTTAGGCAAGGACGCTGTACCGGATGATCTACCATTTGTCACGGGGGGTATTGGTTTGTTGGGCACGAAGCCGAGTTGGACAATGATGTCAGAGTGTGACACGTTGCTGATGGTTGGTTCAAGCTTCCCCTATTCAGAATTTTTACCCAAAGAGGGGCAGGCGCGCGGTATACAGATTGATATTGATGGGCGCATGCTCAGCATCCGTTATCCGATGGAATTGCCGCTTGTAGGTGATAGTAAAGCATCACTGCGTGCCCTTATTCCTTTGTTGAAGCGTAAGACGGATCGTTCGTGGCGTGAGAGGTTAGAAGGCGACATCAAGGATTGGTGGAAGGTTGTGGAGTCGCGCGCAAAGCAGAGTGCCAATCCTATTAACCCAGAGTTGGTGGCATGGGAGCTTTCGCCGCGCTTGCCCAACAATACGATTTTGAGCGCGGACTCTGGCACGACCGCGAACTGGTATGGGCGTGATATTAAAATTAAACGCGGCATGATGGGATCGATTTCTGGCAATCTGGCAACGATGGCTGCGGCGGTTCCCTATGCAATAGCGGCTAAATTTGCCTACCCTGATCGTCCAGTTGTTTCGCTTACAGGTGATGGAGCGGTGCAGATGCTAGGATTGAATGGCTTCATCACGGTGGGCAAATATTGGAAAGAGTGGAGCGATCCGCGCCTGATCTTTATTGTGTTTAACAATCGCGATTTGAATCAGGTTTCGTGGGAGATGCGCGTGGATGAAGGGAATCCACGTTTGCCGCTGACGCAAAGCATACCGGATTTTCCTTATGACGTGTTTGCCAATTCGATTGGCTTGCATGGTATTCGCGTAGATAAACCGGAACAATTGGGGGCAGCCCTTGATGAGGCTCTTTCATCAAGCCGCCCAGTTGTTATGAATGTCTATACTGACCCGAATGTTGAGACACTGCCGCCGCATATCACATTTAAACAGGCTTCCAACTTCATGCAGACCCTGGTTAAGGGTGATCCAAATGAGATCGGTATTGTTGCCGAGTCAGTGAAGGAAATGGTACAAGGCGTTCTTCCAAGTCAAGGCTAACTGAGTACGCAGCTGAGCAGGTCAGGTCAGCACCTGAACCTGCTCACGCAGGGAAATAAGTGAGTAATACAATGATACAAACATCAACGAATATTTCTACAATCAACGTAGACCGTCTGGAAGTCGCAGCTTATAAAATACCGACTGACGCGCCGGAGGCTGATGGAACCTATCACTGGAATGAAACGACAATCGTGATTGTGGAAGCGTATGCTGGTGGAAAGAAGGGGTTAGGCTATAGCTACGCGGATGCGGCAACAGCCACATTAATCAAAAGCATGCTGGCAAAAGTGGTTATTGGACGCAATGCATTGGATGTGCCGGGCAGTTGGGAGGCAATGCTTGAGGCAATTCGCAATCTTGGGCGTCCAGGCATCTGTTCTATGGCGATAGCCGCCGTTGATGCAGCGTTGTGGGATTTGAAGGCGCGCCTTTTTGATGTGGCCTTGGTCACATTGCTGGGGGCGGCACGAGAGAGCGCGGCGGTCTATGGCAGTGGTGGCTTTACGACCTATTCCCGCGAACAATTGCAGAAGCAGTTGGGCGATTGGGTCGCAAGTGGTATTCCACGTGTCAAGATGAAGGTTGGTAGTAACCCTGAGGCGGATCCTAAACGGGTGGCGGAGGCACGCGAGGCGATTGGCCCAGATGCTGAACTATTTGTGGATGCCAATGGAGCCTATAGCCGCAAAGATGCGCTGGCTCTGGCAGATATCTTTGCGACACAGTCAGGTGTGACCTGGTTTGAAGAGCCTGTGTCTTCGGATGATCTGGTTGGACTGCACCTGATGCGTGACCGCGCCCCCGCGGGCATGGATATCGCGGCTGGCGAGTATGGCTATGATCTCTGGTACTTCCGGCGCATGTTAGAAGCGGAAGCGGTAGATGTGTTGCAGGCCGATGCGACACGCTGTGCGGGTATTACCGGTTTTATGAAGGCTGCAACACTGGTAGAAGCGCGTTCGATGCAACTTTCTGCCCACTGTGGACCCTCCATTCATGCTCATCCGTGCTGTTCTATTACAAATTATCGCCATTTAGAGTACTTCCATGATCACGCACGTATTGAGCATATGATTTTTGATGGCGCGTTGACGCCCAAGAATGGCGCGCTCTATCCCGACCGTTCACGCCCCGGTATGGGCCTGGAGTTCAAGCGCAAGGACGCGGAAAAATACGCGGTATAGCAGTGTAGATCATATACGAACTGTCTGTTGATAATACCTGTCTAGCGATGAGAGGATAGTTCTCTCTTTTTTAAAGAAGGGATAGAGAGTATGAAACGGGTAGTAGTTCTGGGCGAAAACGCGGATACGCATATTAGAGGGCGGAATGTACGTGGGGGAGCGATACACGTGGAAACAATTGATGTGCAGGGATTAGCACACGATTTGCGTCGGCATGTGTGTGGAGAAGTGCGTTTTGATGATGGCAGTCGAGGACTCTACGCAACAGATGGTTCGCATTATCGGCAGGTTCCCATTGGTGTCACCATTCCGCTGGATACAGAGGATGTTGTAACGACTGTCGCACTCTGTCGGCAATACCACGCGCCAATTGTGATGCGTGGAGGTGGGACAAGTCTGGCTGGTCAGGGCTGTAACGTCGCGGTTGTGATTGACATGTCCAAATATATGAATGGTCTCCTCTGGCTAGACGTGGAGAAGAGACAGGTATGTGTCCAACCGGGTATTATCCTGGACCATTTACGGCACGCGGCAGAGCAACACCATCTGACTTTTGGGCCGGATCCGGCGACCCACAACCATTGCACATTGGGTGGCATGATCGGTAATAACTCGTGTGGTGTCCACTCGGTGATGGCTGGTAAGACGGTCGAGAACATTGATGAGATGGAAATCCTGACCTATGATGGCGTGCGTATGCGCGTGGGGGCGACCAGCGAGGCTGAATTGGAGAGCATCATTCAAGCTGGCGGGCGGCGCGGTGAACTATATGCTGGTCTCAAATCGCTGCGTGACCGCTACGCGAACCTGATACGAACCCACTATCCCAAGATACCGCGCCGTGTCTCTGGCTATAATCTCGATCAGCTCTTGCCCGAAAATGGCTTTCACGTGGCCCGCGCGTTGGTGGGGACGGAAAGCACGTGCGCGATAGTGCTGGAGGCGACGACACGGCTAGTGTATAGTCCGCCTGTGCGCTCATTGCTTGTGCTGGGCTATCCTGACGCTTATCATGCCGCTGACCATGTACCTGAGATCCTCGCTCATAATCCGGTTGGATTGGAAGGTTTTGATCTAGCTTTGGTCAAGGATATGCGCAGGAAGGGCTTGCATCCAGGCGAGGCCAACGTGTTGCCGGATGGCGGTGGATGGCTGCTGGTAGAGTTTGGTGGAGATTCTAAGGAAGAAACAGATGATAAAGCTCGCGCTCTGATGGAGGAACTTAAGCGGAGTGCGCATGGGCCGAGCATGAAGCTTTTTGATGATCCTGCGCAGGAGAAGATTGTCTGGGATATCCGCGAGTCAGGTTTGGGCGCGACGGCGTTTGTGCCAGGGAAGAAAACGGCCTGGACAGGTTGGGAGGATGCGGCAGTGCCACCTGAGCAGTTAGGCCGCTATCTGCGTGATTTCCATGCTCTAACGGCAAAATATGGCTATGAGTGCGATTTGTATGGGCATTTTGGACAGGGCTGCGTGCATACGCGCATTGATTTTGAGTTTTCGACGGCGCAAGGTATTGAGGATTATACCTCTTTCGTGCATGAGGCGGCTGATATCGTGCTGCACTATGGCGGTTCGCTCTCCGGTGAGCATGGGGATGGGCAGTCGCGAGCAGAGCTATTGCCAAAGATGTTTGGCAGTGAGCTGATTGAGGCGTTCCGCGAGTTCAAGTCACTGTGGGACCCACAGTGGAAGATGAATCCTGGCAAGGTAGTCAATGCCTATCGGCTGAATGAGAACCTGCGCCTGGGCACGGGCTATAATCCGCTGCCAGTGCAAACGCATTTCAAATTTCCCGACGATCAGGGGAGTTTTGCCCATGCTGTCTTGCGCTGTGTGGGCGTGGGTAAATGCCGTCGCACAGAAGGTGGCACGATGTGTCCAAGTTTCATGGTGACGAGGGAAGAGGCGGATACAACACGGGGACGCGCACATTTGCTGTTTGAAATGCTGCAAGGTAATCCTGTGAAGTATGGTTGGCATAATGACGCGGTACGTGAAGCGTTAGATTTATGTCTTGCGTGTAAAGGTTGTAAGGGTGATTGTCCAGTTAATGTGGACATGGCGACATATAAGGCAGAATTTCTCTCACACTATTATGAGGGAAAGGTACGTCCGCCCTCGGCCTATACGATGGGACTGATTTACTGGTGGGCACGGATGGCCTCGCGTATGCCAGAAGTAGCGAACTTCATCACGCATACGCCGTTGATCAGCAATCTGGTAAAGCTCGTGGGTGGCATTGCGCAACCGCGCGAGATGCCGAAATTTGCGCCGCAGCCGTTCAAAACCTGGTTTCATCAGCGACCTGCGCGCAATGTGGGCATGTCACAGGTCATTCTTTGGGCGGACACCTTTAATAACTACTTTATGCCGGAGACGCTGCAAGCTGCTGTCGAAGTGCTGGAAGATGCGGGCTATGCCGTCATTGTGCCATATGCCTCTTTGTGTTGTGGGCGTCCACTGTATGATTTTGGCATGCTTGATACGGCGGAACGCTTGTTACGGCAGATCCTTGATACGTTGCGTCTAGAGATTCGGGCAGGTATTCCCATTGTTGGTTTAGAGCCAAGTTGTGTTGCGGTCTTTCGTGATGAACTGAAGAGTCTGTTTCCACACGATGAGGATGCACAACGCCTCTCGCAGCAAACGTTCCTGTTTAGCGAATTTTTGGAGCAGAAGGCCCGGCACTATCAAGTCCCACAATTGCGGCGTAAAGCCATTGTGCATGGTCATTGTCACCATAAAGCTCTCATGAAAATGGATGCGGAGCAAGCTCTACTTCAGCGTATGGGACTTGATTTCAAGATTTTGGACTCTGGCTGTTGTGGGATGGCGGGAGCCTTTGGGTACGAGCGTACCCATTATGATGTTTCAGTAAAAGCCGGTGAGCGCGTGTTGCTGCCAGCAGTACGCGATGCGGGCTATGAGACACTCATAATCAGCGACGGTTTCAGTTGTCGTGAGCAGATTGAACAAGAGACGGCCCGGCAAGGGTTACACGTTGCACAAGTGTTGCAGATGGCGTTACACGAGCAACAGAGCATGCAGAACGGCAAGTTGCCAGAAGAGCAAGCTAGGGACCTTATACCCAATGAACTCACGGATACGCCTTTGCATACCCGTGTGCTAGAGATAGCCACTGTGGTGGGAGCTTTGGGCATGGCGGCAGCATGCGTATGGAGATATATGCAGAAGAAAAAATAATACCTGTAAATAAAGTATGATGAAAATTGATAGTACGTTTTAGCTTGATGCTGATGAGGACGAACAAGCATGGCATTGACACAACCGAGAGAGTTGCTAAGGCAAGTATTGACGCATGAGAATACTCATGACGTGGAGCACGAGAAAAAAGCAGCGCAAATGGTACATGAGCTGCGCAGTCGTGTGCGACCCAGTGTGCAGCCCAAGAGGAAGAAGAAAATTTCGCGCTTGCTTGTGCAAGAAGGTAGCGCGATTGATCAGCATATTCGAGAGGGGCGTTTTCAGCGCAGTCTGTCGCTCATCACGGCTTTTTCGAGCCTGCTGGCGGGTTTAGAGGTTACGTATGAACATTATCGTGGCAGTTATGGACAGCGTATTATGTACACGCCTGTCATTTTAGGTCTGGCGGGCGTCATTGCGGGTGTCTGGGCAACATTCAATCGTTGGGCGGCACGTGTCTTGATGCCGATAGTCTCACTGCTCATTCTGCTGGATGGTGTAGTGGGCTTTTTCTTTCACATTCGAGGTATTCAGCGTAAACCGGGCGGTTGGCGTCTACCGATCTTCAATATTATCATGGGGCCACCGTTATTTGCTCCCTTGCTGTTTGGTATTTGTGGTCTGCTCGGACTGATCGCCGCGTTTTTGCGGCGTGAAGATGATCCTCCAAGTCGGAGTGTGAAGCAGGGGCAAGACGTGAGCGCGTGGAGTGCACTCTTGCCGAGCAATATCAGGAGAGAGGAACATGTTTTTGCCAATGACGTGCGCGAGGGGCGTTTTCAGCGAATGTTGGCAGCTGCAACGGCCATTTCGGTTTTTTTCAGTGGAATAGAAGCACTCTATTCACATTATAAAAACAACTTCTCCTACAAAGTCCAGTGGACCCCTGTGTTGTTGACGCCACTCCTGATGATCGGAGGGTTTGGAGCAGTTTGGAGCAAATGGTGCGCGCGCACGTTGCTACCGTTTGCCTCGCTACTGGCCTTATTGAATGGCGGTATTGGTTTTCTCTATCATATGCGTGGCGTCATGCGGCGTCCTGGTGGCTTGAAAAAGCCCTGGTACAACATTTTGTATGGGCCACCAATCTTCGCACCGTTGCTATTTGCAGCTTCTGGCTTTCTCGGTATTCTTGCTAGCTTGTTACGAAGGGAAAAATAACGATGAGGGTGATGAAACGCGGTTTGAAAAAGAACCATCGGTCGAACCAGGCACCTGTCTTACATGTTGAGCCGACTATTCTGCCTGCTGTAGATGCCAGTCGTTTGCCAATTGAGCAGGAGACGCGGCGACCTATTGCGCCGATGCCGCAGCCTGGTTACTATCCCGACTATCATGTGCTGGAACAGCAGAACTTCTGGGATGAAGCAACACGGAAGATTGTTCTGGAGCGTGTAAACGAGGTGCCGCCTATCCGTTTTTTTTCGCCTGCAGAGGCTCTCCTGATGAAAGCGATCTGTGATCGTATTTTGCCGCAGGATGACCGCGACGAAGAGCACAAGGTTCCTGTCGTGAACTTTATTGATAAAAAACTGTATAACCGAGAGATTAATGGCTATCGCTATGAAGATATGCCACCAGACCATGAGGCGCACCGTTTAGGTCTGCAAGCTATCGAAGAGATTGCGCACTCAATGTATGATACCTCTTTTCTCAACCTCGGCTCCTACCAGCAGGATAGTGTGCTGAAAACGATACATGACTTGCATCCTCCTGCCGGGCAGGAAATCTGGAAAAAGATGTCTGTGCATCACTTTTGGGTTTTACTCGTCCAGGATGTCGTAGAGGCATATTACGCGCATCCCTATGCATGGGACGAAATTGGCTATGGTGGGCCTGCCTATCCACGTGGCTATATGCGCCTGGAGAATGGCAAGCCGGAACCGTGGGAGAGCGACGAGAAACGCTATGATTGGGAGGCGCCGATCACCGCGCTTTCTGGTAAGTATGAGCCAATAGGTGGTAGTGAGGGTGCGCAGTCGAAGCAAGTATCTTCAGAGGGTGGGACGCATTAGGGAATGGACCTGGAGCATGAGTGCTGTGAAAAGCAATGTAGCGCGTGAGAGAAGAATAGGAAAAGACATGAAAACACCCGTTTTTGGTTCTTTTGATGGTGCAAAACCGGAACATCAACTTGGACCGATGCAAACGTTAGATTTTCCGATGAAGCAGTTTCGTCCTGATGAAGAGGTCGATTTCTGTATTGTTGGGGTAGGGTCGGCGGGCGGTGTCCTGGTGCAACGTCTGGCACATGCTGGTTTTAAGGTGATTGGTCTTGAAGCCGGACCATTTTGGGATACGGAGCGCGACTGGGTGAGCGACGAGGCAGGCTCACATAATTTGTATTGGAACGATTTGCGTATTACTGGTGGCGAGGACCCGATTACGATGGGCGAGAATAATAGTGGCAAGGGTGTAGGTGGCGGCTCGGTTCACTGGGCGGGATTTACGCCGCGTTTCCATCCGTCAGATTTTCATGTGCTTTCTTCAGATGGATTAGGTGCTGATTGGCCGATCAGTTATGATGAGCTGAGACCGTACTACGAACTGTTAGAAAAAGAAATCCCAGTCTCAGGGCCAGCCTATTATCCCTGGGGCGATCCACATGGCTATGTGTATGGTCCGCATCCACTTGGTGGCGTGGGTCATATGTTAGTGAAGGGTTGTTCCGCGCTTGGCATTCGTACCGTCGCGGGTGGCCCTGTGGCGATTATTGCTGGTTCTTATAAGGATCGCCCACACTGCATTTATCGTGGGTTTTGTATTCAAGGCTGTAAAGTTGGAGCCAAGCAGAGCACGCTGATCAGTCACGTGCCAGATGCGATTCGCTATGGAGCGGAGATACGGGCACATTGTATGGTTGGGCGCATTAACATGAAGGGTGGGCGTGTTACAGGTGTAACATATTTTGACGAGGAGGGGAAAGAGCATGTGCAGCGCGCAAAAGTTGTGATCGTGAGTGGCTATGCGATTGAGACGCCGCGCTTGTTGCTCAACTCGGCCTGTCCAGGTTTTGAGCAAGGTTTAGCGAATTCGAGCGGGACGGTCGGGAAGTACCTGATGGTGCAGATCGGGAACGTGGTGCTGGGACGTTTTGATGAACCAGTTCGTATGTACAAAGCACCGCCAGCGCACGCCTTGACGGAAGAATTCTATGAAACGGACCCGAAGAATGACTTTGTGCGGGGCTTTGCCATTCAAACGGTTGGTCCACTGCCTATCGCGTTTGCCAAGCAGATGATGGCGGCAAAAGGCGCGTGGGGCTGGGGCATGCGGCGCGTGATGATGGATTACAATCACTGGTGCGCGTTGGGTGTGCTCGGTGAGATTTTGCCCTGGGAGGATAATCGTGTAGCACTGGCGGAGGCGACAGACCGCTTTGGGTTGCCTGTGGCGAAAGTCACGTTCAGGATGCATGAAAACGATAAAAAGGTAGAAGCTGCAGGCGTTGCAAAGACGACAGAGGTGTTCTACGCGGCGGGAGCGCAGGAGGTGGTACAAGAGTCGCGTTATGCACATCTGGTTGGAGGGGCGCGTATGGGCAATGACCCTGGAAGTTCAGTCGCGGACAAATGGGGAAGGACGCATGATATTCCCAATTTGTTTGTCTGTGATGGGAGTTTATTGCCCACACAAGGCTCGGCGAATCCAGGTTTGACGATTCAGGCATTAGCGGCACGTACCGCTGATTATCTGATCTCGAATGCACGTGATCTTCTTTCACAGCATCCTGAGCAGGTGACAGATGAGCACCCGCCTGTGCGCCATAATCTGTCGCCCGACGGGACAAGTGGGCATGGAGTGCCGCGTTTAAAATCAAAACGGGCGCAAAATTGAGCACTGAGTAATATGAAAAGTGGTGAAAGGACAGATAGATGAGTAAAGAGATGCAAAAAAAGAAAAAAGAAGAAGTTGTGGTGGTGACAGGAGCGTCGGCAGGGGTTGGGCGTGCAGTAGCTCATGGCTTTGCAAAACGGGGGGCAAAAGTTGCTTTGCTAGCGCGAGGACGTGAAGGGTTAGAGCACGCAGCTCGCGAAGTGGAAGAATTGGGCGGGACCGCACTTATTCTCCCTACAGATGTCGCGGATGCCAATCAGGTACAGGTTGCTGCTGAAAAAGTAGAGGAGACTTTTGGCCCGATAGATATCTGGGTCAATGACGCGATGGCTTCGGTGTTCTCCCCATTTAAGGAAATGCAGCCGGAAGAGTTCAAGCGTGTCACGGAGGTCGCGTATCTGGGATATGTGTATGGGACAATGGCGGCTCTGCATCGGATGTTGCCACGTGATCGTGGTTTGATTATCCAGATTGGTTCGGCGCTGGCCTATCGCAGTATTCCCTTGCAATCCGCTTACTGCGGAGCAAAACATGCTATTGCGGGCTTTACTGATTCGCTGCGTTGTGAGTTGTTGCATGATAAAAGTAATGTCAAGATCACGATGGCGCAATTGCCTGCTGTGAACACGCCACAGTTTAGCTGGGTCAAAAGTCGTTTGCCTCATAAAGCGCAGCCAGTGCCGCCAATCTACCAACCGGAGGTAATTGCGGATGCTGTGGTCTGGCTGGCAGATCATCCACGGCGCGAGCTGTTCATCGGTATGTCGAGTGTGAAGGCCATTCAGGCGAATAAAATTGTGCCAGGACTCCTCGACCTCTATCTCGCGAAGACTGGTTATCAGTCACAGCAGACGGAAGAAGAGGCAGACCACAAGCGTCCGAATAACTTGTGGCATCCTGTGGATGAGAAACAAGATCATGGTACGCATGGTGCATTTGATCAAAAAGCGAAAGATACCAGCCTGCAATTGTGGCTAGATCTGCATCCTGGTGTGATTGCTTTAGCGGGAGCAGGGCTGGTGGGACTGGTCGGAGTAGGAACGACGCTTTGGAGACGTAGTAGATGAGAAGTGGGAAGGCAGATGATACTGAACCTGGTGGCATTGGGTCCAAATATCCTCGCGGCACGTTCGCAGATGGCGTTGTCGTTGATTTTTCACATTGTTTTCTCCGTTCTGGGTGTTGGTTTGCCACTCCTGTTATGCATTGCGGAAGGACTGGCACTCTGGCGTAAAGACGGGGATTGGTTGGCACTGTCACGACAATGGACGAAGGTGTTTGCGATTCTTTTTGCAATTGGAGCGGTGTCTGGTTCGATAGTAGAATTTGAATTGACACTGCTCTGGCCCACCTGGACGAGATTTGCAGGCGGAATCATAGGCCTTCCGTTTGCCCTAGAAGGTTTTGCTTTCTTTATGGAAGGCATCTTCCTGGGCCTGTATCTCTATGGGGCCAACCGCCTTTCGCTAGTGATTCACTGGTTGATCTCGTTGCCGATTGTGATTAGTGGTTCGTTCTCAGCCTGGTTTGTCACGACTGCTAACTCATGGATGAATTCGCCTACTGGTTTTCAGGTTGTAAATGGGAAAGTGGTGAACGTAGACCCTTTTCAGGCAATGCTCAATCCCAGCACGCCATTCGAGACAACGCATATGATTCTGGCGTGTTATGTGACAGCGGGCTTTGCAACGGCCTCGGTGTATGCTGTAGGATGGTTGCGTGGTCGACACGATAATTATCATCTCAAGGGTATGCTACTGGGATTGGCTGTAGGTGGTGTGGCGATTCCTTTGCAGATTATCAGTGGTGACTTTAATGCGCGCCTACTAGCGGTGGTGCAACCGCCAAAATATGCCGCGATGGAGGGTATTATTCACTCTGGGCGTGGCTTACCATTGTTTGTCGGGGGAATTGTCGATGTGCCAGCGGGACATGTGTATGGTGCGCTCTTGATTCCGCATGGAGAGAGCCTGCTCGCAAATTTTGACCTGAACTCGTATTCGAGAGGGCTTGACTCGTTTCCGGCGAATTTTCGTCCACCTGCCTTTCAGGTTGCTATGGTACATCTTTCGTTTGATGCAATGGTCTTTAGCGGATTCTTTATGCTGCTTGTTGCAGGGCTGTTCTGGCTCTTGTATTTCTGGCGCAAAGGGAAGACTCCTACGGACCGCTGGTTATTGTGGGGTGTTGCCATCGCGGGGCCGTTGGCCTTTCTGGCGGTCGAGTTTGGCTGGATTGTGACAGAAGAGGGACGACAACCCTGGATCGTTTATGGTTTCATGCGTACTATCGATGCAGGTAATCCCGCACCCTGGATGGGTGTTAGCTTTTTCGTGTTCACGTGCGTTTACATCGTATTGGGGCTGACGCTGATTATCTTCTTGCGTTTACTTGCACGCCGTCCTAAGCCATCTACAGAGTGGTCGCAGCTTATTGTTGATGAAATGCAGAAGAGTGAGCCGCGAGAGGCAGGAGTGCGATGATTGTAGATTATATAGTCGCTGTGATGTTGTGGCTGTCAATCATCATCTATTCTGTCTTGGGCGGAGCTGATTTTGGGGCTGGTATTCTGGAGCTGTTCATTTTTGGGCGTGATGCGGAAGAGCAACGAAATCTGATTACAGAGGCCCTGAACCCTGTCTGGGAAGCTAACAATGTCTGGTTGACCTATCTTATAGTTGGGCTGTTTACAGCATTTCCTATAGTATCGCAAACGCTTGCCTATGCCTTGTTTGTGCCATTCAGTCTTGTGTTAATCGGTATCGTGTTTCGAGGGGCTTCATTTGCCTTTCGTTCACATATTCGCAAAGCTGTTGCGCTCAAAGCCTTTTGGGGACGGTTTTTTAGTACAGCGAGCCTGATTACGCCGTTTCTCCTCGGTACGATAGCGGGAGCTGTTGCCAGTGGGGATTTACATGTGCGTAATGGGGTGCCACCAGTTGCAGTCTGGTGGCCCTGGCTTAACCCTTTTTCGCTGGTCATTGGGTTTATGGCATTGGGAGTATGCGCAACTGTGGCGGCAACCTATCTGACGGTCAACGCCCAGATGGTTGAGAAACCATATCTGGCAGAGAAATTTCGTGTGAAAGCCTTTATTGCCGCTGGCGTCACGGCTGCGCTGGGCGTGGCAGGGTTTATTCTGATGCCTTTCTTTGCTTCAGTGTTATGGGATGGGCTGTTTACACGTAACTGGGCAATCTGGGCAGTGATTGTCACGATCGTAATCGGCCTTGCGGCAGGCGTTGCGCTGTATACACGGCATTACAGGACGGCGCGTATTCTACTTGATCTAGATGTTGCAGCTTTTCTCGGCGCGTGGGGGTTGGCGCAAGTGCCTTATATAGTGCCACCGGACCTGACCATTGTTGAAGCTTCCAGCCCGCCAACAACAATGGAGCAATTTCTGGTCAGTGCGATTATTGGTATGCTGATTCTTATTCCATCTCTCTGGCTATTGTATCACGTGTTTGAAACGCGTAGTCCTATGCCACCAGTGCATCAGCGAGAAATCAAGGGGGTATGAATTGATGATCTTGAGAGCGGGTTCTATGTTATCAACAATTGCTATCGTCGCCACAATAAGCAGTGGTGGAGGGTTGGGAGCTCAAAGCGCGAAGCTTCTCTTTTTGTCACGTTTTGATTATTTCATGTTAGGGGCTTTTGTATTGGGCCTGGGTGTAATGGTGTTGATTATTTCAAAACCGGAAGCCAAACCAATTTTAGAGAATCCTTTGGCTTCTGTAACTGAAGAGACACGTGAGAATGTTTCTACCCATCTCCCAGCATATGGGTTTCTTGCAACTCTTTTGCTATTTTTTATTTTATTGTCATTTGTTGTGCGTAAAATTTCATCCTGACTGGTTTGTATGTCTATGATGTCTGTGAAAAGAGATTATAGCTTTTCTAATAACATACCAGTGTTTTAGCATGTGTCATGAGGGATTGAGCAGGTAAAATAATGGTCATGTATGAGTAAACCATATCTTCAGCATCCAACGGAGGCGGCGAAAGTCAATCGCTATTATGCCTTTGGCTTGGTTTCTTTATGTTGCGCGATGATCTTGTTAGGGATTTTTGTGTTTTTGGATTATCCAACAAGTCCTTGGGGCATCGTGTTTACCTGTTTTGGTGTATTTTTTGCATTGCTGACAAATTTTTTCTTCTTTCTTGCCGGTTTGGCATCAAGGCGTGGTAATAAACAAAATATATGAAAGTAGAGATGAGGAAGGGACAAAATGGCTGTTGAGATACGTGTAGGACCCCCGACGATAACGATTAATCAGGGGCGAACGTTTATGGTGACGAATAAGGGCGGTGAGATTGCTGGCGACAATCATTCGCTAGGCCTTTACGCGATGGATACACGGTTTTTGAGTTATTACCAACTGTATATTAATCGTCAGTTGTGGAAATCAGCAGAGGGGAGTGAGTTGACTTTTTATGCCTCACGAGTGCATTTAAGTAATCCAACTATCCCAACCGATGATGGTGATATTACGAAACATACATTGCTTTTAACGATTAATCGCGTGATTGGTTCAGTGTTGCATGAAGATTTAGAAATTAAGAACTACAGCGGTAAAAAAGTGAATTTCATGCTGGAAATAGAAATGAAATCCGATTTTGCGGATCTTTTCGAGGTGAAAAAAGGTGCTGTAGTGCAGCGCGGTAAAATATTGACGACCTGGGACGATAAGAAGCAGCGGCTCTATACTTCCTATGAACACGAGAATTTTCATCGCTCTCTTGTGTATCAGCTTGTGCATTGTGCGTCTCCGGTAGCTTATGCAAACGGGCGTCTGGTTTTTGAAATCGAGCTGGAACAGGCACAAACATGGAATGCTTGCGCTGTGTTTGTGATGGATTATGGACAAGAAATAGATGACTCAACGTATATGGGATGTGCTGAAGGGCAAGCGGCAACAGGCTCTACGGGGGCAGTTCCTGGACACGGCAAGGAATTGAGCAGCAAGGTTGATAAGAGGCAGCATCACTGGCGGAGTATATGTACTGGTCTATCCACTTCAGATTACACTTTGCACCGTATGTACGAACAAGCTTTACAAGATATAGGGGCGTTACGTTTATATGATCTGGATGTTTCAGATGATGCGTGGATGCCAGCGGCAGGGGTTCCCTGGTTTGTGACTCTGTTTGGGCGTGATAGTCTGATTGTGTCTTACCAAGCAATGTCTGTTTCGCCACATTTTGCTCAAGGCGCGCTTAAACGTCTGGCTGATTATCAGGCGGCAGAGCGGGATGACTGGTTAGAAGCGCAACCAGGGAAAATTATGCATGAAAAGCGTTTTGGTGAACTGACCCATTTTCATCAGATTCCCTTTTCGCCATTTTATGCGACCGCTGATGCGACGATTCTGTATCTGATTGTATTATCTGAAGCCTATCGCTGGACAGGCGATTTGGAACAATTTAAGCAATATCATGATGTGGCGAAACGCTGCTTACAGTGGATTGATCAGTATGGCGATCTAGATGGCGATGGATTTCAGGAATATAAAAGTTTCTCATCATTTAAATATGAAAACGTTGCTTGGAAAGATTCGGCCCATGCGGTGGTATACGCAGATGGTAGTCAAGTGCAGCAACCGAAGGGAACGTGTGAGTTACAGAGCTATGTCTACGATGCTAAAGTACGAATGGCAGAGATGTTTGAGGCATTAGGAGAGCACGAGGAAGCGCAGCGATTGCGGAAACAGGCCGCTGAGTTGAAACGACATTTTAATGAAGTGTTTTGGATGGAGGATGAAGGGTGTTATGGATTTGCACTGGACCCGAATAAAAAGCTAGTAACTACAGTGGCATCGAATACGGGGCAGTGTCTCTGGAATGGGATTGCTGAGCCGGAACAGGCAAAACGTATCGCACAGCGTTTGTTACAGGAGGACATGTGGTCTGGTTGGGGAATACGTACATTGTCAAAGAAAAATCGCGCATATAATCCACTAGCATATCAACGCGGGTCGGTATGGCCGCATGATAACGGGATTATTGCGGCTGGCTTTAAACGCTATGGCCTGGCTGACGAGGCAAATCAAGTGATACGCGCGGTATTCGATGCAGTGGAGCATTTTGATAGTTATCGTCCACCAGAGTTGTATGCTGGCGTACAGCGTAAAGGGGATGTCGATTTCCCTGTGCTTTATCCGCCTGGGGCAAACATTCCGCAAGCATGGGCGACGGGCAGCATTTTTCATATGGTCCGCACGATTTTGGGTCTCCAGGCTGACGCGCCCAATAAACGCCTGTATGTGTGGCCTACATTACCTGCATGGCTTTCTGAAATCCAATTGCAGCACCTGCGCGTTGGTCCTTGTTCGATCACTCTCCGTTTCTGGCGCGAGGGAGACACTTCACGCTGGGAAATACGTGATATAAATGCGGACGATGGGACGAAACAGGAGGATATGATCAGGGTGGTAGATGGAGCTAAGCGAGGTAATCAATGAAGGGAGGCACAAACAATGGCGAAAGTGCTGGGAATTGATCTTGGGACAACCAATGCAGTGATGGCAATCATTGAGGCTGGTGAGCCAACCGTTTTAGAAAATAGTGAAGGCTCTCGTTTGACACCGTCAGTTGTAGCTGTGACAAAGAGTAGTGAGCGATTAGTGGGGCAGATCGCGAAGCGACAGGCGGTGACGAACCCGGAGAACACGATTTTTTCAGTGAAACGCCTGATGGGGCGAAAGTATAACGACCCTGAAGTGCAGCGAACATTGAAAAATGTGCCGTATAAAATCACACAGGCCGCCAATGGGGATGTGCGGGTAGTATTAGGTGGGCGCGAGTATAGTCCGCCAGAAATTTCGGCAATGATTTTGCAAAAGATGCGTGTAGATGCCGAGGCGCGCCTGGGTGAGCGGGTGACACAAGCAGTAATCACCGTGCCTGCATACTTTAACGATACGCAACGGCAAGCAACAAAGGATGCGGGTAAGATCGCCGGTCTGGAAGTGTTGCGGATTATCAATGAGCCGACAGCGGCTTCACTGGCCTATGGCTTGGATAAAAAGAAGGACGAAATTATCGCTGTTTATGACCTGGGCGGTGGCACGTTTGATATCTCCATTTTGCAGTTGGGAGAGGGCGTTTTTGAAGTAAAAGCGACGAACGGGGATACGCACCTGGGTGGTGACGATTTCGATCAGCATATTATCGACTGGCTGGCCGAGACGTTTCGCAAAGAACAAGGCATTGATCTGCGTAATGACCGGATGGCTCTACAGCGACTAAAAGAAGCGGCAGAGCGTGCAAAAGTCGAACTCTCGTCCGTGCAGCAAACGGAGATCAATTTACCTTTTATTAGCGCAGATTCCAGCGGCCCAAAGCATCTTGTAGTAACGCTGACACGCACGCGATTGGAACAGCTCGTCAATGACCTGATTGAACGAACGCGCGGACCAGTGATGAAGGCGTTGGAGGATGCAGGGGTGAGAGCGAGCGAGGTCAATGAGGTGGTGCTGGTTGGTGGGCAGACACGTATGCCAGCGGTCATTGAGATGGTAAAGAAACTGTTTGGCAAGGAGCCACATAAAGGGGTCAATCCTGACGAGGTAGTAGCGATTGGGGCTGCGATTCAGGCGGGCGTGCTGCAAGGCGAGGTCAGGAACGTGTTGTTGCTCGATGTGACGCCACTTTCACTTGGTGTAGAGACGCTGGGGGGCGTGATGACGAAACTGATTGAGCGCAACACGACCATTCCTACGCGCAAGAGCGAGGTATTCAGCACCGCCGAAGATAACCAGCCAGCTGTGGAGGTGCATGTCCTGCAAGGAGAGCGCGAGTTTGCACGTGATAACAAGAGTCTGGCCCATTTCCGTTTGGAAGGTATTGCTCCTGCCCCGCGTGGCGTGCCGCAGATTGAAGTGACCTTTGATATTGATGCCAATGGCATTCTCAATGTATCGGCGCGAGATCGCGCAACCGGGCGAGAGCAGAAGGTGACGATTACAGCATCGAGTGGTCTCTCAAAAGATGATGTCGAGCGCATGGTACGCGAGGCTGAGGCCCACGCACAGGAGGACCGACAACATAAAGAAGAGATTGAAGTGCGCAATCACACAGATAGTATTGCTTATCAGGCAGAGCGCACATTACGCGATATAGGTGATAGAGTTTCTAGTGGTTTGAGAAGTGAGGTTGAGGAGAAGGTGCGCGTGGTACGTGATGCGCTTGCTGCAAATGACATAGAGCGTATTCGTCGCTCATCGCAGGAGCTTGAGCAGAGTATGCAGCGCATTGGACAAGAGGTGTATAGCCAGGCGGGAGCGACATCTGGTACTGGCGGTGGAGGAACAGGAACGAGTGGCTATTCATCAGGTTCTACAACAAGGGAGGCAGGCAAGCCACCCGATGCAAATACGGTTGAAGGCGAGTTTCGTGAGATGTAGATGTAAACAGTCGATGGGATGAGCGGGATTTCGTGGTGTGATTGAGAAGAGGACACTCCCATGCAGTGTCCTCTTCTTTTTCTCATCAGTAAGCACTTCCAATGTGTCTTACCAGGAGGATGTACATGGCGGTTGATTTCAAGGATTATTATAAGACGTTAGGGGTGAGCAAAGGTGCTGATCAGAAAGCAATCAAACAGGCGTATCGTAAGTTGGCGCGGCAATATCATCCAGATGTAAATCCTGGTGATAAGGCGGCTGAAGAAAAATTTAAAGAGATTAATGAGGCGCATGAGGTGCTTTCTGACCCAGAGAAGCGCAAAAAATATGATGAGATGCAGGACTACTATCAGCGATATGGGCGTTGGCCCGGTGCTGAGACAGCAGGTCCGGCAGGAGCAAGAGCAACAGGGGCAGGCGGTTTCCAGGGTGGGAATTATCAATACTATACGGTAAGTGAAGAGGATTTAGAGGACCTTTTTGGGGGTCAATCGCCATTTTCGGATTTCTTTGAAACTTTCTTCCATTCAGGCGCACCTGCAACCGGGTCAAGGCGCGCACGCGCTGAGGCAACTGGGAGACGTGCTCAAGCGCAAAGAGCGGGAGAGGATATTGAGTCAGAGGTAGAGGTAGCATTTGCGGAAGCGTATCAAGGGGCAACGCGCACATTTGAATTGACTGAAGCGGATGGTAGCACACGGCGGCTAGAGGTGAAGATTCCGCCCGGTGTGAATGAGGGCACACGGATTCGTATCGCCGGACAGGGTGCGTCAGGAAGTGCAGGGCGTGGAGATTTATACTTGCGCGTCCACATCCACGAGGATGCACGTTTTACACGCGAAGGAACAACGTTGCGCACACGTGTTGATATGCCATTAGCGACAGCAATGCTTGGGGGCGAGGTCGCTGTTCTTTTACCGAGTGGGCGTCAGTTGTTGCTGCGTATTCCAGAGGGTACGCAAGATGGGGCTGCTTTCCGCTTGCGTGGGCAAGGGATGCCTGTGATGGGACAGCCAGAGCAACGGGGCGATCTCTATGCGGAAGCACATGTGGTGTTGCCAACACATCTCAATGAGGAACAAAAGCGTCTGTTTGCGAACTTTGCGCGTTCTATTGGATAGCATAGGAGCGCGATAGCCGTATAGATGAGAGGTAAGAAGATGAGTGAACGAGCTGTAACGCGCATTATATTGCAGGAGAGCGCAACATCGATATATTACAGTGAACAGGAGACCGCAGATTATTGTCATGTAGAGGTTCAATTTATTCGGCAACTGTCTGAGGCGGGCATATTACAAGGAGTAGAGGTAGTGGGCGAGGAGACGCGCTATAGTGGTAAAGATGTCGTACTGTTGCGTCGGGCGTATCGTCTGCATCATGATCTGGGAATTAATCTGGAGGGAGTAGAGGTCATTTTGCGTTTGCAATCACGTATAGCTGTACTGGAACAGGAAGTAGCACAGTATAGAAAAGATGCTATAAAATGAAGGTAGTCGAGCTGGTGACACCATTTATGGTAATAGATAGAATCTAGACGGGTGGTATCTAACAGGTGCTGTGCCAGAGACGAGGATGGTGAGGATAAGTATCACCAGCGGCAGGACCTCATATATGAGCAAGAGAGCAGGGCAAAAGATGTGCATAGATGAAACTCCTGATAAGATTAGGAGTATACTGAGAGCCAAGCCGCTCCTATATCTCATGCTTGCTTGACAGCTACTATCAGCTACTATATAATAAATATGAATATTGACTGGCCCTGGTAGAGGGAGTCAAGGTGGGTATCTGGTCACGTCAGAGGGAGACCTTCTGGGAAATGCTTCGAAGTACCCAACGTGTCTTGGTTTCCTCCCAATCAGGAGGTACCTACCTTCGCCCTTCTAGTGCACCATAAAATCTCTTCTCCTTTACAGATGCAGTTTGAGGTCTATTTCCTGCCCTTCCTAGATGATAGGGCTGTTTTAGTGCAGGGTATGACCGAGCGTAAAAAGAGCCGTTGCGCGTTCACTTGACCCAATCTAACTGATCAGATCGTTAGGCCAGAGAGAGGACGATGCAGTTGCTTAACTGGACTCTGAATGTCAAGTAGAGCATGAAAGGAGCAGTAAAGGAGATGCAACGGAAGATCTCTGGGGATTTCCTTGGGTACACGCGGCGTTATCGCTGGCTTGGAAGCGCACTGCTCATTATGTTTATCTATGTTGGCACAGGGCTTATGGGCCTCTCCTTGGGGGCGATCAACAAATTTGCCACGCTTGTCTGGCTCCCTTCCGGTCTTGCTGTTGCCGCGCTGCTGCTTTTTGGTTCTCGTCTGTGGCCAGCCATATTTCTGGGTGCTACGCTAGTCAATTACATTACGGGGGCACCGCTGTTCGTAGCTATCTGCATTGGTATAGGCAATACCTTGGAGCCTCTGGTTTGTGCTGGGTTGCTACGGCACTGGAAGGTCCACACAACTTTTGAAGAACTGCGCGATGTGCTGCTTCTGGTGTTGCTGGCTGCACCTTCAAGCACTCTTATCAGTGCCACTGTGGGGGTCAGTAGTCTACTGTTGGGTGGTGTCATTGCCTGGCCTGTTGCACTGGCGAGTTGGAGTGCGTGGTGGATTGGTGATCTGATCAGTATCCTTATTCTTGTGCCTCTGCTACTCACCTGGCAGACCTTGCCGCAAATGACCCGTTCTCTCTCTCGACTGGCTGAACTGATCCTGCTAGTGTTGTGCGTGCTGGCGATTGGTAGTTTTGTCTTTCTCGGTCTGTTTCTTCCAGATCACCAGGGCAACCCGTTTACCTATCTGGTGTTGCCTCCCCTGGTCTGGGCTGCCCTGCGTTATGGCCCACGTGGAGCCACTGTAGCCAGTGCTACCTTCGCTGGCATGGCAGTAATGGGTACCATCTGGGGCAACTCGCCCTTCTTCAACAGTAGCCTGAGTGAGCAACTTTTCTTTCTCCAGGGATTTATGGTTACTACGACGGCCACTACGCTGATCCTGGCAGCAGTGATGGCAGAGCGACGTGCTCTGGATCAACGCAAAGATACCTTCCTGAGCATCGCTAGTCATGAGCTTAAAACTCCCATCACGGTTTTGAAACTGCAGGCTAGCATGCTGCACAGACAATTAGCAAAGCAAGGTCTCCAGACTTCTGAAGCGCCAGCACTTTCTAGTATGGAGGTCCAGGCTAACAAACTCACTCGTCTAGTGGAAGAGTTGCTGGATGTCTCCAAAATTCAGGCAGGCCGGTTGGAGTACGTCTGGGAGAGGGTAGATTTAGACGCCTTGCTGCGAGAGATAGTTGGGAGCATGCAGTCTATCTATCCCGGCCATACTATCCTGCTACATGGAGCGGTGCAGGCAAGCCTGATAGCGGATCGAGATCGGCTCGGACAGGTTTTTATCAACTTGCTCAGCAATGCCATTAAGTATTCTCCCAATGCCCAAACCGTTGAGATAGATCTTGACGCCTCTCCAGAGACTGCCACGATTCGCGTGCGCGATCATGGTCCAGGCATTCCGCCTGAGTTGCGCGACAAGATTTTTGAGCGGTTCTATCGGATCTCTAATTCACAACAGAGGACAATCTCTGGCTTAGGTATGGGGTTATATATTGTGGCAGAGATTGTCAGGCGTCATAGAGGAACTATTGTGGTAGACAGCACCATGGGAAAAGGATCAACCTTTACGGTGACCCTTCCTCTCAAGAATGAGAGAGAAGAGCAACGGTTCTACCAAGAGGTACATCACCCGTCTCAGGCTGAATTGTGATAGATCTCAACGGCGCAAGTTATGGTAGCAATTTCAGTGATGCCTCTATGAAGAAGACCACTTCATTATAGAGGCGTCACTGAAATTGCACATTACATACGAAATGCTCGACGTACAGAGGGATCAATAAGAAAGTAGAGTATGATAAGTGCTGAGAGAACGATTGCTACAATGGACAATGCAGAGATGTTGGTGCTTCGCAGCAGGTTGATCAGGTTGAAAAGTAGGATAAGTGCAGCAATCCCTAGCGTAGCCCAGAATGCCCACTTTTGCAATGTCCAGAGTCCCCAGGTGAAGATGAGCGCGATAACCCCTTCAAGGAGAATGCCTCCGCCAACCAGAGAGCCAAAGAGGTCAATAAATGTGGCAATCACTCGATGACCGTGCACAACAATGGCACGATGGGCGGCAAAGGTACCGCTCAATATGAGTACTCCGATGACTACACTAATGAATCCTTGAATTGCTGTTAAGAGCGTGACGAGTCTGACGCCAATAGGACGTTGGTGTTTTTCGGTAGAGGCATTGCGTGCGTAGCCTTCTCCTCTCTGCATATGCATGTGCGCCTCCCAAGAATATTTTAGTGGCTAGATGTTCTTTTGATCTTCGTGTGTACCGCCAAAAATTTTACCAAGAAAACCTTCTGATTGGCCCTGCATGTGCTCGCCTAGTTGTCCCGCTTCGCTTGTTGCTTGCTGCTCCAATTGCTGTTGTAGCTTGTCGAGGGCACTCGAAATTGCTTGTTTGGCTTGTGGTGTATATCGTTCCCCACCTGGTACAAGACCCGCGAAACGATCCACCGCTTGGTCGATGACGCCGTTGAGTTGCTGGCGTGTACCTTGTAATGACCCGCGTAAAAATTCTCCCATTATGTTGTTCCTTTCTTCGATGCATCGGCATCTTTATATCATGAGCGTCCTGGTAACTACGTATTCCACGAGTGAAAGACGGTGTTGGTTCTAACTTCATCGTCCATGGCGGGTCAATTTTCAGATTAACAGCGGTTAAGGAATGAGGGGATATCCATAGGGCGTGAGGTTCTCGCAACCCTATGGATATCTTGCGTTCTGTGCGTTACGGAACCAGATACTGTAGTGTATAATAGGTATGAATGGCCTGGCACACTCATTGAGGATGATATTGCAATGTTGCATTTTGGACGTCGCTCTCTGCTAGCTCAATTACTAAGTGTCTACCTGCTCTTCGTCATCATCGTACTGGCTGGCGGGGCGGGCGTCAATGCTATGGTTGAGCAACGGTTGCAGAACGATGTGCAGGCTTCAGATCAAGCGTTGGCACAGGAGATTGGGCTGAAAGTTTCACAGGTCGCCGTTTCCCTCACACCTGAGAATGTCAGTTCAGCAGCGGTGCAGGCACTGAACTCTGGGCCGCCAATACAGAAATTGCTCGTTCCCGATCAGCCATTGCTTTCTTATGATGAAGGCTTCCGCTTGGTGCTGGCTATCCCCACCATTAGCCGCTATGCTGGAAGCGTCGTTCTGCTCGTGCATCGAAGCGAGCCTCATCCATTTGATCAGAACGAAGTTGATCTGCTACTACCCTTTGCCAAAGAACAAGTGGTTGAAATCAAACGGGCAGACCGCCGCCTTACCATCCACCTGCGTTTCCTCTCGAAGATGCAGGCTTTGCGCATGAAAACCATCGAACGATTGCAGTTGCCAGACGCAACACTCTCTCTGTATATCCCGAATGATTGGCCCCTTGTTGCTGTGGATACTGCGCGCATCGAGGTTGTGTTTCATAATCTGGTAACCAATGCACAGACCTATGGCGAAGGCGAAGTGCGTATTAGTGCTGAAGAGCGGAACGATATGATTGTCGTCTCCGTTGCAGATAATGGGCCGGGTATCGTCGCCGACGAACTGCCGTATGTGTTCGAGCGTTTCTACCGTGCTCAGCATGGTCGCCAGCAGTATTTAGGTGGTACTGGTCTCGGACTGACCATCTGCAAAGCCTTTATTGAAGCGCATGGCGGCAGTATCTGGGTCGAGAGTAGCATACAGGGGGCAATATTTTCATTCTCGCTACCACGCGCCATGCCCGTGCTGCCAGCTACACCCGCAATCATCATGAAACTGGCGATACAGAAGCCATTGGAAGAGGTATGATAAAGGTGCGCTTTAAACTTCGTTGGCGAAAGAGACAAAATGATTAGGAGGAACTCATGGAAATACCGAGCTACGTTACTAATGCAAGAGTACGGGATTGGGTCGCAGAGATGGTGGCGTTGTGCAAACCTGACCAACTTCATTGGTGCGACGGCTCACAGGAGGAATATGATCGCCTGTGTGAGCAGATGGTTGCGTCGGGTACATTTATCCGACTCAATCCAGAGAAGTATCCTGATAGCTTTTTGGCACGCTCTGATCCGAGCGATGTCGCTCGCGTCGAAGACCGGACCTTCATTTGTTCTTTAAATAAGAATGATGCAGGTCCAACGAACAATTGGATGCATCCCAGAGAGATGAAGGAAACATTAGGGAAGCTGTTTGATGGCTGTATGCGTGGGCGTACAATGTACGTAGTTCCTTTCAGCATGGGGCCACTCGGCTCGCCGATTGCCCATATTGGAATCGAGCTGACTGACTCTCCTTATGTGGTTGTCAGTATGCGTATCATGACACGCATGGGGCAGGCTGTGTACGAGGTATTGGGAAGAGATGGAGACTTTGTCCCGTGTATGCATTCGGTTGGTATGCCGCTTGCAGATGGGCAACAAGATGTTATCTGGCCGTGTAACAACGAGAATAAGTATATTGTCCATTTCCCTGAGGAACGCTCGATCTGGTCCTACGGCTCAGGATATGGTGGTAATGCACTGCTGGGCAAAAAATGTTTTGCATTGCGCATCGCCTCTGTACTTGCACGGGACGAGGGGTGGCTGGCTGAGCATATGCTCATCCTGGGCGTGGAGAACCCGGAGGGGGAGAAAACCTACGTGGCAGCAGCTTTTCCCAGTGCTTCTGGCAAGACCAACTTCGCTATGCTGATTCCACCTGAGGTTCTTCAGGAGGAGGGGTGGAAGGTGACAACCGTGGGTGACGACATTGCCTGGATCAAGTTGAGGTCAGATGGCAAGCTGTACGCCATTAATCCTGAAGCAGGTCTCTTCGGCGTTGCACCTGGTACCAGTATGCGATCCAACCCGAATGCAATGGCGACGATACGCGAAAAAACTATCTTTACAAACGTGGCATTGACCGACGATGGTGGTGTGTGGTGGGAGGGCATGACCGAGACGCCGCCTGCGCATCTGATCGATTGGACTGGCCAGGAATGGACGCCCGACAGCGGACGTAAGGCTGCGCATCCTAACGCGCGCTTTACCGCACCGATACGCCAGTGCCCTGTGATTGATTCTGCGGTTGACGATCCGCAGGGCGTCCCAATCTCGGCATTTCTTTTTGGCGGACGGCGCGCCAGTGCGATACCACTGGTCTACCAATCATTCAACTGGAACTACGGAGTCTATGCTGCTGCCACGATGGGTTCAGAAATGACGGCTGCGGCGGCGGGTAGACTGGGAGAAGTGCGCCGCGACCCCTTTGCCATGTTGCCGTTCGCAGGTTACCATCTGGCCGACTACTTCAACCACTGGCTGAACTTTGGACGGCATTTGCCCAACCCGCCACGTATCTTCCTGGTGAACTGGTTCCGACGTGATGCGGAAGGGAATTTCTTGTGGCCTGGCTTCGGAGAGAACATGCGTATCTTGAAATGGATTGTCGAGCGGGCACGTGGTCGCGCGATCAGCATCGAGAGTCCGATAGGGTGGATGCCGCGCTATGAGGACCTGGATTGGCGGGGGATGGAGGATTTCACACGTCAGCGTTTTAGTGAGTTGATGGCAGTGGACCGCGATCTATGGCAGCAAGAACTGCTATCACACGAAGAACTGTTTATCAAGCTGTATGACCGACTTCCCAAAGAGTTACTGTTCATCCGCGAGTTGATTCTGTCCAGCCTGTGGCGTTCGCCGCAGCGTTGGGGCCTCGCACCGGAAACTCCGTAGCAACAGCAAATGTTATGATGTCTCAAGCGATGATGGCTGCTAAGCGCAGGCTGAGAAAGGTGTTCTTTCGTACTCTATAGAATATTTGCTGTCTGCCAGCGAAACTGGCTCTCTATCAAGTTAAGTGAGCCGATAACTACGAAGCTCCACCAGACGTTCACTTAACTTGATGGAGGATCGGTGACTGACAACAATCCAGGTGAACAAGAGATACACGGTATGGAAGGTATGCCCGTGCTCACGATGCGTTACAAGCGGTTTCAAAAAGCGGCGTGCTATAATAAGACGAATGGTAATGAGACAACAACGTTGTGTCTAATTTAGGAGGATAGAGGAGTAATATATGCCACGCGCCATTGATTTTCATGTTCACTTGCCGACAACGGAGTTTATGCAGGTGACGTTGGGAGCGTATGCCAAGGCCGCCGAGCGTTTCTTCCGTACAGAAGTTAAATTGAAGGATATCGAGCAGATTGCGGCTGATTATGCAGAACTCGACATGATTGGTGTTTTGTTGGCCTGGGACGCCGAAACCGCGACAGGGTTACCGCCGCTAGGGAATGACTATATTGCGGCGATTGTGCAGCGATATCCCCAACAATTTGTCGGTTTTGCCAGTGTGGACCCACATAAAGGCAAGGCAGCTGTAAAAGAGATGGAGCGCGCGATTAAAGAGCTTGGACTGGCTGGCGCGAAATTTCATCCAGGGGTGCAGGCATTTTACCCAAATGATCCCACATTCTATCCTCTGATGGAGAAAATTCAAGAATTAGGCGTTCCTGCTCTTTTTCACACAGGTACGAACGGTCTGGGGGCAGGAACACCTGGCGGCATGGGCATCAAGCTCGACTACACCCGTCCGATTTATCTCGATTCACTGGCTGCGGATTTTCCCAGTCTAACTATTATTGGGGCGCATCCCTCCTGGCCCTGGCACGAAGAGATGATCGCGATTATCCAGCATAAAACGAACGTGTTTAATGATCTGTCTGGATGGTCACCAAAATATACACCAGAGTTGCTCTTGCGTGAGGCGGCGACTCGCTTGCAAGATCGTTTCCTCTTTGGTTCTGACTATCCTTTTATCACGCCACAACGCTGGCTCAAAGATTTTGAGGCACTAGATTACTTCAAACCAGAGGTGCGTGAGAAAATCTTGTGGGGCAACGCGAAGAAATTGTTGGCGCATACAGCTGTAGGGCAGATGCATTTTTCTTCCTGATAGCCTCTGCCCATCCATCTAGACACGCTTAGCTCGCCCTCACCTGAACAGGAATCATCGGTCCCGCTGCCGTTCCTACACCAGCAAGGTGCTCTGTAAACTGTACATTACTTTGCTGTGTTGCCAGAGGAAAAGCGTAGGAAAAGTGAACCGTTTTTCCTGGGAAGAGATGGTTAGCTGGAATGATATAGAGAATACCTTGCTCGGTTTGATGGTTAGCTGTAGGGCCTTGAACCTTAGTACGAATAATGAAGTCGTGCGGTGAAGTCCCATTGTTGGTAACAGCGAAATCATAGGTGACATTTGGGGCGAACATGGTGCGCGAAGAGTTCAGTGTTGTATTTGTAAGTACAACTTTTACCTGATAGGCGTAAGGGGTGGTAGGCGTGGACGATTTGCTAGTGGACGAAGTTCCAGTTTGCGTACTGCCACAAGCTGTAATAAAAAGAGTGAGAGAGAGGAGGATACAGAGACCCAGAATGAAACCTTTTCGTTTCATCCTGTATTTTTGTATTTTGGTATTACTTAGGATGAGCATAGCGTTGATTAGCCTCTTCCTATCTCGTGGTAAAGTGCTCTCGGACAAGAGATATTACCGCATGGCGTATGAGCAAAAACGTAGAGATCAACAAAGAAATTCTTTGTCTATATTGCTAGCACGCAGGTGATCGATAAAAAGTGACGTGTAGGACGCTGCTTGCAAGCTTTGATAACAGAAGAGTCCAGAAGGTACTAGCTCATCGATAATTTGCTCTATTTTGATTAGAGTTTGTGTATACTAATGTCTAGCATTAGACGTTAAAGGTACGTAGGATTAGTGATACACACCATGCAGGAGATAAAAGGGAGCGCGTGATGGCATTTACCCAGGATGAAATACAATCGTTGCATACGATATTTGAGCAAAAATTGGTCCAGCAACGGCAAGAATTAGAGCAAAGTTTTGAGTTACGTATGCAACTCTTACGGAGTGAATGTGAGCAACGGTTGACGATAGCACAACAGGAATATACGCGAACGTTGACGCAGACCTTTACAGAGCTACAGCAGAAAATGATAGAGGCAGCGAAGCAGCGGATCGATATGTTGCAAACAGCATTGACGAAAGTTGTTGATCATAGTATAGGTGTGCAACAACAGCAGATGGAATTAGGGATTGAACGCGCGCTAGCTGCACAATTACTTGCAATAGAGCAACTCATAAATCAACGCATGTCTCCTGTTCAAAGTTCGGCAGAGCAGTCCACACAAGGGCAGTTTTATGGCGAAGAGTTGTCGCCAGACTTTGGCGCGATAGAAATTCAAACTGAGATTCCCTGGCAAGATTTTTTTGATGTGGTAGGGAAAGCACTGGATGAGCGACTAGGGGTATTAAGTGCGTCGATAGAAGCGTCGCTTAAAAGCCTGGAGCAATATCTTTCTATCCATTTGCATAGTTTGCATGACGAGTTAGTACGTGAGCAAGCCCCAAATTATAATGGTAGTATTACGAGTATGCATGATGTATTTAGTAGTATTGAGCATTTAGAGCAAATTATTGAGTCGTTACAAGTGGCGATGACTGCCAATCATGCATTGCTTTCTAACCGTTTATATCATCATCAACAATTGCCATTGGAGCGCGCGCACAAAAGTACAGCATCACAAACTCCATCGGAGACACAACTTTCTTTACCGACAGAACGCTAACGTGTATAGAGGAATGTTGCATACTTTTGTGAAACATGTTGTATACTGCTTTTCGTAACACCTGAGAGAGCTCTTATATAAGAGCAAAAGAAATTCAATGGTGAAAGGATAGAAAAAGTATGCAACTCGATCAAAAAGTTGCCGTCATAACGGGGGCTGATAGTGGGATTGGGCGGGGGATTGCTATAGAATTTGCGCGTGAGGGAGCGGCTGTGGTTGTGAATTACGCCCATGCCAAGGATAAGGCGGAAGAAGTGCGCCAGGCTATCGAGCAGAACAATGGCAAGGCATTTGTCGTGCAGGCTGATGTCTCACAATATCAGCAGGCGGTAGGCTTGATTCAGCAAGCGGTCGAGCATTTTGGCAAGATTGATATCATGGTCAATAATGCGGGCATGGAGATTCACAGCGCGTTTCTGGATGTGACAGAAGATCAGTATGACCGTGTGATCGGTGTAGATCTAAAGGGGCCATTTTTCTGCGCACAGGCTGCTGCGCGCGAGATGGTTAAGCGCAAAATTGCCGGGCGCATTATCAATATCTCATCGGTACATGAAGACTTGCCGATGCCGCAGAATGTTCCCTATTGTTGCGCTAAAGGTGGTATACGTATGTTGATGCGCACGATCTGTTTGGAACTGGCTCCCTATGGTATTACGGTGAACAATATTGGACCAGGAGCGATTGATACGCCGATTGACGCGGATGTGAAGGCCGATCCGCAGAAATGGAATGCGTTATTGGCTGAGATTCCGCTGCATCGTGTGGGACAACCCGAAGAGATTGGCAAATTGGCGGTGTATCTGGCATCTGACGCATCATCGTATATAACAGGCTCGACCTTCTTTATTGATGGCGGGTTAATGCGCAGCACGGGCGCACTGTAGACGGCTAATTCTTTCTTGTGCATGAGCAAGACGGCTTTTTCACCAGCAGTGAGAAAGCCGTCTTCGTATTTAAGGAGCGAAGTACAATGATACGTGTTTGCCTGTTTGATGTAGATGGGGTATTGATACGCGGTGAAGCCTTCAGCACTTATCTAAGGCGCGATTATAGATTAACGCAAGATGACACCGCGCCATTTTTCCAGGGCATATTTAGGGAATGTTTGATAGGAAAAGCTGATCTTAAGGAAGTATTACCACCCTACTTGCCGAAGTGGGGATGGCAAGAGAGCATTGATGCATTTCTGGAGTATTGGTTTGGCTGCGAACGTCATGTAGACGAACTATTACTGGCTACTATTCAGCAATGGCGTTGTGATGGTATGAACTGCTATGTTGCGACAAATCAAGAGCAATATCGAACGGCATATCTCCGTGAAGCATTGGGTTTTGCGCATCTGTTTGATGGCATATTTGCATCAGCTCACGTAGGACATATGAAACATGAGCGCGCATTTTTCGAGCTTGTATTGCGTGAATTGGCTCCTGTTCCTGCTAATGAGATAATGTTTTGGGATGATAGTGAGCTAAACGTTACGACTGCGCGTCAGGCTGGATTGCAGGCTGAGGTGTATACCGATTTTGCGGACTTTCAGCAGAAAATGCGTCTTTTTCTGGCGCAAGATATCTAAGGAGATGGGTGATGATGGAACAGGACATGTTTATAATTCGCGAGGCAAGGCCAGAAGAAGCGGCATTGATCAGTGAGCTGGCGCAGCGTTCTAAGGCTTATTGGGGCTATAATGAGGCATTTTTGGCAGCGGCGCGTGCTGATCTCACGATCACACCCGAATATATTACTACCTATTGTGTTTTTGTACTCGAAAAGCAAGGGCATGTGCTGGGTTTCTATAGTTTGAAGGATGAAGAGCAGGATGGTGAGATTCTGCTCGATAATCTTTTTTTGGATCCTGAAGCAATTGGGCATGGTCATGGCAAACGGCTCTGGGAGCATGCGATTGCGAACGCAAAGCAGCGTGGTTGTCATACGATGGTTTTGATCAGCGAACCATTTGCCGAGGGTTTTTATCTGTCCAGGGGAGCGGAGCGTGTTGGTATGGTTGCTTCTGGGGTGGTCGAGGGACGGCTGCTCCCGCTGATGCGTGTTGCGTTGAAATAGGATAGATAGGGGGAAACGGATGGCAACGTGTCGGCCAGGACACCTCGCCAACCGTCTTCCCTTTCGTACGATCTTTTCAGATCATTCTCTTGATATTTTATTTGGCCTGTGCCTGCTATGCCCTGGCGACTGGCTCCAACTTGGGGTCACGTGGAGCAGGCAAATGATCGTACAGGTCGGCAATCAGATCAGAGCGCAGTGACGCGGAGCCAGGATCATCCCACAGGTTTTCCCATTGGTATGGGTCCTCCTTAATGTTGTAGAGTTCGCCTTCTGAAGAACCTTCATAGACCGTGCAAATATAGCCATCACGATAGATGGTGCGCAGGTGTTGATCAATATGCTGGCTATCCCATTCCGTGATGACACGTTCTCGCTTGGAATCCTGCGCAGTGGGAAGCGGAGAGCCTTCCATCCAGGTGGGAACGGGCAACCCGGCGATGTGGCAGAATGTCGGCGCAAGATCAAGCAGACCAACAGGTGCTGGTACCTCTGCTGGCGCGACATGGGCTACTGGTGCCGGTCGCCAGATTAGTGGAACATGCATGAGCGCATCGGTGTGGTAAGGTCCCTTAAATAGCAGTCCAAAATCTCCTTGCAGTTCACCGTGATCGCTGCAAAAGAACACATCGGTCTCGTTCTCCCAGCCCCGTTCTGCCAGACTGGCTAGAACTTTTCCACACGCTTCATCGATCAGTTCATTTTTCACATGAATGAGCGCGTTCACCTCGCGTACCTGATCGGGCGTCATCAGTTGTGGAACAAAGCCAGGAGCACCTTCCAGATTATCGACTTGCCCGTTGTAATATTCAAGCCAATGATGTGGCTTCTTGGCGAGGATTTTCTGGATTTGTTCTTCTGAACCAGGATAGCCCGCAGGAAGATCGAGATCACGCCAATTGATTCGGCGCGCTTCCTCTGCTGGAGGATCCCAGGGATGATGGGGATCAGGAAAGCTCATCCAGATGAACCAATCTTCATCGTCCCGTAGCGAGGAGAGGTATGCAATCGTACGGTCAGCTACCCAATCCGTATGATAGTGTTCGCGTGGGATAGGGTTATAGGCCACTTGCGGCGCTCCGGTATCTCCTCCGCCTTCGTGGTTCATTGTGAGCGTCCCATCTTTAATAAAGAAGAGTTGAAAGAAGCCTTGCATCTCGGTTGGATAGTGGTCGCGCAACCATTTGCCATAATGCCAGCGTGCCACAGGAGAGTGCATTGCCAGTTCCATATGTTCGAAACCCCGATGTGGTCCCGTTGAGCCTTGCAGCGCCATCGTATTTTCAGGAAAGGGATGGCTGAAGTCGAGCGCTGGTTCAAAATGTGCCTTACCGATCAACGCTGTGCGATAGCCGCCGGCGTCGTGCAGGTAGGCCGCGACACTCGGCGCATCGGCAGGCAATGGTACCCCATTGGCCCATACGCCATGCGTCCGTACCAATTGTCCGGTAAGCATGGTGGCCCGGCTTGGCATGCAGACCACATTCTGGTTATGTGCCCGGCGATAATTGATGCCAGTCGCGGCTAACCTGTCAGCCACAGGCGTACGCGCGATCTGACCGCCATTACAAGCAAGCGAATCGTAGCGTTGTTGGTCAGTCGTGATAAAAAGAATCTTGCGTCCCATCGGATAAAACCTCCTTGTTCATGCAACAAACTATGTGCATATCGATTTGACCGTCGGGTAAGCGAAAATGTGGCAAGGTCAACACGTGCCTTCGTAGTGTTGAACGATGCGTTGGGGTGTCGAAGCGTCGCAAGAGATAAAAGATCGTAGAGCCTCCCGCGCCTGTAATCCTGCTGTAGCGGCCACATCGTTGAACGTGGGAACAGGATCTAGCCCAACACGTGTCGCCGCACTGTAGAGGAAGGCCAGTGAGACTAGTAGATCATGAGGATCTACGTGTCCGTCCGTATATGCCGCGGCAGCAAGTCCCTGACGCAGAAGAGCACCATCTGTCGCTGTTCGCATACTGCGTGAAACACGTCGCATGTAGATGACAGCATTATCAAAACGGGCGTATAAGGACAGCAAAGGCGTAATTGAACATTCGTCTGAGGCGAAGAAGTGCTTCAATTGCGTTTGCTGTTGTGGATTGCCCTCCAGGTAGAGTGCGCTCAGCGCATGGAATTTCGTGTCCAGTGGATCAGGATAAGCACGCATGAAGTACGCTTTTTCCTCAATATCTCCCGGCATCGCTGTCCATTGAGCGAGACGCAGATGAAAGGTCTGGTTATCCATTCGTACCTCCTTAGCTCTGACGGAAGGTGATTGGGAGCCGCTTGACGCCATACATCAGGGGACTACCTACATGTTCTAATGCAACTTCACGGACTCGTTGGATATCCTGAAAACGCTCTAAGAGCAGGGTAAGCGCGATTTTGGTTTCTAAGCGAGCCAGCGGTGCGCCGAGGCAGAAGTGAATGCCATGCCCAAAGGCTACGTGACGGTTGGGCGAACGTCGTATATTAAAGGTATCAGCGTTAGGGAATTGTGTTTCATCTCGATTTGCTGAGCCAAGGACGACCCGAACCCCCTGACCGGCTTTTATCATCTGCCCTCCAATAACAGTATCATTTGTAGCTACACGGCCTGTGAGTTGTACGGGTGAGCGATAGCGTAGCACCTCTTCAATGGCGGAGGGAATGAGTTCTGGCTCAGTGCGCAAAGCTTCCATCGCTTCAGGAAAGTCATCCAGGCAAAGGAGTGTATTCCCAATCAGATTGGTAGTTGTCTCATTGCCTGCTACCAAGAGCAGGATACAGAAGGAAAGCATCTCTGCCTGCGTCAAGTGTTCGCCATCCACTTGTGCATTCAGCAAGGCGCTCACGAGATCGTCCTGGGGATGATCCCGACGCTGGGCGATAATTTGGAGGAAATATTCATTCATTTCTGGACGTGGATTGAGATTGTCGTCAGTGATTGAACCAACTACTGCGTCTGACCAGTGCTTGAAACGTGCACGATCTTCGGAAGGGATGCCGAGCAGTTCAGCAATCACGATAACGGGTAAGGGATAGGCAAGATCATGGACAATATCCATTTGACCGTTTGGTGCTACCTGATCAAGTAATTGTGTCACGATGCCAGTGATACGGTTGGATAACTGAGTAATGGCACGTGGCGTAAAAGCTTGTGATACAAGATTGCGCAACTGGCGGTGGCGAGGTGGGTCCATATTCAAGATATTGGGACGTGTTTCAGATATTTCTTTATTTCTTACAGAAGAGAACAGTTTGTAATCGGTCAACACTTGTTCTGTATCAGCATAGTCAAACACCGTCCAAGCATTGTGCTGTGGCTGATAGAAGACTGGATGTGACTCGCGCATTGTGCGATAAAGAGGGAAAGGGTTGAGTGCCTGTCCGCCTAACATGTTGTTCAACATTTTATCTCTCTCATTCTTATTCAGTGGGTGATATCAGGAATGGAAAACAATGGTGGCAGTTGCTCTTTGAACAAAGACGTCGGGAAGCCATGTTGCATCACGTATAAGACTCGTTCGGTCATAATATCTGGATTTGGCTCATCCTGTTCAAACCACCAGGTGATTGCCTGAAGCATTATGCCTGAGAGCAACTGCGCAAGTAAAGGAATGTCATCTTCGGTAAATGGCGTGAGGTCTGGAACATGCTCAAGAAAACGTGTAAACATCAGCGCGAATACTTCTTTTGCACGAAAACGGTGGGCTATCACACCGCCCATCAAGGCAATGCGAAAGAGGTCACGTTGCTCATAGGCTCTGTGAAAAATGATGCGCATGATCACGGGTAGCGCGAGAAACTCCTGTCGGTGTATCTCTTCTAAAACCTGTTCGCGCATGGTAACAAAACCATCTTCAAGCAGGGTATTGAAGATGGCATCTTTGTCGCGAAAGTGCAGGTAGAAGGTTCCGACCCCTACACCAGCGGTTTCTGTAATCTCGGTGATAGTGGCATCATGATATCCGCGTGTGGCAAAAACACGACGCGCCGCTATCAAAAGATCGGCACGGGTTTGTGCTCGCCTATTCGCGCCACGTGGCTGTCTGGCTTGCTGTTTGCTCTCTAGCTCTTGATCCATACGTGCTCCTATTTATGAAAGTGAATTCACTTTCATAAATAAATATACTGTGTAAACATGTTCCTGTCAAGGGGATGCACAACAATGAACGTCCATTTTCGTCTTTCTCTGTTTTTGAGGCGATTTATGATTTTGCTCATTTTAGCAAGGAATGGCTCTTTTTTTCTCCTTCATGATTTTCAGGTACAATAAGATGCCTGATTTGGTTAAAAGATAACTTGCACACAGGCCGTATATTTGGTATGCTAGTGATAGCATAGAGACGAACACGTCTTCTAAGAGCGCATACCAATAGAGGAGAGCGAAAGCGTATGGACAGTTCTCTTCACAGTGCCAATCTCTTGACTGATGAGGTAAGCACAACACAGGTGGCTAATCATGGCGTAGGCGAAGATGGAGATGCTGAACAGCATCATATTCATCTTCCCAATCCAAGTTTGTGGCCTGTGATGCTCAACGTTGCAATTATAGTTGCCATTGCGGGACTGTTATTTATCCCGTCAAATCCCTGGATTACTATTGTTGCCGCGCCATTTGTACTCATTGGGATCCTGGGATGGGCATTAGAAGACCCGGCTGCACCGATGGAAGAGCAGTATATTGCTGTTCAGTCAACAAGTGCACCATCGCGATTTGCCATTGGTCAGGATGTTGTGGATAACGCAGGAAATCTGCTTGGCTCAGTGCGGGCACGCTTTGCGGACAGATATATCCTGGTGGAGCATGGTAGTGGATTGAGGCTCAAGACCTACTATGTGCCACAGAGTGCGGCGAAAAGTGACCTCAAGCATGGCCTGGTCATTCTGACTCTCAATGAGGAAGACCTGGTGAGTAAGGGCTTGAATCGCATGCCGGACGACCTGTATAGCGATGTGCCAGAATATGGTGTACCGCAGACAACAGGTGTGCCACAGTTCGCGCAGGGGCCGTTATCACCTGCAGAGACCGGGCATTATAACTATGGCCGCAGATATCCTGGCATTAACACTGACGCAAGTGGTTCTTATCATCATGAAGAAGTCGCTCCACATCCACAGAAGTTTGTGGGCGAACGCCGCAAGATGGTAGCACGCAAGCAGGTGCAGTGGCAAGAGATGAATGCATAAGTTAAATAACAAGAAAAGGGATGTGGACAATGCGTTCACATCCCTTTTCTTGTTATTTTCAGGCGTTATTGTTCGCGCCATTCTGAAACCATATTGAGGCGCGTGAATTGCTCTGTAGAGAGCACGCATTGTAAAACTGCGAAGCTATCCTGTAATTGTTGGACTGAGTTGGCTCCGACAATCGGTGCCGTGACGCTTGGTTGGGCCAACAACCAGGCTAGTGCTATCGCAGAAGGTGTAGTGCCTACTTCTCTGGCAATGGCCTGCACTTCTTCAATCGTATTCCACGCGGCATCTTTGTTATAACGACGGAAAATGGCGGAACTGCGCGCACTTTCTGTTGTTTCGCCGCGCTTATATTTGCCAGTGAGAAATCCAGATGCCAGTGGACTATAGGGAATAACACCCAACCCATAGCGTTCACAGATAATTTTCAGGTCCTGCTCAAATTCAGCGCGGTTGACCAGGTTGTAGTGCGGTTGAAGCGAGTCATAGCGCAGCGTGTTGTGAACATCCGCGTTCCAGAGAGCCTCGATCAATCTCCATGCCGTGTAGTTGGAGGCACCGACATAGCGTACTTTACCAGCACGTTGTAGATCATCGAACGCTTTCAATGTCTCATCGATGGGTGTTTCGTCATCGAAAGCGTGGGCCTGATAGAGATCAATGTAGTCCGTTTGTAAGCGGCGCAAGGAATCTTCGACTGCTTCGACGATGTGTTTACGCGAGAGGCCCTGGTCGTTTGGTAGTGTGCCCATGGGCTGGCGTAGTTTCGTCGCAAGAATGATCTGGCGGCGATTATTGCGCTCTTTCATCCAGCGACCGATAAACTCCTCAGAGATGCCGCCTGGGTTGCCAGGGAGCCAGCGTGAGTAGAAGTCGGCGGTATCGATGAAATTACCACCGTTTTCTACAAAAGCGTCCATGATGGCAAACGCAGTGGTTTCATCTGCAGTCCAGCCCCATTGCATGGTGCCGAGGCACAGGACTGAAACTTTCAGCCCTGTGCGTCCCAATCGTTGATACTTCATGCGTGTGTGCTCATGCTTCTAGAGAGACTTCGTATAGTCATAAAAGCCTTTGCCACTCTTCTTGCCATACATGCCAGATGTGACCATGCGGCGCAGCAGTGGTGGTGGAGCATATAGTGGGTCTTTATACTCCTCGTAGATCGCTTCGGCAGCCCAGAGCGTTGTATCTAAACCAACGTAATCCAGTAGCGTGAAGGGTCCCATGGGATAGCCGCAGCCAAGTTTCATCGCGGTATCAATATCTTCCTTCGTTGCCATGCCGTTCTCAAGCATGCGAATAGCCGCGATCAGGTAGGGAATGAGCAGGAAGTTGACAATGAAACCCGCGGTATCCTTTGCGAGTACAGGTGTTTTGCCGAGCGAGAGGGCGAACTCGCGCACGGTGCTGATCGTCTCATCCGAGGTCGAGATGGTACGCACGATTTCTACGAGCTTCATGACGGGAGCGGGATTGAAAAAGTGTAGTCCACACACCTTATCAGGGCGTTTTGTGACTGCGCCCATTTGTGTGACACTAAGCGATGAGGTATTACTGAGGAGAAGTGCGCCAGGTTTGACGATGCGGTCAAGAGCGGGAAAAATGCGTAGTTTCTCCTCCATGTTTTCGAGAACCGCCTCGATGACGATATCACAATCGGCGAAATCTTCCAGATTGAGCGTGCCGTGTAAACGAGAGCGGTTTTCTTCAAGCTGGCCTTGTGTTAGTTTGCCTTTATTCGTCATCATTTCCCATGCGCTATGGATACGTGCCATACCGCGATCAAGGAACTCTTGATTGACCTCGCGTACGATGGTTTCGTAGCCAGATTGCGCGCATGTTTGTGCAATACCTCCACCCATGAGGCCACAGCCAATCACACCAACTTTACGAATCATCATTGATATACCTCCTATGCAATAAATGAGCGTATTGCTTGCACTGGTCCCGGTTCAACACCGAAAATAATGGTGTAGTGGTTCAGTGTTGGGAAGTTGATGTATTTGCAGTGCGAAATATGTTGTTGCATTGCTGTGGTTGCCTCTTCCGACAACAACTGATCCTGTTCAGAGAATAAGCCTTTTCCAGCACGTAAAACAAGGGTAGGAGCGGTAACGTGCTCCCATTGTTGCTCTGGTGCTGCCTCGCTATAACGTTGCCCTTCTTCAAGTACTCCTTGGCGATAACATTTGGATGAGACGGAGCCATCATCATTTGGCATGATATCGTGCTGGAAGTAGAGGTCCAGGTATGCATTCCAGGGTTGAAGGAAGGGAGCCTGTTTTAAACGATCAATGTATTCTTTGCGCGAGGGAACGGGCATTCCGAGGCGACTAATCGAGGCGGTGAGCCATGCAGGTTGCTCTTCGGGTGTACTCCAAGGTAATGGTGCTCCGGCATCGATCAGCACTAATTTGCTGACGCGGTCGGGATGATGGGCAGCGAAATAGAGCGAAATGAGGGCACCGAGTGAGTGCCCTATCAGGATGGGACGCTCCAAGCCTAATTCATCGAGTAAAGCAAGCAGGTCTGCGGCATGGATGGGGACGCTATAACCATCTTCGGGTTTATCGCTGTCACCGCGTCCACGCAAGTCGTAAGCGAAGACACGATGGTCTGTTGCCAGCTCGTCAGCGATAGCCTGAAAACAAAAAGCGTTGGCAGTCAAACCATGCACACAGATAACGGGTGAACCTTGTTCGCCCCATTGTATGACATGGAGTGTAACATCATCAGCGATGAGGAATTCATCGCGAACCGGGTTTTTCAACATTAGATACTCCTTGTTGTTGGAAGGTATGCCATTTTTCTATGGTAGAGGCAATGAGTGGTTTGCCATCTTCTCGTCGTTGTTGTGAATTGCGCCATGTTGCATAATTGTTTCGGGCCGCTACACCCGCACGGAGCGTCTCTTGCGCGACCTGTTGGTACACTGTTGGCTGGGGTGGGAAGATATATGGCTGTTGACTGTCATGCAGGTAAAAGTAGTGGCCCTGGGTAGCGTACCATGTACGCAGGTCGTCTTGCGTTTGGACGGTAACCGCATGTAACTGGCTTGTTGGGTTGTAGCGAAGTTCTCCTAATGGGAAGCAGTGCAGGTGGGCATGAAAAACAGTTTGCCGAAATACGCCATGTTCCCAAAAAAAGGTGGGTGCGTAGTAATGCGTGAGAAAAGCCTGAACTTCCTGCTTAAGTGCTAAGAGTTCGGTATCAAGCGTGGATGGCACGGCGCCATAACAGGCAAAATGTTCTTTGGGAATGATAAGGAGATGGCCCTCTAGTAGTGGCGCATAGTCAGCGACAACACGGAAGGCGGCAGTTTCTTTGAGTACATTTGCTTGGATGGTTGTTTCCTGACAAAATGGGCAATTGGTTGGAACCGGATCCGTGTCAAAAGAAACAGCATTTCTGCTGTGCATATGCGAATAGCTCCTTACTATAGGCACCAGTCGTTATCTATGTTGCGTAAAGTGCAAAAAGATAGCGTGGGACAGGTGTATGTAACGTAAAAGAAAGATGTTTTGTTAGCCAGCATGGCGAAAGCCGGCCTCGTTCATGGTTAGTGGTTGACCTTCTGTGATGATACCAGCATCAATTACCTCGGCGATGACCAATGTAGAGTCACCTGCTTCTGTTGTGTTGCGTACAGCACAGGCTACCCATGCCAGAGCGTCCTGCAATACAGGATAACGTTGCTGTTGCAGATCATAAGCGATACCAGCGAGTTTGTGAGGGTCACGCAGGGCAGATTTACCGAGTTTTCCAGCCAGTTCGCGCTGACCGGAGCGTAAGACATTGACCGTATAGGTACCGCTCCGCAGTATCATTGGAAGTGATTTGGAAGAGTTCTCGATGGAAAGAGCGAGAAGTGGAGGCTCAAAGGAGACTTGAGTGAGCCAGTTGGCGGTGAAGGCGTTGACTTCACCATTATCCATACATGTGACAGCATACAATCCATAGGTGAAAAGGCGTAATGCCTGTTTTTTGACAGCAGGATCCATCGATTCAATCCTCTCTACCAGACACAAACGAGCTATATAATACGCAAACAAAGCGTATTGTGCGCAATCCCATTATAGCCTGAGAAGAAGATAGAAGCAATGAGATAGCGGGCATGAAGAAAGTGTTGCTGGCTATATGCCTGCTTGTTCCCCCAAAGATACTATAAGAAGTGCAATTGTTGGACAATATATCTTGCGTATGCGATACTCTGGCAAACGTATCTTCGGTTGCTTTTTGGAGGTTCGTCTATGTCCTCAACATATCCGCCTTATGGCGGAACATCTGGTAGTGCCTGCGCACGCTGTAGGATGCCATTGCCGCCAAATGAGATATATTGCGGTAATTGTGGGTATCAGAATGTGGCGATGGCAGGCGGAAGTGCTGCACCATCGCCAGCAATACCGTCAGCTCCTTGGGGAGGGAGTGCTCCTCAAACGGCGTACGGTGGACAATATGATAATCAAGCTTGGGGGCAAGCTCCGGTGCCCCCATTAGGGCCGCCTTCAGCGCAGAGTGGTGCATATGGATCTCCTGTGGTACCACCATTCGGGCTACCTGTGCAGGGAGCTACCCCCGGCCTATACTCTAGTCCAAACAACATGTATGGCAACGTTGCGCAACCTGGGAATGCGGCTAATTATTATGGTGTAGGAACTGGACTGCCATCACCATATGGTGCGTCGATGCCGCCAGCAATGCCTGGGGCATTTCAGCCTGGCAATTTTGCGGGTGCGCCTCCTGTGGGTAGGGCACCGTCGCCCACTGTGAAAAAAGGGCCGAATATAGGCATCGTTATTGGTATTGTGGCTCTGTTGCTTCTTGTCATAGGGGGGGGCAGTTATGTCTGGATTGCCTTACATAGCGGTGCAAGTAACACTACACAAACATCTACATTACCGACCCCATCACCAAAGGTTGCGCCTCTCTTCTCTGATGCATTTACCAGTAACACGAATGGATGGGATGTACAGGGTGCAGCAGGCAAATTTACAGTCACGCTCAACAATGGTTCGCTAGCACTAGAGGATGATGACAACAAACTGCTATCGGAACCAGTACCTGGAAATCGTACATTCGGAGATTTTAAGCTCTTTGTGGATGCTACCCTCTCAAAAGGCGTGCAAAATAATGGCTATGGTATCTTTATTCGTGGTTCTTCTAATCAGAATACTGATCTAGCGACCTATTATCGTTTTGAGTTGTATGGTGATGGAACCTATGCAGTCTTTAAAGGGGTTGTTGATAGCGCAGGTAATAGCAGCGCGACAAAGCTTGTGGATTACACGCAAAGTGCTGCAATTCAAACGCAAGGCAAGGTGAACCATATTGAGATTGTCGCAAAAGGCACGAGTATGGCGTTTGTGGTGAACGGGCAGACGCTTAACACGGTCAATGATAGTAGCTATACGAGTGGCACTATCGCGCTCTTTGTTTCTAATTTACAAGGGTCGCCTCCTGGCGCGCAGGCAACCTTTATGCACTTAGCGATTTATCCGCCCCAGGCATAAATGTGCCTTGTGATGGGTGAGAAGTGCGGGAATGCAATGAGGATATGATTGTATTTGCAGGCTGGCAGCATAACTACAATGTGCCAGCCTGCATTTCTTATTGGGCTAGAATGTGTGCATAGAGTGCGGGGTCCACGTTCGCGCCACTAACGATACAGCAGACACGTTTCCCTGCGAAACGCTCTGGCTGTGCGAACATCGCGGCAAGTGTGAGTGCTCCTGTGGGTTCGACTTTCAGATTTGTGTAGCGGAAGCAGTGCCGGACTGCCTGGATGATGAGATCATCTGGTACCTCAATAATATCAGCCATACCATGTTGAATGATTTCCCAATTTAGTTTGCCGAGACTGACTGTACGTGCCCCATCGGCAATCGTTTGCGGCTCCTGTGCATTCTGCTGGAGATGTCCACTTTTGAGTGAACGAGCAGCGTCATTGCCCAAAAGAGGTTCTGCGCCGATGATCTCGGTTTGAGCCTGAACATAGTCGCGGGCAATAATGATGCCCGAACTGAGACCACCGCCGCCAACAGGAGCAACGACGATATCAAAGGTATCGGAACAAAAAATATCTTTGCCTAGCGTGGAGTTGCCCGCGATAACGCGATAGTCGTCATAAGCCTGAGCTTGGAAAGCATCTGGCTGCTCATGCAAAAGTTGCGCAACACGTTCAGCACGGCTCACGTGTTGTACATCAATGAGATCAACAACACCGCCATACGATTGTACGGCTTCAATTTTGACACGTGCGGATGTGGAAGGCATGACAACGGTACACGTTTTACCCAGCAATTGACTGGCATAAGCGATAGCCTGTCCAAAATTACCGGAGGAGGCTGTAACGACCCGTTGGTGTGGGATACTGGACAGCAGGTTATAGGCTGCGCGAAATTTGAAACTGCCCGTGTATTGAAAGGTCTCGCTGGCAATGGTAACATCGCAGTGGAAACGTTGTGCGAGTGCCGGACAAGGGCAGGGAAGAAGTAATGTGGAACGGATAAAGCGCGGTAGGGTTTCCCAAACCGTGCTGATGTACGCTTCAGTAAGCTCTGGGGCGGTAGTATACATGAGCATAAACATAGACTCCTGATTGCTTCTAGCTGTGGATTAGACCATGATCTATTCTATCACGTGGATGCAGCAATCCTAACCCGCAGAATGTGCTGAGATAGAGATAAGGAAGCTGGTGTTTCAATGTGAGGTATAAAATGACAGCATTACCAGGGAGATAGCAGATCCCGGCGTGCAGACTCTAGCGTTGAAAAATGCATGACAAAGGTGACTGCCGATTAGACCCGTTGCGCCAGTGACAATCACACGTTTTGTTTCCGCCATGCTCGTCTCCTATGATGATAGCTAGTCCTACTCAAGAGGGATAGATGTCTTTGAGTTTGTCTGGGCTAATTCTTGTTCCCGAATACCTTGAATCCACGTCAGTTCGGCTTGCCAGTTTTGTGCGATGGGCTGCATCACGCGCAGCAAATTCTGCAAATAGCTCGGGGTCTGGTACGTAGCTAGTGCATGCTTTAGACCTTCCATTTCTGTTTGAGTATGTAGCACGGTGGTTTGGCAATAATTAGCATAGTGATTGATCAATAGAATAGTAAGGGTCTATGGTACAAAAACTCAGGAGCGTCGTTATCTGATATACTGTGTGTAGTCTCCATTTTCATATTGCCTGGGTGATGTGAAATAGCAAGCTAACAAACGTTTGTTAGGCTAAAAATAAGAACTATATGAGTGTCATGAGAAGGAGAGAGAGATGGCTGAACAGGAATACGTTTCGACGTTACGGGTGCGTGTGAGCGAGAAGGACGCGCATTATGGGGGAAATCTGGTTAATGGCGCGTATATGCTTTCGCTCTTTGGTGATATTGCTACTGAGTTAGCAATTCTCTGTGATGGTGATGAGGGATTACTGGTTGGTTATGAAGGTATCGAATTTCTGGCTCCACTCTACGCGGGCGACTTTGTGGAGGCAACCGGGCGTATTACTAAAATAGGGCGTACATCGCGGCGTATAGAGTTTGAGGCGCGCAAAGTAATTACCGTGCGGCGCGATGTCAGCGATTCGGCAGCTGATGTACTTGTTGAGCCGCTGCTGATAGGAAAAGCGGTGGGAACGACCGTTGTGAAGCGTGAGCAGCAGCGCAAAGAGCATCCAGGTGAGCAATACTAGCTCTAAAAAAGCTCTCTCTTATGGCGCGGTATAACCCCTTACAAGAGAGAGCCTGTGTTAGCTTGGCTGAGGCAGAATTATTCGCTCCAAGGATGAAGGCTGGGTTTGAGTGGTGCGGGTCTAACACATGTACTACTTAATTCGATGTGGCGACCTTCCTGTGAGGATTCGTGGATGGTCTGCATAATGTCGAGTACATGGAATGCCAATGCGCCGCTGGCACGGTGTGGAGTACCGGAACGCATGGCGTATGCCATATCAGCCAGACCGATGCCGCGTGAATTTTTTGTATAGTCATGGGTGAGAGGAATTTCGCGCCATTCCTTCTCGTGTGCTCCACGCATATAGACGGGGCCGCCAAAGGTGTTAGGATCGGGAACGCTGAGCGAGCCTTCGGTGCCATAAATTTCGATACGTGGCAGATGGTGATGCCAGACATCGAAACTGGTAATGATCGTGCCGATTGCGCCGTTGGCAAAATCCATGAGACCTGTGACGTGCGTAGGTGTGTTCACGGTAATTTTTGTGCCATATTTAGCCTGACTGGTAATGGTGCGTTCTGGGAACGTGATGCGTGTTGCGCCAGCGATACGACGTACAGGACCCATAAGCGCGATGAGGGCGGTAAGATAATAGGGACCCATATCGAACATCGGGCCTGCACCGGGCTGATAGAAGAAATCGGGGTCTGGATGCCAACCCTCAGGTCCATGTCCAAGCATAAAGGCGGTGGCGGCCACAGGTTCACCAATATGTCCTTCATTAATGAGTTGGATGCAGGTCTGGATACCACCGCCTAAAAATGTATCTGGCGCGCTACCGACACGAAGTTGTTTTTGCTGTGCCATCTGCAAAAATTTTTGACCTTGCTGACGATCGAGAGCAAGCGGTTTCTCGCCATAAACAGATTTTCCAGATTCGAGAGCGGCCATGCCGATTTCTGCGTGTGCTTTGGGGATGGTGAGGTTGAGAACCACATCAATGTCGGGGTCTGCAAGCAACTCTTCGACAGAGCAGGCCTTGGGGACATTAAAACGTTGTGCCTGCGCACGCGCACGGTCCATGTCTAAGTCTGCACAGGCGACGATGTTGAGAATGTCAAAGGTGCTTGGTGCTTCCAGATAAATAGAACTAATTTGACCACAACCAATAACGCCGACGTTCATTTTTTCGGTAGTATCCAAGTAGCTATTCTCCTTGCTGCTGTGGGTAAACAACGCTAGTGTGCTAGTGGGTTGCTTACGGATAGAGATATCTCTGGCATTGTAGCACATGGAAGCGGTTACGGCTATGACACAAGTGTTTGGAAAAAGGGAGCTGATGAGGTACACTGTAGAGGGCCTGTAAGAATTGCAGGTATGTATTTTACACGGAAAGAGAGTTTATCGTTCGGATGACAAGCGAGCAAGTAATTCAGCCATTGCGTGTTGGAGTAATCGGATTAGGCTTTGGCGGTGAAACGCATGTGAAATCGTATATGCAGCTCCCAAATGTTGAAGTTGTGGCCTTAGCAGGGTTAGAGGAAGAGCGTCTGGCAGCGTTAGGAGCGAGCTATGCTATTCCACATTTATATCGGCGTTATGAAGATATTTTAGAGCGTGATGATCTTCATGCAATAAGTGTGTGTGTGCCGAATTATTTGCATGCGCCGATAGCGATTGCAGCTCTGGAGCGTGGTTTACATGTCTTGAGCGAGAAGCCGCTAGCGCGTTCTGGCGAAGAGGCGGAAGCGATGGTTGCGGTGGCAGCGAAGGCAAATCGTGTTTTGCAGGTTGTATTTAACCACCGCATGCGTGGCGATGTGCAGACGTTAAAGCAGTACATAGATGAAGGAAAATTAGGACATATTTATTACGCGAAGGCGACGTGGATGCGGCGGCGTGGCATTCCTGGCAGTGGGACATGGTTTGTGAGCAAAGAGATGGCAGGAGGAGGGCCGCTGATTGATCTGGGCGTGCATGTGTTGGATATTGCATTACATCTGCTGGGCGAACCGGATGTCGTGAGCGTGAGTGCTGCGACGTATAATGAGCTGGGACGGCGTGGGCTTGGGGTGGATAAGCGGGCGCGAAAATATGGCAGTGGCAGTGCGTATGAAGTGGAAGATCTGGCGACGGCATTTTTACGTTTAGAGAATGGCGGTACTCTGCTGCTAGAGACCAGTTGGGCGACGCATAGCAGTGCGAGCGACGATTTCGGGGTGACGTTATATGGTACGGAAGGGGGAGCCGAGATAAAGGTGAGCAATTATAACTGGGAGGATACGCTACGTATCTTTATAGATATCGCGGATGTGCCCGCTGAAATTAAACCACGCCTGTATCGGGGAGAAGGCCATCTCGCGGTCGTGCGCAACTTTGTGGCGGCGATTGCAGAGGGAAACTGGTCGGCACATGCCGGCTATGAAGGTTTGCAGCGAAGTCGGATTATTGATGCCTGCTATACGTCAGCTTTACAGGGGCGTGAAGTCACAATGGACAAACGCTAGCGAGAGAGCGGAAAACGAGGAGAGGCAAGAGATAAGGGACAATCTCTTGCCTCTTTTATTGATATCTCCAAGATAGCTGTTTTTTGCTCTTGACAGCAAGCGGTTTTTGAATTATATTTAGGTTGCCAAATTAATTTTAATGCTAAGTAAATAAGTATAAACAAGTCGAGAGACGGAGGTATGGTGATGGAGCATGCTGCCAGTGTTACTGAGCAGAGGCTTATGCGCGCTTTGATGCAGTTTAAGCGATTGGGATGGCATCAGCAATCGGTTGCGGGATGTAAACCGAGCGAGATTAGAGTATTGTTTTGTGTACACAGGGGTACTCAGCAAGATATATCTGAGCTAAAAGTTTCGGAGATTAGCAAGTTGCTCCATGTAACCTCGCCAACAGTGACCCAACTCTTAAATGGTTTGGAAACAAACGGATTGATCGAGCGGCATATTGATGCAGTGGATCGGAGGGCGGTGGGGGTAAAATTGACAAACAAAGGTGAAATTGTTGTGCGCCAGGCGGAAGAGGCATTTTTTGCTTCATTACGCGGGCTGATTGAGTACCTGGGAGAAGAACAAAGCAATCAGCTTGTGGATCTTTTATCAAAGGCATTTCGCTATTTTCACGAGCAAGATGCCAGTATGTCTTATTCAGCATGGAATGGAGAGAGTGAAGGATGATTAAATTATTACGGTTTATGAAGCCGTATCGGATAACACTCGCGTTTATTCTCGTGCTTGCTTTTGCGCAGTCCATAGCGAACCTGTATCTGCCGAATTTGATGGCGGATATTGTCGATAATGGAGTGGTGAAAGGCGACACGGGCTATATATGGCGTGTGGGCGGACTGATGTTATTGGTCACAATTGGCGGCACAATTTGTGCTGTCATCGGTAGCTTTTATGCCGCCAGAGTCGCGACAGGGTTTGGTAAAAATGTACGTGCCGCCTTGTTCTCGCGCGTAGAGCAGTTCTCGCTGCACGAATTTGATACGGTAAGCACGGCGTCGCTAATTACGCGCACGACGAATGACACGACACAAGTACAACAGGTGTTGGTGATTATTCTGGGATTTATGATTACGGCCCCGATGATGATGATCGGTGGCATTATCATGGCAGTGTACCAAGATGCGACGCTCTCATTGGTACTGGTAGTTATTATCCCCTTCCTTGTCGGGGCGATTGTGCTCATTATGACCAGAGCGATCCCCTTGTTTCAGATCATGCAGAAGAAGATAGACAAACTCAATCTGGTTCTGGATGAAGGCTTGACGGGAGTGCGGGTTATCCGCGCATTTGATCGGGGCAAGCAGGAAGAGCAGCGTTTTGATGCTGCGAACTATGATTTGACCGATGTAGCTATCAATGTCAACCGGATTATCGCGGGCCTGATGCCAATAATGATGCTGGTACTGAATGTATCGAGCGTGGCGATTCTCTGGTTTGGAAGCATTCGTATCAATAATGGCGATATGCAGGTTGGCGCGCTGATCGCATTTTTGCAGTATGCTATGCAAATTCTTTTTGCCCTGTTGATGGTTTCCATGATGTTTATCATGCTGCCACGTTCGGAGGCATCGGCGACGCGCATTAACGAAGTGCTGGTAATGGTTCCTGAAATCAAAGACGAGGAGCAGGTGAAAGAGGCAGAGAGTCAGCATGGTTATATCGAATTTCGCGATGTGACATTTAGTTATCCTGGAGCTGAGGAACCTGCTCTCTCTAATATAAGTTTTCAGGCGCGTCCAGGTGAGATAACGGCTATTATTGGTGGCACGGGTGCAGGCAAAACGACGTTAGTGAGCCTGATACCGCGTTTTTATGACATTGATAGCGGGCATATTCTGATCGATGGTGTGAATATTCGAGAGATGTCTCAGCATTACCTGCGTTCAAAGATTGGCTTTGTGCCACAGAAGGCGGTATTGTTCTCTGGCACGATTACAGAAAATATCCGCTATGGGAAAGAGGAAGCCTCCGAGCTGGAGATCAGGCACGCGGCGGATATTGCGCAGGCGACGGAGTTCATTACGAACATGCCGAATGGGTTTGATTCGGTGATTGCTCAGGGTGGCACAAACGTTTCTGGTGGGCAAAAACAACGTCTTTCGATCGCGCGTGCATTGGTGAGAAAGCCAGAAATCTACGTGTTTGATGATAGTTTCTCTGCACTTGACTTTAAGACGGATGCGAAGTTGCGAGCGGCTCTCAAGGGTGAGATACAGGAAGCGACGGTACTGATTGTAGCTCAACGTGTCAGTACAGTAATGGATGCAGATCAAATTATTGTCTTGGATGAGGGACGCCTTGTAGGCATTGGCACGCACCGTGAGTTGATGGAGATGAACAGCGTCTATCGTGAGATCGTTTCTTCGCAACTCTCATTGGAGGAGATCGCATGAGTCAGGAACGAAGAGGAATGCAGTCGAACACTGCGAGAGGGCCAATGGGTGGTGGTGGCCCAATGGGGGCAATGGGACGGGCAGTGGAGAAGCCAAAGGATTTTAAAAGGACGCTAGGACGGCTCTTACGCTACTTTTTACCGCAGCGTACCGCGTTGATTGTCGTGCTGGTAACCGCCGTACTTGGAACGGTGTTTAACATCGTTGGTCCTAAAATTCTGGGTTTGGCAACCACAAAGTTGTTTGATGGACTGTTGGCGAAATATCAGGCATTTCTGCATCACCAGTCCGCGCCTGGTGTTGATTTCAACTATATCGCAACGGTTTTGCTGATCCTGCTTGGTTTGTATGTGATTAGCGCAATCTTCATGTACATCCAGCAGTATGTCATGGCGGGTGTGGCGCAGAGAACGGTCTATCAACTGCGGCGTGAGGTAGAGGAGAAATTTGCACGTCTGCCGCTCAAGTTTTTTGACTCGCGTACACACGGTGAGATTTTGAGCCGTGCGGTCAACGATATGGATAATATCAGTACGACGCTTCAGCAAAGTGTGACGCAGCTTATTACTTCTGCAATAACGCTAATTGGCGTGATCGTGATGATGCTGACGATTAGCTTCTGGTTAAGTTTAGTGGTTATCCTGACGTTACCACTGAGCCTGATTGTCACGATGGGCATTGCCAAGCGTTCGCAAAACTACTTCCGCGATCAGCAGAGGTCGCTTGGACATCTGAATGGACATGTCGAGGAGATGTACACGGGGCATAAGATCGTCAAAGCGTTTGGACACGAGCAGAAAGCGGTTGATCAGTTTACCGTACTGAACGAGAATTTGTACGAGGCGGGTTGGAAAGCGCAGTTTGTTTCAGGCATGATTATGCCACTGATGCGCTTTGTAGGCAACCTTGGGTATGTTTTTGTGGCGGTTGTTGGTGGCATTATGGTGACGAAGGGGTCGATTGCCCTGGGCGATGTGCAGGCGTTTATTCAGTATGCGCAGCAGTTCACGCAACCGATCACGCAGCTTGCTAACATTGCGAACGTGATTCAGTCAACAATGGCTTCGGCAGAACGCATTTTTGAACTGTTGGATGAGCAAGAAGAGCGACCAGAGGTGGCAACTTCCGCGGCTGTTGTGGCGGAAGCTGGCTCAGTGCGGTTTGAGCATGTCAAGTTTGGCTATAAAGAAGACGAGATTCTAATGGAGGACATGAATATTGATGTCAAGCCCGGAGAGATGATCGCGATTGTTGGCCCGACTGGTGCAGGCAAAACGACGCTGGTGAACTTGCTGATGCGTTTTTACGAGGTCAATGGCGGGCGTATTGTCGTCGATGGCGTTGATGTCACGGACACGAAACGCGGGGAATTACGCCGTAAATTTGGTATGGTGCTTCAGGATACCTGGCTGTTTAGTGGGACCATTCGCGATAATATCGCTTATGGGCGCGAGGGAGCGACAGAAGATGAGATCGTGCGTGCCGCGAAAGCTGCTAATGCTGATCATTTTATTCGCACGTTGCCAGATGGCTATGGCACAGTGCTAAATGAAGAAGCAACGAACATTTCTCAGGGACAGAAACAGTTGCTGACTATCGCGCGCGCATTCCTGGCAGACCCGGAAATCCTGATCCTCGATGAGGCGACCAGTAGCGTTGATACCAGAACCGAGATGCAGATTCAAAAGGCGATGGGAGAGTTAATGAAGGGCAGAACGAGTTTCGTGATTGCTCACCGCCTCTCGACCATTCGCGATGCAGATATGATTCTGGTGATGAATCACGGCACGATTATCGAGAAAGGAACACACGAGTCGTTACTGGCGAAGAATGGTTTTTATGCAGACCTGTATAATAGCCAGTTCACTGGACGCACTCTGGTGCAAGAAGAAGCTGCTGTGTAGAAGTTAGGCGTACTGATCAAATGAAGGATGGCTTATCTTAAGCTGTCCTTCATTTGATGTGTTACTAGATATCTAGTTCGTCCGTAGCGGTTGCGCTTCTGACAAACGGGTCACCTCCAATTGTTCCTAATTGCGCGATAAACAAGTAGCCTTCCAGTTGTTCGTGCGTGAAATGTGCATAGGTTGGAGGATACGTTTCTCTCGCAGGCAGTTCTGGTAATGTAATGGTCTCCGTGACCATTGTTTTCTCAGGAGATGTAGCTTGTACATCAAGCGCATAATGGCCTCCATCAACGTTTGCTAACATCTGATAGGTGTCTTCTCGGAAATGATGAAATTCTTCTAAGCGGCTGGCGCGAATTTCCTCGCGCTGCTTTCTTTCGTGGATCTCTTGCTCTTTTTCATCCTGACTCATAGCGGCGTATGTTTGGCGCAGTTGGGTATATTCTTTGTTTAATGCTTCCTTTAAATGTTTTTCTTCTTCGGTGCGTCCAGCGACCTCGCCAAGCAGTTTGCCTAGCTCTTCAATGCGTTCGGTCAATGTTGGCTCAAATTCTGGATTATGATAGACTCTGACATGGAGGCGGCTCACGATCATGCTCCAATAGGCCTGAATATTGTTTAATGTCTCTTTATCTGGTTTGCCCCCTTCTAGTACATGTTTGAGATGGGCAAAATTGACCCACGAATACTGCTCAACCATGTGTTTCTTGATCGTTTTTAACAATTCTGCACCCATGTTGGCCTCTTCCAACAAGATTGCTTCTCTGCTCATGCCAGGACGCTTTTCGCGCTGTTCTGAACCAGCATAGTAGCCTTCTAAGCCCGTGTAAGGTAGTTCTTGTTGTTGGCTATTGTGATCTATTGCGTAGGGCCTGCCAACAATCTCGCCGCCACGTCCCTGCTTTACCAGTAAAAAAGCGAGATAATGTGTATCAAGCGCATATTTTGCATCATCTTGATAGAGTTGCGCAACAATCGCGCGACGAATTTCCTCTTGCTTTTTCCGTTTGTCTTGTTCGGTCATGCTCGCTGTTGTTGGTAGATAGGCCAGGATAAACTGCGAACGACTGAGAAGAGGCCATTGATGCTGAAGAGGCGGTAAATTTTTTTCTGTATAGTGGTCCATATCAGTTTCTATATGTTGATGAACGGTATCTATTGGTTGCATGTTCTACTCCCTACCCAGGTAAGATAGCTATTTTCTCTTATAAATTGTGAGCCTTTTTCTTTCCCTTTACAACGCAATGGCGACACAAAACGGTCACAGGTACGGCCACTGCGCTTTTTAAAAATTTGCTGTCATAGCGTGGAGAGCAACGTAACTGTTGTCTTTCTTGCTCTCTATGTTCTATTATAGAGAGGAGATGCATGTGAGAACAGCATACTAAAAGGACAAAATTCAATGGCAACTACAGCGCAAGATATACAAACGCCAAAGGCACAACTGCCACCAGGACCACGTAAACTTCCATATATTGGCAATTTACTTTCGTTTCGTAGCGATCCGCTTGGTTACTTTCAGCAACTCCAGCGCACGTATGGCAATATGGCAACGATTCATATCGGCAAAATGCCTGTCGTGCTGCTGTTTCGCCCAGAGCATGTACGCTATGTATTAGTTGAGCATCCTCGCTTTTTCGCGAATAGTGGTTTGCAGCAGGATGGGAACGCGGCAAACGAGGGGCTGCTAACAATAGATGGGGTGCAGCATCGGCAGCAACGTCGTGCAGTCCAGCCTGCGTTTCATAAGAAGCAGGTTGAGGGATATGCAGAGGTTATTGATCAATACACGCAAGAACTGCTTGAAAACTGGCAGATTGGCGATCAGATTGATGTCTCACGCGATATGCAGGCGTTGACGCTGCGCATTATCAGTAAATGCCTTTTCTCGGTTGATCTCTCGCATCAACTGCAGGCACTCAGTAGCGTGTTTAATGATATGATTGGCAGTCAGGGAAGTATTGCCGAAGACGCGCTCAATATTCGTATTGATAATCCCATTACCGGATATGGCAAGCGGATGGCGGCAACGCGTCAGCTTGATATGTTGATCTATACGCTGATTGCGCAACGGCGTGCCAGCAAAGAAGAGTATCATGATGTGCTCTCGATGCTACTGGAAGCACCTTATGGAGATGATCCTGAAGTAAAACTCAACGAGAAGCAGATACATGACCACATCTTAACGTTTCTGGCGGCTGGACATGAAACGACGGCAAATGCGCTGGTTTGGGCCTTTTATTTGCTGTCGCAGCATACACCGGTGCGCGCTAAACTTCAGGATGAGTTGCGGAACGTACTGAATGGGCGTGTGCCAACAGTCGAGGACCTGGCGCAGATGCCGTATCTGAATTGGGTTTTGGATGAGACGTTGCGTCTTTATCCTCCAGCATGGTTTCAGGCGCGTTTTGTGGCTCAGGAATGTGAGATCGACGGTGTACGTCTGCCTGTTGGCACGTTGCTGATGCTCAGTCAATGGGTTATTCACCGTTTGCCGGAGGTTTGGGGCGATCCAGATGTTTTTCGTCCAGAACGTTGGGATGCCGCACAGGGGGAAAATATTCCAGCTGGAGCTTACTTCCCCTTTGGTGGTGGTCCACGCACGTGTATCGGTATGCCGCTTGCTCAGTTGGAAGCGAAGATGATTCTTGCAACTGTGTTGCAGCGTTACGCGCTCCAGCCTCTTCCGGGGTATGTACCTGGGACGCAGCCGCTGATTACGTTGCGTCCGAAGCATAACCTGCGTGTGACCTTGCTGCCTGCGTATTCCAGTGACATGAAGGAGCAGTGGACGTTACTGACGAGGACAGCGAATAATAACGTATCTACGCATGCGGAGCGTAAAGGCTGTCTGGGGGCCGTTTTGAGCCTATTTGGAATCTAGTTCAGCTATCGCGTTATACAGCTTCCTCTGTGCGTCGTGTCGTGACGAGGAAGTCATAGTTTGGTGAAAAAGGATGGTTGCAGATGGCACATTCATTACCGGAGTCACAAACTACATCTTCTTCGTCACGTCTGTCTGCTCGTCATGAACAGTTGCGTTTAGGGGTTGGTATTGAGGTAGTCACGATTGTGTGGATGGTGATTGAGGCGGGTGTTGCGCTGAGTGTCGGTTTTGCGAGCAGAAGCGTTTCCCTGGAAGGGTTTGGGATTGATAGTATTATTGAACTGATTGCTGGTGGTATGCTGTTGTGGCGGCTGTTGGTTGAGAGTCGAGGGGGTTCGCAAGAGCGTGTAGAGTGGGCGGAACGACGAGCGGCCTGGGTGACGGCACTGGGCCTGTTCGCGTTAGCCTGTTATATTGTGGCTGATAGTGGCTGGACATTACTGGCACGCACACATCCCGTATCATCCTGGTGGGGAGTTGGGCTTGCGCTCGCGGCAGCGATTATGATGCCGCTTTTGTGGCAAGGAAAACTGCGGGTCGCAAAACGTATTGGCAGTGCTGCTCTCAAAGCCGATGCAATGTGCAGCATTACGTGTGCCTATATGTCGGTGACTCTGCTTGTCGGTCTCTTGCTGAATCATGTGTTTGGATGGTGGTGGGCTGATCCACTGAGCGCACTCGTCCTGGTCTATTTTATAGTGCAAGAGGGACGCGAAGCCTTACATGAGGCGCGTACTGGCGAGCAATGTTCTTGTCATGATGGGGATGAGTGTGAGGGCTAAAGGTTTATGTGTGTAGGGAAAGTAGAGTGTGTTGTGCTTGTGCTGTCAAAGTTAGCTTTATTTGGCTTAGAAATTCACCTTTCCGTACCTTGCGCACGGGCAGCGATGAGCGAATATGCTGAATGTAAGCTTCTGTCTCTGGCGAAATATGATTGCGCAGACACCACTGATGGAACATTTTGTCGGTCAACATGCATACAGCCTAACTCTTTCTTTGCTCCTGCAATAGGTGCTCAAAAAAGCTTCTTGCTTGGTCGGCAATCTCTTCAGCAGCACAATAGCGGTTCCACCACCACTGGGAAAATTCAGCATTTTTCTGTTGCGCGATAGCCGATGCAAAGCTACAGGCTCCAAAGACCAGAGAACGAAAACGAAGCGCATCAGGTAGGTAATTGAGTTCATCAGTAGTCAGTTGATGATATTGACAATATCCTTCAATGGCCGCTTGAAGAAACGCTTCATCTTTCTGAAAAGAACCAGTTGACAGAGCGTCCCAAGGTGCTTTCCCATCACAGTTCACTAGCAAGAAACCAACATCTTGGATTGCAGGTCCCATTCCTGCTTCTTCCCAATCCAGGAGGGTGATGTGTCCAGGTTCTGTCACAAGCGCATTTCCAGGATGACAATCTGTATGGATGAGCGTGGTTGGCAAATGCGTCCCGCGATCAATGGACAAAAGAGCTTGCTCTAGCAACTGATAGTGTGCAATATATGGACGTGGAAGACGAGAAGCAATCGTGTCCAACTGCTGCTGTGCGAATGCGAGTTCACCTGATGGAAGCATCTTCGCTTGAGGAGGGGCATAGGGAAGCTTGGGTTTGAGAGCATGAAGTCGCCCCACAATTGCTCCAAGCAACGAGAAGGTTGCAGGAGTGTAGGAGAGCGGTGCTCTGACGAGAAATGTGGTCATCATGAGATGCCAGCCGTCAACAGTTGCCGTTGTTGCCTGTTCAAGAGTGAAAACGATCCGTTCAGCAGGATAGTGTTGTTGCTCAAAGAACAAGAGTAGATGAGCCAGTTCGATCAAGGTTGCCTTGCTTGCGTCTTCTATTACACGAAGCACCCAAATCGCTCCGCTTGATAGTTTCACTTGATAGATATATTTTCCAGAAGCACTTGGAAGGCGATGAAGAGATATATTCTGAGCGTGATACCATTTTCTGATGCATTCGATCAAAAAGGAGGGTTCAAGAGTTGGTTGAATAGTTTTTTCGTTCATCTTAGCCCCGTCCTTTCTATGCTGATTTTTTGATTGTCCCAAACTGCTGATCGGTAGTTGCTACAGTAGGGGATAATCTTGAGCTTATTCATTGCAGTATTAGCGTGCCGTGATACCGTCCAGTAGGATGGTCAGAGAAGTTGCGCCTGTTTGCTCCCAGGTAGTGGCGTCAGGATCTACGAGCCAGAGCAAAGCCAAACCTTCATAGAGTGCGGTAATGGAGATAGCAACCTGCTCTGGCTCTATGGGGCGAAATTCGCCTTGTTCAATGCCGTGTTGGATAAGTTGCGTGAGGGCAACACGATAGTCTTTGAAGTACTGTTTAAGAAAGTGGCGAACTGTTTTCTGGCGTGCAGCAACAGCGTAAAATTCAAAGCTTAGCGGGACGAGTGAAGTCATCCACTTCATTTCTTGCATATAATAACGGTTGAGTGAGAACAACCGTTGACGCACTGATAGTTGTTCCTCACTCTCAAGAAAACTGCTAAGTTTATTCATTGCCTGGGTGAAGAAGAATTGTAAGATCGTAGAGATGATCGTATCCTTACTTTTGTAGTAAAGGTACAGTGCGCCTTTGCTCAGACCTGCTTCCTGTGCAATATCATCCATACGTGTCTGGTCAAAGCCTTGGCGGGCAAACACGGCCATTGCAGCTTCCAGTATCTGATTTCTACGTTCTTCACTCACATCAGGACGAGGGGACATATACGGTTACCTCCAGAAAAATAGTTACGCCTTTCCGCATATTGTCGCATATGCTGCAAGTATCTGGTATTTGTCATGAATGTGCAGGTTCAAAAGCGATCACGGTACTCATATGAGCCAGGGCACGCACGTCCTCTTCGCTGCCATCGATGCGGTAGCCCATCAGACGGGGGAGTACGCGGATGAGGAGCGGGTTGCGTCGAGCGTAGTCTAAAACTTTGGCCTCGGCTTCATCTGCAGAGAGATGTTGGGCGAGGACGCTCAACTGGCGTAGCCCAACGTGGATGGTTACTTGCGGCGTTTTCTCGATATTTTTGACCCAATCTGATTGTGTACCCCAGCCTGCCAGGACGTAATAGGTATCGCTGGTCGTGTCATGCTGCAATACCTCTAACACTACCTGGCGTGGTAGACCACTTTTGCGTCCAATATGTGTGAGGAGGAGGAAGCGGCCCATTGCTAGCCAGCCGAGATGCAGGCGAAAGAGCCAGATAGGAAGCCGGTAGAACAGACGGGCCAGGCCAGATGGAGGTCGTACGTCTCGGATTTTCGTAGGCATGATAAGACATTTCCCTTCTTGTAGTCATAACGCGCAAAATCCTGTGCTGTACAGTGCACAATAATAACTGACCGGTCAGTTATTATTGTGCACTGTACTCGCTGCCTTTGTCAATAACTGACTAATCAGTTAGTTATTGACAAAGGAGATGTGGGGAATCTTGCGCTATGAGGAGCTCATCGGTCAGCAAGACAAAAATAAAAACGTTCTTTTCGCGATTCCTTCTCTGATGAGATGTGTGCTATAGTATATTTACCGCAAGCGAAGTATCTTATCTTGGAGGTTTTTTTATCATGATGGTTTCATCGCGAGACCTGTGGCCTGTAATCCGTGAGCGTCTGAGCATAGTGTTCAGCGAAGACGCGCAACGTGCGATATTTTTCACGCGCCTGGAGGGACATTTTGCTGTCCTTGTTGATTTATTATCAAATCTTTATGGGCAACGAGATGATTTTGTCGAGCAACTAGAACGGATTTGCGTGACGGCTGCGCAGGCATTCATTGCGCGCCCGGCAGCATTGCACGTGCTTGATACCAGTCGAGATGAACGGTGGTTTCAGAGTGAGCGCATAGTGGGAGGGGTATGCTATGTTGATCTTTACGCAGGCAATTTAGCGGGTATTCGCGCGCGTATTCCTTACTTTGAGGAACTAGGTTTGACATATTTGCATTTGATGCCACTTTTCCGCGTGCCGGTGCCCTTTAACGATGGCGGGTATGCGGTGAGCAGTTTTCGCGAGGTGCGACCAGAACTGGGGACGATGGAAGAATTGGCAGAGTTGGCGACTGAGTTACGCGCGCATGGTATCAGTCTGGTACTTGATTTCGTGATGAATCATACTTCAGATGAACATGAGTGGGCCTTGCGGGCAAAGGCAGGCGACCCGGTATATCAGGGCTATTACTGGATGTTTCCAGATGAAACGATGCCGAGACGTTATAGTCAGACATTACGCGAGATTTTCCCAGAGCATGCTCCTGGTAGTTTTACCTATGTTGCAGAGGCGCAACGTTGGGTGTGGACGACGTTTCATCCGTACCAGTGGGATCTCAATTATGCTAATCCGGCACTTTTTAATGCGATGTTGGGAGAGATGCTTTTTCTGGCTAATCAAGGGGTTGAGGTCCTGAGACTGGATGCAGTTCCTTTTATTTGGAAACAATTGGGTACTAATTGTGAAAATCTGCCGCAGGCACATGAGCTTATTGCGGCATTCAATGTGCTAATGAGAGTTGCTGCGCCTGCGACGGTTTTCAAAGCGGAAGCGATTGTGCATCCCGATGAAATTGCGAAATACATAGGGCGTGAGTGTGAGATCAGTTATAACCCTTTATTAATGGTTTTATTATGGGAAGCGTTAGCTACAACAGAGACGCGCTTGTTGCAGTATAGCATGAAGAAGCGTTTTGCTATTCCGGCGAATGCTGCCTGGGTGAACTATGTGCGTAGCCATGATGATATTGGTTGGGGCTTTGCGAACGAGGATTGTGCCGAAATTGGTATTGATGCATGGGGGCATCGCAACTTTCTGAACGATTTTTATACGGGGCGATTTGGGGGTAGTTTTGCGAATGGTCTACCATTTGGCTATAATCCGCAAACCAACGATATGCGTATTTGTGGTACAACGGCATCGTTGGCTGGTTTGGAGCAAGCACTACATCGGGGAGATACTGTTGCTATTGGGCTGTCTATCCAGCGTATTTTAGCGATCATGGGCGTGATATTTGCCGCTGGGGGTATTCCATTGCTCTATCTGGGTGATGAGGTTGGTACACTTAATGATTATGGATATCAGCATGATAGCAGCAAGTCTTATGATAATCGCTGGGTTCATCGCCCTTTTGCGAATGAGAACGTGTTGATGCAACGACATGATCCTACAACAGTAGCAGGGCGTATCTTTGGTCCCATACAGCAGATGATCGCGTTACGCAAGAAACATGCTATTTTTGCCGCAGATTGTCTCACACGCTGGCTCGATAGCAATAACGGGCATATCGCACTTTTTGTGCGTCAGAGAGATCAGGAAGCGATTTATGTGGCAGTGAATTTTAGTGCATATCCGCAAACCTGTGATTTGCGTCGCTTTGTTAACAATACGCAGATGACTGATATGTTAAGCGAAACGGTATATGAAAGCGATCAACCTGTGACACTTCCGCCCTATGGTCTTGTGTGGCTACACTGTGTGCGTTAGGGGAAGTAAAAATGCTTTGTAAAGCTGAGTCAGGTATGGCCGAGTATCCCTCGGCCATTTTGCTTGCGCAAATGCAGATGTGGAAAGAGGAAGTGACTCTATCTCGCCTGCTTAAACAAAACTATGAAACGTTATAAAGGGACTGCGTTTTACTTCTGAGTGGTTTTTGAGTATGAGGTCGTAATTCTGGCTCAATGCATGTGTAAGCCGCCGTTGATATCGAGAGTGGTGCCTGTTATGTATGAACTCTCATCTGAAGCTAGAAACAGGATGGATTTAACAATATCATCAACGGTAGCAATCCGACCTATTAGCGTGCCACGGCTCAATTCTGCTTTGCGTTCCTCGCTCATTGGCGCACCTGTGATGTCGGTATCGACCATCGAGGGGGCGACACAGTTAACGCGGATACCGAGCGGGGTAAGTTCGCGCGCAATGGCTTTGGTGAAGCCCATGATAGCTGCTTTTGCCGCGCTGTAGTGGGAGGAGCCGAAGACGCCGCCGCCGCGTTGCCCTGAAACGGAAGATAGTGAGACGATGGTTCCCCCGCCACGTTTCAGGAGGGCAGGGACGGCAGCTTGTGTTGTCAAAAAAGTACCTTTGAGATTGACATCTACAACTAAATCATATTCTTCTTCAGAGATGTCAAGGAAACGAGTGGGGCGGGTCAGACCTGCCACGTTGATAAGAATATCTAGTCCACCAAATGTTTCTGTAATGTGCTGTACTACATTGAGCATGGCCTGTTTATCACGTACATCAGCAACCATCCCTAGTGACGGGCTAATTGTTTCTAACTCTCGTGTAATGCTCTGTACGTGCTCAGAGACGATATCGGTAATTACCACTTTTGCGCCTTCTTTTGCCAGAGCGAGTGCGGTGGCGCGTCCAATACCACGTTGTGAGCCTGCCCCTGTGACTAATACAACTTTGTTGGTAAATCTATCTTGCATGAGAGGATCCCTTTCCTGGACTATCGTACATACTGATTACTAAAGGTTTGTGCTGGGAAGGATGACGATATCTGAACTGTATTTAAGAGTATATCATCAAAAAAGAGAGCCATGGTTGGGAAAATTTCCCAACCATGGCTCTCTTTTTTGATGAAGTCAAGTTGAAGGGTCTATTGTTTAGTGGCGAGCATTCCGTCGGTGTTGCCTGTGCCATCGACGTAGAAACCGACGAGGTCTGCGTTATCGTTGATGCCGTTGATCGTGGTTGTCCCGACGCCGTTGGGGTCGTCGATAGATTGCCAGTGCGCTTTATGTAACGGGTCAGAGAGCAGGAAGCCATGTGTCTGCGCGTTGTTGCCTGTGCCGATTGTGTAGGCTCCGACGATCTGGTCATGGATATTGATGCCCAGGAACATTGTGGCGGTCACATTGGCTGTCCCCGTGTAGTCGAATACTTTGGTGGTGTTGCCTTTTACGAGGAAGCCGTGCATGATGCCATTGCCATCGGTAAAGGTTCCGACGATATCCCCATTGTTGTTGATGCTGGTTGCCATTGCGCTCACTGCACTAGAAGAGAAGCTTTTCATGCGGATGATCTGGAACTGTCCTGTATGGCGGTTTAGTTTGTAGGCGTGATCATTTCCCTTGTTATCAGTATAGAAGCCTACCGCAATGCCTTGGTCGTTGATACCCAGGAGCTGATTGACCTTGACATTATTCGATACGCCAGTGTTGGGGTCCTGGTAAGATGTGAAGTGACCGTCCCATTTGATGAAGCCGAAGTTATTTCCATTCCCATCAACCCAGAAACCTGCAGTGTTGCCATCGTTGTTGATTGCTACAACCTGAGTTTGCACAGAGTCTGGGAAATTCTCATTGGCGTAGTTATTCTGTCCATAGGGGCGTGAGAGCGTGTACCCTTTGTTGGGATGGAGTGTACCATTGACGACTGTGCCGCTACCGAAGTAACCGGCAATCACGCCATGCTTGTTGATACCGAGTAACTGGTTGAATGTCGGGTCATTACTGTTATTAAGGGTTGTAAAGCGGTATGACCCTGGAGCATTTGAGATCGAGTTACTGAGTGTTGTTGCTGATGATGGAGTTACTGCGAGGCTGCCGCAAGCGGCCATAATCAAGATCAGGAAGCCTAATGCGGTTGCCGCAAAGACTTTTTGGTAGCGATGGAACATGTCGTTATCTCCTTTTAATGGGTAACTTGCCACAAAAGTTTTTGTGAGTTGTGTATATATTTTTTAGTCTATCTATGACGATCTTTTAAAATTTGTTTGCGTCAAGAGGTCTGTCACAACTCTTGTGCTAAGTATGCCGTATAGGGCACTTGAAAATAAGATCACAGACTAGTCATTTACTGGTCTTTTTGGCAAATGTTTTAGAGAGCACGAAGAAAGACTATGAAAGGTGTATGAAGACTCACTGGCACAAAGCGCAGACAAGAGCACGCAACACCTTTTGTCCTCGCCCCCAATGTCTTTTTTAGATGTTGGTATGATAAGCTCCTCAAAAGAGAGATTTCTCTCTTTTATGTTCAGCAGAGTATCGAATGAGCATCTTTTTATTCTCCTATCTATAATGTTTACAGCGTATTTTACATGTTTTGTTGTTATCTTTGCGTGTAGTTTTGCGATAAAAATGTTTTTAAAATTAAAGTAGTGGCTTGAAAAAATATAAAATTGCATTATACTAAAGTTGATTGGATGAGGGTATATGTACAAAAATATATACCGAAAAAGAATCATTCTATTAACGAGAGTCAGAAAAGGATTCCCACGATTTGATGCTGTACAGCGTTTTGTAGTACTCAAGCTAGCGCGGAGGTTCATTTGTTATGAGTCATCCATTGGACGTCAGCAATATATCCTCGCCGATTCCCGGACAAATACAGAAGCACACCAAACGTTACTTTAAGCTGAAAACACGTACGCGCCTCCTGCTCGTGTTTTTTGGCAGTGTTGCTATCATCTCTGGATGGTTCTTGCCATGGTATACCGTCAATTACTTCCTCACTGTGGATGCATGGCGTGTAACTGCCGATGGTACCCATTATGATAATGTGGCCCAATTAACAGGAGCTAATAATCTCATACAAAAATATGGCGAGAACATTGCACAAAACGAGTACAGCGGAGGCGATTTGGTCAAGGAGGGCTTTATTAAGGTGGATCAAGACACCTTCTATAGGTGGCTAGCTCTGGTTGCTCTGATTCTGGTGGCGATTAAGCTCGACGACTTGAGGTTCAATGCGATAGTGGTAGTGTATCTAAAAAAGGTGCTTGATTTTGTAAAAATCCTGCTCCTCTTAACCCAGGTAGGATGGGTACTCTGGTATTGTGTTCAAACCACTTCGCTAGCATGGATCGATAATGTAGCCAGAACAGAGATGATTCGTTTTCTTGGCACCAGTAATGGTATTCTCTTTATACAGCCCGGCCTCTCTACTGGTCTCATTTGTCTTGCATTGGGGCTGATTCTCAGTGCTCTTGGCGTCTTCTCCGGTGATAAAGTTGCACCAGTCAATGCGTACACTACTGACTCAACGTGGTCCAACAGGTTTCGGCTGACTGCGGGAGCGTGTGCTGTTATTGGAGTCCTGTTTTTTATCATCATGGTGGTCACATCTACGGGTAGGTTCCCTCACTAACGTCGTGAGCATCATCCCCAATTTTTCTGAAATCATTCGATGGGTAGCAAAGAGGAATAGCAAGTGGGGCAATGCATCCTCTTTGCTTTATTTGCTGGATGGTGGGCTAGCTTTTAGTGTAGCGGTGGAATGAGCGTGCCGTGCGCCGCGAAGAGATCGTCAACAAGTTGGTGTATCTCGTCAAGCGTAAGTTCTGCCGATGTATGGGGATCAAACATAGCGGCATGATAGACGTGCGCTTTTTTGCCGGTTAATACGGCTTCAACGACCAGTCCTTGTACATTGATATTGCTCATTTGTATGGCTGCAAGTTGTGGTGGAATGGAGCCAATCACTGTTGGTTGAATACCGGCCGCGTCGATCAAACAGGGAACTTCAACGCAACATTCTTGTGGAAGATTGGTAATCAAATTTGTATTCATCACGTTGCCATAGATGACGCGCGGTGTGTTTGTTTCGATAGAGTGGATAATAAGAGCGGCATATTCGCCACTCATATCTGGGTGAAAAACTGCTGTACCATCCAGCAGTTTTTGGCGCATCTGCTCCCACCAGGCATTTTGCACGTTACAGCGGCGAATGTATTCATCAATCGGGATATGGAAGCGTTCGATGAGATCTGGGCGATCACGGCGAATGAAGAACTGGTTGTATTCCGCGCAATGCTCACTCGATTCGGTCACGAAATATCCTAAGCGTTGGAATATTTCAAAGCGTACCGGATCTTTCTCCCATATCTCGGTGTGCTGAGCGGCTGCGCGCAGTAGTGGATAGGCATCTTGTCCCTGGTAGGTTAGCTCCAAATAGAAAGCCATATGGTTGATGCCTGCGCAGCGATAGGTTAATGCGTGAGGAGCGAGTCCCATATATGAGGCGAGTTGTTTTGCCGTCCCCTGCACACTATGGCACAGGCCAATAGACTTGATTTTTGTAGCTTTCGAGACAGCCCAGGTGTTCATGGCCATTGGATTGACGTAGTTCAGGAAGGTAACATCAGGGCAGACTTCTTCCATATCACGGCACATGTCTAGCATGACTGGAATAGTGCGCAATGCACGGAAGATGCCACCAATACCGAGGGTATCGGCAATGGTCTGCTGTAATCCGTAGCGTTTTGGCACGTCGAAGTCAATTACTGTCGATGGGTAGCCGCCGACTTGGATGGTGTTAATGACATAGTCTGCCCCGGTCAAGGCTTCTTTTCGATTGCTATAAGTTGTAATTGTTGGGTGGGCATTGAGGGATTCGGCTACACGTCTGGCCATAATTTCCGCAACGCGGAGACGTTCAGGGTCAATATCCATCAACGCAATTTCGGATTCGGCAAGTTCGGGAAAGGAAAGGATATCACCGAGCAGATTTAAGGTGAAAACGACGCTCCCTGCACCAATAAAGGTAATTTTTGACATGTTTTTCCTCTTCTCATTTCTTCATCCTAAGATAGTGTTATCCTGCGTGTTTAGAAATTACATGCAGATTGTACACATGTTGGTTGTAGGACGAATACAGTATTGTTTGCTTCTTAACCATACTACAACCTTTTCTTCACAGCTTTATCCCATTGAACTGCTATTTTAGAATGAAACAAACTGCTATGTGCTGAAATGAAGCGGCTGAGTTGTTTGGCGATCTTCATCACCATATTTTATCTTATCCCGAACAGGATGTTGAGGGAATGAAGGTGGTGCTGAAATATATTCTAGTATGTGCAGGGAAATGAAAAGAAAATGTTGAAACGTATCCTCAACATACGTATCCTCCTTGTTGTGTGTTTGGCATTGCTCCTGGGTTGGGGCGTTTGGCATCAATTTGCTGGAACACGTGCAACCCATGCAGCTAGCACAACCTCGCACTGGCTTTATGTGGTGGATGATGGGACTGTTTTCGTCTACGATATTGACAATAACAATGCGCTGGTAAAGCAAATAACTATTCCAGAGGCTGGTAAACGTGGAGTAGGCGTGTCACCACAGTTGGGAATGCTCTATGTTTCGTTTTGTGGGGCAACCAATTGTGGCGGTGGTCATGGAAGTTTGCTTGCGTATGACCTAGTGCATAACGCCGTAGCATGGTCTGTCAACTATGCATTTGGTGTAGATCAGTTTGCTGTTACTGCTGATGGCATGAAGATTTATATGCCGCATGGTTCGGACGCGATAGATAACACGACTTCGATCATTGATGCGACCAACGGCAATGTGATTGGTTCGATCAATACGGGCACAAATGGACATAACACTATTACCTCACTAGATGGTAGTCAGGTGTATTTGGCTGGCTATACGGGCAATAATTTTAACTATGTGGATGTAGTGAATCCCGCAAATAATCAGGTGATACTAAAAGCGGGTCCGGTTATTAATGGTGTGCGGCCATTTACTGTCAATGGGCAGCATACATTGATGTTTACCACTTCAACCAACACGTGTGGTTTTCAGGTACTTAGCTTGACGAGTGGTGCTGTTCTTTATACGGTGCCATTTAGTGGTTCATGTGTTTGGGGGGCGAGCAATGCGCCAAGTCATGGTATTGCGCTTTCGCCTGATGAGAAGCGCGTCTATGTGGTGGATGCTCCACTTGACCAGTTGGAAGTCTACGATGTGAGTGGTCTACCCGCATCGGCTCCGAAGTTTGTGAGTAGCATTCCTATGACCTCGTTTAATGGAACAGAGAGTCCATGTCAGACGTATTGCGAGCGCGAGGGTTGGGTGCTCAGTGATCTTTCTGGTCGCTATGTATATGTTGGTGATACGGGAGATGTGATTTCTACAAGCAGTTTGACGGTAGTGGGAACGTTGCCCGCGCTGCAAAACACGCGCCAGATGGTAGAGATTGACTGGACGAATGGCGCGATTAGTGCGACAAGTACGCGTTTCGGTTTGGGGCGCGTGACAGGTACAGCTTCTGCGCCGCCGAGCACACCTCCTGGTCCTGTGAACAAGACATGGTACTTTGCTGAGGGGCGCGTTGGGAAAGGTTTCCGCGAATATCTGACGGTTGAAAATCCATCGGCCAATGCTTGTGCAGCGACTATTCAGTATAACTATACGCCCGATGGTGGTACGCCTGCTACGAAATCAGTGGGAATTACAGTCAACCCAGATAGTCGTTTGACTGAGTCGGTAAATAATGATCTGGGCTATCCAGATTCGGGGCCGGGGGCGATTTTGGCAACGCTGGTCACGGTGAATGGTTCTGCCACGCCAAGCTGTAATGGCGTAGTGGTTGAGCGTCCAATCTACTTTACCAACTTTGCCGGTATCGCAAGCGGAACTGATGTGTTAGGCGTCACTCATTTGAACACCTCGTTCTACTTCGCTGATGTGGCGAGTGGTGCTAATGCGGCTTCGTTTCTGACGATCCTCAATCCTAATGGGAGTAGCGCAAATGTGACGGCAACGTATTATGCGAACGGGAATGTGGTAGGGACGCAAACAGCGACTGTGCCTGCTAATGCGCGTGGAACTATCTCACCCAATGCGATTAGTTTGCCAACGCATGTTGCGGCGGTGGTTACATCAAGCCAGCCTATTCTCGTTGAGCGTCCGACATATTTCAAGGGTGCAGCTGTCAATGGCACAACTGTTTCAGGTGCATATGATATTGTTGGCGCATCTGCGCTTGCGAGTGACTGGCTGTTTGCGGAAGGATATACGGGAGGTAGCACGCAGGAGTATCTCACGATTGCGAATGTTGACCCGGCAAAAACGTCTGCGACAGTAACGATCACACTTAAATCGAAGACGGGCGCAACGCAGTCCTATACGATTGTAGTTCCCGCACAGAGCCAGACGATCTGGAATGTAAACGTGAACAATGTGTTTACAGGCTCTTCGCCAGAGGTCTCGGTGGAGGTGAAATCGGCGGGAGCCAATATTGTCGTACAGCGTGAAATGTACTTCACTTATAACCATACCTTGACCAATGGGAATGTAACGACATGCGTTGGTGGTACAGATGTGATAGGACAGGTAGGTCCTGCGGCATATAGTTCGTATACCTTTGCTGAAGGCTATGCAAACACGGGGTATAATGACTGGCTGACCATCCAGAATCCGACTGGCAACGCGGAAACGATCTCTGTGACGCTCGTCAATGGTCTAGGGCAGTCGTATGTGCAGAATGTGTCTGTACCAGCGAATGCGCGTTTTACTGAAGACCTCGCTTCTCTCGTGCAAACGGTCTTTAGTGCTGGCACGAATAGCAGCGCGAATTCGTTCTCGATGACGGTACAAACGTCAAATGGAGCGGTATTCGTCGCGGAACGACCCATTTACTTCAATACAAATGGGGTTTCGTCCTTTGGCACACAAGGTGGCGGCGATATTATTGGCTACATTGGCAATTAATATCGGTAGCCTTCATAGGATGTAGAAAACCTGCACCATGTCTGTGTTCTTAATGATGAATATAGGCATGGTGCAGGTTTTGGCGTATGAGACTGAGAATGTAGGTTATGAGCGGTTTTGGAGTAGCTTTTGCAACTGGAGAACGGTATTCCAGTTCCTTGCGGTTCCACTGGTTTTGAGTGCTCTGTCAAGCAAGGCGTTGGTTAGTTTTGAGCGTCCGCTACCGTTTGGATAATAAATAAATAATTCTTGCCCGATGAGATGAAATGTTTCGGGACCACTGTAAATCTGCTTGAGGTAATCCAATGCGCCAGGGTCTGGATGCGTTGCTAGAAATAGGACGATTATCCATTTTGACTCTTTCTCCTGGTCATGCTGAAAGGGGTTTTGAGCAACCAGTAGCTCAAAATCTATTGCAGTGCGTAGCACCACATTGGCTTGAAAGCCGAATTTCTGAGCAAAACTCTCTTCTAGGCGTCGGGCAAGTTGAGCCATATCAGTGTCATCGCTGTGAAAAACTACATTGCCGCTCTGGATATAGGTGACAACTTCTGTCAATCCGAGCGTTTCGTGTAGCCCTTTCAGGTCTTGCATGCGTACCATGTGGTGCCCACCGACATTGATGCCACGAAATAATGAGATACATTTTGGCATGTATGCACATCCCTCTGTTCATTACTAAATTTTGTTTTTGTTTCTCCACATTTTATCAGCTTTTGGAAAACGCTGTTGAGTTGACGTATTGTGCGGAAAGGCGTAATCTGAGAAAAATTATGCGAAATTACACGGAGGGTTATCGCTGATGAGTGAATATCAACGCTATGAATTTATGACGGTTGACCGACCTCTTACGCGCGCCGAACAGGCAAAGGTGGACGCGCTGTCTAGCCATATCAAAGTCACGGCTACCCATGCTCTTATCGAGTATCATTGGGGCGATTTCAAACATGATCCTATTGCGGTGTTGCGTGACTTTTTCGACGGTTTTCTCTACTGGGCCAATTGGGGTTCACCGCATTTTGCTCTACGCTTCCCACATGGTGTTTTGCCTGCCGATCTTATTGACAACTACGATTGTGACGATCTGGTGACTTTCACGAAGTCGCCAAAATGGGATATTCTCGAAATGCAATTTGGCGAGATGGAATCTCCTGACCAATGGGTTGAGTATGATCTGGGGTCGCTGATCGGCATTCGCGAGGAACTGATGAATGGCGACCTGCGTGCGCTATATATTGCGTGGCTGGCGAGTCAGCGTTTTATCTGGGACAATGATGAGGAAGAAGATGCTGAGGACGGGGATTATTGGGATGAGGAAGAAGAGGAGGAAGAAAATGAAGAGGGTGATGATGAACTGCGCGGTGTACCTGCTGTGCCGCCAAATTTTGGAAAACTAACAGCAGCGCAACGGGCGTTAGCGGAATTATTGCAGATATCGCAAGAACTGCTTTTAGCGGTCGCACGTCATAGCGGTTCTGCTCCATCAGCGCGAAAAGATGATTTTGCTGCCTGGGTTGAGTTGTTGCCGCAAGACCGCCGTAGTGAGTATCTGGTACGTCTGGCGCGAAATGAGCCTGGATTGAGCCACTTGCTGGTGCGAGAGTTACGAAAATTAAGATTGGGTCAGACAGGAGCACCTTTGGTAGAAGGTGAGCGTGTGACCTATGCGACATTGCTGGCGGAAAGTAATGCCCTGCAAGAAGCGATTGAACGCGAGAAGCGCGAGCGGGAAGAGCAGGAGCGTTTGCGCCACTTGCAAGATATTCACGATCACGTGGAAGTGCATTGGCGGCATATTAATAAATTGGTAGAGCGTAGTTCAAGCTCTGGCTATGATGAAGCAACCAGTCTGCTGGTCGAATTGCGCGCTGCGGCGGAGCAGTTTAACGAGTTGCAGATATTCAATGCACGTTTCCACGATTGGATACAGGGATATCTGCGTCGCCCTGCTCTACTCCAACGTTTGCGGATGCGCGGTTTTGCTGTGCCAGGGGCATGAGGTAGCAAGAGAACAATATAGTTTTTGAAAACTGACAAAACAAGGCATGTTGATGTAATTATCAATATGCCTTGTTTTGTCAAATCCGTAGGGTTGTTGGAAACTTTGCACACGTTGTACCGAGATCAGAAGAATTCCAACCTCTCTGGCATTTTTAGGAAGGGTACGAAAAGACACAGAGAACTTCCAGTGGTGTGAAATGAGAGGGAAGGGTACGAAAAGACACAGAGAGCTTCCAGTGGTGTGAAATGAGAGGGAAGGGTACGAAAAGACACAGAGAGCTTCCAGTGGTGTGAAGTGAGAGGGAAGGGTACGAAAAAACACAGAGAGCTTCCAGTGGTGTGAAGTGAGAGGGAAGGGTACGAAAAAACACAGACAGCTTCCAGTATGAGTTGGTGTGGAATGGAGTGGATACGTTTTAGGGTTTATGGGTATTTGCTAGTGGTTTGATCTAACTGAATGTTTGATTTTTTAGCACATGGAGGGCTTTGCCCCGATGCAGTGAAAGAGGTGGCGGCGGTGTGTTTCCCGCTTTCTGCTTGGCTATGTTTATTCTTGATAGGAGGATGTTATGGATGTTTGTACTCACATCACGATATTGTTCGTTCGTATTGCTGATATTAATGGGCTTATGAATAGGATTATCTATAATCTTATCATTCGTGGTAACTATCTTAGTACTAAAAACTAGTAGAGAGTAAGCTGAGTAGTTATATACGCAGATGCCTTCAATAAAACTTGTAACTAACTGATGATTCCCTAGCCTCGCAATTTCTAATAGATGTCCTTGTGCCTCTGCACGGAGTATAGACATCCATTGTTCACGAGTGATTTTCGCTAAAAGGATCAAATCATCTTGTGTTTCTTCTCCAGCTATATCTTCTTGGGCGATATCAATATCTGCCTGTTCTATGCTTTGCTCCAATAAAAGTGTACGAAGACCAGCAGACCAGACTAATTGATGTTTGCCTTTAAACCATTGAGCGTATTCTTGGAAAATTGGTTTTAATTCATCGTTTCCTTGTGCGATACGAGCAAGAATGGCAAAAGGTGTGAGATGTTCTTGATTGTGGCCTTGTTTCATGTGCGATTTTGTCATCTCTGAAGCTAAGCCCCAATAATCTTTTTGTGGCTCACGTCCGAATTTTGCGATATACGATGCAATAGCTTCATTTGCTGTATCTAATTGAAAACCATGCTCGTTCATGCTCAACCCCTCGTTTTCTGCGCTGTTGTACCAGCGTTCACGGGCTATGTTGGCATATGCTTCTGCATCAATTTCGCGCTCAAAAAAAACTAACTCGTGGCAATGAGGATGCCAGCCATTTTGTTCTGACCATGTGATTTCACGGACGCTTACTGTGCCTAGAATACCAAATTGTCTCCGTATCTGTTGAGCCTTGCGTCCCTGTCTAGATTTTTTCCTAGCAGTAAGAAAAGAGTGTAGCAGTGTTGCAAGATTATCTTGGCGAGTATGCGCAATTGTGTAAGTGACAAAACATACGATACCGCCCGCTGCTTTACAGCGAGCTATCGCTAACTCTAATTCGGTGCGGCGGTGTTCAGAAATTTTTGCTGCGCAGATAGGGCAATGCCAGACTGAACCACAAGACATGAGGCCTTTATAATGTGCAGTTTGTTGTTTCTCAGAATAGAGTATGTCAACCGTAGGAGCTTGAAGACGACGTTTACAAAATGCAACACGCTCATCTGGTAGTAAGGCTTGCGCTTCTTTCAGAAGACGCCAACGGTTCAAACGTGTTTTGCTATAATCTTGTGTAGTACTACTTTTATGCGCACATTTTTGCTGTTCAACCCTTACCAATGTAGAACCTCCCCAAGTTGCTACGTATTGAAGTGGATGTATATATGCACAGAGTATTTAGGCGATGAGATGCGTTTGGCTATTTTGTCTGCTGGTTATGAAGAATATAATCTAATTTGCAACTTCCCCTCGTTGCTTTTGCTGTGCTGGCCTATTGTAAAGGTTATTATGGACTGATGTCAAGATACTACTGCTTGTTTACTCGACCAAGGTGTAGCGTTCAGATTGAGAACCTTGTATGATGTGCTGCAAAGAGGAAATCAGGCATGAATTGTTCCGCATTTGCCTACCCAATCCTATGTGGAAGCCGAGCGACCTGCCGTATCTTGAGTTGATAAGGTGCTATACCGAGAACTAGACGGGACTCTATGAAATGAATTTTGTACTTTGAATGTGCTCGTGAGCGAAGCAACATAATTATGTTGCCTCGCTCATGAGCGGATATAACCCTAGATGTTATGCTTGGAACGCAACATGAAGCTACTTCTAATCTACCGCACGAATAGCGGGATGTAGCAGACCGAGCAGGATGAGTGCTGTCGCGATAGCCCCAAATAGGATAAAAATTGCTGAGGCTCCGAAGTGATCAGCGGCAATGCCTGCTAAACCAAGACCGACGGGAAGCAGGCCAGTAGAGACGAAGAGGTCGATACTGGCGACGCGCCCTAATTGGTCGGGAGCAACGAACGCAGGGTCTTGTAAGGTATTCATCCAGGATAGCCCCAGGGTTGAAAATGCTGCTCCTTGAATAAAGAAGGCAACACATACCCCTATGATGCCAATCGGTAGACCCATCGCTATGAGCATTAGGCCTGAGAAAGCCCATGCCCCATAGGTGAGTAGGCCACGCCGACGTAGCCGTTTGAAGTGCCCAAGCCAGAATGCAGCGCAGACAGAGCCGAGCGCGGAAAGCGAGGTAAGGAGCGCGTAGATACCCACCTGTGTCCCAAAGCGTTCTTTCACAAGTAAGGGCAGGGCCGCCTCATAAGGGCCAGACAGGAAAAGAGTACTGACGCAGGCAACGACCAATGTCACCCACAGCCAGGGGGAATGCAGCACTGAGCTAATGCCTGTGCGCAGGTCCTGTAGTATACCTGCCTCTTTCTCCTCGCTTTGTCGCATGGTTTCCAGGCGTGGAAGTGCGAGCAAACAAGCTGCCGAAAGGAAAAAGGATATGCCATCGATGGCAAACGCGAGCGATGTTCCACCCAGTGTGATTATCCCAGCTGCAATAGCGGGGCCGATGAATTGTGCCGCTTGTATGCTGATGCTTCTCAGCGAGTTCGCACTTGGTAGGAGATCGGCTGGCACGAGTTCGGGAACGAGTACCGTGTAAGCGGGTGAGAAAAACGCTTCAACGACGCCAAAGAATGCGCTCATGACAAAGATTTGCCAGAGTTCGAGTCGTTGCTGGAAGGCCAGGAAGGCAATCAGAAGAACGACGATGCCACTGAGCAGGTCGGAGATTAGCATCAGGCGCACGCGAGGCAGACGATCGACCACGACACCGCCAAAGAGGATAAACAGGAGCATTGGCACTGTCGAGCAGATGAGCACGATGCCCATTGCCGTTGCCGAACCAGTTTTCTGTAGAACCCACCAGGCAAGCGCGATGATAAAGAGACTATCGCCCAGACGCGAGATGATTTGTCCGCTCCACAGGAGTGTAAAAGCGCGATGTGTAAATGCACGAAATACTGTCATGAGAGTTGTATTTTCCTTTCAGGAGATGCACAAAGGCCGTGAGCGATGTTTGCATATCGCCCACGGCCTTATTTTTCAGTCGTCTGTATTGACGGGAATGTTATGGGGTGAAAGACGCTAAACCTGAAAAAGGGCATAGTACGGCTGTGGGCCAGGAGCAGCGAGTGCGGAAAGTGTTGTCCCGCAAAAAATCTCTAACAGCCATACCCTGTATGTACAACCTTTCTCATAACTACAATCTATAAGCATACTACCTGATTTTTTGTGAAGCGTCAAGCCATGTGCTGAAAGCAAGGAAAGTTGACAATACCTACCAGCCCTCGCGATGGATATACTCTGTGTTGGCTTTGCGCCCGCGCTTGAGTGATGGTGAAGGAACATCTTGAGCGCGATGGCCGACGGGAATGATACCGACAGGCGTTACCTCAGCGGGAATGTTGAGCAGCGTGTGCAGTTCCTTAAGACCCTCTGCGGGAAATCCGGCAAAACCCGCACCTAGACCTTCTTCGACGGCAGCCAGTAAGAGAATCATCACGGCACAACCGATATCCATGTGCCAGTAAGGAACAGGCCACTCGATTTCAGCACCGTTTTCATTCACCTTGTCGGATTCTTGATAGCGGCGGTGATACGCGGCCTCGCTGGTACATGGAATAAAGAGGACGGGAGCCTCGGAGACGAATGGGTGAAAGCCGCCAGCAATGTATTCTTCCTCGCCACATAGCCGCCCAATCTCTTTTTTGAGATCGGGCCGCGTGACGACAATGAAAGATTGCCCTTGCGTAAATCCTGCACTGGGCGCGTGGCGTGTCAATTCGAGCATACGGTCAATTACTTCGGATGCCACAGGCTCAGAGGTAAAGTGACGGACCATACGACGTTTGCGGACTACTTCAGTGAACTCCACGGGATGTTCCTTTCCAGTAATGTTATCTGTATAGGAAAATTCCTGACGAATTGGAGTGATTAGAGACCTAATGACTCAATGGTATTTAGGACTTCCTGCGCGTGACCTTCTGCCTTGACCTTGTGCCAGATTTTGCGCACGATGCCATCTTTATCGATCAGGAACGTCTCGCGGTTTACTCCCAGGTATTTCTTGCCATATAGATTTTTCTCTTTCCATACGCCGTACTGTTGTGAAATCGTTGTATCGGTATCAGCGAGCAGTGGGAAAGACAGGCCGTATTTTTCGGCGAATTTTTGATGTGAGGCGATATCATCCGCGCTCACACCCAGGACCACGACACCTCGTTTTTGCATCTCGTGGTCGGCATCACGGAATGAGCACGCTTCGGCTGTACAACCAGGGGTGTCATCTTTGGGATAGAAATAGAGCACGACGGTTTTGCCCTGTAAATCGGCCAGATGGACCTGTCCATTTTTCACGATTGTGTCATCTCCCACGGCGGGCAGGGTAAAATCGGGAGCTGATAGTTGTTCCTTGACCTCTGTATTGCTCATATAGACCTCGCTAGCAGTTTTTATGTTCAATCAATTCGGGTATCGATTAATCAGTGTACCACAGGACGAAAACTTTGGTGTCCTTGTTCTGGCTTGTATGTAAAGTCATGCTTTGATACGTATCAGTAAGAGATAGTTATCAATCAGTAATATGAGGAGGGCAAATTGCAACAAAATCCTTATCCAGATGGATCATTTAGTAGCGAACCTACTGAAGCCAATCCTGTGCCTGCACAGGACTCTATCCAGTCAGCAAGGCCCGTGTATCCTCAGTATGTACAAAACACGCCACCTGTAGGGCAACATGTTGCCTATACTGAGATTGAGCGACAAAATGCAGAAAGAGTTGTTGCTGAGCAGGATAGAGCTTATACGACTGCTTTTACCGTTGGTAAAGTGATTGACTACATCGGCTGGGTGTTGTTGGTACTAGAGGTCGCGCTGGCAGTGCGTTTTATATTCAAATTGATTGGAGCCGATCCGACGAACCCGTTTACAAATTTTCTCTACAACCTGACCAACATTTTTCTCTTTGTATTCAAAGGTATTGTAGCGAATCCGACATTTGGTGCGAATGGTGCAGAGGTCTTAGAGGCGACAACACTTATTGCTATGGCGATCTACGGTCTGATCTTCCTGCTCCTGAAGTTGTTGTTACGTACAGCCATTTCTCGACCAAATGAGCCTGTTGCGTAGCAATGGAAGGGAGACAAAACGCTATGTGTATGCTGGATGTACCATTTGTTTTTGCTGATTCCTCAGTCTCAGTTGGGGCAGTAATCGCCGTAATCATTCTCCTGGCCCTGATCGTGTTGAGTGTATCGCTCTGGCTGTTCCGCCAGCAACTTAAAGCCCGGCGCGCGTTGTTGGCAAGAAGCCAGCATGTCGTAAAGCGTTGTCCTGGCTGTAACACGGTGATGGACGCGGAAGCCAGCTATTGTCCGAACTGTGGTCAGCCGATTCCACAGGTCACAACACTTGTCCAATAATGCTGTCTAGCTGAGCAGATTTTTAATAGGCCGGAGAAGCTCTGCTTCCCGGCTCATTACTTGTTACCTTATTCGATTATTTTGTGGGTATTGGTAGTCTGGATGATATGCGCGGTCTGGTTTGTTATCGTGAATGGCGATTGGTTGATGCTTAGGGGTTAATCGTATCGAATGATGCCACCGTGTATAATGGTGTGTCTATTTTGTAGGCAACCGAGAGCATATAATCATAGTGTTTCTGAATGAAAGAGGATTATTGTATGGTGTCCATACAAACTATACGTGTACATAATTATGGTGGGCCAGAGCAGCTCACGCTTGAGCAGATTGAGCGTCCTGTGGCGCGAGAGGGTGAGGTCCTTGTACGTGTCTATGCTGCTGGGGTCAATCCAGTAGATTGGAAGATTCGCCAGGGATTTTTGAAGGATTTTCGTCCGATGCAATTTCCCTATATCCCTGGGGTTGATATTGCAGGCGTTATTGAAGAGGTAGGGCAGGGTGTGACAGCTTTCCAGAAAGGGCAAGCTGTGTACGGTCAAGGCATGGGTGCTTATGCCGAATATACGGTGGCATCTGTCTCGACTATTGCGCTTAAACCACAAAAACTGAGCTTTGACGAAGCGGCTACAATTCCAGTGGGAGCGACGACGGCTTGGCAGGGTCTTTTTGATTATGGGAAGTTGGAAGCTGGTCAGCGCGTGTTGATTCAAGGAGCAGCAGGTGGTGTGGGGCTGTTCGCGGTGCAATTTGCGCGCTGGAAAGGTGCACACGTGATTGGTACTGCCTCGCGTGCCAATGTGGATTTTGTGCGCTCGTTGGGAGCAGAGACAGTTGTTGATTATACTACGACAGCGGTAGAGCAGGTTGTGCATGACGTTGATCTGGTATTCGACGGGGTAGGTGGGAATGCGTTGCCATCTTCTGTACAGGCACTAAAACGTGGCGGAACGCTGGTGACTATTGCTGGTCAACCACCAGCAGAGCTTGTAAAAGAGCGAGATGTGCATGTTGAGTCATTCTCTGCGCGTGTTTCTAGTGAACTGTTGCAAACCTTTGCGCAGCTAATAGATAGTGGTGAGGTCAAAGTTGCTGTGGCGACGACATTTCCTCTGTCTGAAGCCCGGCAGGCTCACCAGTTAAGCCAGAGTGGTCATGGACAGGGACGCATTGTGTTACACATTGCTGGCTAGCTAGCTGTGTACTTGCTGAAATCTGAGCATGAAGAAAATGGTGTGTACGACTATTACCGTACACACCATTTTGTTGACCGTTTTTATTCGTTGACGACATGTTTGCCTCGCAAGAGCGAGGTGATGGCGGCAACGAGGCACATCGCTGCTGAGAGATAGAAGACGCCATGAATGCCAATCGTAAAAGGTGTTGAAATCAAGTTAGGGAAGAAATTCTTGCCCAATAAGAGGGCTTGATTGGCTGCGGGGAGTGTCTGTAATACCTTGGCTGAAATGAGTGTTGCCATAGGGTTGTATCCCAGGAAGGCAGCAAAGAGGGCGGAAGTTGGCGGCAGGTGGGCAATATTGCTGGCAACAGAAGCTGGTACCCCTGCCTGAACCAGTCCACTTGTAAGGGCTATGGGCAGTGAGGCAGCCAGACCAGCGGTAATGATGCTAAAGAAGATGCCAATACTGACCAGAGAACCAGAATTTTGGAATGTTGCTCTCATGCCCGATGCGGCTCCACGTTGTTCGGCTGGTACGCTACCCATAACAGATGAGGTATTGGGTGAAGAGAACATGCCCTGACCCACTCCTAACATAAAGAGCAGCAACGCAAACCAGATGTAATCGAAGTTAATGGGTAGGGTAGTCAGAAGCACGAAGCCGATTGCTTGAATGAGCATACCGATTGTGGAAAAGGCACGCGCTCCAAAACGATCAGAAAGCCAGCCACTGATTGGTCCCATGACAACAAAGCCAACGAGCAAAGGCAGGAGATAGATGCCTGCCCAGAGTGGTGTGATAGCGTAATCGTAACCGTGTAGGGGGAGCCAGATACCTTGGAGCCAGATTACGAGCATGAACTGTAAGCCGCCACGTGCGATACTGGCCAGAAAACTGCTGGTGTTGCCTGCGGCGAACATACGAATCTTAAAGAGATCAAGACGGAACATGGGGTCTTCAGTATGTAATTCGATCCAGATGAAAGCGAGTAGAAGTAGTACTCCAAGCGTAAGAGCCACGATTACAAGAGGGTTTGTCCAGCCAGTAGGTGAACCACCATAAGGCTCAATGCCGTAGGTGATACCGAGTAGCAGGATAGTTGCGCCAAGGGCGAATGTGACATTGCCTGCCCAGTCAATTTTCTGGTGTGCACGGATGATTGCAACTTCCCGTAACATCATGTATGCCCAAATTGTGCCAACGATGCCGACGGGAACGCTGACGAGAAAGACGAGACGCCAGTCGAAGTAAGAGAGAATACCGCCCAAGATCAGACCGATAACGGAGCCGAGAATAGCAGCAATCTGGTTAATACCGAGAGCCAGACCACGCTGATTGGCCGGGAATGCATCGGTGATAATCGCGGCACTATTGGCGAAGAGGAAACCAGAGCCGACACCTTGAATCAAACGGAAGATAATTAGCTCTAATGCACCAGTATTGCCAGTTCCTGGGGTGAGCCAGAGCAAGATACTGCCGACAGTAAAAATGGCAAAGCCGATGTTATAGAGGCGGACACGTCCAAACATGTCGGAAATGCGACCAAAGGTCACGAGTAACGTAGCCGTGACGACCATATAGCCGAGCAGTATCCACAAAAAGTAGTTTGATTCGCCGGGTGCCAGAGGGCTGACGTGGATACCGTTGAAGATAGCAGGCAGGGAGATTAAAACGATGCTTGAGTCGATGCTTGCCATCAAAACGCCCAGGGTGGTATTGGTCAGCGCGACCCATTTATAGTGTGGGCCAATAGGTTTGCGTGCGCGTGGGGTTCGTTGAGTGGCTTGCACGTCATCACGCTGTGAGACTGTCATATCCAATCCTTTCCAAGTAGGTGTTGTGAGTGAGACGAATGCGTAATGAGAGGATAGTTCCTCTTATTACAGATAGCATACATTACCGTTCACGTCAACGTAAAGATATGGAAGGACCAATTTTGCAAGAGAGGGAAGAATCCCTGTGGCAATGTATGCAGGCAAACGCACCATTTGTAATGCTAGCTGTAACAATGCAATGGTGCCTACGAGTTGGCAGCCCTGGAGGCCATAGCCTTGCATGGCAAGTGCTGTTGTGGGGCCTGCGTTGCCAGTAAAGCCACTCATTGTGCCGATGAGTGCGCCCCATCCGGGCAATCCACGTTCGCCGATGGCAAAGTGTAGTTTCAATACATATCGCTGGAAGAGCAGGGCAAGGATGATGACGCTGACGCCGATTTTAAGCCAGTGGGCGTCAATACGGGGCCGGTAAAGAGCGTGGCAAGGAGGGCGGCGGGCAAGGCTCCTAAAGCGATGAGTAAGAACGCGTATCTGCACGTGGTGGCGTTGTACAATAAGCATGAAGAGGTTATTGCAGAGTTGTACTGGAACAACTATGGCGATAGCTTGTGCTGCAGGTAGGCGTAGCATCAAGATAGGGATCAGATGTAAGAGCAGGTAATTGATCGGGAGTAGGCCAACGATCACCCGCTTCTTCAGCTTTTTTTGCTTGCCATGCTACAGGATCGAGAGTGAATAGATCATTTAAGCTGAGAAGTTGTAATACGCGCAATTGTTCGTCAGCGTATAGAACTGGAATGTCAACTGGACGACCTGCCGTATCTGATGAACTAACGACATCAGTAGCATCTTCAAAGCATGTGAGTTGTTCCCAATTGTCACGTAATTGTTGTTTGCGGATGATAGGCAGGTGATGGAACATGCCTGTGTGAATAAGTGTAAGAATATCATCGAAGCTGTGTGTGCCCCAGTGTGAGCGGTAGTATGGGTTTTGCCATCCAAGCGAAACCACATTTTCGAGGCGTTGTGTAAGCTTATGTTGGGATAGTGCGTTGAGTGGTTGAGATGGCATAGAAACAATATTCGCTGTTTGAGTTATAGCGTTCCTCCTGTCTGAATAGATTGTAAGCTTTGTCGCGGTATCTCTAATTACACATTAGTGTACGTGTATAGTGAACATTTTTCTGTAGCAAAGGATACAAAGAATGAGCACTAGATGGAGTTTTGGTGAATAAAATATGAGGTGGTGAAAAAGTGAGAATGGAAGTGCTGTATATTTGACTTAGATATCTCATTGTCAGAGAAGACTACATTGCATAGTTGTCTCTGAGGCATAGAGATGTGGGTAGATGATTAGCTTATTGATGGTATGCTCTTCTTATTTGGTTTTTATTTCGTCTTGAATTGGTGCGTAAGACGGTATGTTGGTGAGGTCGCGTTGTCGTTTGCCCTGCACCTGACTATACATTGCGACTGCGAATGGCACGCAATAGGTTAGCAACAACGGCCAAATTTCAGCATATGTGAAATGCCCAGTAAGCAAAGCGGCACCGTGGTTGATGAGACCGAGGATAGTTCCGACAACGAGAGCCATTTTGAGAGAGAAGAGCAAGGTAGCGCGTTCCAAGCAATAAGCAAGCCATGATTTTTTTCGCATATGTCATTTTTCCTTATTAAGCAAAGATAAGCTCTTTAACAGTATAGTTATCCTGCTCAGCATGTCTGTAGCCTGGACTACAGACATGCTGAGCAGAAAAATACTATTTGGGTTGTTATGGCACATCTTTGCTAACAAAAATGTGAAGATATATCCATTTGGGGGGAAACTACTTATTGCTCCTGAAGCAAGAGTGGATGGTCATTCAAGTGTACTTCTAGTGCGAAAGGAACAGGTTGTTGCAAGGATTGAGCGGCATGACAGGCACGTTCAGCGTGTTCGATTAGTAGACGAACTTGTTTGTCTGGCGCGGTACTGCGAATCTTCAGCTCATAAGTCACCCGTTCAAATGCTCCGTTTGGGCCTTCCATGCCGAATTTATCGGCGACATCGAACTCTGCTCGTACATCGGCTTGCACATCTTCAAGTGGGACATCATAGATGGGGGCAAAACGAGCGAGTTGTGTGATAAGGCAGAAAGCGACACCAGCGACGAAATATTGTAAAGGAGTTGGTCCTAGATCTGTTCCGCCGCGTGCTGCGGGTTCGTCAGACTCAATGTGAAATCTACCGACACGTCCCTCGATGTGCATGTCTTCGAGTAGCTTTGCCACCGCGCGAATAGTAGTTTTACCACTTTTAGGGTTGGTTGCAAGACGTAGGCGCGTCTGCTCATAGGCCTGACGGCCCTTTTCCATATCAACGCGATTGTTTGAGGTTTCAGCCATCCTAGCTCTCCTTTTAGCTGTTCAATAATGTACCTACTGAAACAAGCAAGGAATATAGGATATTCCTCATCTTTACGTGCTGTCTGCGTTCTAATTAAAATACTAGCAGGCATTTATGTTGTGTGCATGGTTGGGCTACCATCCATGTCGTGGAGGGCAGGAAAGATAAAGCGCGGAATCAGGTCTGTAATTTGTTTGGCTTGATCGGGATGGTCACGAACTGTAAGTGTTGAAGCAGTTGTGACTATCACAAGGTCGAGCGATGGAATAACGTAGATGAGCCTGCCGCTATAACCGGAGGCGAAGAAAGCTGGATGTCCTTGGTGTGTGGTAAGCCACCACAAGAAGCCATAAGGAGTATTGAGGGGAGGGCCACCTGCGCTTTGTTGGTGTATCGATTGAGTAAAGTACGCTGCGGGAAGCATGTGTGAACCGTTCCAGGTTCCTTGCTTAAGGCAGAGATAGCCGATTTTTGCCATATCGCGAGCTGTTAGATGAAGGCCAAAGCTACCCGTATTGTGGCCTTGCGGGTCTACTTTCCAGGGAAAGCCGTTTTGCTCGTCCCAATATGCATCGCCGTGCCAGGTATGTGCTCCCTGTGGTTCTCGTTGCCAGATAAAGCGCATGTTGTCGTGTTGCCAGATGCCCAGGGTGGCAAAAAGTGTTGTATGGGCATAAGTGGCTGCATTCATTCCAGTGACACGAGTGAGAATGCCTGCAAGGATATCGACGTCGTGACTATCATAGTAGAAAACCTCGCCTGGTTGGTGCAGCATAGGGCGTTGTATCGCCAGTGCGACAGGGTTAAGCCAGTATTCGTGCGGAAATTCGTGAGAAAAGCCGCCTGTAAGGTTCAAGAGATGACGAAGTGTAACTGCGTGCTTGCGTGGATCGGTTTCTTGAGATGCCAGTTCAGGAAAAAAATCCAGCATGGGCTGGTCGATACTCGTTAATTTGCCTTCAGCGAGGGCGATTCCGATCAATAGCGAGACGATGCTTTTGGTCGCTGAGGCAATGTTGTTGTAACTGTCTTTATGAAACCCCTGGTAGTAGGTCTCAAATGCGAGGTAGCCATGACGTACAATTAGTATGTTATGCAGGCCGGGGATTGTTGCGTCAATATATTCCAGCATCTGTGCCAAGATTGCCGGGTCAACCTGTACCTCTTCTGGAGGAGCAGTACGCCAGTCTTCGGTGGGCCAGTAATTAGGTGCATGCTGCATCAAGATAGCCTCTTTTCTTGTTTATGCAGGAGCCGATGGTGGATGGAATGTGCCATCGGCATTATGAAACATAATCTGTTCGCCCTGGAATTGTATGACCATGTCTGGTTGATGGTTGTGTTGCGTATCAACGAAGCGTAAAGTGACGGGAACAAGATCAGCCTGGGAACCGTAGGCATGTGGCCCAAGATAGATTTTTGCGTGTGATGCATCACCGCCTGGAAACTCGATTATCTCGATCTGACCTTGAATGTTGAGGGCGATAAAGTGGGAGGGATGGGCTACACTATCGTGATGTCCCACGACAGCATCTACCTGATAGGTGCGTGGATAGCCATATTGGAAGGTATTCCAGGTATTGCCAATCCAGCCGATCAGGAGTTGACCCAGGACCACGACGAGTATGGCGAGTAACATGCCGATGCCAACACCGGGCAAAAGTAGGCGTGGTTGCCATAAAGCAGCGTGAGATCGAGTGTGTTTCCACATGGGAACGTCGTCTGGCTGTGCGTTAGGAATAGGTGTGCCAGTTATTGTCTGTGTCTTCTTGGGCATAGACCGCGTCTGTGTCTGCGTGCGGGAGGCACGGGGCACTCGTGCTGTCGGCTGCGCTGAAGTTTGTGGAGCAATAGGGCGATGACGCAACGAACTTTTTGGCGTCAGACGCTCGGCATGATTCGTTTGGTCCGATGGCAGTGTAGTAGTAGGCATGAGACATCCTCCTTGCTGGTGTAGAAAGAACATCAGAAAGAAATAATAGCCATCGGTAGGAACGTGCTCATTTGCTCTGTTCCTCCGCAACCTTCATCGAAAGTATAGCTGAGGAAAGGGTGATCTGCCTACCCATTTTTCCACACCCTATCCACCAATTCTTTTTCACCGCGGTGGAAATGCTGTGCATAAGTCAGGAATCGTGTGGAAAACAAATTTGTCCAGTCTTTACTATTGGCACGTTGCTTTGAATGGTACGGTTTCAGTAGTAACGCCTTTTGTCGTTTGTAGTTGTTGTTGCCACGTGATTGGGTTCGTTCTATTTGTTGCCAGAACGAGCATGTAGTTTTGTGTAAATGTGGATTGTTGGCCCATGTCGTGCCATGTTGGTTTCTTTCCTTGCGCTCGTGCCTGTTCATAACAAGGGGCGGCTAAACGGAAGCCTAGATTATTTATGATGGTAAGTGCCGTCTCATAGCTGACTGATGATGAAAAGGAGACACGTAAATAGGTTCCGCTCTGCTCTTCAGGAAGGTAGCTAGGGTTATTACTAAGGCGTAACATTGGGCAATTATATATTGGGTTGGGCTGAAGATTTGTAACGGCTGGATTTGCTTGAAGGCGGTTAAACCACAGTGGGGCACTATTGATGTTTGCTGTTAGCATAAAGCTGGGCCAGTTGTGATAGCCTTGTTCTATCCTGCCTGATTGCCATGAGATAGTGCAAATAGCAGTCGGTGTGAGACCTAAGCTGCTGACAATCTGAAGTGCTTGTTGGTATGAGGTATTTTTGGTAAAGGTGACAGATGCGCTATAGGCAGGCGGTGATTGTACAGACAACTCTGGGATGGCGTAATGCCAGAGAATATTTCCAGTGCGTACATCAAGGGCGTCGATAGAGCCGTCATCATTCTGGACGTAGACGTGATTGCTAGAGATGATTTCGGCTGGTCCAGCACTGGACATGGAGCTATGGTTGCCTGTATTGCGCTGCCAGAGTAGCTGGCCATTATCTGCGCGTAGCGCAAAAGCTCCATTTATGCTACTTGCCTGGAGTAGACCGTTGTTAAGCATTACTTGCCCGTTGGCGGAAAGATTGGCTTGGTGCCAGCGTTGTGTGCCATCAGAGGTACGTAATGCCAGTACTGTTCCTGCCGTAGTAGTGAGATAGAGGGTATCATTGCTGATAACTGGCTGTTGAACGGCAGGAGCGGATATCAGCTCTTTACTCTCTTGCCATAATAATGTTCCATTGCTAGCTCGATACGCAGCGAGACCTTGCCTGGTAGCGAGATAGACGACGTTATTGGCAATGGTTGGATAGATATTGACAGCTAAGCCGAAAGAAGGCGTGGAGGTGGTAACATGCCAGAGGAGTGCGCCGTTGTTACCTTGTAATGCGTAGATAGCTCCACTGATTGTTGCCAGATAGAATACTCCATTTGCTTCCGCAATGCCATGGGCTAGGGCGTCATTGCTGGCTAGATTGAATTTCCAGTCCAGATGGCCATTGTTTGTATTAAGGGCAAAGAGTGTTTGTGTTGGATGTTCAATATCTCCCTGTGTTTGTATGTAGGTGACAGTGTTACTGCTGGCCGAAAGAAGACCGGGTGTGATACCAGGAAATGAAGACTGCCATATTAGTTTACCTGTAATTGCATTTACGCCATAAAGGTATGCAATGTTGCCTTCCGCGCTAGTATTGAGGACGATAATATTGCCAGCCATCTGGGCAGAGATATCACGAGCTACCTGATAGTTCCAGAGCGGAGTCCCGTTTTGGGAATTAAGAGCATAGAGCGTATCGTGAGCGGTAACGTACAGAATGTCGTGAAAAATGCCGATGGGTGTAGGGGCTGAACCGATGGAGAATTGCCAGTATACGTGTCCTGTGTTGGTATTAAAGGCATATACCTGACCGTTGTCTGAACCTGCGTACAGTAGATTGTTAGTAGCGAACAGGGTTTCCCAATGACCATTTGGTATTGAATGAGGTTTGCCGTCTGTTCCCGGTTCTGGTGTGCTACCAAGACCAAGAGGTATATTGTTAAACATATTTTGCTGTGCTGTGGTTGTCGATGTTGTTGTCTGTGGCGCACAGGCTGTGAGAAGCAATAGCAGCAAAAAACTAGAAAAGAGCCAGTAAGGTTGTGATGAAGATAACTTATAGCATTGCTGGTTCATAACTTATCTCCTTAAATAGAATATTTGTCCTTTATATGAGAGACGCTTTTAGATATGCAATAGTTCCCAATTGTCGGGCGTATTTCGTGTGATAAAAGCGTTTGTCTGTAATGTTTGCTGAGTAACCAAAATATGGTATGCTTTTTCTATTCAGCTTGATTACCTCTACATGAATGATCATAGCAAAGGTAAGGAGATGTTCTGATGAGTTTTGCATCAAAGGCTGCAATTGTGGGTGTGGCTGAGTCTGATCTTGGGCGCACTCCAAATAAGACAGTATTGCAGCTTCAGCTTCAGGCAGCGAAGGCAGCTCTCGATGAAGCAGGGCTGCAATTGAGTGATGTTGACGCGCTATTTTGTGCTGGAAATTGGGCATGGTCGCCCAATCTGATGCTTGCAGAATACCTGGGGATCAGACCAAGCTATACTGACACAACAAATATTGGTGGTTCTTCGTTTGAGGCCCATGTGGGGCACGCGGTTGCGGGTATAGAGGCTGGGCTGTTTGAGGTTGCGTTGATTACTTACGGTAGTACGCAACGCTCAGATCGGTCGCGTAATCGAGGGGCATATACGGTTAAGCTGACCGAGCAGTATGAACTGCCCTTTGGTTTGCCTACTCCAGTAGGAGCTTACGCGCTAGCCGCCACGCGCCATATGTACGAATATGGCACAACGAGTGAGCAACTGGCTGAGGTCGCGGTCGCGACACGTAAATGGGCGGAGATGAATGAGAAAGCAATGATGCGCGATCCAATCACAATGGAGGATGTTTTACATTCACGCTGGGTAGCTGAACCGTTGCACCTGTTGGATTGCTGCCTAGTTACCGATGGAGGCGGAGCGGTTGTGATTGCATCAGCGGCGCGAGTGAAAGATACACGCAAAGCACCAGTGTGGATCCTTGGGCATGGGGAGGCACATACACACAATACTATCGCGAATATGCCTGATCTGGCGACGCATCAGGCGGCGGTTGCGTCAGGACGGGCAGCTTTCGCGATGGCTGGTCTGAAGCCAGCAGAAATTGATGTTGCGGAAATTTATGATTCCTTCACGATTACGGTGATACTCACATTAGAGGCGCTTGGTTTCTGTGGACGAGGCGAAGGTGGTGCTTTTGTGAGTGGGCAACGGACAGCACCTGGGGGAGCATTTCCGTTGAATACTAACGGCGGCGGTCTTTCTTACTGCCATCCAGGAATGTATGGCATTTTTGTGTTGATTGAAGCTACACGACAGCTACGTGGCGAATGTGGTCAGCGACAGGTGAAGGATGCGCGTATTGCGCTTGCTCATGGGACGGGTGGTGTTCTCTCGTCGGCGGCAACGGTTATTCTGGGAAAGGACTAAAGCCTAATGCCTATGCAAAATATGGAGATTCAGCAAGATAGTGACTCGCGTCCTTACTGGGAAGGTCTGGCGCAAGGTGAATTGCGTATTCAACACTGCAATGCTTGCTCACGAGCAGTGTTTTACCCGCGCGCGTTTTGTCCGCATTGTTACGCAGAGAATCTCTCATGGATTGTCGCGTCAGGGCGAGGAACAATTTATTCGTATACTGTTGCGCATCAAGCATTCGGGGCGTTCGCAGCGGATGTGCCGTTTATTGTTGCTATTGTTGAACTAGAGGAAGGCGTGCGTATGATGTCGCGCATTGTTGATGCGTCGCGTGAGCGCGTTGCAATTGGCGCGAACGTACAGGTCACATTTGAGAAGGTGGGAGAAGACCTGACGCTGCCATATTTTCGTCTAATCGAATGAAATTGTTTTGGTGTATACACTGTTCCAAGCTATTCCTTAACATGACAATTGACGACAGAGAAGCAAACATCGCGAAGGAGCTATTTGCATGACCACATCTCCCAATCGGGCTTTTACCTCGCTCAGCAAACGCGGTCTGCGCCATGATATTCTCCCTATGCGGCTCTACCATAAAGCGAAAAAATTGGGTATTTGGGACCCGCGTGACATTGATCTCACTCAGGATCGGCAGGACTGGCAGCTTGTCCCCGAAGCAAATAAAGAACGCCTGCGTAACCTCATTCTAGGTTTTCAGGCTGGAGAGGAGGCTGTTACCTTAGATCTGACACCGCTTATTATCACGATGGCGCGTGAGAACAGGTTGGAAGAGGAGATGTTTTTAACCACATTTCTGTGGGAAGAGGCCAAGCATACTGAGTTTTTCCGCCGTATTCTGGACGAGGTATTGCAAGAGCAGGAAGATTTCAATGTGCTCAGGCAGTCAGCCAATAACACGCGTGATCTGTTTAGAGATGATTTGCCTTACACGATGAATAGACTATTGACCGATCCCTCGCCAGTCAATCAGGTAAAAGCCTCAGTGCTGTATAACATGATTATTGAAGGCGTGTTGGCAGAAACAGGGTACTTTAGTTTCTCACGGTTGCTTGGACAGGCTAAGATGATGCCTGGGCTGCTGCAAGGCATACAGCTTATCAAGCGCGATGAGTCGCGGCATATTGCCTATGGCGTATTCTTGATCTCTCGTCTCGTGGCACAAGACAAATCGTTATGGCCGCTTGTTGAAGAGCGTATGCAGCAGTATTTCGTGGCTATTGCTGACAACCAGCGTGAGAATGGCACGCCAGAGGTTGTCCGTGACTATGCCCGGCAGCAGTTTGAGAAGCGACTGGCACGTATTGCACGCGCCAGAGAGCAAAGTTTAGAGCAGCTCTATCAAGGAGAGGCCAGCGAAGATGAGGCAGAGGCAGTGCTGCCTGATATAGATGAGAAAAAGAAGTAGCAGATAATAGTAATGGCAGGCAATCAGAGCGAATTTGGGTTTGCTCTGATTGCCTTGTTTTTGGCAAGTACAAGAAATGGAACCTCTGACGATACTCTTGCGTGTACAATAGAATGGTAGAAAATAGGCGTAAAGATGATAGAAATATATGAGTAGTAGGTGAAGCAGAGCGTGAGAGGAAAACGTAACCCCGAAGATTATGGCTATCCAACTGCGGATGTTGAGAGACTGGTGCAAAAAGCTTTGTATGTCACGCAGCGTCTGACAGACTTTTATGGAGAAGTGCCCTTTTCGAGCAAGGATGCAATGAGTCAGTTAGTGGATATTGTGTTGTCGCATCGTACAAAAGACGAACAGACGGCAGCTGCTTATAAGGTCCTTTTGCAGCGATTTGGTTCCTGGGAGGTAGTACGAGATGCGCCAATGGAAGAGGTGCAGGATGCAATTGCGAATGTCAATTGGCCAGAAGTGAAAGCACCACGCTTACAGGCGATTATGCGCCAGATTACTGAAGAGAGAGGGAGCCTCAACCTTGATTTTTTATGTCAAATGCCGTTAGAAGAAAGCACTGCCTGGCTGAACCGTTTTGAGGGTGTTGGTCCTAAAACAACGGCTTGCTTGCTTTTGTTTAGCTGCCAGCAGCCGATATTACCTGTCGATGTACACGTACATCGTGTATCTGGTCGTTTGGGGCTTATCGGGAAGAAGGTCTCTGCGGAGGCTACACATGATTTGCTGCAAGTCTTACTACCGAGAAATGCACGCACGATTTACAATTTTCATAAAGGCTTATTACGGCATGGGCAACGTATTTGTGTATTTGAACACCCACGTTGTGACAGGTGTGTTATTACAGACGCATGTAATTATTATTGACGTTTAGACTATGACAAAGGAACCAAGCGAGCAAGAACAATCCGCTCAGTTCAGAAAGCAGGGACCCATGAGAGCGAATCAGCCCTTAGCAGACCGCTTCTCGCTCTGTTTTGGGCAGCGGTTTGGGCTTGCGGACGACCTCATAGCGGGTCGCCGCTGTCACTGTCGCTCCTGCAGATCGTCCCGGCGATTTACCGCGCGGTTGAACCGGCTTGGCAGGGGTGCCCAACTGTGCCAGAATTCGCGGCATGGCGCGGCGCACCTGTTGCGGGGTGCAAGCTCGCGTCGAACGTTCCCACGGTCGCCCCTCGACTTGCTCCAACGAGCGAGCCAAGACCAACTGATTCTGGGCAATCGCCACCACGTGACTCCAACGCTCAAATTGCTCGGGGGTACGCAAGCGCGGACGCTCCCACAAGAGGCACTGCTTGTCAAAACGATAGCCATGCTCCTGACTGTAGCGTCGCTGGTATCGGTTCCACACCTCCCAGAGCGGCAACGGCTCTTGGCCGTGCCACAAAAACCAACTCACGCGCTCTTTGCGGGCTGGCACACTACTCTCGGTGTTGAAATCGATGCCAGTGCCGCCCAAACAGGTGAGTGGGGAGCATGATTTAGGAGAGGGTGAGCGGACTCTGCTCAGACCAAAGCCCCAATATCATACTGCGCAAAATGCAGGAGAAGGTGAGCAGACCTTGCTCAAACCAACGCTTATATTGCCTGCTGCATCGAATATAGAGGAGGGAGAGCAAACCTTACTCAGGCCATCTTTTACACGTGAGCGGCATACACGCAGGACGTGGTTGAGTGTTGGTATGCTGAAGCCAGAGAGTGCCAAGGTCTATGCCATTCTGGATATTAGACAAGATGAACAGACGGTACAACGTATTGCGATTCAAGAAAGTACTGTAATTATTGGACGTGCCGATGTTACGCATGGAGTTGCGCCAGATATCGATCTAGCTCCGTGTGATCCTTCAAAAAGTGTTTCGCGCCGACACGCGCGCATTCGCCTGGAAGATACAGCCTTTTATGTCGAAGACTTGGGGAGTCGCAACAGAACTCTGGTAGACGAAATCATGCTTACTCCTCACAGACCCGAATTGATCCAGAACGGCGATGTGGTTTGTTTTGGTTCAGTTAAGGCAACTTTTCGTATGCTTGGCACGAGCGAATTGCCTGTACCGTGGGCACAGTAATAGTTTTTCCAGGATATCACTGGTAAAACACCAGCGGTATCCTGGTTTAGGAAGTGTTCCTATTTATGCCTCCTTGTTTTTCCCTAACGAATAATTTTGGCATAGTATGTAGATGTGCTAATATGTTGGGCTATTCTAACAGTAGTTGAAGATAATCAGTTGGCGATACTCGTCTATTGTGTAATAGAAAAGTAAGTTTCTGGGAGGGGTCCTTTTATGATATCCTTTACATTCTTAGAGAAGACGTTATTAGGAAATACGTTATATAGTTACCTATATTTTACGCTGGCACTGGTAATATCTATCAGTGTCTCGATTTTCTTAAAATATTTTGTAATAAAGAAACTTCTATTTTTCGCAAAACGCTCGAAAAATGATCTGGATGATGTAATTTTTATGTTCCTTGCGTCTATTAGTATGGTTTTTTATGTGTTTGTCTCACTTTACATAGCGGTACAATTCCTTGTGCTCAATCCTTTTCTGAAGAAAATTCTAGACGCTATTTTTGTTGTTTATATAATTTATCAAGTAATTACAGCATTAAGAATTTTTATGGATTATCTGCTTGATAAAAGAATGAAAGAGGAGCAAGGAGCGAGTATAGGGCATGTAAAGGATATGATTCAGCTGATTATCAAAATTAGTTTTTGGGTGATCGGAGTTTTATTTGTCCTCTCTAATATAGGTGTTAATATTACTTCGCTTGTCGCAGGTCTGGGTGTAGGTGGCATTGCGGTTGCCCTGGCTGTTCAGAATATATTAGGAGATCTGTTGAGTTACTTTGCGATTCATTTTGATCGTCCTTTTATCAAAGGGGATTTTATCGTGGTTGGGAACGAGATGGGAGTTGTTGAAAAAGTTGGCATAAAGACGACCCGTTTGCGTGCTTTACAAGGTGAAGAGCTTGTTATTTCAAATAGTGAGCTAACCTCTACCCGCATTCAGAATTTCAAAAAAATGACGGAACGGCGTGTTGTTTTCTCTGTTGGCGTATTGTATGAAACACCGATCGAGAAACTGGAAAAGATACCGTCTCTGATTCGCGATATCATCACTTCTATTGATTTGGTACGGTTTGATCGGGCGCATCTCTCAACTTTTGGAGACTCGGCGTATCTTTATGAGATTGTGTATTATGTATTGACTGCGGACTATACTCAATATATGGATATTCATCAAGCGATTAGCTTCCGTATTATCAAGGCATTTGCACAAGATGATATTGAGTTCGCATACCCAACGCAAACTGTGTATCTCGCACGGAGTACCAGTTAAGAAAATAAGATGCTAGAAGCGAAGACGCAAGGACGTGAGCAAAAAGTATTTCAGGTAATCTACTGGTTTTAGGCATCGCTTTTGTGACGTGCTCGGAAGCGACGAGCTTTCCAGAGGTTCGCACATTTATCGGCTGTGCAGTAACGTCTGGTTCGACTTTTGCTATCATCATAAAACGCCCAACGGCAGTGGGGATTTGCGCAAAGTTTGAGGCGTTCGGGATCATGTTCTGTCAACAAATGAACAAATGATGCCACGATTTCTGCATGTACCCAGTCCCAATCTTTTTTCAACGGGATCAGTTCTAACCTGTATATGCCTGCCTCTTTTTTTAAAGAACGTTGCATTGGTATTCTGCTCAAAATAGTGTTTAATAGTGCTATGTCATTATCTCCAAATTGTCCGTTTGCTATGGACCCGATCATATGGGATAGGAGTGTGCGTAGTGAGACGAGTGAAGCGATGACTGTAGCATCGGGAAGGCTTTCGATATGTAACTCCCACTTAGCGAGAAATTGTTGTAGCCATTCTGGTTGCTGTAGATCATCCTTGACCCATCGACCACGAAAATCGCGAAATTCGCTGTTGATGAAATGAAGACAAAGCGTATCCATGATACCCTGTACCTTCTCCTTCCCTGGCAATGGTGTTTTTAAGAAGCGATCTGTTCATGGGATAGGCCAGGAACGTGCCTCGTTAACGACTATCTTATCACATGCGAGCCTGAAGACAATGAAATATAACGCTCTATTACATATTGACAGTTACTAGTCTGCATGTTATGCTCTTACATATGCCTGTTATTGTAACTGCTTGATTAGTTCTCGTGTAGGCCCTCTTTGTTCTGAGATAGGAGGATTGCCAGCATGTATAGACGGACACATCGCACCGGTTTTTATTCTCGTCGGTTCTTCTTACAAAGCCTCGCTGGATTTGTGTTAGCTATGAGTGTAGACGGCTGTGCTCAACCTATTTCACCATCCTCAGCCGTGCATGTTACACCATCTCCTCATACTCTCGGAAAGGTGTTATTGTCCTATCGTGGTCACAAGATGCGTGTGACGACTGCTGCATGGTCACCAGATGGTAAATATATTGCTTCGGGGTCTTTAGATAAGACTGTACAGGTGTGGGCTACCAACTCAGATACGCATATTGCACCTTTTAGATATGAGGGTCACGAAGCTGATATATTAACTGTTGATTGGTCACCTGATAGCAAGCGCGTCGTCTCAGGGGCGTCCGATCTGACAGTACAGATGTGGGATGCATTTAGTGGAGGGGATGTACTAATTTGTCGTGGACATACCGCTCCTGTAATATCTGTCGCATGGTCACCAGATGGGAGATTGATTGCCTCTGGTGCTGGTGATGGTACAGTGCGTCTCTGGGATGCTGCGACTGGTGTGCAACGGTTTGTCTATCATGGGCACACAGATAGTGTTAATACAGTTTGCTGGTCGTCTGATAGTCAACGTCTTGCTTCTGGTTCGTCTGATAAGACTGTACAGATACTGGACGCTGCGACGGGAGAACGCCTTTTTACCTACCGAGGACATAGCGATGTGGTAAATTCGGTTTCCTGGGCACCTGATGGCAAGCGTCTTGCCTCTGGTTCACGTGACAAAACGGTCCAGGTCTGGGAGGCTCTTACTGGAAAGGTGGCTTATATTTATGATGGATACAATGTGAAGGTTGCCCAAACAAATTCATCACTTGGTGTTCTGCCTGATCTCATTTTTGTTGTTGCGTGGTCACATAACGGAAAGCGTATTGCCGCTGTTACGCAGGTCTATTGTGGGGATAATTGTGGTGTTGTAGTTGTCTGGGATGCAGACACTGAGCGTAATGTGATCTTTTATATTGATACGCCAATTTTTGCTCTAGCCTGGTCACCTGATGATACACGTTTTGTAACCACAACCGATGTCACGACGCAAGGGACTGGCCCGTATGCTGGGGGAAATGATCCAGAGGCTGGTCCGTATGCGCAGATTGTGTGGGCATAAAGTTTTGCTTGAACGGTTTATGCGGCTGCAGCGTCGTCTCATGCGTGATTTACTGGATAGCACACGCATCCAGGTGGGCCAGTTTGATTTCTGCTGTGTGCCATCCGATCGTATGCGCATTGTGTATGAGGCTGTTGAAGATCAGCGTGTCCCCTCTGGGCCATTCTGGCCACATTCCCTGTCAGTAAGCGAGTTCCTATGCTGGCCGATGTCAGTTGAATGAGTCAGGTCGTCAGCAACGACCTATCTCATGCGGTGCAATACGCGCCAGCGGACGTCCCATTCTTGTGAGCCTGCGTATAGAGGAAGAGAGGGCGTATCATTCCGTTGAGGATCGAGGGCCAGGACTCTCTCCATTGGAGCAAGAGCGTGTGTGGGAACGTTTTTCCCGTGTTGCAGAGATCGTGAAACAGCCATCGCGTAATGGAGTGAGTTTGGGCCTCGGATTATATATCTGTTGTATGCGCATTGAGCAGTATGGAGGTCAAGTGGGTATTGTTAGTGCTAAAGGGCAAGGTTCGACATGCTGGTGTACGTTGCCGATACTTAAAGAAAGCGCATACAATCTGTTCCGATCCCGTGTTACATTTGTGATACATAGCGTTGGTGTGTGATTGTGTCGTGAGACAGGTATCATATAGTAGGAGTGCAAGCCGAGAGTGAAAACTCTTCTGCTGGGGAGAGAGGAGCGAGAGCGTTCTTCTGCTGGTGCTGGGGAGAGAGGAATTTTTATCAGGAAGCAAAATTTCTGGAGAGACAGGAAAAGAGGCAAAGGAAATGACCAATCAACGACAGATGGCGTTTAACGCTGGGCTCTTGATTGTTGCGGTAGCGGGCATGTGGACCCTGGTTCATATCATCTTGGGGGTGGCTGGGGCAACGGCGAACGATTTTTGGAATGTGGCGCTGCTGGTTTTGTTTGTGATCGCGCTGCTGGTGGCATTTGTGCAGTATATGCAGGAACGCGCGACGTTGCAGACCGTGTCCACCAAAGAACAGTTCCCGGAACCTGCCGTGGCGAAATTCTTTGGGGGGTCAACTGGCTCTGCCCCCCTGTGGTTTGTAGTGCGGATGTATGTGGGAGCGGAGTGGTTGCTTGCAGGCTGGGAAAAGGTCATGTCACCGGCGTGGGGAACGAGTGGAAAAGCCTTGTCAGGATTTGTAGCAGGAGCGTTGGCGAAAACGGGAGGAGCCAATCCAGCAGTACAAGGGTGGTATGCCTCGTTTCTGCATAATTTTGTCCTGCCTGGGGCGGGGTTCTTCTCCTTCCTGGTGACGTGGGGAGAGGTTGCCGTTGGTGTCGGTCTCCTCTTGGGGGTGCTGACGGGGATTGCGGCAGGATTTGGCGTGCTAATGAATTTGAACTATCTGTTAGCTGGGACAGTCAGTGTCAACCCGATCCTGGGCATGATTGGATTGTTCCTTGTCTTCGCATGGCGGGCCTGTGGATGGATTGGTCTTGATCGCTGGTTACTGCCAGCGTTAGGGCTGCCCTGGAAACCAGGAGCGCTGTTTCATGTGCAGGAGTCACGTGTCCACGCGCCTGGAGCGTAACTTCTCCCGCGCCCTGACCTGATATTGGTGAGAAGACAGGGTCCCTGCCGTGGGGAGAAGACGGCAGGGACCCTGTCTGTGTGTGTCGGCGTTTCGTCTGTGTGCGTATTGACTCTTCTGAAATGTGACTGAAAGGGGTAATAACAAGTTCTAAGAACTGCGTGTCAACTCAAATGAAAATGTTACCGAAAGATGATGGTTCACTCAAATGAAAATGTTACTCAGCGGCGAGGGGGCGAGCAGGGCCTGCTCGCCCC